>JAQQAL010000012.1 GCA_028532855.1 Candidatus Thalassospirochaeta sargassi
ACCGGACGGCAGAAAAAACGACAGACAAATGTTCCCCGCACCTGCGGGGATGAACCGTTATAAACTCATTTCTTAACCCATTATCCCCGATGTTCCCCGCACCTGCGGGGATGAACCGCATATTTTGTCGGCGATACTTCAGGCAGTAAGATGTTCCCCGCACATGCGGGGATGAACCGGTGTCGTGTTATTTATCAGAAAATTGTGCTGAATGTTCCCCGCACCTGCGGGGATGAACCGTATCTGTTTCAGTTGCTAATCTCGATGATGCTATGTTCCCCGCACCTGCGGGGATGAACCGGAACAATCGATGTAACCGACGACTGCGAAAATATGTTCCCCGCACCTGCGGGGATGAACCGATGGGAGTGCCGCAGAGAAGAGAAAGGGTGTTATGTTCCCCGCACCTGCGGGGATGAACCGCGGCTTGAGCGTGAAATGAAGCTTATTAAAGAATGTTCCCCGCACCTGCGGGGATGAACCGGAAATTGCAAAGATGCTTAAAAAGACATTGAAATGTTCCCCGCACCTGCGGGGATGAACCGTAGATAGCGGATAGATGACACGGCTAAAACCTATGTTCCCCGCACCTGCGGGGATGAACCGCGAACCTGAAACAGCAGATCGTTTGAACCACCATGTTCCCCGCACCTGCGGGGATGAACCGCGAAGATGTGCCTGCAATCACATGGCCTGATGATGTTCCCCGCACCTGCGGGGATGAACCGTAACATTGGTAGCTGTTCCATCATAATTCCCCATGTTCCCCGCACCTGCGGGGATGAACCGGATCAAGTTTCTCTTGTCTGGAATATCCATAATGTTCCCCGCACCTGCGGGGATGAACCGCCTTACTGGAGCGTGGACTGGAACAGTGAGATATGTTCCCCGCACCTGCGGGGATGAACCGTCGTCTATCTGCTTGATGACGAGACCGACGATATGTTCCCCGCACCTGCGGGGATGAACCGTCCGCCTGATGCCCAGATGCTTACTTATGAAAATGTTCCCCGCACCTGCGGGGATGAACCGTTCGAGTTTACCGACATGAAAGCCCCGTCAAGATGTTCCCCGCACCTGCGGGGATGAACCGCGGGCGGAGATTATACAGGAACAGGAGGCGGAATGTTCCCCGCACCTGCGGGGATGAACCGCAATACATTCCTGTATTCACCGTATTTGTGTTATGTTCCCCGCACCTGCGGGGATGAACCGCAAATAAAAGATGTGCCAACAGGTTTAGGCGAATGTTCCCCGCACCTGCGGGGATGAACCGATTGACCGGACGGCAGAAAAAACGACAGACAAATGTTCCCCGCACCTGCGGGGATGAACCGTTATAAACTCATTTCTTAACCCATTATCCCCGATGTTCCCCGCACCTGCGGGGATGAACCGAATTTCAGCTCATCCTGAAATATTATTATGACATGTTCCCCGCACCTGCGGGGATGAACCGCCCCGTTTAAATCTTCGGCGGTTTTCAATGCGATGTTCCCCGCACCTGCGGGGATGAACCGTATACGAAGACGATTGGAACAGGTTGCAATTTATGTTCCCCGCACCTGCGGGGATGAACCGCACACAAGCGAAAGCCTGAAGCTGTCAATCGAATGTTCCCCGCACCTGCGGGGATGAACCTTGTGAAAGCGTAATCAATCGGAGACTGCAAGCATGTTCCCCGCACCTGCGGGGATGAACCGCTGCTGACTCAATCAGATCGCTATTAACAACCATGTTCCCCGCACCTGCGGGGATGACCCCCCCCCAGAGCCTGGAAGTTACAAACTCATTTCATGTTCCCCGCACCTGCGGGGATGAACCGGCGGACGGCCGAAGAAGAAAAAAGAGGCCAACATGTTCCCCGCACCTGCGGGGATGAACCGATGTTATTACGCTTCCGGGGCCTACTGCACGAATGTTCCCCGCACCTGCGGGGATGAACCGGCCGCCATCGGGATCGACAATCTTCATGAAAGATGTTCCCCGCACCTGCGGGGATGAACCGTATGACGCGGCCGATGCAGCAAGTGCGCCGAGATGTTCCCCGCACCTGCGGGGATGAACCGCTCGGTCTATTACTGTGCGCCGTGTTTTATGAATGTTCCCCGCACCTGCGGGGATGAACCTTTGTACCATATACAGCTGCATCCTTAATTCTGTCGATATAAACAAATTGAAACAATCCTATTTCAAATTATCAATTGTAGCCATTATGATTTATTTGGACAGTTATGATAGACCCTGCGATAATTATTGATTTTGTATTGACGAGCATATGACACTTATAAATAATGTAAAGTCTGGAGACCTTGAAAAAATGCAGTATAGTGCGAGCGGAAAATTCAGTATAATATCAGAATGTTTTAAAACCTTTAGCGCCGGGAAGAAGCAATAGGCGGTAACTATTATGAATAAAAATAGACTGGAAATAATTAACTGCAGCGGTGGATATGAAACGGAGGTCGTATTTAAGAATCTGAATTTAGTGTTCAGCCCTGGTGAAACAGTTACAGTTTTAGGTCCCTCAGGCTGTGGTAAATCAACCCTTCTGATGATAGCTTCAGGGTTGTTGCCACCTATTGATGGAGAGGTGTTTCTTGATGAACAGCCGCTTAAAAAGGCCGATCAAAGGGTTGGCTTGATCCTTCAAAACTGTGGATTATTCCCCTGGATGACGGTTGCTGAGAATATCTCGCTTGGCCTTAAAATACAGGGCGGATATAAAGATGCAGCGTTAACTAAAATCTCATCAGAGGCTGTTTTAGCTATGATAAATGATTTAGGACTTGATGGGCATGAGCATAAATACCCTGGAGAATTGAGCGGAGGTCAGCAGCAGCGGGTTGCGATTGGCAGAACCCTTGTGATGAAACCGGAGGTCCTGCTGATGGATGAGCCATTTTCAGCTCTTGATGCAATCACCCGGGAGCGGCTTCAGGAATTGCTGCTTGAATTGCTGGGAGGACGCGGCATTATAAGCATACTTGTTACTCACAGCGTTGAAGAAGCAGCCTTTCTTGGAGAGAGGGTAATTCTGATGGGGCAGGATATAAGCAGCCCCATTGTTCAGGAGTTCATAAATCCTTGGGCTGGCAGGGCTGATTATCGAGATACGCCTGAATATTTCAACCTCTGCAGAGAAGTTCGGAATAAGTTGAAGGCTTCCGATGCCTGAATACCTTCTTCATATCATCTCTACACTTATAAGACTGACAGTTTCTATGGTCATAGCATTTGCAGCAGCATTTCCCCTTGCGTTGCTGTTCGGGAGGATGCGGAATGCAGCTCGTCTTTTTGATCCGTTAATTGAAATGCTGTATTCGGTACCAAAGATAGCATTATTCCCGCTTATTGTTCTTCTTATTGGACTGAATGATAGATCCAGGGTAATTACGGCGACTATAGTTGTATTCTTTCAGGTTTTAATAACAGTTAGAGATGCGGCCGCTGTAATACCTGAAGAATATATAATCTCAATTGATAGTCTTGGTGCGGGAAGAATTGATAGAATCAGGTATGTTTATATACCCTTTCTGCTGCCGTCGGTATTCACCTCTCTCAGGGTTGGAACAGCGGCAGCATTTGCAGTCCTGTTTTTTACTGAGGCCTCCGTGACGTCAGGATATGGTATGGGGAGGCTTGTAATTGAGAAATGGTCAGAGCTTGATTATAAGGCTATGGGATTATCAGCTATTATAACCTCGCTTATGGGGGTGGTTATCTTTATCCTTATCGACAGGCTGGAAAGCAGACTTTTGAAGGGTGTTTCCATCGGCACATCTGAGCTTCACTCCAATTTAAAAGTCTGAAAAAGGCAAGCATCATCAAAGATAAGGCAAGAATCCCTGAGTAGAGATCGGTGAAATTGATCCTTGTCTTCGCGTCCATTATATAAAAACCCATTCCCCATTCTGTCCCAAAGTATTCAGCGAAAAACAGGACTGCTGCAGCAATTCCCATACTTATTCTGAGGGTAGAAAAAAGTCCGGGGAGTGCTGCAGGAATTGTTACGTAGCGTAATATATTCAGTCTCCTGCCTCCTAGAGTTTTTAATGAGATGTAATATTGATCGGGGATATTTGAAACTGCATCTCGTACATTCAAAATGATCTGAAAAACAAGAGAGAGAAATATCAAAAGAATTTTGGAAAATTCTCCTATACCGGTGGCAAGAACAATTAATGGAATGAAGAGGGTTTTTGGGATCGGATGAAAAATGTAGGTGGGTATGTTGATTAGATTTACGCCTCGAAGATTCATTCCTGCAATAATCCCTAAAGGAAGGCCTGTTGCTGCTGCCAGAGATAATCCAGCTATCATACGCAGCATGCTGCTGAAGAGATGTTGGGGTAATCCTTCGGCTGTAAAAAGATTTAAGGCTACCGCAGTGAAGGTTGGCAATACGGGAGAATCAATCAGCACTGCGGCAAGCTGCCAGATTCCGAAGAATCCGGCTACTATCAGGGCAGGCAAGACGAATCAACCAGCTCGCTGTAGGAAATCTTATAGTTAATTAGTTTTCTCTCCAGCATCCATGCAGTCACTTCATCAGCCTCATGTTCCTGAGGTGCTTGAGCCACAGTGTAATCAGGAAGTTCCATTACGGTTTTTGCCGCTGGCGGAAAGCCCATTACCTCAATAATTGCATCAATATATTCTTCTTTATCAGTATTATTGATGTATTCTACAGCTCTATTGTAGGCTTTATAAAATGAGCTGACCAATGTTTTGTTAGCATTAAGGAAGTCTTCATCAAATAATAAAATACCGGGATTTATTCCCAGTTTATCGGTTGAAATTAAAACATTGCAGCCTGATAATACAGAAATAGTAGCAAGTGGTTCGGCAAGGGTTGCTCCATCAATTTTTCCTGATGACAACATCTCCAGTCTTACAGGAATTTGAGGAATAATTTCCTTCTTAATGTCCGAATCTGAGAGGCCCGCAGTCCGTAACATCTTGTCTGTAGCATATTCAATAATGGTGTTTTTGGAAATCCCCAAGCTTAAACCTTTGAGTTCCGGAATTGAGGCAGCAGGGGAGTTCGGTGCAGACAGGAGTTTGTATGAACCGTTTGTCATTGATACTGCTTTAACATTAAACCCAGCGTTTATAAAGAGCGAAGCGGCTAAAAGATCCGAAACTACAGCCACGGTTTCACCAGATTGGAAGGCTGTGTCTCTGTCTAAGGGGTTTTTGAACTGCTGGAGGTTTACATCAACCCCTTCTTCAGTGAAATATCCGTTTATATCGGCAATTGCAAATGGAATTGAGTCGACATCCGGTAATAATCCTACTGAGATTGTTTTCGATGAAAAACTCTCTTGTGATCCTCCGCAGAAAGCAGATGTAGCTATCAGTATGACTGCAGAGATTATTGTAAATATCTTTGTTCTTTTCATGTTTTCCTCTCTTTAAAAAAGTAACTCATATTAGTAGTTTTTTATCTGTTTTTCTATATGGTCTTCAGTAGAATTTACTTCTAATTATTTCAAAAACTACTGTGATCGCAGGGTTCCTGACCATTCCATCTTTTGATCATGGAATTCTCCACGTTGAGCTGATCAAGGATTCTTGCAACTGTGAAATCTACGATATCATTCACAGTCTCCGGATGGTTGTAAAAAGCGGGCATTGCAGGAAGAATTACAGCACCGGCATCGGTAAGTTCAAGCATATTCTTTAGATGGATTCTGCTGAAAGGGGTTTCTCGAGGGACAATTATAATCTTTCTTCTTTCCTTAAAACATACATCTGCAGAACGTCCAAGCAGACTTCGAAGGCTGCCGTTTGCAATGCTGCCCAATGTCGCCATGCTGCACGGAACAATTACCATTGCATCCGCTATGAATGAGCCGCTGGCGGGTGGGGCAAATATATCAGTATTGCTATGAAGGGTGGGTTTGTTAATTGGGGTGTTCAGCTTACCTATGAACTCTTCGGGGCTAATACCTGTTTCATATCGGAACACCTCAGTCCCTGTTTCTGAGAAGATTAGGTGGAGTTCTTTTCCATGGCTACACAGCTCTTCTATAAGTCTAACAGCGTAAACAGATCCACTTGCCCCTGTTATTCCAATTATAATTTTATTCATAATTATTCTTTAACCCTCATAGTATAAAGTCTAAGGCTGTAAACCCAATAAGTGTGATTCCGATTATCTGATTCATGTTGTAAGCGGCAAAATTTATAAGTCCGCTGTTTTTTTTGACCTTCTGCGGGATTATCAGTATATGTTCAAATACGAACAGGATAGCAATTATAATTATTCCTGCATGGAAAAAAGATCCTAGTTCGTTAAGATTCGCGGTTAAAATAAGGAATAAAACAGCTCCTATATGCATTATCCCGGCAGCAAAACGTGCGAATACAGCACCGAAATGTGCGGGTATAGAATACAACCCCTCGGATCTGTCAAATTCAATATCCTGGATTGCATAAATTACATCGAATCCTGCTACCCAGGCGGCGTTTGCCGCGGCAATTACAAAGGTTGAAAATTCAATTTTTCCTGTGACCGCTATCCATGCCCCGAATGATGCAGCAGCGCATGCCGCTCCTAAAACAATGTGGCAGAGCCAGGTAAAGCGCTTTGTGTAAGAGTAGAAAACAAAGAAAATGACAGCTACCGGCAGAAGCATTACACAAAGAGGATTCAGCATGAAGGCTGATACAATCAACAGTACTGTTCCAATTGCCGCTATCAACAAGGCATCACGCCGCCTCAGCCTTCCTGATGGAATATGGCGACCAGCTGTCCTTGGATTACGAGCGTCGATATCGCGGTCAATCACCCTGTTAAGAGCATTTGCGGCATTTCTTCCGCCGGTAAACGCCAGGATTATCCATATTGTCTTGTGCCAACCGGGAAACCCTCCTGCGGCAATGAGCATAGCGGAAAGCGCGAAGGGAAGTGAAAAAAGAGTATGCGAGAACATTACAAGCTCTCCATAGAGCTTTAGTTTCTTAAAGGCCATATTCAGACCAACGCTCGGTTACTTTATTTTTTATTTCATCGCTCATCTCAATGTCATTAGGCCATTCACGATTATGGCCTTCTTCTGGCCACTTTTTTGTGGCATCTATTCCAAGGCGGGAGCCGTAGTGAGGCAGTGGAGAGGCATGATCAAGAGCATCCAGCGGCCCCTCGGATATTAGTAGATCCCGTTTTGCATCAATGTTGTTAAAAACTTTCCACATAACAGTCGATAAGTCCTGAACATTCACATTTTTGTCGACGACAATAATCATCTTGGTATACATCATCTGCCCGGTTCCCCATAGGGCATTCATTACTTTCTTTGCATGTCCCGGAAACTTTTTCTCGATTGATACGATGACGCAATTGTGAAAAACTCCCTCAAGCGGTAGGTTTATATCGATTATCTCGGGATTTATCATTTTTAACAACGGCAGAAAGGTGCGTTCAGTAAGTTTAGCAAGATAGCAATCCTCCATGGGAGGTTTGCCGACTATTGTTGCCGGATAAACCGGTTTTTTCTTCCGGGTAATTTTATCAATGTGGAATACCGGGTAATAATCCTGAAGCGAATAGTAGCCTGTGTGATCCCCGAATGGGCCTTCCAGGACAAGAGGTTCTGTTGGATCAACCCATCCTTCAAGGATGAACTCGGCATTTGCCGGTACCTTAATCGGGTTAGTGACGCACTTTACAAGGTCAACTGATGAGCGGCGGAGAAAACCGGCAAACATTGTCTCGTCAATAATTGATGGAAGAGGAGCGGTTGCCGCGTAAATCAGGGAAGGATCACAGCCTACCGCAACAGAGACAGGCATTTTTTCGCCTCTTTTACGATATTTCTCATAAATTGCCCGGCCGTCTTTATGGAGATGCCAGTGCATGCCGGTAGTGTTTTTTGACAGAACCTGCATCCGGTACATTCCAATATTCTGCTGTCCGGTGTCGGGGTCACGGGTGAATACCAGCGGAAGGGTGAAAAAGCGTCCCCCATCTTCGGGCCAGCATTGGAGTACAGGCAGACTGTCTAAATCAGGTTCTTCAACTACCTGCTGGCAGGCACCGCTGCTGACTGTCTTAGGAAAGACCTCAAGCATCCGGGTTAGTTTCGGAATTGATTTTATTTTGTCCATCAGACCCATGTAACTGTTTACGTCAAGCAAGTCGGTGATCTGGTCAGCAAAATCATCTATACTATCTACTTCAAAGGCCATGTTCAGCCTTTCATAGCTTGCAAAACCATTTATAAATACTGGATATTCAGAGCCTTTGACATTTTCAAAAAAGAGGGCCGGTCCTCCGCTTTTGACCATTCTATCCGCAATTTCAGTTATCTCCAGATTGCTGTCGACCTGGGTACTTACGCGTTTTAGCAGCCCCTCTTTCTCGAGTTTTTTTATAAAAGCTTGAAGATCTTTATACGCCATATTAATATTCCTTTATTACGCTTTAAGTATCATCACTAATTTCAATTTAGAATTTTAATTTTTTAATGTTTATTTCCATATAGTAGTTTATGTATGGATTGGTCAACCCCTGAGCATACAGATATCAGGTTAAGCACATTCTTTTTACGATTCTGCAGGGCTTATCTTTCCCCTTATTGAATAATGCTATATATAACGCTGATTTAAGACGTTGTATATTTATACTCCTGAGTTCGTCCCGTCCTTTATCTCTGATCCAGATCGCCGCGGCGTATTTCGCGGTATTCTCCTGTCTCGATATTCAGATCATAGATGCTGAAGTTTGTTTTGATATCAAAACCCTCATAGCGTGTCGCGAGATTTAATGAGGCTGAGCCCTCCTTTCCACTTTTAATTCTGTGGAACACCCCGCGGGGCCATACAAGAATGGCAGGTTCGCTGTAGACTGTTTCTCCGTTCATTTTTATTTCATCACGGGTGGCTTCAAAGCTCAGCATCTGTTTAGTCGGACGATGGTAGATGTCTACTGTTCTCTTGCCGCTTAATACAAGCAGGTTGTCGTCCTGATGCCGGTGCATGTACCACGGGCGGGCTATGTCCCCAATGGATCCTGGTGAGAGTGCGTCGGTTTCATGTATTACCCTGTCAACTCCGTCTATCCTGGGTATTGTGTCTTTTGTCATTATGTGAAACTCAACGCCCGGGGTGCGTCTGAATTCCTTCATGGGGATTATTCTGTAAAAACCGTCTGTCTGCATTTCTATTTGTTTCATAAGGCTATTCTACATACGGCGACGGCCAGGTGCAACAGTAAAATACCCCGCCGAGTGTTGTTAGTCTCGACGGGGAGGAGGTGTTTATGAAAAAAGTTCTTAGCATCTCAGCACTTGTCCCTGCCGTTATGCTGAATATAATCTACTAATAATCATAAGGAATATGGTTACCACAGTGTAAACGAAACGTAAACTGTGTAAAACGTGCTCTATTATTTACCAATCCTGATGATTTTGATAATATTAAGAGACCAGCCTGAATGTAGTTTAATTTGGAGATATTATAATGCGAATCAACATCAGAGGAAAACTCCTGATATCAATATTAATTGTTTTAGCCGTTGTCTTTGGGGGCGTCATCTTATATTTGAATCAAATAGTAAGCGCAGAACTTAATGATGCCATCATTCTTTCTATTAAATATAAACTCGAAAACATTAATAATCAGCTCATGGTAAGTGAAAGTATTATCGAGCATGAAAGAGATTTGGAGTATAATTCAGTAAAGCGTAAACTTGAAGCGCTTGTACAGACAGCAGCCGGAGAGATTAGACGTTTTCAGGAATATGAAAGGCAGGGTCTTTTAAACGAATTACAGGCTAAGCAGCAGGCAAAAGACGCAGTGAGGGCTATGTCATTCGGAACCGACGGTTATTTCTTTATTTACGACAGTGAATATACCAGTCTTGTAATGAAAAATAGCGAGCTTGAAAATCAGAATAATGAAATGAAGAAGGATGTAAACGGAAAGCAGTATACTAAAGAACTTGTTGATACTGCCTTGTCAGACGGGACTGCCTATGTTGAATATTGGTTTCCCAAGCCCGGGGAAACTGTAGCTGTTCCAAAACTCAGCTGCACTATTTTAATAGAAGGCTGGGACTGGGTAGTAGGAACTGGTGAGTATATTGACTCTATTGAGCATCGATTGGCACCCAACAGAGCGGCCGCACGTGAACGAATCAGGTTTTTCATGTATGAAAATGATGAAATGATGCTTACAGGAGACCCGGTGCTTGATAAGATTCTTCGTGATGAAGAATATATAAGAATCTTTAAAGAATCTTATCCTTTTGTAATAAACCTTGATGGAACTTTTGACTATTATGTTGATGATAGTCTGACTGGAATAAAGCCCGATTTTAAGGATACTGTAACCGGTGAGGAACTTATTCCCATGTTTCTGGAGGAAAAGGAGGGGATTGTCCAATATAATTTTACCAGAGGCGGGGATGAATCCTCTCATCTGAAAACAGCTCTCCTGAAATATAATGAGGAGTTAGACAAGGTAATCTGTTTTTCATTTTATTCGAACGACATGGACACAAAGGTGGAAAGTATAGTTTTTAGAATTTCTCTGGTTTTAACAGCCGCTTTTTTAATAATACTGTTTCTAATCTTTCTTAACATCACCAATGTGACGAAGAACCTGAGAATCTTAAACACATCGCTTAAAGATATCAGTGAAGGCGATGGAGACCTGACTAATACTATTAATATTGATTCGCGTGATGAACTTAATGACATGGGGAAAAGTTTTAATACCTTCATTGAAAGACTTAGAACCCTTATGACGGATGTTAAGGCTTCGGTTGAATCAACTGGTAGAATAAAGCTGAACATTTCTGCAGCTTCAGAGGAAACCTCCTCTTCCATTGAACAAATAAGTGCAAATCTAAACTCGGTCAAGGAACAATTTGACTATCTGGATACTAATATCTCAAATACTGTGGCGGCAATTGAGCAGATAGCATCAAATGTTGCATCGATTGATGATCAGATTGAGAGCCAGAACGGAATGGTTGAGCAATCATCAAGCGCAATAACCGAGATGAACTCTTCTCTTGAAAATCTTGGTCAAATTGCATCTGTAAAACGCGAAGCTACTGAATCTCTTCGTAGAACTGCAGGCGAGGGGAGGAGCAGGATTACAGAAACCATCGAGGTTTTCAAAGAGGTCTTTAATCGAATTAATAATATCCAGGAAATGACAGAAACGATTAATAATATTGCATCTCAGACAAATCTTCTTTCTATGAACGCTGCAATAGAAGCGGCTCATGCCGGAGACTCGGGTAAAGGTTTTGCCGTAGTTGCTGAAGAAATCAGAAAGCTTGCAGATTCAGCAAATCAGTCTGCGGCTGCAATTGATATCCAGATTAAAGAAATAACCGATGCTGTTCATAGAACAGATAAGAGTGTAAATGAGAGCATGGAATCTTTTGATACAGTCGGGCGTGAGGTGGACGGTACCCTCCAGGCCTTCATGGAGATTGAAGCATCAATAATGGAACTGACTGCAAGCGGAAATCTTGTGATGCAATCGGCTGTTGAACTTTCAGACGCTACAAATAATATTCGGGGAGGTTCAACAGAGATTAGAGCGGGCGCTGATTCCATGCTGAAGCTTTCTGAAGCAGTCAAACAAATTTCCGAAAGCGCTTCTTCGGGGATGGCTGAGTCTCAGATGGGGGCTCAGGAAATTGTTAATGCTATGCAGGAAGTCGTTGGTTTTGCGACTGAACTAAATGATATTGTAGCTGATTTATCAATGAAAACAGCCCAATTTAAAACAGACTAGCAATCAAGGTTTTATTATATGGAGAATCACTGGCTGATATTTCTGACCTCATTTACTATCGCATTCTCAGGGGCTATGATGCCCGGGCCGCTTCTCAGTGCCACTATCAGCGAGAGCGTCAGGCGCGGTGCATCGGCCGGGCCGCTGTTCATGCTGGGGCACGGAATACTTGAAATAGGTTTGATTGCAGCGCTGTTTCTGGGCCTTGCACCCTTTTTGACTAATCCTGCAGTTTTCAAGGTTATTGCAGTGGCCGGCGGCGGTTTTATGATCTTTATGGCGGCCGGGATGTTTCGCAGCCTGAAAGGACTCTCCATCGATACCACAGCCGGGACACCTGTAAACGGCAATATTGTATTGCTGGGAGCCGGAATGAGTATGGCAAATCCGTACTGGATAATCTGGTGGGCGACCATCGGTCTTGGATACATCCTGTCTGCCGGGGAACTCGGCTTTTCGGGTATTGCCATCTTCTTCTTCGGCCACATTCTTGCGGATACCATCTGGTACACCTTTGTTTCGTTCGGTGTTGCTAAAAGCAGAAAAATAATGTCGGACAGGGTTTACCGTGTTCTGATTGGAATATGTGCCTGCTTTCTTGCTGGTTATGCTGTCTATCTGCTTTTAAACACCTTTTTAATCTGATTGGGAAATATTATTTTTCACTATTCCCAGTTGAGGTAGAAGGTCTTCTTCTGCATATAATTCTCGAAACCGTATTTGCCGTCTTCGCCACCTGTCCCGCTTAACTTGTATCCGTTATGAAATCCCTGATGCTGCTCGCCTGTTTCGTGGTTGATGTATATTTCGCCGAACTCGAGTTCATTTTTCAGTCTCATAATTCTTCTAAGATCATAGGTGTAAACATAGGCTGAAAGGGCGTAATCACAATCATTCGCCATTTTTATTACCTCGTCGAAGTCTCTGAATTTCAATACAGGCAGCACCGGTCCGAATGATTCCCCATGAACCACAGTCATGTCCTGGCGTACATTAGTCAGTACTGTAGGTTTGAACCAGAACCCCTTCGAAAACTCTTCACCCTCAGGTGGGGAGCCTCCGGCGGCTATCTCAGCCCCCTCTTTAATTGACAGGTCAACAAGCCGCTGAATATTTTCAAGTTCCTTCCGGCTGATCTTGGGTCCCATATCGATGTCGGGATCGACGGGGCTGCCCACTTTTATAGATCCAACGTGTTTCATAAATTTCTTCATGAACTCATCGTAGATGTCTTCATGGATGTACATCCTTTCGTTGCAGACACATATCTGTCCGCAGTTCTGAAAGCGGGCGACTGATGCATCTCTTGCAGCCCTGTCAATATCAGCATCCGGGAAGACTATGAAGGGAGCTTTACCGCCTAGCTCAAGCCTAACTGCTGTAAAATTTTCCGCGGCGGCGGCTGCAATCTGTTTTCCTGCGAAAGTGCTGCCGGTCATTGTTACGAGTTTTGTCAGCCTGCTGCGCACAAGCGCATCTCCAAGCTCAGAACCTGAGCCGGTTACGATAGAGAGAATACCGGCTGGAATGCCGGCCTTCTGTGCATATTCTCCAAGCATAAGAGTGGATAGCGGGGTTTCCAATGGCGGTTTTACAACCATTGCATTGCCTGCAACAAGAGCGGGCCCAATCTTTCGCCCGGCAAGTGCCAGCGGGAAGTTCCATGCCGTTATCCCGACGGTAACACCATAGGGAATTTTCTCAATGAGAATTTCCTCGTCATGCCTGTCCGATGGAAATATATCTCCCTCAATTCTTCGTGCCCCTTCTGCCGCAAATCTGATGAAAGAGGCTGTGCCTTCAACTTCGTCTTCTGCAGTTCTAAGGAGTTTGCCCTGTTCTGCAGTTATCATTGCGGCAAGCCTTTTCTTATCGGCAATAATCAGGTCAGCAAACCTGTACATTATCTCAGCGCGTTCCCGCGGCGGGACAGTCTGCCATGCCGGCTGAGCAGCAGCTGCTGCGGCAAGTGCTTTCTCAGCGGTGTTTTTATCCGCCTTCTGCACCCATCCTGTAATTGTTTCATCAGCAGGATTTATAACCTCAACTATCGGGCGTCCCGGGTCATAGTCCCAGCTTCCGTTGATAAACATGCTGTATACTGATTTGTTATCTGTTTTATGTATAAGCTTTTTCATGTATTAAATATACCCTGATTCAGGGAGCCGGTATACTGTGATCTTTTATGAAATAATTGTGATTTTTTAACTGGATATTTCTATTACGTCTATTCCCTGTTTTTTGAAGGACTGAAGGTAATCTGCGGGGATATTGTCACTGATAACACTGTCCAGCTGGTTTAACTCGGCGACTGAATAAATAGAGATCTTACCGAATTTTGATGAGTCAGCCAGCAGATACCATCTATGAGACATTGAGGGAATATGCTTAAAAATATAGCTGCTTATGACGGAATCAACCGTCAGTCCCGCTTTCAGATCCAGGCCTGAGGTACTGGTAAATGCTTTGTTAACAAAGATGTTCTTGAGAAGATTTTCAGGTGACTCCCAGCTTGAAAACTGAGTTATACCGTCTGTAGTTGTTACCTCGCCGCCCAGGGTATATACCCTTGCGGCATTTTTTATAATGTCAGTCATTGCTGTTATATTGTTGGTCACGACAGTTAGATTTTCCAATCCTGTTAGCATGCGGGCCAGCACGCTGCAGGAGCGCCCTGAGCCTATGAATATTGAATCACCGTCTGCAATTTGTCTGCGGGCGGTTGATGCAAGCGACTGCAGCAGCGGATTAGCATAAAAACCCTCGGCCTGCTCCAGTGACGAGGCTGGTGCAGAGAGTGACGCACCTCCGTAAAACCTGTCTGCAACTCCATCAGCTTCAAGTTTACTCAGATACTTCCGGACGGAGACTTCACTCACGTTGAACCTGGCACTTAGGTCATTAACGTAGACTCTGCCCTTTGTTCTAAGTAGTTCTTTGATTTCTTCGATGCGCTTTTCTGCCATAACGGTAATAGTTAAACATGAAAACCGAAAAACTGTCAATCGAAACCTAACCGAAACTTTACAGTTTCGATAGAAAGGTTTATTATAACCAAACATACGTTTGCGTAGCAAGGAAACGAAACTAAACTGGAGGATAAGATGAGCCAGAATGAGATAGCACCGGCTGAATATGTTGCCGGATTGATTGAAAGGGCAAAGAAGGCCCAGAAGATAGCGGAGGGATTCAGTCAGGAAAAGGTAGACGAGCTTGCAGCCGCTGTGACATGGGAGATTGCGTGTAACGATGAGATTGTACAGGAGCTTGCGGAATTCTCGTATGAGGAATGCGGCCTTGGCGATGTTGCCTCAAAGTTCGCCAAGGTTTCGGGAAAATGCCGTGGTGTTTACTACGATGTCAAGCGACAGAAGAGTGTCGGGGTTGTCGAAGAAATTCCGGAGAAGGGGCTTGCAAGAATCGCAAAACCTGTCGGAGTTATCGGTTCGCTGGTTCCAAGTACTCAGGCTGAGATGCACCCGCTTTCTCAGGCAATATTTGTTGTAAAAGCCAGGGATTCTGTTATCTTCAGCCCTCATCCGCGCGGAAAATATACAACCCTGAAGGCTACAAACCTCCTTCGTGCTGTTATGAAAAAATATGATGCACCTGAAGATCTTTTTCTGACGATAGAAGACCCTTCAGTTGAAAAGACAAATGAGCTCATGAAGCAGTGTGATCTTGTTATTGCCACCGGCGGACAGCCTATGGTTAAGGCTGCCTACAGTTCGGGAACCCCTGCATACGGCGTAGGCGCCGGTAACTCGATGATTGTTGTAGACAGGGATGCTGATTTTGCAGATGCGGCTGTTAAGATCAAAGCAAGCAAGACCTTTGACCTTGCAGCAGGATGTTCATGCGACAATAGTGTAATTATCCATGAAGAAGCATATGACGCTATGATGGCTGAGTTTAAGAACGTCGGTGCCCACCTGCTTAACTCTGAGGAGAAGGCAAAGCTGCTAAAGGCAATATGGCCCGAATGGCCTGAAAACCACATTATAAACCGTGACATTGTAGCCTCTCCAGTTGAGAATATTGCTGCCATTGCAGGTATTAAGATTCCGGAAGGTACCTGCCTCCTTCTTGTTGAAGAAGACAGGACCGGTAAAGCAACACCTTTTGCAGGTGAGAAGATGAGCCTTGTTACTACCATCTACAAGTTCAAGGATATCGACGATGCAATACGCATAGCTAACGAAAACCAGGCTTATTCAGGCCATGGCCATTCATGCGGCATCTATTCAAATACTCCATCCAATGTTGAAAAACTGGCTCTCGGTACATACACAACACGCGTTGTTGTTAATCAGGCCCAGGCTGCTACAAACGGTGGAAGCTGGACGAGCGGTATGCCCTTTACCCATTCACTCGGATGCGGCACATGGGGCGGTAATATATGCTCCGAGAATATCGAACTGAAGCATTATCTGAATAACACCTGGGTAATCAGGGAAATCAAGAGTTTTAAACCGACTGACGAGGAACTCTTTGCAGGTTTTACCCCGCGGAGCTGATCTGTAATGAGCGAAAAGATGATTAAGGGATCGGCGGAACAGGCAGCCGGATTAATTAAAAACGGCATGACAGTAGCAATGGGCGGTTGGGCCATGGCCGGTTACCCGAAGGCTGTGCCTGAAGAGCTGGTGCGACGTGTCCAGAACGGCGAAGAGCTGTCGATAAATCTTATCACGGGAGCAAATGTCCCCTGGCTTGATGATAAGCTGGGCGCCGAGGGAATTGTTGCAAGGCGCGCGCCGATGATTGCAAGCCGGGCCCTCGCCGCACAGACCAACAATGGCACAATGCGCTATGTCGAACAGCAGATGAATAAAATGCCTAAGCTTCTTCGCCGCGGCAGCTTCGGCAGGATAGATGTAGCCGTTGTCGAGGCCCTTGGTTTTGATGACGACGGAAATCTGATACCGACCAGTTCAGTCGGTATGGCGCACTACCTGCTTGATGCAGCCGAGCATATCATCGTTGAAATAAACAGGGCTCAGCCTGAGCGGCTCCGCCGGCTTCATGATATTCATATTCCGGCCGCACCGCCGGAAACTGAGCCCATCCCGCTTACAAGGGTGAATCAGCGGATAGGTGAGAGCAGTATAGCCGTAGATAGGAGTAAAATCCGATTTATTGTAGAAACTGATATTCCTGAACGGATGGGGGCCCAGCCCAGGGGGACAGAGGTGACCGGCCGGATAGCGTCTCATCTGTTCAACTTCCTGGAGCTTGAAGTAAAGAAGGGCGGAGGCTTCCTGCCTCCGGTTCAGCTGGGGTTTGGAAGTATTGCGGATTCTATTGCCAGTGCGTTCGCACATTCTTCATTTGCTGATCTTCAGTTTTTCTGTGGAGGCGTAACCGAACCGGTTCTGGAATTGTTCGCATCCGGCAGGGCTGCAGCAATAACAGCGGGCGGTATCGGGATGAGTGAAAGAGTTGAGGAAATCATCCAGTCGGTGCCTGATTTACGGGATCGTCTTGTTCTGCGAAACGGTGACATCACAAACAGTTCCGAGGTGATAAGCCGGCTGGGCCTGATAGCTCTGAATACCGGTATTGAAATGGATATCTACGGTAATGTTAATTCGAGCCATATATCAGGAAGCAGGGTCGTTAACGGGATAGGCGGCGGCGCCGGCTTTGCTCAGAACGCAGGGCTTTCAGTAATGATGATTCCCTCAGTAGCCAAGGGCGGCGCAATTTCAGGAATAGTTCCGATGGTTTCGCATCTTGATATAAACGAACATGATATTGATGTTGTTATAACCGAGAACGGCCTGGCTGATTTAAGAGGGCTCGATGATGGCGAGCGGGCCGATGCAATTATAGCCAATTGTGCAGCGGACAGCTATAAAGCACAGCTGTCAGGATATTTGAAGTCGGCTCGGGAACGGGTTGGCGGACATCATCCGCAGCTGATTGAAGAGGCATCAGCCTGGCATCGCAGACTGAAAGAGGAAGGAAGCATGTTGGAGAAACAATCATGAGGAAAATAGAGATTTACGAGGTTGGGCCCCGGGACGGTTTTCAGAACATTCCGGAGTACATAGCCCTTGAAACCAAGAAAAAGATAATTGAGGGCCTATTGGCGTCCGGTGTTGCTCATATGCAGATTACATCTTTTGTGAGCCCAAAAGCCATCCCTCAGATGAAGGATGCAACAGAATTAACCGGGTATCTGGTTGATAAATACCCCGATGCAGATTTAATGGCGCTTGTTCCAAACCTGCGCGGAGCACAGGGGGCGTGGGATGCGGGGCTGAAAACTGTATCATATGTTGTAAGCCTCGGAGAGAGCCATAATAAGGCTAATATTCGACGAACCCACGAGGAATCGCTGAGTGAACTTTTGAAGATTAGGGAAGCGCTTCCTGATCTGGATATCTGTCTGGATCTGGCAACCACCTTCGGCTGTCCCTTTGAGGGGAAGAAGTATGCTTCTGATGCCGTACCTTTTCTGAAACCCTATGTAGAGGCCGGGGTATCGGTTATCAATCTCTGTGACACCATAGGAGTTGCCAATCCGGCTCAGGTTCGTGAAACAATTGATGCCGTAAAGGCTGAGTACCCTGATATGGAACTTGAGGTTCACATCCATGATACCAGGAATATGGGAATGGTTAACACTCTTGCTGCTATCGAGCGCGGTGTTAACAAGGTTCAGTCCACCCTTGGCGGTCTGGGCGGCTGTCCCTTTGCGCCCGGAGCATCGGGAAACCTTGCGACAGAGGACCTGGCATTCATGCTGACTGAAATGGGGTATGACACAGGAATAAATATCGAGAAAATGGTTGAACTTGCAAAATATCAGTTGGGAGAAATTCCTTCCGGCAAGTTCAGCGGGCATCTGTTAAGAATACAGAACAAGAATACGGAGGAGTAATGATGGGAACCAATACAGTAGAGTATATCCAGGAAAAATGCGCAGTAATGCGCCGTGATGTTATAGAAATGGGTTATGTTGCCGGGGGGCGCGGCGCGCACTTCGGACCTGCTCTTTCAAGCATCGAGATTGTAGCGAGTTTATTTTTTAAGGTTATGAACCATGATCCCAAAGACCCGCGATGGCCGGAACGTGACAGATTCGTTCAGAGCAAGGGGCATGCCTGTCTCTCATACTATTCAGCCCTGATTGAATCAGGTTATATAGACAAGAAATATATGAGCACCTTTAAACAGGATGAAAGCTTCCTGTCCGGACATCCGAGCCGGAATATTGAACACGGTATAGAGATTTCCTCCGGAAGTCTCGGCAACGGATTCGGCGTAGCCTGCGGAATGGCCAAGGCTGCAAAGATAAAGAACGAAAACCACAAGGTTTATTGTCTTGTCGGCGACGGGGAGTGTAATGAGGGAATAATCTGGGAAGCTGCCATGAACGCGGCCAAGAACAATCTTGGAAACCTTGTCGCTATACTAGACCGGAACGGTGTTCAGCTGGCAGGTAAAACCAGCGACATCATGGATGTTGATCTTGCTGCCATGTGGAAAGCCGCAGGCTGGGACGTTGCGGTTGTCGAGGACGGCAATGATCTTAATCAGATGATTGAAGCGCTTGAAGCGATGAAGAATTCAACGGTTGAGAAACCGCATATGGTTATCGCTAATACCACCAAAGGAAAGGGGATTTCCTATATGGAAGGCAGTCTTAACTGGCATGCACGTGCAATGGATGAAGAGCAGTACAAACAGGCTGTTTCAGACCTCGAAGCTGCTGAATAGGAAGGCGCGATTTAATTGAACTTCCATGTTCAATTAAATTCTGAAGTTTGAGAAGCTCAGCTTCTCAAACTTCATGCTATAACTCCCGCCATCCATGGCGGTATAAAAATTGAAGGAGTAAATTTATGAGTAATATACCTTTAGATAAATTACAGGATTGGTCCAAACAGGGGCATAGAACCGTTATGGGTGATTCCCTGGTAATGCTGGCTGCTGAAAAGCCTGAGATGGTTACAGTAACAGCCGATTTGACGCCGACAGCCCGGCTGGTAGATTTTCAGGAGAAGTATCCCGACAGATTTTTTGATGTGGGAATTGCAGAGCAGAACCTTATTGATTTTTCTGCCGGTCTGGCAGTAGAGGGGCTCATTCCCTACGCTGTAGATATGGCGGCAATTGTGCCGATGCGTCCGGCTGAGCAGATGAGAATGGCTCTGGGGTACATGAACCTTAACGCAAAAGTTATCAGTATTGAAGCCGGTGTTCGTTTCGGACCGCTTGGCAACACTCACTACGGTATGGATGACATTGCCGTTACCAGAGCAATCCCTAATTTTACTGTTATGTCTCCCTCTGATCCCCTGTCTATCTATAAAACTATCTTCGCTATTGCGGAACATGACGGTCCGGTTTACGTAAGACTTACCGGAGGTCCCGGGTTCCCGATTATGTACCCGGAAGATTTTGATTTCCAGATCGGCAAGGCTGTTGAATACAAGGAAGGCAGCCAGGTAGCATTAATCTCTACCGGTTCAATGCTTGGTCCAGCAGCTGAAGCAGCCGGGACTCTTGAAGCAAAGGGTATATCAACAAGGGTTGTTGATATGCATACTATCAAACCGCTGGATACAGATATGCTTGATAAGGTTTTCGCCGAGAACAGACTAATAGTAACTGTTGAAGAGCATAACTGCATAGGTGGCCTGGGTAGCGCTGTTGCTGAATATAAAGCAGGAGTTGAGGGTGCTCCAAGGCAGGTAATGGCCAGCCTTGGTGATGAGTTCAAGAAGATTGGAGATTATAAGTTCAAGCTTAAACAAAGCGGGTTAACCGCAGAGGATATTGCGGCTCTTGCTGAAGCTAATCTTTAGGTATATTTTTTAGTTAATAATTTACGGCCACCCGTAACAATGCGGGCGGCCGTTAGATATTCTTTTGAATAAGGCGGCGCCATTTGGTAAAGGACTCTCTCAGCGATGCTGGATACAGGAAAATGATGCTTGTAATCTGCTATGCAGTTTACTGTATGTTCGGCCTCTTTCTGGGAATGCGGACAAGTATCTTTCATTTTGTGCAGAGGGACTATCTTGATTCCTATTCACACATTGCGACCCTGATTCTTGTATCGGGAGTTCTGATGCAGCTTGCGCTTTATGCAGCAGGTTCTTTGAGTGAGCGTTTCGGATTTCATCGAATCCTGGGCCTTGGTCTGTTCGTTTCTGCCATTTCCCTTGCCTTGATGTACCTTGTTAATTCCGCCTTATCTTTTGATCTGACATACTTTTTTTTTATGGTTGGTTTCGGTATTGCGATGCTCGCGCTGAACCTCTTTGTCAGTCACCTGGTTCCGCAGCGGAAGGGGAACGCGCTGCTGCTGCTTCATCTTTTTTTCTCAATCGGAGCGCTCGCAGGCCCCTACTGGATCAGCCTTATGACCAATGCCGGCAGTACATGGCAGGCTGTGACGGCTTTATCAACAATACCAATGTTCGGAATCCTTGTCGTGATGGTTGTCGGCGGGCGAATGAACCCGGGGTTTGTCTCAGGTGAGCTTGCTGTGCCTGAGGCTACAGTCCATGTCGGTTCCGCCGGAGCAAGGTTCAGAGTGCTGCTTGCTGACCCCTTTGTCTGGCTGTTCGCGGTGATCTTTATCTGCTCACAGATATGGGAATACGGAATAGGCACCTGGTTTGTCATTTTTGCGAGTAAAACCCGGGGGCTTGATGCAGGGGAAGCCGCACTGTATCTGACCTTATTTTACGCGAGCTATCCGGTAATCAGGATTGTATTTTCAAGGATAATCCACCGGTTGAATCTGCTTGCGGTACTTACGGGGGCATTCATAAGCTGCATAGTTTTCGGCTGCCTCGGGATTATTTCCGGGAAGCTGATTTTTTACAGTCTTACAGGAGCCGGAATAGCTCTGATGTATCCTGGGATAATGGCTGCAATGCAGCATGTGTTCGGTACAGGCTCAACCAAAAAAATAGGTTTCATTACTATGGCCGGCGGCATGCTTCAGTATGTCGCCATCTGGAGTGTTGGACTGCTGAGTAACAGCCGGGGAATAGGCTTCGGATTTAATTCGATGCTTTTCTATCTGGTGTTCGGTGCAATAGCGGCGGCTGCGATTATGGAGAAAACAACGAAAAAAAGAAAATGAAGAGGTTCATCCTGACAAGACGTTTTGACGTACTTTAGATGTAGATGGCAGTGTGGCATTGTGGCAGTGATTCAGCATTCTCGAAGCAGTTTATGATTGTTTACTGGTTGTTCCTCTTACTATCAACTCGGGTTCCAGCAGTATCCTCTGAGGATAATGCTGATTTTTATCTGAATGATTCTTTATTTCGTCAAGAAGCAGATTTACCATAATTCTGCCCAGGCTGTGTTTCGGTTGTTTCACGGTTGTGAGCTGAATCTGGGGGAGCCCTGCCATCCTGATGTTGTCGAAGCCTATGACGCCGATATCTTTACCGGGTTTAATGCCTTTCTCTTCGAGGTACTGGAGGATTCCAAGTGCAATTACATCATTATTCGCAAAGATTGAATCAGTGTCAGGATGTTCTTCAAGCAGCTGCTTTGCCAGATTGTATCCGCTTTCTATGTCGTATTCTCCGACGCAGAATTTCGTATCATCAAAATGAAGCTCCTGTTCCCTGAACGCGTTTATAAATCCCTGTCGTCTGAACTGGCTTGCGGATGAATTTTCGGGGCCGCTGAATATAGCAGCCTTCCTGTACCCGCAATCAATCAGATGTTTACCTGCCAGATATCCGCCCTTGATATTGTCGGTGCTTACTGAGCTGAATTTATTATTAGCTGTCCAGCTTTCAAGTCCTATAACGGGCACTACCGCTGATTCAAGCAGGGATGCGTTTTCATTGCATACCGACTTTACAATCATGCCGTCTACCTGTTTCTGCTGAACGGCATTTATATAGTCTTTCTCTTTATCACAGTCCCAGTTAGAGATACATAGAAACACATCATAATCACTCAGGTTTGCCGTTTCTATGATGCCGGTTGTTATCTCACCGAAGAGCGGGTTGATAATATCGGGAATAATAACACCTATGGTTTTTGTAGTTCTGCTTACAAGTCCCCGTGCTATTACATTCGGTCGGTAACCCATTTCCTTGGCGGTTTTTACAACGAGTCTCCGGGTTTCGTCGCTCACTCCGGGCTTATTGTTCAGTGCCCTGGATACCGAAGAGAAATTGATGTTCAATTTTTGTGCTATGTCTTTAATTGTAACTTTCATTAGGAAAAAATAATAATATCAATGCCGGACTATGTAAAGAAAAAAGCCCTGGATTTTACTGAAGATTGAGTCTTTTGTTTACAAAACAGCAAAAACAGATATATATTGAAGCAAACGTTTGATGACAGGAGAGGTTTATGAGTTTGAGATTAGCAATCGCTCCCGGTGCCTGGGGTATAGAAGATCCTTTAAACCCGGATAATCCGGAGTGGGGCAGGGTTCTGGATGATATAGGAAAATCGGGATTCGGTGGTATGGAGCTGGGGCCGTACGGATATATGCCGACAGAGGCAGCTGTGCTCCGGTGTGAACTTGATGCGCGTTCTCTGCAGGTTGTTGCAGGCACCATCTATGATGATCTGGTAAGTATTGAAAATCGGGATGCGCTGCTGAGAAAGACCCATGATATCTGCAGGTTGATAGCCGCAGTTAATAATAGAAATGAAAAAAGATTTTTGGTTCTGATTGATGCTGTTAAAGATCTTAGAAATAACACAGCAGGGCATTCAGATCTTGCAGTACGACTTGAATTGGATAAATGGAAGAATATGATGGTAAATATCAGTGATATTTCGAAGATTGCTATGAATGAATATGGAGTAAATCCTGTCGTTCATCCGCATGCAGGCGGTTTTATTGAGTTCAGGGATGAAACAGAGCGATTTCTAAACGATATTTCACCAGAAGTAACCGGATTATGCCTGGATACAGGTCATATTTATTATGCAGGCGAGGATCCGGCGGAGAGTTTGCTGGATTTTTCCGGAAGGCTTGAATATGTTCATTTTAAGGATATAAATCCGTCTGTGTATAAAAAAGCTCTTGAACAGCGATTGGGTTTCTTCGACGCATGCAATCAAGGTGTAATGTGTTCAATCGGACGAGGCTGCGTCGATTATGAAGCAATATTTAAAGTTCTGGAAAAACTTAATTACAGTGAATGGATTACAATTGAGCAGGAGAGAGACCCTAAGAATTATGAAGGTGCTTTGGATGACGTTAAGCTCAGTTATGATTTTTTAGATAATACCGCGAAGAAGTCAAGTATTAATAGCATAAACTAATAGGGATCTCGAAAAAATCAGGAAAATTTTGAAGAAAAAATTTGACAAATTACAGAAACCAGTTAATAATATGAGCAAACGTTTGCTATTGAGGCGTTGTTAGTATCTGCCAGTAGGGCAGGAAAAATAAATCGGAGGCAAAAAATGATTAAAAGAATGGCTATGGTATTGGTTGTTTTGAGCATGCTCATCATACCAATGGCGGTATTTGCTAATGGTCAGCAGGATGACGGAGTTATCACAATTGGTGCGGCTATGAGTAGCTTTGCAGACAAGGGGCAGACTTATCTTCAGGATGGAGTAAGAGCTTTTGATGCTGAATATGATGATGTTGAAGTTCTTATGACTGATGCAAAAGATGATCCGGCAGTTCAGTTGAATCAGGTTGAAACACTTCTCACAAAGGGTGTAGATGCGATTTTAATTGTTCCAGTTGATATCTCAGCTCTCAAACCTGTATTCGCAAAATGTAAGGAAGACGGAGTTAAGCTTGTTATTGCAAACAGAATGCCGGCTGAAGAATTTCATGATGACTTTGATGTATACACCGGTTCTGAGTCAATTCAGGCTGGACTCCTCCAGGCGGAATGGGTAGCAGAGGCTATGCAGCCGGAAGGTGGAAAAGTCGGCATCCTCATGGGGCCTCTCGGCCATGAAGCTGCCATGATGAGAACTGAAGGTAACAAGCAGATTTTCGACAAATACGACAATATTGAAATTGTTATGGATGCAGAAGGCAAATGGGACCGCGCAAAGGGTATGCAGATTGCAGAAAACTGGATTCAGAGTGGTGCTGGTCTTAATGCTATTGTTTGTAACAATGACGAAATGGCTATCGGAACTCTTCTTGCTGCAGAAGGTGCAAATCTTGCAGATGAAGATATTATTATAGCAGGTATTGATGCTACTCCTGATGCTCTTGAGTTCCTTGGTGAAGGTCTTGATGTAACCGTATTTCAGAACATGAACGCACAGGGTTACAACGGTGCTGCTGCATGTTACAAACTCGTTAAGGGTGAGATGGTCGAAAAATGGGACTGGATTCCTTTTGAACTCGTTACAACCGAAAACATGGACGAATATAAATAAGACGAATAAGATGTAATTAGAAGGGGAGCAGAAAGCTCCCCTTCATTTTAGGGAAAAGATATTGTTTAATAACGGGAGTAGTTCGTTATGAGTAATGAAAATGTCCTGGAGATGCGCAATGTTCATAAGTCATTTCCGGGAGTTAAAGCACTGAAAGGTGTAGATCTGACTATCAAGAAAGGGTCTGTACATGCTTTGATGGGAGAGAACGGAGCAGGTAAATCTACTCTGATGAAGATCCTGTATGGTATTTTTCATCCTGAAGAGGGTGAGGTTATATTTAAGGGCCAGCCGTATTCTGTTAAGAGTCCCATTGATGCAATTAACAGGGGTATCAGCATGATACCTCAGGAGATCAGTCCCTGTCCTAACTTGACTGTAGCAAGTAATGTTTTTTTAGGAAAAGAAATAACTGCAAATGGAGTTAAACTACTGAATCAAAAACAGATGGTTAAAGAAACCCAGGCCCTGTTTGATGATTTAGGTATAGACATCGATCCTTCGGTAATGATGTCTGAAATTAGTATTGCTAATGCACAGCTTGTGGCTATTGCAACAGCTGTTTCATATAATGCAGACCTCGTCATAATGGATGAACCTACCTCCGCCTTGACAGAGAAAGAGATTGATAAGCTCTATGATATCATTCGGGATTTGAGAGATAAGAAGAAAATTGCGGTTGTATACATATCTCACAAGCTTGATGAGATTTTTACAATCTGCGATGAAGTGTCTGTTCTTCGTGACGGAGAGTATATCGGTAGTGATTCAATAGAGAACTTTGATAAAGATCGTCTTATTTCAATGATGGTTGGACGAACGATGGACGAATTCTTTCATAAGGAGGAAGCCGTAATCGGAGATGTTCTACTTGAAGTAAAAGATATGAGTCTAAGCAGGAAGTTTAAGAATGTCAGTTTTCAGCTTAAGCAGGGTGAAGTCCTTGGTGTAGCCGGACTGATGGGTGCGGGACGAACCGAGGTTATGGAAGCCCTTTTCGGATATAGACCCGCGGACTCAGGTGAAATATTTATAAAGGGTGAAAAAGTTGAAATAAAAGAGCCTATCGATGCTATCAAGCATGGCATAGCCTTTGTTACCGAAGACAGAAAGCTTACAGGCATTTTTCCCGAGCTTTCTATCAAAGACAACATGATAATGCCGGATATTGAAAACTATCTTAAAGGCGGACTTCTGGATAGTAAGAAGATAAAAGAAAATTGTCAGACTCAACGTGAAGCTATAGCAATCAAAACACCTACACTTGAACAGCTTATCAAGAACCTCTCGGGCGGTAACCAGCAGAAGGTGCTGATATCAAGATGGCTGCTTACCACACCGGAGATTCTCATTCTTGACGAACCTACACGCGGAATTGATGTCGGGGCGAAGTCTGAGATACACAGATTGATTGGTGAGCTTGCAAAGATGGGGAAGAGCATCATTATGATATCATCGGAAATGCCCGAGATTCTTTCTATGAGCGATAGAATTATGGTCATGCATGAAGGTAAGTGTTCCGGTGAAATCAGCCGGAAAGATGCTACACAGGAAAAAATACTGGCGCTTGCTACCGGCGAGCAGCTTTAACTCTAGGGAGGTTATAAAACAATGGCTCAGCAAAAAATTATAAGCAGGCCCTCACTTGGTGCCTTCATGAATAAATACGGTATAGTAGTAATTTTTATCGGTTTATGCGTTATATTATCGATAGTTTCACCGGCATTCCTTTCAATAAGGAATATAACAAACGTAATCAGGCAGGTCTCGATCATTGGAATCGTCTCAATGGGTGTTACATTCTGTATCATAACCACTGGTATTGACCTTTCTTCCGGTTCAATGATTGCACTGATTTCGGTAGTAGTTGCTTCGATGTCGCAGAATGCAGTCAGTGACAGTCAGCCTATTTCAATTGTTATGCCTATCTTGTTTGCAATTCTGATTTCGCTTGCATTGGGTGCAATTCTTGGAACCATAAACGGTTCACTGACCGCGTTCGGAAAGATTCCGCCTTTTATCGCAACCCTTGGTATGATGACTGCGGCAAAGGGTGCGGCAGCGTTGTACACACAAGGTCGACCGGTTGGTAATTTGAAAGATGCATTTACCTTCATCGGTACCGGAAGTTTTATAGGTATTCCTATTCCTATCTGGATCTATATTGTGATGGCTGTTCTTTCACATATCCTTTTGAGTAAAACGAAATTCGGACGACATGTTTTTGCCATAGGCGGAAATGAACAGGCCGCGCGAATATGCGGAATAAATGTTGAAAAGACCCTTGTGAAGGTTTATGCCTACGCAGGATTTCTTACTGCAGTTTCAGCTATTATGTTGACAGCCCGTACCTCTGCCGGTAACCCTACATATGGTCTGGCCTATGAGCTTGATGCTATTGCGTCAACTGTTATAGGCGGTACCTCACTTTCGGGTGGTATTGGATCGATTCCGTTCTGTGTTATCGGTGCATTGATTATCGGTGTTTTGAATAACGGTATGGACCTTCTCGGGGTTAATGCTTACTGGCAGCAAATTGTGAAAGGTTTCATCATCGTTATCGCAGTTCTCATTGATGCCCGGAAGCAGAAAAGAAAATAATCAGTTTTTAATTAAGATTCTCCCGGTGATGCCGTGAGAGGAGTAGATTATGGCAGTTATAACAATTTCAAGAAAACTAGGCAGTATGGGTACCTATGTAGGTAAAAAACTGGCAGAAAAGCTCGGATATGATTATGTTGATAAGATAGGTCTTTCAAAGATAATGAAAGAATATGGATTCAGCAAATTTGATAATATCTACGATACAGTCCCCGGTTTCTGGGAAAAATATGATCAATATCGTGATATGACGATAAATTTTCTCGCAGAAGTAATTCTCGCCGTTGCTCATCATGACAATGTGGTTATTGCGGGGCGGGGAAGTTTTGGTCTGCTGGACATGTTTTCCGATGTAATAAATATCAGAATTAAAGCCCCTGAAGCCTGCAGAATACACAGGCTGATGGAAGACCGGAATATTTCAGAACCAGAAGCAAAGAAAGTGATCAAGGCAAATGACAGGGTCAGACGATCGTTTGTAGAGTCTGATTTCCGATTCGATTATAATAATTCAACTGAATTCGATTTGATCCTTGATACCAGTATCATACCCCCTGATATGTGTGTAGACTGGCTGGCGCAGGCTTATGAAGTCACAAATGGAAAGAGAGATGATGATAGGCCTAGCGTTACATCAATTGGTGTAGAAAAAGTCCTTGTAAAGCATGTTGATGAGATGCTTGAGCGCTTTAGGGAAAATCAGGATCCTATTGTAAAGCAAACAGAGACTTGATTCTCGTAATCTGAAAATGAGAAACCCAACCCCGTAGAGTCAGGACTTTGCGGGGTTTTTCTTTTTACGGGTAGTTTTTCGGATGATGAGGGAGGGTTCAAGCAGGATTCTCTGTGGATAATAAGACAGACCTTTATTAATGCAGTCTACCTCTTCAAGGAGCAGGTTTGTCATGATTCTGCCGATACTGTATTTTGGCTGTTTTACTGTTGTTAGATCTATATTGGGAAGTCTGGAAACTGTGATATCGTCAAAACCTATCACACCGATATCCTTCCCTTCTTTTATCTTGTGTTCATTGAGATATTTGAGCACTCCTAGCGCAATAACGTCATTACCGGCCATTACTGCATCCGTCTCGGGATGAGTTTCTATAATATGTGAAAAACTCTCATATCCGGAGTCGATATTGTAATCACCGTAGAAAATCATCGATTTGCAGGATTTGTCTTCGATATTGTTATAAGATTGAAAAAAACCTTCGCTCCTCTGTAATGCTGCTATTGAGTTTTCAGGTCCCGGCAGAAGTACAGGGTGTTTATATCCGCACTCCTTAAGATGCTCTCCGGCTAACCGGCCTGCCATTATATTATCACTTTCTACCGAGGAGAAGGCCTGGGTGCCGTGCCAGCTTTCAAAGCCGACAATTGGAACTTCAGCAGAACTAAAAAGTTTGGAAAAACTATTATTGACTGTCTTTGCTATTATACCGGCTACCTGTTTTTCAAGAAGGGTGTGTAGATACTCTTCCTCTTTTTTCTCATCCCAGTTGGTTATGCAGATAAATGTATCGTACCCATGGTCTTTAGCGGTCTGAATTACCCCGGTTGTAATCTCTCCAAAAACTGGATTGATAATATCAGGCATTATAACCCCGATTGTGTTAGTGTTTTTGCTGACCAGTCCTTTTGCCAGTGTGTTGGGCTGATATCCCATATCTTTTGCAGTTTTTTCAACGAGTTTCCTGGTTTTTTCGCTCACGCCCGGTTTATTGTTCAACGCACGTGATACAGACGAAAAGTTCAGATCAAGTCGGGTAGCTATGTCCTTTATTGTAACGCTCATACTTTTATCCAACTTAATATATAATTCGTGGAATTGAAACAAAGAAAAGGTTGAAACCTTTAAAAGAAAGCAAACGTTTGACTCCCTTGGACTAATTTAAACATTAATGCGGCTATAAGTCAAATTTAAAATTTCTGATTCTCTGGTGCAAAAATCACCCGTCCTCTTGGAAAAAACGGCATAATTTATATTAAAATACCGGGAAAAAGTATCGAAAAAAATGGTTATTTTATACGAAAGAATTTGACAAATAATTAAAAGGGTTATAGGATTCAATAAACAGAGAAAACGTTTGCTCTCTGCCTGAAAGGAGTTTATATGGATTTGGAAGCAAAAAATAAGATTAGAAATAAAGATGGATTTAAACCCGGATATACAGAGATTGTATCTAAAGAATCAAATCCTGAAATGCTGATGACCTTCGGTGTACTTAATATGAAAGCCGGGGACAGCTATTCAAATGATGAGAATCTTGAGAGGATTTATGTTCTGCTTCAGGGGGAAGCTGAACTTAATTACGATGGTAACGAAGTAATCGTACAGCGTGATAACCTTTATGACCATGATCCCCGGACACTGCACCTCCCTCCCGGTATCAAGGTTGATATTAAGGCACTTACAGACAATACGGAATTTACCGTCCATAGAACAGAAAATGACAAGACCTTTCCATCAAAGCTTTACGGTTCTGAGGAACTTGTAAACGAGGTGAGGGGGAAGGGGACAATGAATGAAACAGGAACCCGCCTTGTTAGAACAATAATAGATTACTCAATCGATCCTAAAGCCAACTTCATGATAGGCGAAGATGTTCAATATCCCGGAAAATGGGCAGGCTTTCCCTCTCACTCACACGATCAGCCGGAAATCTATTTTTACAGATTTCTACCTGAAAACGGGTTCGGGCTGCTGAAGTTAGGTGATCAGGGGGTTTGTCTTGAACAGAACGATACCTGTGTTATTCCAGTCAACCTTGTTCATCCGCAGGTAGCTGCCCCGGGATATGCAATGTATTTTCTCTGGGTGATACGTCACCTTGATGGTAATCCCTATCTGGGGCCTGATTTCGAAGAACAGCATCTCTGGGCTGAAAAGCCTGATGCAAAAATCTGGCCGGACAAATAGGAGAAGCTGATGCTGGAATTCGGTGAAAATAAGTCAATAGATGTCGTATGTCTCGGACGGGCCGGTATTGATTTAAATGCAGCCCAGATGAATGTTCCTATGGAAGAGAACATGACCTTTAGAAAAACTGTCGGAGGCTCCCCTGCAAACATTGCAGTTGCCTGTTCGAAGTACAATTTGAAGGTAGGTTTCATAGGGCGAGTATCCGATGACCAGCATGGACGTTATATCAGATCGTATTTTGAATCCAAGGGAATTAATACCGAAAGCCTGATTACAGACCAGGACGGCGGTATGATAGGTCTTGCATTTACCGAGATTAAATCGCCGAAGGACAGCAGTTATATTCTGCACCGTGATAATGTGGCTGATCTGAACTTAAGCGTAGATGATATTGATGAGGAGTATATCCGAAATACAAAGCTCCTTGTTGTTTCAGGGACAGCGCTCTCGAAGAGTCCTTCCAGAGAGGCTGTCTTTGCGGCCCTCGAATATGCTGAGAAGCATGATACACGGGTAATGCTTGATATTGATTACAGGAATTATACCTGGAAGTCTGCAGTCGAAAGTGGAATATATCTGTCTTTATGCGCTGAAAAATGCGACATAATAGTAGGAACCCGGGAAGAGTTTGACATGCTTGAGATGTTTTCAAATCCCGGAAACAGAGAAGACGCTCTTACAGCTGGAAAATGGTTCGGTTATAAGGCACGGGTTGTTATTGTTAAACACGGAAAAGATGGTTCTTTTGCCTATTCCAGCGACGGTTCGGTTACAGAAGGCGCTGTTTTTCCTGTCACACCGCTTAAAACAATGGGTGCCGGAGATTCATATGCCGGTGGTCTGATTTTCGGCATGCTTGACGGAAGAACAATCAGCGAGGCGATGGAAATTGGTGCGGGTGCTGCTGCAATTGTTGTGCAAAGCCCCGACTGTTCCGAATCAATGCCCTCTCTGCAGGAAGTCCGCGACTTCATCGACGGTTACAGGTCCGGACTGTAATATGCTTGCAAATATGACGGAGTACTTGAAGGCAGCATCTATGAGCAGCCGGATTGTACCTGGGTTCAATGTTTTCGGGTATGAGGATGCCGCAGCAGTCATCAGGGCGGCGGAACGTTTTAACGCGCCGGTAATTCTTATGTCCAACAGCGATTCAGTCGAGCATATCGACCCGCGTCACAGCGCGGATTTGTTTCGATCACTGGCCGAATCGACCGAAATTCCTGTCATTATCCATTTAGACCATGCGAAAACGCTAGAACTCATTTTGCATGCAGTTGATTCCGGTTACACATCGGTTATGTACGACGGCTCAGCCCTTCCGCTGGAAGAGAATATTGAGAACACCTGCCGTGTCCTGGATATTGCATCGAAGAAGGGGGTTTCAGTTGAGGCTGAACTCGGATCCGTCCCTTATACGGACAGAAATGCGGATGTTAAGTCCATTCTGACTGATCCGTCTGAGGCGGGGGAGTTTATTGAAAAAGCGCCGGTTAACGCGCTTGCTGTTGCTGTAGGTTCACTGCACAGGATGCAGGAGAAAGCAGCAAAGCTGGATTTTGAGCGGCTTGCCGCTATTGAAAGCTATACCGATGTTCCACTGGTAATACACGGTGCATCAGGTATTGTCGAAGAGGATTTCATCAGACTCCTTCCGACAAGGGTAGGAAAGGTTAATATTGGGACCGTCCTGCGAATGGCTTTCGGAAAGTCACTGAAAGAGGAAATAGCAGAAAAACCTGAAGAATATGATCGGGTTAAGCTGTTCAAAAAACCAATGCAGGCGGTAGAGGCTGCCGCTGTAGAAAACTACCGGCTTCTAGGCTGGGAAGAGATTTGTTAAGGAGTAATTATGGAAACAGTTAGACTTACTATGTCACAGGCGCTGGTAAAATTTTTAGATAACCAGTATCTGAACTTTGACGGTGAAGAAATAAAATTTGTAGAGGGTGTAATCGGAATTTTCGGTCACGGTATAGTAGTAGGACTCGGTGAAGCTCTTGAGGACAAGAGTCATTCACTGAAGTTTATTCAGGGAAAGAGCGAGCAGGGAATGGCTCACATTGCGATGGGTTTTGCAAAGCAGAAGAAAAGACGCCAGATTATGGCAGTTACTTCTTCAATCGGACCCGGCGCCCTGAATATGGTTACAGCAGCGGGAACTGCAACTGCAAACAGAATACCGGTTTTATTCCTCCCCGCCGATTCATACGGCAACCGTCAGCCTGATCCTGTTCTTCAGCAGATTGAGAACAGCTTTGACCACAATATTACAGCAAACGATGCGTTCAAACCCGTAAGTAAATACTGGGACAGAATAGCAAGGCCCGAGCAGCTGATGAGCGCAATGATAAACGCAATGCGTGTTCTTACAAGCCCTGCTGATACCGGAGCAGTAACAATCTGTCTGCCGCAGGACGTTCAGGGTGAAGCATATGACTATCCCGTGGAATTCTTCGAAAAACGTGTGCATTTCAACCAGCGTCGCTGCCTTGATGAAGCTGCACTCAGCCGTCTTGCCGCCAGAATCTCGCAAGCAAAGAAACCATTCATCATCTGCGGAGGAGGAGTTAAATATTCCGAGGCAGGCGATGCCCTGAATACATTCTGTACTGAGTTCAGCATTCCCTTCGGCGAAACCCAGGCCGGTAAAAGCACCCTGCCTGCCGACAACGAGTTCAACCTTGGCGGAGCAGGTGTAACCGGAACCCTGTCTGCGAACAGGATTGCGAAGGACGCCGACCTTATTATCGGTATCGGAACAAGGCTGAATGACTTCTGTACATCATCAAAATCAGCTTACAGATATGATGTTGAAATGGTTACCATAAATGTTAATGATATGGACGCCTACAAGATGAACGCAGCTCCCTTTTTTGCCGACGCAAAGCTTGCATTGCAGCAGCTTACAGTAGAACTCAAAAAACAGGGATATAAATCAGCATACAAAACTGAATATGCCGACGCAAAGGCCGAATGGGCAAAGGAGCTAGACAGATTATTCAGCATCGAGAAGGCTGACGGGCTTGCACAGTCAACAGTACTCGGCGTCCTGAGCCGTGACCTCGTTGAGAAGGATTCAATCGTAGTTTCCGCCTCCGGTTCGCTCCCTAGTGATTGCCAGCGAGTATGGAACACTAATTCTCATAACGCATACCATGCTGAATACGCTTTCTCCTGTATGGGGTATGAGGTTGCAGGCGCCATAGGGGCCAAGCTTGCCGAACCAGAACGCGAGGTTTACGTAATGGTAGGCGACGGCGGATTTTTGATGCTCCATACAGAGCTTGTTACTGCCCTGCAGGAGGGGATTAAGATCAATATTGTTCTTCTTGACAACAGCGGTTTCCAGTGTATTCATAATCTTCAGAGAAGCCAGGGAATTCCCAGTTTCGCAAACGAGTTCCGCTATAGAGAAAGCGATACCGATAGGCTTACCGGCGATACACTGCCAATAAACTTTGCAAAGCTTGCTGAAGCATATGGAGCGAAGGGATTTGAAGCGAAAAGTGTTGAAGAGCTCAAGTCGCTCTTCCCGGAACTGAAAAAGTCCAAGACTCTAAACCTCATTGATGTAAAGGTTCTGCCCGGCACAATGACTGAAGGTTATGAAGCCTGGTGGCGTGTGGGGACTGCCCAGGTGTCTTCACATCCCGAGGTTGAAAAAGCAGCCGAGAAAATAGCTGAAAAATCTTCACAGATAAAGCAGTTTTAAGGAGAGTTAGATGGCTGAAAATATTGCAGTAGGAATAATCGGTGCCGGACGAATAGGTCAGGTGCATGCAAAAAGCATTGCGTATGAGATTCCCGGAGTTGAAATAAAAACTGTTGCTGATCCCTTCCTGACTGAAGAGATTGCCGACCTTATGACAAGCCTCGGCGCTAAGAGGGTGACCAGGGATTACAAGGAAATTATAAACGATCCGGAGATTGAAGCAGTTTTTATCTGTTCATCAACCGATACGCATTCACCCCTGTCTCAGGAAGCCTGCCTTGCAGGCAAGCATGTATTCTGCGAGAAACCGGTGGATCTTGATATTGAAAAAATCAAGGAAACCCTGGCGGTTGTCAAGAAGTCCGGGGTGAAATACCAGGTCGGATTCAATAGACGGTTTGATCATAACTTTGCCTCCGTCAAAGCAGCTATTGATGCCGGGAAAATCGGGGACGTTCATGTACTCAAGATTACTTCAAGAGACCCTGCTCCCCCGCCTGTTGAATATGTTAAGGTTTCCGGCGGAATATTCTACGATATGATCGTTCACGATTTCGATATGGCACGTTTTCTTACAGGCAGCGAGGTGGTTGAGGTTTATGCCGCAGCCTCGGTGAGGGTTGATGAAAATATCGGTAAAGCTGGTGATTATGATACCGCGGTTGTTACACTTAAGTTTGAAAACGGAGCAATTGCAGTTATCGACGGCAGCCGGAAGGCAGTTTACGGCTACGACCAGCGTGTTGAGGCTTTCGGAAGCAAGGGCTCGGTTGCCATTGGTAACGACACCCTTTCCACTGCAGTAATCAGCAATGAAGATGGTGTTACATCAGAAAAACCGAAATATTTCTTTCTTGAAAGATACATGGGGGCCTTTACTGAAGAAAAAGTTCAGTTTTTTGATGCAATAAAGAATGGGAGTGATATTCCAGTAGGCGGTTTTGACGGGCTTATTTCTGTCGTTATTGCCGAAGCAGCAAAGAGATCAGCAGCTGAAAACAGGCCTGTGAAAATCTCTGAAATAACCGACATAGACGGAGGATGGAAATGATAGACAAATCAAAGATTAAACTGGCCTGTGCGCCGATAAACTGGACCAATGACGATGCACCAGAGCTCGGTGGAGAACTTACCTACCAGCAGTGCCTCAGTGAGATGGCACTTGCAGGCTACCAGGGAAGCGAGATTGGAAACAAGTATCCGAAAGATCCCGTGGTAATGAACAAGGCTCTGAAGCTTCGGAACATGACAATCTGTAATTCATGGTTCAGCTGCTTTTTTACAACAAGACCACAGGCTTTCACGATTGAAAAATTTATTGAAACCCGTGACTTCCTGTATGCCACAGGCGCCAGGGTCATCGGGATCTGTGAAGTTGGAATGAGTGTACAGGGAGATACCGGTTGTCCACTGACTGAGAACACTCCGACTCTTACCGATGAACAGTTCAAGCTGATTGCGGACGGCTGTAACAAGCTCGGCGAGCTAGCGGCTGAGAAGGGGATGCAGGTTGCATACCACCATCACATGGGTACAGGTATTCAGACTATTGAACAGTACAGCAAGCTGATGGATATGACTGATCCCAAGCTGGTTAAGTGTCTGCTTGATACCGGTCACTGGACATATGCAGGCGAAAACGCAGTTGAAGCATACAAAAAATTCATCGACAGAACAGCTCACATCCATCTCAAGGACCTCAGAAAGGCTGTTTGGGATAATGTAGGACCCAAGCGCTACAGCTATGTAGGTTCGGTTATCGAAGGTGTTTTTACAGTCCCCGGCGACGGAGATATGGTCGACTGGGACGGAGTTTTCGATGTAATCAAAAACAGCAATTATGAAGGCTGGATTGTTGTAGAAGCCGAACAGGATCCTGCTCTTTATGACCCCCTGGAATATGCACAGAAGGCAAGGGCATTCATAAAAGAAAAGCTTGGCGTATAAGCTGCGGAGGAAGACATGGAATTTGGATTACACGGACTTTTAGTTCGATATTCAAATGTTGCTACGGATATCATGATTGCCGCCGAAACCGGTTATGATGCCGTAGAGCTTCATACCGATAAGCTTGACAGATATCTGGCGTCGGGTTTTACAGGCAAAGATATAAAAAAGCTTCTTGATAAGCATGATATGAAGGTTAGCTGTATAGATATCATCGGAGATGTTGAAACTCAGAAACCTGATTTATGGGCTGGGGTATTGAAAAAAGCTGAGCTGCTTGTAGATACCGCCGCCGAAATAGGCTGCGGCACTATTCAACTCAATGCATTTATGGAGCTTGCCGACAGGTCGGTAAAAGAAAATATTGATCTTACTGCTTCCAATATCAGAAAAATCTGTGAGATTGGAAAGAAGAGGGGCATAAGATTCCAGTATGAGGGTGCTGCATGGACACCTATTCATTCAATAGAACAATGCAAGGCCCTGGTTGAAGAGGTTGCAATGGATAATTTCGGCTTTGTTGTCGATTTCTGGCACTTCTGGGCAAGCCGCGGTGGAAGTCCTGAAGATATTTCAAAGCTAGATAAGAACATGATCTACGGTGTTCATGTTGCCGACGGTTACCGTCCTGATGAAGGCGCGCCCTGGGTGGATGAAACCGAACTGCGGGGAGCCCTTCCCGGAGACGGAGAAATTCCTATCGGGGAATGGATTGATGCTGTCAGGTCCACGGGATATGACGGTTTTTATTCAGGAGAAATTCTCCACCATGGATTGTGGGAGGCTAATCTGATGGAAATTGCGGCCGACACCCTGGGACGGATGAAAAAATACTTTTAAGGAATAACCATGTTTAATGAAGAAGCAAGATTAGAACGTCCTTATCGCTGGGCGATGATAGGCGGAGGCCGCGGCAGCCAGATTGGATATATCCATAGATCAGCTGCTCTTCGCGACGGCGGTTTTGAGCTGGTTGCCGGAGCTTTCGATATTAATCCCGAAAGATGTATTGATTTTGGTAAGAACATCGGGCTTGATGCTGAAAGATGCTATGCGGATTATAAGGTTATGCTTGAAAAAGAAGCAAAACGCGAGGATGGAATAGAGGTTGTATCGATCGCAACCCCCAACAAATTCCATTATGAAATGTGTAAGGCATCGCTTGAAGCCGGTCTGCATATTGTTTGTGAAAAGCCGCTATGTTTCACTTCCGCGGAAGCCGAAGAACTTGGGAAGATTGCTGAAGAAAAAAACAGGATGATCTGCGTAACCTATGGTTATACTGGTTACCAAATGGTTCATCAGGCAAGAAAGATGATTGAAAATGGAGATCTTGGTGAAATCAGAATAATCAATATGCAGTTTGCCCACGGTTGGCATTCTGAAGAGCTTGAGCTGAATGATCCTGGTTTAAAGTGGCGAGTTTCTCCGGATGTTGCCGGTCCCACCTATGTTCTTGGTGATATAGGAACTCATGCACTGTATCTGGGTGAACTGATGGTTCCCGGTTTTGAGATAGAAAAGCTGATGTGTTCACGTCAGAGCTTTATAAAAAGCAGAGCGCCTCTGGAAGATAACGCCTTTGTTCTGATGAATCTTAAAGGCGGTGCTGTAGCCAATCTCTGGGCGTCGGCTGTAAATGCCGGAGCAATACATGAACAGAGAATCCGTGTCGTAGGCTCAAAGGCAAGTATAGAATGGTGGGATGAGCATCCCAATCAGCTTATTTATGAGATTCAGGGTCAGCCTAAGCAGCTACTGGATAGGGGCCATAATTATCTTTATAATAATGATCCAGGTGTAACCTCTGATAGGATCGGCTGTGGTCATGCTGAAGGGTTATTCGAGTCATGGTCCAACCTTTATAAGAGGTTCGGTTTTGCCATGGATGCAGTAGATAAGGGCGATAAGGCTGCGCTTGACGCGCTTGAATTCCCCGGTATTGAAGCCGGGCTCAACGGTGTACGTTTTCTTGAACATTGTGTAGACTCAGCTGATAACGGTTCCGTATGGGTTGATTATAAATAATATTTACCCTGGTAAAAATATCTACAGCTTCGGGGCGTGTGCTTCGAAGCTGTTTTAAATTAAAGAGGTGGTTAGGATGACGGCATCATTATCAGGCTTTCTCAAGATAGCTGTATTTATTCTTCTTGGACTGACTTTCAGGAAAAGCGGTATCCTGAATGAGAAGGATGTTTCGGGATTAAAAAAAATTATTCTGAATGTAGCAATTCCCTCCGTGTTATTCATTTCCTTTGCTAATCTTGAATTCAGTCTTAAATTTATTCCGGTGATCCTTGTGATTTTCGGATTGAATCTTTCCCTGTTCTGGCTTGGTGTTCTCATTTACAAACTGACGGGTTCTAAGCATCGTGTTCTTCCTCTGCTTCTAAGCACATTCAATTTTGCATTGATTGGAATCCCGTTATATGATTCTATTTACGGGATAGAGTATCTGCATAATTATACGATGCTCGGTGTCGGGAATGAAATTTTTGTGTGGTTTGTATTCTACTTTATGTTCAGGTGGTTCCTGACGAAGGGAAAGGCTGAAAAGGGGATAAATACCGGTTTTTTTAAATCTCCTATTGTCTGGGGAATATTCTTTGGCTGCCTTGCCAGTATTTTTAACCTGAACATTTCATCAAGCTCTAACTTTTTTATTAAGGGCATTTATGAAACCCTGACAGCAGCCTCTGGGCTTACCACTCCTTTGATCCTGATTTTTATCGGGTTCCATGTCTCCGCGCGCATCTCCCATATTGTAAATTCGGCAAAACTGGTTGTATTACGGCTTGTTCTTGCCTGCTCAATAGGTTATCTATTGAAAATCACTGTACTGAACAGGGTTATTGAATCTACAGTATATTCTGATTCGGCGTTCTTTCTGTTCAGTACACTGCCGGCCATCTTTTCGGTCCCCATTCTGGCGGCTGATTATATTACTGAGGATGAGACAGCAGTACTTAACAACACTATTGTCCTTCATTCCATTGTGACAATTGTTCTGTTCGCACTATATACTATTTTTCTAAGTCCCTGATTTCACCCTTAGGCAGTCTCATGTTCTTACCGCTCATGATCTGAGCAATCATTTCATCGGATACAGTGTGATTGAAAAATGTCTCATAAAAAGACCGGGCTTCATCCTCAATGCTTAGATCAGAGAAGCGATCCGGATAGAGAAGTTTTGATGTCCACAGCATAGCCAAGGGAGTTTCCATGCCTCCGGGGTGGCCCCACCGTGATATACCTATGGGTATCTGGTACACCCGGCCGTCCTGCACGGCCTTGAGTCCTGCCCATTTTTCGTTAGACCGAATGTATTCATCCACGCCTTCCTGGTTTGCAATAATAACATCTGCATTCCATAGGTATATCTGCTCAAGTGAGGCGTAATACTTATTGTCGTGAAATCTAAGAGGAGAGCCTACTGATACGTTGTATGCTCCGGAGAGTTCAGTCCATTCAGCCGGCAGGGTGTTAGGGGCGTCTGTTCGGCTTGCTTCATTTACCGAGTGATAAATTCTCACCCTCTCGGATGCCGGAATATCGACAACCCTCGATTCTATAAAGTTGATCTGTCTCTGGAAATAATTGTTGAAGGCCACAGCCTTTTCCTCACGTCCTATAACCTTACCGATAAGCTCAATTGCATACATCTGCTCTTCAATAGTATTGAAATCTATTATTACATAGGGCAGGTTGAAGCGCTCGAGTTTTTCAATCTCGGCTGGCATCATAGCTGTTTCACCCTTCAGAAGGATGATGTCAGGATCAACATTCAGCAGCTCCTCGATATTGATCACTCCATCGTCCGATGGAATTGCCGCATCCTGAATATAAGGATTTATTTCGTTCAACAGCCTGTCTCTTTTTGAACCGTAGACGACTGAAACGATGTCCTCGCCGCGATCAAGCATTGTTACGACATGAGCGCTGAATGCGTATATACAGGAAATCCTTTCGACAGTAGCCGGTATCTCTACCTCTCGATCGAAGCAGTCTATTATAGTAAACGGATTGCCCCCGGGCTGAATTTCCGAGATTGATACCTCTTCATGTGTTCCTGCGGCGGTGAGAGGTATTGCTATTGTGAGAATTAGTGCTGTTGTGAGCAGTGCTCGTTTTAAAGTGTTCAAATTTATGACTCCTTTATCGCATTTATCGGGATTAGGCTTTTAAGCTCGCCTGATTCTGAGCTGTGGCTTATCATCGCAGTGTTTACATTGAAGGCGCGCGCCATGTTTTCCGGGTTTAGCACAGATGAGGGGCATCCTGTTTCGGTGAGTTTTCCGTTTTCAAGCAGACCGGCTCTCACAGGGATCCCTCTATTCTCAAGGAAGAAGGCAAGGTAGGGGGAATGGGTTGTCAGCACTACGGATCGGCTGCCTTTTGAGATAATATTTATGATCATCTCAAGCAGATGCATCTCATTTCTGAAATCAAGATGGCTTGAAGGCTCATCCATCACAAGTATGGGGGCTTCCTGTGCAAGGGCTCTGGCAATAAGCACCAGCTGGCTCTCACCGCCTGAAAGCCGGGTGTAGTCTCTGTCGCTGAGATGCGCCAGCCCCATGTTTTCAAGTACATCTGATGCAATTTTTCTGTCATTCGCATCCGGTGAATCGAAGAAGCCTGTGTAGGACGTTCGACCCATCAAAACTACATCGAAAACGGTAAATGGAAAATTCTTCTGATGGCTCTGGGGGATGTACGCAAGAAGCTGTGCGGTTTCTGTCGGATGAAGGTCGGCAAGATTTTTTCCATTTACTGTTATAGAACCGCTTTCGGGTTTATTCAATCCAAGAAAACAGTCTAAGAGGGTGGTCTTCCCGCTGCCGTTCGGACCCAGCAGACAGAACACCTCTCCATGATTAATTGTGAGGCTTACATTTTTCAGTACCGGAAGCCCCTCGTATCCGAATACAATGTCGCGGGCTTGAATTAGCGCACTGCTCATGATTCCCATCCCTTCCCCTTTGTGATTTTTAGCAGATAGATGAAAAAAGGTGCTCCTATGAAGGCTGTGAGAATACCAAGCGGCAATTCGCTGCCGGATATCAGTCTGGATATATCATCTACAATTAGCAGAAAACAGCCTCCCAGCGAGAAACTGAAGGGAACCAGGTGCCGATTGTCACTGCCGGTGATCATTCTGCCCATATGTGGGATGATGAGTCCAACCCATCCTATGACACCGCTTACGCAGACGGCGCCGGCGGTAGCCAGGGTTGCACATGCCACAACGAATATTCTTGTAAGTCTCAGATCCACACCCATTGTCCGCGCTTCCTTCTCTCCCATGGCAAGAACGTTGATTCTATACCTAACGGCAAAAAGGCCAATACTTCCTGCCGCCATTGGAATACCAGCAAGCAGTATATCCTTATATCTGGCCGATGCGAGGCTTCCCATCAGCCAGAAAACTATGGCCGGCAGCTGATCGTAGGGGTCGGCTATATATTTTAAAAATGAAACTCCTGCAGAAAACAATGAGCCCACAATTACGCCGCCGAGGACGAGGGTAATATTAGTTGCTGTCTTGTATATTCTCCCGACAAAATAACTGAAAAGTACGGCAAGGCTTCCGAATAAAAAGGAGATGGGGTAAACCAGTGGAGTGCTGCCGAAGATGATTATAGCCAAGGCGGCGCCGAAGCCAGAACCGTTGCTTACCCCCAGCATCCCCGAACTTACGAGCGGGTTGCGGAACAGGCCCTGAAAGGCCGTACCGGATACAGCAAGACTTCCTCCTACCATTACCGCCAGAATAGCCCGCGGCAGTCTTATGTAATTGATTATAGCCATTGTCCGCGCATCGATTGCTGTACCGAAGAAAGGATTCAGAAGTGACGCAATCACATCGCCAACCGGAATCGGATATCTTCCGAGACATAACGATATAAGTATGAGTATGACTGGTGCGGTCGGTATTAGAATATAGAAGGCCGACCGCCGGCGGACCGGCTTCATTGACTATTCGGCAGTTGTGAAGGTGACGAAGTTGTCCTTGCCCAGATTGTTGCCGTTCTTGGCGAGCAATTCCCCGGAGATAATCAGTGTATATTCAGTTCCGGGTGCCAAAGGTTTAACCGGGGTCAGGGTTATATTTCTTTTGTTTTCGGGTTCCATCTGATCATCGGGAAGGTAGACGTCTATCTCAACCTCATTACCTTCAGCGTTTAACAGGCTGAAACATCCAAGGTTATTATCAGATACCGTCATATTAACTACATTGCTGCTGAAACCGAGTTCTATTGCGGTATCTACTGCAACTGCAGTGGCACCGTCTTCGGGGACTGATGATTTTAGTGAAACAGGTTTATTGCCGGCAAAAACTGAACCCGATGCTATGATAGAAAAAACTATTATTATTAGAATTGTTTTTTTCATTATACCTTAACTCCTTAGAAGATTGACTACTCAGCGAGTTTATCATGAAATAATTATCAGTTCAATTGATGTATAATTCCTCTCCGTCAAAGAAAATAGTATAGGTTTTTTCCCGTCCATTTGGGTGACGCTTTAAAAAGGCCTCCGGTGAACAGCCTGAAAGTTCGTCAAGGATTTCAGGCCTCCGGCATAATTTTACGGGAAACTCCCTACCGGGGTTTGCGAAGGCTTGTTCCGCGGTTCTGCTCCATAGAATAAAGCTTTCAATAACAGGAAATAGTTTCTGTCTCCCGTTACTGTAAAACTCGGCTCTGATGAAATCAAGGACATTCAGGTTACGGTGGCGGTTAAACGCTTCAAATAATTCAGACGGAGTCAGTTCCATAGCCTCGGTTACGGCATTAAACCATGGGAAGGCCTGCTCTTTGTTATAGAACTGGTCCACCGCTTCAGTAAGTTTCGCGGCGAGTGCAATATCCTCAGCGCTGAAACTGGTATTTGATATAATCTGATATTCCGGGAAGCCGATTTCTTTCAGGTTCAGCTCTTCCTTTCTTTCAGAGATTTCAGTTCCCGGAAGTACCGAAAGCGGGAATATATCGATATTATTGGGTACGGCTTTGACGGCAAAATCAAGCGATTCCCTGAAGCTGTTATAATTATCTGCCGGTAATCCGTATATTAAATCAATGCCGAAGCTCAGACCGTATTCGGACATCATGCGGCAGTTATTCTGGAATTTCTTCCTTGATAGCCTTCTGTTTACAATCTTACCCGCATCGGGGTTGATAGTCTGCAGACCTATCTGCAATGATATATTCAACTCGGACATCATGCTGCAGAGTTTCTCCGTCATAAGTTCAGCCCTTATCTCAAATGTATAATGTGCTTCAGGATAAATCTCTGCAATTCTCGCCAATACTTTTTCAGCATGCCCGTGATTATAATTGAAGGTGGGATCAAGTACCCAGATTTTTTTAATTTCATTTTCTCTGAAAATATGAAGCTCAGCTCTCATTTTGTTCTCTGGTATAGTACGAACTGTTTTGCTGCCTCTTGATTCGTAGCAGAAGGCACAGCTGTAGGGGCATCCGCGTGAGACCTCCCATAATATTCCGCTGTGTTTTTTAATAACATCTGCGGCAGCAGGGTAGGGTGAAGGTGAACTCTCAAAATCTGCAGCAGGGGCGTCGATGAGTTGAGTTGTTTGATTGCCGCTGCAGCTTTCGGCAGTCAGGGCATCTACAATTGCTCGTTCTCCTTCTCCCCGGATTACTGCATCAAAGCATTCCGCGTTTAGAAATTGACTGTGATCAGCACTAGCCTGGGGACCGCCTGTGATAAGACGAATGGATGGATTCATAGCTCTGATGGCTGAAGCAATGTTTATTATAGCCGAAGCATTCCAGGTGTATGCAGGAAAGCAGCAGGCGTCTGTACCGGATTCAGCAAGTTCCCTTGCTGCTGCATAGGCTGAAACAGGCAGATAATATTCTATCAGTCTGACGTCGGAATCGGAAGTCCGGGGATCAGCTTTTGTCGCAGCCTTTAGAATGGCTGCCGCAAGAGGGAATGCGGGAGGTGTTTCTTCTACGTGAATGGAAATGATGCTTATTGTCATATATTCTTCGCCTATAAAGATAACTGTATATTAAATGCAGCTGATATTCAATCGAGCATTCTATGTTTGCACAAAAGTGCGTTTTGTGCCGAAAAACACTGGAAAGACTTCACATTTAATCGTAAATTAACCCTGAATTAACGGTAAAGACACAAATGGGGATAATAGCGAATTTGTCAAGAAAAAGTTTTAAAAAAATGCAAAAAACACTTGATTTTATAGAATCAAACTATTATTTTATCGATATAAGGCTTGGAGCCGAGGAGTATGGAATGACTCAGAGAAATAATAATGAAGTCCTAAAGGCAATGTTCCTGAAAGAAGGAATTGAATTCCCGAATGATGATGGATGGAACTCACTTGCTGAGCATGTTGAAGTTCATAATCAGTATCTTACTATGAAGCTTGGTTTCAATGTGACATGGAAAGATGCAGTATTTTCATGGTATGAGAATATTTACACCCCTCTTTACAGAGCGATAATGAAGAGAAGTGTACTTAGAGCACTTCCTTCAATGACAACTGGTGAAATTTATCTTGCTGTATCAGACCACTGGTTTTATCTCAAGGAAAGAGATGAAGACATCTCAGCCGAGATTGCAGCATATGATTTTGTTTACAGGAACAGAGAGCGAAAGAATCTTATTAAAAAGATGTTCAACTTTCATGGTTCAGACAATATGCCTAAAGGCAGGCTTTCAGCTGCCTGAGGCAATATAATCAATAGCATGAAGCTGTTCGTCAGTACCGCCTAGCGGTTTCTGTGAACAGCTTTTTTTATATATCATCTAAAAGATTACGAGATGTAAACTGAGACTCACACGTGTGATATCCGCTCCGGCATGGCGGCAGATTGCCCTCTATATACTTTTTTGTTTTAAAATTCTCCAGCATCGGTGGATGTTTTTCTTTCGCTCGAAATCTGGATCGATGGTCTCTCCGCTTATCTCGGTGATATCCAGCTCATTTTCAATGTCCGCACTCAATTTGAATTTTCTGAAGTTGTTACAGAATATCAGTACCCCGTCCTCATTCAGTTTTGAGACCGTCAATCGAATCAGTTCCTCATGATCATTCTGAAGATCAAAGATTTCTACCCTATCTTTTGAATTGGAAAAGGTGGGTGGATCAAGATAGATTAAATCCCAGCTTCCCACAGCATTTTTCAACCATCTCATGCAGTCGGCCTTTACATAGGCGTGGCTGTCATTCCTGAAATTGTTGATTTTCATGTTTGCCTCTGCCCATTCCAGATAGGTCTTTGAGGTGTCGACGGATGTAGTCGATATTGCCCCGCCGGAGGCTGCATAGACGCTTGCCGTGCCTGTATAGCAGAACAAGTTCAGAAAGCTTTTTCCGTTTGCTTCTTCGCGCAGCAGTCTGCGTATCGGTCGGCTGTCCAGGAATATGCCTGTATCAAGATATGTGGTGGTATCTATAAAAAATTTGAGTTCATGCTCCTTGATCAATCTTCGGTTGGCTATGGGGTCAAGTTTCTTGACGCTGCTTTTTTTGTTGTACTGGCTGTTTCCGCGCTGTTTTGCTCTTGTTTTAAGTTTTACAGATGTTTCCGGAAGTTCCAGATAAGATTGTACCGCCTTTACAGCTTCATCAAGGCGTCTTGACGCTGCAACCCTGTCGATGGTTTTGGGCGGCATGTACTCCTGAATTACAACCTCGGGCGGATAAATATCAACAGCCGCGGAATACTCGGGCATATCGGCATCATAAAGCCTGTAGCAGCTGAGGCCGCTCTTTTTAAGCCAGTTCTTCAGGCGTTTTGAATTTTTCTTCAAACGGTTGTACATCATCTGTGAACCGGGCGATAGCTCCTCGTATGCCGGCCAGCTTGACTTTTTCCCGGTATCTCCATCCATTATCCCGGTTTTACAGGCTGTCCTGGTGCCGCGGTCTTCGCCGGTTGTTTTTCCTGCTGCAGGCTTGTCGTTGAACATCCGGAAGTGGGCGAGGGTGCAGCGCAGGCCGCCGTTGTAAACCGTATTAAGCTTATCAGCCCTTAGCCCAAGGGCATCAGAGAGTTCGCGATGACCCGTAAGCAGGCTTATCTTCCATCCGCGGTAGTCCCGCCTGAGCACTTCACCCATCCGGCGGTAGAATCCTATCATGTCATCGTCCCGGTTAAGGCGCTCACCGTATGGAGGGTTTACAGCCAGCATGCGGCTTCCGGAGCCTGAAACAACGGTATTTCCGTTATTCCCAGTCGATTTTTCAAGGGCTGCGGGAATCCCGTCTTCAAGAAAATCGCCTGAGGCTACGTCAATTATTCCGACCCTAAGCAGTTCGGAAACCGGACTTGCACCTATGTTTGTGCGGGCGGTACGCACTGCCGTAGCGTTTATATCCCGGCCGAAAAACAATGTCCTGCCACAGGACGCCTGCTTTACAGCCTCAAGCCCCGCGCGCATACGTTCATGCGCTTCAGCCCTCAGTTTCTGCCAGAGTGCTTCATCATGCTTCAGCCATTTTTCAAAGCCAAAGCGTCTTCGGTTCAGCGCGGGTGCAATGTCCGCGGCCATCATGGCGGCTTCGGTTACTAATGTGCCGGAGCCGCACATCGGGTCAAGAAAGCACGGCGTGTCTGTTGTTCCAGAGGGCTGTCTGAGACCGGCCGCAAGTTCGGGCCATCCGCCGCGCATCAGCACCGCAGCAGCAGTGTTTTCGCGCACGCCTGCGCGGACCGTCTCTAGGCGGTAGCCCCGTTTGTGCAGGCCTTCGCCTGAAAGGTCTATTGCTATTGCCGCGCGACTGAGTGTTATATGAATATGCAGCCTTATGTCGGGATTGTTTATATCTACGTTCGGTCTTGAACCGGTCAGCTTGCGCGCCCGGTCCACGATTCCGTCTTTAACAGACAGTGCGGCGTAATCCGGGGTACATATCTTTGTTTTGGTTAATGTCGCGTCTACGGCGAAGGTTGATGTCTGGGGGAAGTGATTTTCCCATTCAAAACCTTCGGACGCCTTTCGGATATCCTCAGGAGCCTCGGCGTCGAAGGATAGAATTGGAAAAAGTATCCTGTTTGCTATGCGTGACCAGAGGCATGCGCGATAGGCTGTCTCGAAGCCGCCGTTGAAACCTACTCCTCCATGTGATATCTGAAAATCCGTTGCTCCAAAGCTTTCAAGCTCCGATTTAAGCAGTTCTTCAAGATAAAATGGACAGGTGGCGAAAAAGGTGAAGCTTTCCATACTATGGTGCCTATTTGAGGGTGGTGCGGATGAAGGATGTCAGCACCTGAAGCGCCATCTGATTGTATCCACCCTCGGGTATTATCAGATCGGCAAATGTTTTTGTGGGTTCTATAAACTCAATATGTCCCGGGCGCACTACTTCCATATACTGTTTAACGACCGAATCGACTGTTCGCCCGCGCTCTTCGATGTCGCGCTTCATCCTGCGGATGAATCTAACATCCGCAGGTGTATCTACAAAGAGTTTCAAATCTACAAGATCACGAACCCTCTTGTCAGAGTAGATCATTATACCTTCATATATTATGACCTTCTGCGGTTTTATGTGTATGGTTTGGTCGGAGCGGCAGTGATGGACGAAGTCATACTGCGGCATGTCTACAGCCACGCCCTTCTTTAGTGCCGACAACTGTTCATACAGGAGATCTGTATCAAAGGCGTCGGGGTGGTCGAAGTTGAAGCCGGTAATGTTCTGGTTATTTACGTATGCTGCTGATTTATAATACATGTCCTGGGGTACGAAGACGAAGTCCGGGACTATCTCCTCAATCTGGCGGACTATTGTCGTTTTACCGGAACCTGAGCCGCCGCAGATCCCGATGATGTATGTCTTATCCATGCGGCTGATTATATGATCTTTGACGGCAGTTGTCGAGCTTCAGCCATACCACTATTTAACAGTAATATCGATAGCGTTATTAAATATTGTCGTGTAGAATAACAGCATGATACTCAGGATTCCCTGGCTGTTGCTATCCGCCGCAAATTTTATTATCCAGCTGCTCTATTTCTACCGCGATTCGAGCACTGGTTTATTTCGGGCTAAGAAGATAACAACTCCTCTGCTGTTGTTTTCCGGTTTGCTGATAGTGATTGTGAACCATAGCGGGGTTCCGCTTGTTCCTGGGGTAATTCTGCTTGCGATGGGGCTGGGGGAGCTTGGCATTGAGGGCTCAAGCGTTGTCGAAAAGCATGGGGGTGAAGAAGCCGGGGCAGGGGGCTCAATAATTGTGCTGCTAGCAGCTATCCTGTTTCTGCTTGTAAATATCTTCCTGGGTATCGTGCTGATTCATCGTAACGGTGCTGCGGGACTTCCGGCTGCTTCGGCAATTGCTATAGGTATTACCGGATTGAAGCTTGTTATAAGCATCAGGGTTTTTAAGCCGGAAGCAGTGGTGCGTACCCAGATGCTGCTCTACGGCGCAGGGCTTGCTGTTCTGTGTTCAGGCGGTATTGCCGATCTGATGAATGGGCTATCAAGATTGGGTCTTGCCGCCCTCGTTCTGGTTGTATCCGATACGCTGGTACTCATCCGCATGGGCGCCGGTTTTGATAAAAGCACCAAGTCCGGCTTTCGAACCCTGTTAATATTTCTGATTGTAATTCTGGTGCTGTACTATTTTTATATATGGCTGCTGATTTCTATCTAAACCTAATGTATTGTATAGAACAGTGATTTATATTTTCTTTTAACATAAAAAAAAGCGATGAATTTGGAACCTTTCTTTTTTTAGAAAAAAAACACCAGGTAATCATCAATAGAACCATCCTGTACCACAGGCGATCTATATAAGGTTCTCTGGTATTGTTTTTCGTAATGCTGGGATCTGAAAAGTGATTGTTCCCCCCTGTTGCAAAGATGAAATCAGGCAGCAAGGGTCTTAAATACATCTTTGTATTTTTTATACATAGTGTCAATTCGTATAGGTTTCAAAATCATTATACCTGAATCATATTCTAC
>JAQQAL010000013.1 GCA_028532855.1 Candidatus Thalassospirochaeta sargassi
AGCACATCATTATCCCGTTCACGCAAAGCCGGAAGATGCAGGGGGAATACTCCTATTCGATAGTAAAGGTCCTCCCTGAACGCCTTTCTGCCTATAGCTTCCTGAAGATCAATATGACTCGCTGCAACTATCCTGACATCACATTTTATCTGTTTCTCGCCCCCTACCCTTTCGAAAGCGCCTTCCTGCAGCGCACGCAGCAGCTTGGGCTGGACCTCCATCGGCAGGTCTCCAATCTCATCAAGAAAAAGGGTCCCGCCGTCTGCCAGTTCAAACTGCCCCTTCCTGCTGCTGTATGCATCGGTGAACGCACCCTTCTCATGCCCGAAAAGTGCGCTCTCAGCAAGTGACGGGGTAAGGGTTGAGCAGTTCAATGCCACAAAGGGTCGTCCGTCCCTGGCACTCAACCTGTGCAATAGCCGTGCTATCTCCTCCTTTCCGGTACCTGTCTCACCCTGGATTAGCACCGAAACATCAGAGCCGGCTACAAGCTTTACCGCATCCAGAACAGAATGCCAGGCTTGAGAATTGCCTATTACCTTGGAAAATTTTATAGACTCAGCCGACAGCAGAAGATTGCGCTCTTCAGTCAACAGCTTCTGCTTCTCAAGCATATACGCCGATGTATCGCTCTGTGCGATAATAATTGTTATAAGTTTAGAAATAGTCCCTATGAATTTTACGATTTCAGGTGAAAACTTGCTGCATGCACTATGATCGAGGGTCAGCATACCTACGGGCTGATCCTCAAAAGTCAAAGGAGACACAAGGCATGAATGGCCTTCGGGCATCTCCAGGATTTCTGCATATGTATCAACATGCTCTTCGTCTTCATTAAACAGATAAGGTTTGCCGGCATCCATCAATGCGGCAATATCTTTTCTCTCTGCAAGAGATATCGCAAAGTCCGTAAGCCTCTCGCTGCGAAGCGGACCAACAGCTTTCTGGACTTCCAGCCTGTCCTTTCCTCTGATTTTGAGTATTACAGCAAGCTCAAAATCAACTAGATCATTAAGCCCCTCAAGAATCAGCTCAAGAATTTCTTCATTATTGTTAATTTCCGGTATCACAGTCACACTCCACCGATATTTCGTTTATCACCGATATTTCGTTATACAATAACCGATATTTCGGTATATCACAATCCTTTCTTTTTCCTATTTCAAACGTTACATAGTTATATCTTTACAGGTAAAGGAGTTACATAATCAATATTTTTTTGGCATGCTTTATGCTATATAGAAAGTATCAAAAGAAAATAGGAGTTCAAAGATGGAAGAGAACAATGTTAACATGCCGCTATTAGGCGATGATTTCCCACAGATGGATGTGGTTACAACACATGGACCGATGAGTATTCCCGGCGATTTGAAAGGAAGCTGGTTTGTAATATTTAGTCATCCGGCTGATTTTACCCCGGTATGCACAACTGAATTTGTAGGTTTCCAGGAAAAAATGGATGAATTTGAAGAGATGGGCGTGAAACTTATCGGTATGTCGGTCGACCAGGTATTCAGCCACATTAAGTGGGTTGAATGGATTAAGGAAAAACTCGATGTTGAAATAACATTTCCGGTAATTGCAGCAAACGACACAATCGCAAATAAGCTTGGAATGCTTCATCCCGGCAAGGGAACCAATACCGTCCGTGCCGTATTTGTCGGTGATCCGGAAGGCAAGGTCAGGCTCGTTCTTTACTACCCGCAGGAAATCGGCAGAAATATGGATGAGGTTGTCCGCGCGGTTAAAGCGCTGCAGGTCAGCGACGGCAACGGTGTTGCGGTTCCAGCCAATTGGCCGAATAATAACCTGATTGGCGACAGAGTAATAATTCCCCCTGCAAGCAATCAGAAAGATGCTGCCGAGAGACTTGATAAATATGACGGCTACGACTGGTGGTTCTGTCACAAAGAGCTTTAATATCACAAGCTTAAACGGCTTTCAGATTAATTATTTTAATTATTTTAAGTATAATTATTAATTTTTTTAATCTTAGACTTGATTTATCCTGCCTCCGGTGTTACATTTTGAACATCGGAGGTTTTTATGTACAACAGTTGGAAAAAACTGATATCCATTACAGGCGGAAGGAAGTTCCTCATACGCAAAGTGCACATTCCTGAAGATCAAATTGACATCGAAGGAGATTTCCACTTACCCCCGCTTGCCGAGCTCGACATGGAAGATCAGATATTCGCTGCTGCTTTTCTTAAAACTCACGGCTCAATAAAACAAATGGAGACAATCTTCGGAATAAGCTACCCGACAGTCAAGAACAGACTGAACGCTATTGCTAAAAAAATCGATATTGTCGATGTTGAAGTCGAAATAAAACAACCCGTATCTACAATCCTCGATAAACTTGAAGAGGGCGAGATAGACGTATCCGAGGCCCTGAAGGAGATGGAATGATTTTTTGCTTCCCTGCTCAAAATCATTTCGAAGAAATCCAGGAAAACCTGTATTTCTTCAACCAGAACGCCTGCCTTCCATGGCAGAGAAACAAGGAGATGGAATGATGCCCCCGATGATTTTAAGGATCAGGATAAGAAGTGCGGATGCTAACTTCAGTATCTTCATTCCGCTTCTGCTTTTCTATATTCTACTGCTGCCAATCTTCATAATCGCAGCATTGGTATACGCTTTCATGCTGCTACTACCCCAGCTGACGAAAGAAGCGCGCAACTATATGAGGGTCGTGTTTCATGCACCTAAGCTGCTGAATGCGGCCAAGGGGATGGAAGTAGATATAGAATCGGATGATGCAGATGTCAAATTCTACATAAAATAGGAGAAATCAATGGCTGACGAAAAAATGAGAATATTAAACATGCTTTCCGAAGGAAAGATAACCCCGGAAGAAGCAGAAAAGCTGCTGGCGGCAATCGATACACCAATGGCCCCGGAAAAGAGTTCTGCAAGCTTCTTCGATTCGATGGAAAATAAAAATCTTTACGTCCAGGTTGAACCGAAGGAAGGAAAAGAATCTGAAAAGGTTTCGATCAAGGTACCCTTTGCCCTGCTTAAAGCGGGCCTGAATATTGCAGGTCTCATACCGCAGGAAGCTCAGGACAAGATAAATACCTCTATGAACGAAAAGGGAATAAACTTCAACCTGAACGACATGGATCCTAAAAACATACAGGAAATCATGGCTGCGCTTGAGGAGTTCAGTGTAGACATCGACACCGAAGAATCAACTGTTCAGGTTTATTGCAGGTAAACCCATTCACTGAAAAAAAATCGTTAAAATCAGCCGGGTCCGAAGCGCGAGGCGGATCCGGCAATTTTTCAAATTTCACCGGAGTAAATATCCTTCAACATACAATAATTATATGCCGAATATCGAGATATGAAGTCTTTCAGTAAATATATGAACGCCCTGCCGGTAATGCCCGATATTGCATCAAAGATAGTAAGCATACCGGAAGATAATATCGATATCTCATTTAAAGAGCTGGAAGATCTGATCAAGGTAGACGCCGGTCTTACAACAAAGATTCTGAAGGTAGCCAATTCAGCCCTTTATGCCCGTCAGAAAGAGATAACTTCACTCCAGACAGCAATTACCCTGCTGGGATTCAAGACAATTAAAAGCCTTGTTTTTCTGGTATCAGCATCAAACATGTTCAAAAAGGGAAAAGACCAGGGTTTTTACCAGTATTTCTGGAAACATTCGATTATCACAGCCTTTCTTGCCCAGAACATCGCAGTAAAAGCCGGTTTCAAACGCCTTGCCGACGAGGTTTTCCTTGCAGGACTGCTGCACGATATCGGCCGGGCCGCGATGTACCAGGCCGACAGCGAGCTTTATCTTGCGGTCCAGGGAGACGAAGATGAAAGGCGTGTGTTCGGTGCCGATCACAAGGAAGTGGGTGAGGCCATTCTTTACAGCTGGGATTTTCCTCCCGTTTATGTAGACACGGCCCGCGAACATGACAGCCTTAACATCACCTCGCCTCACAAGACGATTATCCTCATCGTGTCGGCGGCCGACCTGCTCTCAGGACACTTCTCCGACAGCCCGTTAAGTGAGACGGACGATGAAATGCTTGAGGCATTCATGATGAGAATAGGTCTCAGTAAAGACGCTGTAGACAACTACCTGAAAAACTTCGACAAGGAACTTCGGGAACTGCCGCTATTCAGGGAATGCAGCAGTCTTTTCGGTTTAAAGTAAACCCGCTTATGGCGTCAGCAGTCCGGGGTTATTCAGGGCTGTACTCAGCGAAACACTAAGCTCCCAGTATTCGTTCTCACCGCCGGCAAAGGTTCCAAGCCCGGATGCGTTTAGAAAATACATGTTTCCGTTCTTAACGAAGGTTGCTCCCAGGCCGCCTTCCAGCTTCAAACTGCCCTCGACCGGGGTAACATACGGATCTTCACCCAGATTCTCCCAATACCCGCCGGCACCTCCCCACAGAACAGCCTCAAGGGCCGATGTCCAGTCGGATGACGGAAAGGTAAATGCTGCACGCAGAGTTCCCTTTGCTTCAAGCACCCCGGGAGGGGCATAATAATCAGTAACCGAGGTGTCAGTTGATTTTTCAAAATTAATTGAAGCCCCGGGAGTCACCCTGATAACAGGCTTGCTCAGTAGATTAAACCCGAGCAGCGCATTCTGATAGAGCTGCCACTTGGTATTTCCATCACTCATAAGCTGAAGTCTGCCGTATGAACGGGTAGTCAGCGGTCCGAGAAAGTCATAATCATCAAGCACAAACCAGGTGTTGGCATTAAGTTCAAAATCATTCTTCCGAATTATGCTGCGGCCAGCATATAAAGAATCATGCTCAATGGCGTATTCCCAGCTGCCGTCAAGGGCCAGAAAACCAGTACTCCACTGCAGTGATGCTCCGTATTTCGGATAGCTGGAAATTGCAGCAAAAAATTCGGAAAGTGAAACAGTTTCTTCGGAGTAGAAAAAATAATCTTCTTTATAATAGATATTCTCCAGATATATGCCGGCAGACGGCGCGACAATTAAACCTGAATTGCCCATGGTGAGCGGCAGGCTCAGTTCGGCCATATGCAGCTGATATGCACCCTGCGGCTGATCTGTAAAATCGCGATACTGCCGCGGCTGGTCAAACTCATAGACTGCCTGCAGCCCAAGCAGATTGTTAAATTCCGTGCTGTACGACATACTGCCGCTGAAACTAATCTCTGAAGGTGACGCAGTCAGCAGGATGTTTGTATCAAAGCCGTCCGCATGGAGCCTTGCAAGCTGATTAAAGTAGGTAACGGCATTTTCATAATCCGGATCCTGGTAATAGACCTTCTTATATTGTTCCATCGCTTCCGACCAGTTTCCATAACGCTGCTCAACAACTCCAAGCTTATAGGCAGCTGAAATATTCCATGGATCCAGGGCAATCACCCGCTTGAACTGCTCGGAGGCTTCCTTGTTAAAACCTTCTTCAAGATAATAGTTGCCAAGTTCGTACCTGATAAGATAGGTGTCCGCTTCGAGATAATAATTCGCACGCTCAAGCTCCTTAAGCGCTATTGCCTTGAGCTTATTCAGTATCGCAGCGGAGTCTTTATGCCCTGCACCAGCCTCTTTTGCAGTTTCGTCCAACCGCTTCAAAACATCGACCGATTCGTCAGCCAGGGCTTCATAGTAGATGCCTACGGCTGAACCATCGAATAAAGATGAAGCATCTGCCAGCAGAACCTCGGTTTGAGCAAGATGAGGATAATCAGCGGCCAACCTTTCACCCTCCTGAGCGGCAAGGAAAGCACGTCTGCTTACTGCGGTATCAGCTCCTGTGTCACCGCCGAGTAAAAATGACTGATAAAGAGCATACAGGGGTCCGGTCTCAATTTTCGAATAGTCTACTTTTGCAGCGGCGGGATTATTAGCACCGTCGGCTGCATCAGCCTCTGAAGTTAACATCCCAGCCGTTTCAGCCGTTTTTACCCCGCCGGAACCTGCATTATCGGGAGCAGGAGCAAGAACCCCCGCCGCTTTGCTGTATTTTTTCTCACTTATTAATAACCGTCCAAGCATGTATGAAGCCAGTTCGGGCTCCCCGGACATGATTGAGGTCAGCTCCGCCTCCTGCCAAGCCCTGTCCCACTGCCATCCGCTTGAGGCTACAACAGCGCGGAACGCTTCATCTTCAGCTTTTTCATCAATCAGAATCTGCTCAGTCTGCGTGCGCAGGTCCTCAAGCAGAGCCGCCTTCTGCCGCATGAGATCAGAAAGCCTGCGGGCATTTTCCAGTGCGTCAGCAAACCCCTGCTCGGCCTGCCTTAGAATGCTGGTTTCCGCCGTTTCCTCAGCAGCCTTCTGCGCCTTAGTCAGTTCAGCCCGCGCCGCTGCAACCGCTTTTTCCGAAGCGGATGCAGCAGAGGGAAAGTTCTCGAAAAAGGACATTAAGGCCGCGGCCGAATCGATCAGGCTGAACAGCTCAGCGTTTCGGCGGCTGTAGGTATCAGCGGCCCTGTACGAATAGGTAGTAACAACATATTTAATCTGCTCAATCGCTTCAGTACTCATTCCATTCCAGAAGAATGTCTGCGCAAGCTCCTGCCGCAGTTCCAGGTTACCCGGCTCGGCTCTCAGTCTTTCAAGATAGGATTCAATAACCTGATCACGCAGGTTAAGCTTCGTCCGGTATATCTCAAGTTCATTCTGCAGCCTCTCAGACGAACGAAATGTGGACTCTATCAGCATTCCGACATCATCAGCGGAGGACCTGTCTCCGGAAGCCAGATATGAGGACTGCAGAAGCAGGTAGAACTCCAGAAAATCAGGATAAAGCTCAATTGATTCAAGATAAACATCCCTGGCATACTCGGGATAACCGACAGCTTCCTCAATCCACCCCAGCAGGCTGAGCCGCTTCGGGTCACCCGAGGCTGATTTCAGTGCTGAGCGGAATGTTTCATCAGCATCAACATCCCTTGCCATCCAGATATAGGTAAGCCCGAGATTCACCATCATATTCAGGTCATCAGGAAAAAGCTGAAGCCCTCTTTCGAAAAAATCTATTGAGCGCTCATACTCAGCTGACCATGCCGCAACCTTTCCGGCTTCGGTCCACAACAGCCTGTCGCCCGGGTCAATCTCCAGCGCGCGGTCATAAAGCCCAAGGCTTTCACGTATGTCACCCTTCCAGAGCCTGTTTTTAGCAGCAAGCACAACCGGATATGGATCAGCGGCATCAATTGCCATGGCTCTGTTAAGGGTTTTAAGCGCCGAGAGGTAATCCCCAATAAGGGAATATACAAGGGAAAGCTCAACATAGCCTGCTGTATCATCAGGATTAGCATCAATATAGGCCTGATACTCAGGCAGCGACAGAAACGGATTATCAACAACATCGGAGTCGAGGGATTCGGGGAAAATCTCCGGACTAAGGAGCTTGACCTCTTCGGTTTTGGCGCGATTCAGAAAGAACAGGCTGTCCAGGTAGAAGAAGTATCTGCCGTCATAGCCCCTGGGCTCAGACACCTCAAGTCTCAGCTTATGCGAGCCCTCGGACAGCTTAACCGAAAAACAGCTGTTCCAGTAATAAGAGGGCGAATACCCCTCAACCACCTTTACATCCTCCCGGTACAGTTTAAGAGTTTCTCCATCGTCAATCCTCACGGAAAGCGGACTTGCATACGAAGGGGTTAAATCATCAGACGGGCCGGGAGGCGTACCGCCGTACCAGAATTCATACTCAGCTGTTTCTTCAGCATAGAAAACAAACTCCGCGTAGAAGGCGGCACCGCCCTGCAGTCCGGTATTCCGATTCAGCTGAACCGTCCGGTAACCGGATGCACTGAAATTCGACACTGCCTGATTGGCAAAATTTGTCGAGACAGCATCCTCGCCTTCGATGAATATCAAACCCGAACTGCCTTCAGGAAAAACGGGTTTCCGCAGATTATCACCATCAAGTGCCCCGTTCTGGGCAGCAAGATTCATTGAAATAAATGTAAAAAATACTATAAATAAACGCTTGTCAAACATTCTTCTTTATCCCTCGCTTTCATTCAGCTATAATAAGATGAATGAGTACAAAAACCCGGTTTACGCTGATACTTGAATCCATCCCAATCCTCGTAGTGGTAATCTGTCTCAACATTCTTCTGCGCCCCGAGGATCCCGGGTTTTCCGAATTCCTCTATACGCCGTATATAATACCAGCTCTCTTTTCCGCAGTTTATCACAGCAGAACGGCCGGTCTTCTCATCTATCTGCTATCAATAGCAGCCGTTGCAGTCTTGCACAGGCTTAATTCTACCATATTCCCATCGCATTTTCAGAGCAGTGACGGGATAATTGCAGCCGCAGCCCTTGTACTCGTCTATATTTTCGGCACGATCACGAGAATCGACCGCATTAAATTAAAAAACACCAGAGAACATCTGAAAAATATCACGAAGGAACATTATCGCATATCAAGGATATCAGCTGCCCAGCTTGAAATAAACAGGGAACTTGAAGAAAGGGTGTCCGGCCAGAGGGTGACTATTACAACCCTGTATAACCAGATGCATAAGATGGACAGCCTTAATCTGCAGAATGCGCTGGACTGCCTGATTGAAACTGTGCGGCTTTTTACCGACGCCACAGCTGTTACCATATGGAAGGCAAGCCCGACATCCGGCTTCCTCGACTGCCCGGCCTCGCTGCATATGAGAGGAACATTTGATTCATCCTCACTGCTGAACATTGAGGACAGCATAGAAGGATGGGTTTTCAGAAACAACCGCCTTGTATCTGCTAGAATGATAAATAATTATGAAAACCTGAAACAGATGGATACAGGCAGGAACATCATCACTATGCCCATTCCGTTGAATAAAATGGTTTGGGGCGTTCTTAATATCGAAGAAATGCCCTTTGTTAAATACAACCTTCACACCGAGAGACTGCTCGAAATTATCATAAGCCTGGCGGAACCGGCATTATCAAGGGCAGTGAGTCACAATCAGCAGATTCAGGAAAGTGAAACCGATGCTGACACGAACCTCCCCCTTTTTTCCCAACTGTATAATTCGTTAAACCGGTACATACAATCTTCGACCGAAGACAAAGCCAGAATCAGCCTTATGATAATTGAAATTCAGAATTTCACCGAACTCTCCAAGAGCTTTCCGGCCTCGGATCTTAAAAAGCTTTTTCTGAAGCTTACTGACGAAATACTGCTTGCAACTGCCGGAATGGCTGAATTTTTCATGTACAAAACAGATAAACAGATGGCGGTGCTTATTCCGGGAACCGACAGCGACGGAACCGCCCTTCTCAGCCTGGAGATCCTGGAACTGATTCACTCGACACAATGGCTGATTGACGGCAGCGAGGTGTTTCTCGAAATCATCATAGGCTACTCGTCACTGGGCGAGAACGCATCTAACGCGGAAGGCTTAATAAAACACGCCGAACACCTTCTCGAAATACAGAAGATATAGGAGAATAGAAGGTGGGAAACAGCGGTTTTGACTACATTAAGAATATGCACATGTATCTTCAGCCACACACACCCTTCGCTGCCTACAAGGCAGCAAGAGAAGGATTGCTGCCTCCGGAAGCATTCATATACAGAGCCTCCTCAGTAAACCCGCTAGTAGATAATCCGGATAATCTCGAAGAAATTGAACGAATCCTCGGTCAGAAAGAAAGAGATCTCGAAATCAACCTTCTTCTTATAGACATCCTAAGCCGGCTCATCAAGGATCCTGACAAGGAAAAAGCCCTGTTCGCGGCCGAGAGTATAAACGCTATTGAGAACGACTATAATACAGCTATAGAAAACCTCGCCCGTGACGACCACTCAAGACGCGCTGTCCTTTATACGGAACTTGCCGAACTGAACAGACAGGTACCCGACCTCAGGACGTTTTACCTGCGTGAAGCCTTCAGCGCCTACCGCAGCATGGAAAAAGACGGAAGCATAGAGGATGAGGACAGATTAAACATGAGCAGGATACTCATCGAGCTGGGTCTAAGCTCACAGGCTAAATCCACAATCATCAATAGCGGAATAGACGGAGCTGATGCGAAATTAATCCTGGCGGAAATTGCTTTCCGGCAGAGAAATTACGCGGAGCTTTATGAAATCATGGAAGAGCTTAACAAGCACCGCTCAACCCTCGACATCAACCAGACCCAGCTAATCGATTACTGGATGGAAAGCAGATGAGAAAACCCCGCGTCTGCATTGTACTTGAAGGCTCATATCCATTCATAACCGGCGGTGTTTCAGCATGGACTCACGATCTTATCATCAATCTGCCGGAGGTAGATTTCGTCCTGTTTACTATCTCACCAGAAGAAGACATGGAGCTGAGATATGAACTGCCTCAAAACGTGATTGAGCATAAAGACATTGTTCTTAATAAACATTACAAATCTACAGCAAAACCTGCCGGCAGAAAGAAACTGCTTCAGACGATAAAAACGGTACACGAGATATTTGAATCAAACAGCAGCCATGATTTCGCGGAGTTTATCAGCAATATTCCTGAAGGATTTTTCATGTACGATGAAGCTGTTAAAACTGACATCGGATGGGATATGATAGTTGAAGCAAGCCAGAGAAATAATCCATCCTATGCCTTTACAGATTACTATTGGGCCTGGAAGTCCGCCTATGACATGCTGTTCACTATCCTCGGCGCAAGCCTTCCTGATGCAGACATGTACCATGCCATTTCCACTGGGTTTGCAGGTATTGCCGCGGGGGCAGCAAAGGTGAGAAAGAAGAAACCGCTGATACTGACTGAGCACGGTCTGTACCATAAAGAACGCGAGATGGAAATTCGAAAATCGAGCCTGATACGCGGTTACCAGCGCGACATGTGGACAAAACTATATAATTCATTCAGCCGTATCTGCTACTCACAGGCCGACATGATAATATCGCTTTTTGAAGAAAACCGCCGGAAACAGCACGAGCTGGGTGCAGATCCGAAAATTACCAGCGTCATCCCAAACGGTATTGACCTGCCGCGCTTCTCGATAGATCGGGAAGAGAAAGAAGGCTTTCATGTAGGGCTTGTCGGAAGGGTCGTTCCTATAAAAGATATTAAAACCTATATCTCTACCGCAAAGATAGTCCTGGACAGACTTCCCGACACTACTTTTTACTGCATCGGACCGACAGATGAAGACCCGGCCTATTACAAGGATTGTGAACGACTTGTAAAAAGCCTGAAAATTGAAGACAGGTTTATATTTACCGGAAGGCAGAACGTCCTTGAATACTATAAATTCCTGAACGTTCTTCTTTTGACATCCGTCAGAGAAGCTCAACCACTGGTAATCCTCGAGGGTTATTGCGGGGGCGTTCCGGCTGTTGCAACTGCAGTCGGGAACATTCCGGAGATGCTCGATTACGACGATCGCTTCCTTGCACCTTCAAAGGATTCCGTAAAACTCGCGGAATGTATAGAGTACATTTACTCTCATCCCGGAGAAATGGAAAAGATAAACAAAGCCAACAAGCAGAAGGCTGAAACATACTATAATAAGGTGGATCTACACCACCGCTATCACGACATTTACAGCGGCTTCATGGAGCAGAACTGATGGCCGGCATAGGATTCGAGCTCAGAAAAGTAGTAAACAAGGGCGGCATCGGTTCATTTTTTCAGATAGCCATGTCCGGAGCCATGATAGTCGCCGGACCCTGGCTGCTCTCCATTATCACCATATCATTAATAAGAGCGATCATGAGCGGCGCCATAGCCGGGGATATGGAGCTGTTTATGGGGGTTGTTATATACAGCTATGCCTTCTCGCTTTTTCTGTTCGGCGGATTCCATTACATCTTCACCCGCAGAATGAGCGACCTGCTCTACCTCAGAAAAGAAGGCGAGGCATTTGGATACGTACTAATGCTCTGCATCCCTGTCGGCATAATTTCGGCAATAATCGCGCTGCCTGCAGTACTCTCGTTTAATCTTGCAATCGAACATGCAGCCGTCTTCAGGCTCTTTGCCGTCCTTCTCTTCGTAACCGTCAACTGCCTCTGGCTGATAATGCTCTTCGTATCGGTTCTGAAATGGTACATAAAAATCATGCTTGTCTACACCGCCGGGCTCGCTTCATCACTGCTGCTGATTTTCCTGCTGTCGCCCGTGTTCGGCATTGCAGGCGCTATGGCGGGTTTTACCCTGGGGCATATGCTGATAGTAATCCTGCTGATACTGCTATGCCGACTTGCCTGGAAACCTCTAAAACCGGGAACGCCCGGGGACATAGTCGCGCTTGAGCAGGGAAGCTCTTCAAGCCCTGTTCGATTATTCTCCAACTTTATCAGTTACATAATAAAACACCGCTTTCTATTCGGTGCGGGCCTGCTTTACTACTGGGGGATATGGGTAGATAAAATAATTTTCTGGGCTGTCTATGGCGTAAACGTTACAGGAACCTTCATAAGACTCTTTGAAAGTTACGACATCACCGTCTACCTCGCCAACCTGACAATGATTCCCGGTCTTATATTCTTTGTAGTTTATTCTGAGACTGAGTTTTACACAGCCCTGAAGCGTTTTCTGCTCACGATTTCCAGCGGCAGATATACCGACATCCTGGTTTCAAAAAAAAAGCTGGCCTCAGTTACATGGAACAGCCTGAAAGAACAGAGCATACTGCAGGCTGTAGTGACCATAGTCTGCATTATACTTACAGCCAGCTTCATCCTCAAAACCTCACTTACAGCCGTATTTTTCCATCTTATGCTGCTGACCCTCCTCAATTTTCTATTTTATATTGAGCAGTACCGCCACGCATTCTATGCTTCGACCGTATTTTTCATAGTTAATGCTGTTATTGCCGCCGCGGGTATTCTGCCGCAGATACCCCAAATACCGGGAATATCCTACCTTGCAGGCGCCGCAGCAGCCTCTGCAGCAGCCGGATTTATGCTTAAAAACGATTTAAGCAGGCTTGAACGCCATATTTTAACAAAAAATTAAGATTTATCCTGAAATCCGATCTGTTTTGAGGCATTAATAATACGGTTTGACTATTTATTTTACTGACCGATAATAGATTAGGAAGAGAACTTCCAAAAGGAGCAAATATGACAAATAAAGTAAAACTGCTTCCAATTTTAATATTACTCACAGCATTTGTTTTTCTTTCATCCTGCGGTGACGGCACAACAGACAGACTTACAGCCGAAGAGGAAGAGGCCTATGAGAAATACATCATGAGCTCATACTTCATGCTTCGCGGTGATGAGGAAATTGCCGAAAGCCGTGCGGCCTGGGATTACACCACTGAGGTATTACTGCCGACTGATTCAACTCCTGTGGAAGCCATAAGCAGAAACTACCCCGAAAAGGGACAATCCACAACCGTGAAAATAACAAAAACAGATACAGATCATGTCTACAAGGTTGTAAACGTCACAACATATCCTAGACGAGATTCGATAACCAGCACGACAGAAAGCTACTATAGCTACGATGATGAGCAGGACGGCTACCTGGTCAAGGACAACGGTGATGGCACATTCAACACAGACCCGATATGTACCGCGGATGGTACGATTAACGAACTTGCACGAATTGAGTTCACAACCCTCTACGACAACGGCACCGAACGGAATGAAACAATCGAGGCAGTCGGCGGAGAAGCCGGCACCATATGCTATGAAACATTCGACCTTAATGACTCCCTCGCCTTCCCGGATCCTGACGACGATACTACCTGGGGCGGAGGAACTTTCAGCAACGGAGAATGGTCTCCAGGCGAGTTAGAAACCTCAGATTACAGGTGGTCAAGCATGGTCACCTATAACCAGTCGCTTGAATACGATCTATGGCTCTGGACATACTATCAGCAGATTCTGGGTGTCCGCTATTATACCGAAGAGGAGATAGACGGCGATACTGTCCGAACGTCGGTAACCTATGAACGCACGGTTGCAACAACTACCGACAACGAGGATCTGGGCGATTATCTGGACTGGCTCATCAAGTTCTTCTCAAAGAAAAATTCCGAAGAAACCGATGCCGATAATACCACCTACACTGAGACTGTAATCAGGACAAAGATTGTCGGGGACAAAAAGAAACAGATTAAAACCAAGTCGGTTGTATATGACCAGGCAGGCCAGAGTGTTGTAAACTTCACAGCCTCATATGATTCAGACGATGAAGATTCAGGAGAACCTGTTGCCATATACTAAAAAAGTGTAACTAAACAAGTTGACTTTTCCATGACACCCGGGAGATTCTTCCGGGTGTTTTTTTTGCCAAACCCATTTCAGACCGCACTTGCATAAGAATCTGCATACCTGCATAATAAGCTCATGAAAGGATTAATTGTTGCCGCCGGCTACGGAACCAGGTTTCTGCCTGTAACCAAAACCATACCCAAGGAAATGCTTCCGCTTATTGATAAACCCTCAATAGCGTTTATTGTCGAAGAGTTCATTGCATCGGGTATTGACGAGATACTGATTATCACGTCCCGACGAAAGAAGATGCTGGATGATTTCTTCGACCGTGAGATTGAGCTTGAAGGCGTTTTTGAAGCGGAAGGAAATGAGCTCAAGGCGGCGAAGATTAAACCCTACGACGCAAAGTTCTTCTTCGTGCGACAGCAGGAAATGATGGGAACGGGCCATGCGCTCATGCAGGCACGACCGATGCTTGACGGAGCCCCATTCGTTGTCGCCTACCCTGATGATCTACACTTCGGTGAGAAGCCCCTGGCCGGTCAGTTAATCGAAAAATATAATGAAACCGGATGCTCGGTTATGGCCACAATACATAATCCGCCGAACCTCGAACGCTACGGCATACTGAAGCTTGCCGCCGACAACCTCCATGTGACCGACATTGTCGAGAAACCGGAGCCCGGTACAGCCCCGAGCTGCGAGGCATCAATCGGACGCTACCTATACACTCCCGAGCTTTTCAATTACCTCGAAGAGGGCTGGGAAAAACACAGCGGCGGAGAATATTATCACACCTACGCGCTGAACAAGCTCATGTCAAAGGGTAAGGTCGTCTACAAGGAAACCGAAGGCGAACGCCTCGACACCGGCGCTCCATCGGGTTACCTGCGGGCCATTCTAAAATATGCAAAACAGGATCCTGAACTTGCCGCAGTCATGCGCGAAGAGCTTTCCAGCCTGTAAACGCCCACCAGCGTTCAGCAACCGTCTACCATCTGTTATAGACCTTCTCAGCAAAGCCCGGCAGATTATCCACATCAACTACCTGGCTGTCGTCAAGAACCGCCTTCCCTGAGAAATGCCCGAAAACCTGATGCTGACTGCTTCTGATAATCAGTACATTCGCATCTGAGGCCCTATCGAGTATCGGTGTAAAAGTCATCTCAAAACGCCCGTCGGAACTTGTAAACGTCCAGGGATCCATATACCGCTCGGCCCCCTCAGCCTCACCCGGAATATTAAACTTCACACCCTCAAGTTTGTGAGCACGGCCCTCATAAAACAGCATATTCTCGGTAGCTGCCGAGGTGTCTCCGAATCCGTACCCGATATTGAATCCGAACGGCTTGCCGGCGGCCACACCCGAGGCAGAGCCCCAGTACCATGTGTTTTTATAAGTCCATACACCGCGCCCCCAGTCAAGGACAGCCCAGGCCTTTGATGCTGAATCATCACCCCCGAAGCTGCAGCCGAAATCACCACAGCGAACAGTTCCGCGGGCCGGCAGACAGTTGTGTTTTTCGTTAAAATAGAAGCGGCCACGCTTATGAAAGGGGGTTGCTATCACCATCCGGTCATAAGCCTCATCACCTGCCGGCGTAAAAAGCTCCAGTTCAGCAGTGAGTCCGCGCCCCTTGTCGAAGCCCGGATAATCAACCCTCAGAACCCTCTTGCCGCCCTCATGAACAAAGGACATCCTGATTGCAGCCTCATCGATGATAACATCACCGCTGCCGGAGGACTCCGGCATATTCAGCCTGCCCAAGGGCAGGGCTGTCATTACAGTTCCGGATTTTTCAGTTCTGTTAATGAAATCAAAGAGGGTTACGGCAAAAAAACCCATGTATCCGTTGTCTGCAGCTGTAAGGGCCAGACCGTATTCAAGGGACATCACGCAGTAGTAGTCCCACTCTTTCACTCTGAAGCCCGGGGCTTTTATCTTCTGCCGTTGGTAGCGATATAATGATCTGCGTGCCCAGCCGGGTTCTGCGACACAGCCTCTGCCGTCGAGAAGTTCCGTTTCTTTAATAATTTCATTCTGCATTCCTGATTATAGCATCGAACTGCCCGGCCTGGGAAATTCTTCCGCGTTTTCTGCAGCCAGCAGCCCAGACCCCGCATTTGAAAATCAACTCTTCTATTGCATCAGCCCTGCGTTCAGGGCTGAACCCCGCCCACCTGTAACCGGCCAAATATTTCTGCTCCCTTACCGTTTCGCCGGGAATCTCAACCCCCAGCAACCCGGCGAGCGCCTCAAGCCTGAATCTTTCAATCATTCCGTATTTCTCCGAGAGCTGCGGCCAGTCTCCCGCGCGCTTCACAGTCAGGGCTTCTCCCAGATAATCCACAGGATATTCACATGTTATCCTCAACCAGTATTCATAGTCTTCGGCAATCTCTATTGATTCGTGAAAACCGCCGGTTTCAACATACAGGCTGCGCTCCATCATTACGGTTGAAGGCCCTATAATGCATTTCTTCAGCGCATCGGCAAAAATATCACCGGAGCGTTTGTGCTTCTGCCCTTTCTGGCTCACTATACGCTCCCCGCGCTGCCAAATCTCCCTTGTGTGGGCTATCCTGCTTCCCGTGTCCCTCATACGTTTATACTGCAGAGCAAGCTTATCAGGCAGCCACCTGTCGTCTGAATCAAGAAATGCAACGTACCGCCCGGAGGCAGTCTCAACACCGCGATTGCGTGCAGCACCGGGATACCCTGAACGCGGAATAACAATATGCCGGCACCGTCCTCCTGCAGCCTTAGATTTGGCAAGTCCTGCGGCAACCTCTGAGGTATTATCCGTTGAGCCGTCATCGATAATCAGGAGCTCCCAATCATCAAAGCTCTGTGCAAAAACAGATTCTGCAGACTCTACCAGAAGCTGAGGGCGGTTATATACAGGGATAATTACGGAAATTTCGGGCATAATATTCTAGAGATCTATTGATTCCTGAATAAGACAGGAAAGAGAACGCTCACTCTCGGCACTGACAGTATCGAGCGTTTCACCATTATAATCAGCAGTTGCAGTCAGGGTTTTAACCTCATATATGAAGTAATCCGTGCTGATTGCTTCGAACAGATCCGACGAAAGAGTCAGTGTTGTTGCGCTGTCGACTGCATCAACCGTTGTGTACTGAAGGCTGTCGGGATCAATATAAATAACATCATCAACCTCAACACCGCTTGCTTCAAAATCAGCATCGCCATCAATAAGTTTATAGGAAGAAACCCCTGTGTTTACATCATTTGCATAGGATGTGAACACTTCGCTACTGTCAATTTCAACCTTAAGATAAGCTACTCCTATAAAGGCCGAATCCTGAACCTCTACCGAAACCGACCAGGGAAGCTCCTCGTCGGTAAGCTTGATAAGTTCGTTGGTTTCATCAAGATAGGTGATATCAGCTAACAGGCTGGTGTCCGAGCATTCAACACTGTAGGTAAGCAGTTCAGAATCTACTGCGGGAGCGACCGGTTCCGCACAGGCGCTGAAAAAAAGGGTGGAGATTATGATAAGTATGCAAAACCTTGAAACAGTTTTCATTGCATTTCAATTCTACCACAAGTATAATTTTTTTTCATGATCTTTCCGAACATAATGGTATACTCTATCATGATGTCGAAATCCTGGGTTTTTAAAATTATTTTAGTCCTCATAATCATTTACGCCGTCGGTGGATGCGGTGATTTCGACTATTTTACCGAATACGACGATGTCAACCTCATAGGGCATACCCTGCTCTCCGATTGGGCCACAACCCAGAATACCACGTACATGACCTATGAGTCTGTAGCCTCGGCAACTGCCGGAACAAGCGGCCTGCCGGACAGCTCAGCTCTTATATACAGGCTTGAAATCAACAATCTGGTGCCGGACGGTGACTTTGAAGTAGGGCCGGATCTTGCGACTTCTGGCTGGACGGCGGTTCTCACGACTGGTACAGCCTTATTAGATTCAGGTCCACACGAGCTTGACGGCAACGCTATCTATTTTGATCTGAGTAACACTGAGTATATAGAATATGATTTATCTCAAATGGCAGACGGCCCGGTAGACGACAGCCTCTATGTGTTCAGATTCTCCCTGCAGGGATCGGCTACAGGTAACTATTATTTCGAAATATCAGAGACTTCAACCCCCATAATAAATCAATTCACACCCTATATTCCCAACAGCGGAACAAATGAACAACTTGCTGTTCCATTCGACTTTAATGAGCTTACAACCCCGGAGTTTCTGATTTACGATTGGGAAAACCAGGTGTTCCGAATAAACTTTGAAACAGATGGAAAGGTGCAGGAAGGATATTTTGACAATTTCCGGATTGTAAAGAGCGACCAGACTCATTATCTTCAGACCGAGCTCACGGTATATGACTCGAACAGAACAGATGAGCTCCCGCTCATATCAGGCACATACCGCTTCAGCGTCTATGTAAAGGCTGACCCTGAGCTCGCAAGCCGCCCTAACAGCTTTGATACCGATTCTGTAATGCTTATGGTCGAGTCGCTTGACCCGGACAGCCTGACCGATGCAACCTCCATGCAAAGCTTCGATGCCGAAGATTATGATGATTTCACTGATTGGACCGAGATTTACATGGATGTCACATTGCAGATTGATGAAACAGAGGATACTGAGGAAGCAGTCATAAGACTGACAGTCAGCCCTACCAATTCCATAGGCGGAGCGCTAACCATGGATGCAGGCTCCATTCTGATTTCAACTCCTTCTTTAAAGTTTTCATCAGACGGGACATTTTAATCTATTTTACTTTACCACCATTACCTTTCTAAACTCGTCAATATCCGGCCCCACTACCCTGATGAAATAAACCCCCCTGGCCACATCGTTTCCGGCCCTGTTTCTGCCGTCCCAGGTATAGCTGTAGTTTCCGCTGCCCTGTGCTCCGCGGTGAATAACATCCACAAGATCCCCACCGAGGTTGAATACATTTATTACAACCATTCCAGCTTCAGCAATTTCATAGTTAATAATTGTTTTCTCACCGTTCTCAGGGTTTATAATATTATTCATTATGTTAACACCCGCTGCCTGCCGGGTTACATCCTTGATAATGAAACTCCACGGGAGCAGGGTCCTAGGATCAGTTGAATCAAGAAGCTGGGCACAGAACAGATCTCCAAGCTTCAAAAGAAATTCAACCTCGGCCCCGCTCTCAATCTCTGAATCCTCGGATGGCAGCAGATAATCTCGTACAGATCCTGTAGATCTGTAGGCAAGCACGCTTCTGGCCTCCTCATTCGAGTCCGGAACAATCGCGTTATTGTATGTAGGCAGCCAGAATCCGCTGCTTACCACGGAATCATCAGGCTCTACATCATAGTATAAAGAAGTACTGAGCCCGGTATAGCTTTCTGCTGCAATTGACGCCTCTATTGTTATATCACTGTCAGTAAGGTAGCCTGTACCGTCAAAATCCCGCAGAGAATTATCCACATCACCATACAGGCTGTCGTTATGAATATCATCCATAGCCCAGACAGGCTCCATTAAACCAAGTCCTATATCCGTAGCCCTGTGCGTCGCAGTATCCGACATTATGTTGCTCACCTGATCATAGATCTGATCAGCCACAGGTATTATCTTTCCGGAAAATGCAATATCAGCAGTTAGCTCTGACGAGAGATGGAACCATGCTTCGGTTATTCCGCCGTTGTAGTAGGAAATAGGCTCAATACTTGTGATGGTTATAGAAAGGGGATCAAATGTGAAGTCGTTTTCATCAATAGGTGCGGCAGCAACTCCGAAGACGGGCTCGGAGAACTGTACATAGATTTTATCGTCACCTACAGATGCAAGCGCCAGATCTATAACCGGCAGGATTCTCTCGACTCCCGCGATTGGAATGTCTACCGAATAAATAATATTACCTGCCAGGTCTGTTATCAAGCCGGCATTAGCATCATACTTAATTTCAAGCGATGTGAGTGAATCCCAGCTGTGACCAAAGTTGTTGATATTAAGAGCAAAGTATGGATCATCAGCCTCATTTACCAGCTCATCAACCGCTGTATCGCTGAAAATATTATTAAAGGTCATAGTATCAAAACCGGCATTATTATCGCTTGTGTGAGCATCATCATTTATGTCAGAGATCTCTATTGCCAGATAGGGCTGTACAAGCCCTAAACCATAGTCATAATTTGCATATGAAGAATCACGTACTCCATGCATATTCTCATGATCAAGATGCATTTCACCTGCACCGGTTGAAACCCATCCGATCTGACCTGATTCATTATCACGGATAAAAAACTCCAGAACATTAATAAGACCGGTAGCCCCGTCAATATCCGATACAATTTCATAATACCCTGTTTCGGGGATAGCCGCGTCACCGTCCACGTACTCTGAGAAGGTCGGCGGATCAACATCCCAGCCGTTATGAAAGGTTACCGCACCAGACATTGTGATGCCGGCTGCAACACCTGGAGCCATATCTGATACAATGTCAGTGATTACCGGATCATCAACAGATTCATCTGATGCTGTCAATGGTGAAGTAAACGAACGGTAGGTTTCATCAGAGGGTTCAACAGCGTTTCCGTCTGCATCTGTAATATATGAATTATCAACCGCAGACGCTGAAAGCCCAACGGGATCAGTATTTGGCGTATGAGCGCTAAGAGTTTCATCCGGATCACCCAGATAGCCTGGAAAAGGAACGGTATTTGCTGTTCTATAACCGGCTACAAAGATAGTAAGCCCGTAATCACCGGAAGGATTCTCAGCACCGCCCCTGTAGATTGAGTTAATTGCATCGTTTCCATCTTTGCTTCCTGACTTGAATATGCCCGGGTATGTAAAATACCCTTCAACCAGCACGTCCGATCCGCTTTCAAGCATATGTCCGCCATGCTCACCTGCACCGAAGGTTTCTTCGGCCCTGTCATTCTCAGGCGGTGTTCCAGCGCCTATTGCATAGTCTAAATCGTCGCCGATGTTCACCGGTTCAGAATAGCGGAGGTGGAACATATTGTGGGCATCATAGATTTCATCAGACCCAGAAACCTGATGGTCCGCGCGGCCGGCGGCAACAGCAATAAGGGCCGGTCGACATTTATCTGTGAATGTTTCAACACCCGTACCATCGCATTCGTTCACACCATTCTCACCGTAATTCTGAACAAGGTTATGACCTGCTGCATCGAAAAACACGCCCTTCAGCATCGACAGATCAGCAATCGTAGTTTGATGATTTCCGTCCCGGTCCGAACTTCCCGCAGCACCTGCTGATGTGCCTGTTGCATCAGTGTTCCAGGTAAGGGCTGCCCGCGGAACAAAGAGGTAGAAGGTTGTAAGATCACCCTCTCCGTCAGTAGAAGTAAAATTATACGGCACTGCATCGGTAGTACCATCCGAATTATCAACATAGGTTTCGGTAAAGGCGGTTGCACCCACATTAGTCCATACACCGGAAGCTGCAACGGCAGTGCTTATTTCGTCATTAGAGTTTTCGATTGCTTCGCTGAATGTTACCCGTATCACATTATCGAATATCGTTTCGTAATTCGTAATGTAGGGATGACTGAAATCCCAGTTCAAGTTATTACCGCCATCGGTTACGCCGTTAGCGGTGTCGGCCATGACCGTTCCGCCCGAAGCCTGACAGTGATCAACATCGGCATTGAAAGCGGCAGCATAAATTGAACCGAAGGGCCAGTCTGTTTCATCGTCACCGGGGTCGGTATCCAATACCGGGTTAGTTGTTCCGCTGTTGTCACGGATTTTGAGCGTCCAGTCACCAGTGTTGCCGAAACCACCGTTATTCATATCGGCACCGTTGAGGTAGAAGTTGCCGTTGGTTGAAACATCAATCGTAGCACCGTTCATATCGCCGAATGCTGCATTCAGGGTGCCGGGCAAGGCCATTAGAAGGCCTGATTCATCAGGGTAAGCGAAAAAGGTATTATCAACTAATAGAACAGTATCCGGAGTTGACGTCCGCTCGCCGTCTTCATCATCATAAGCTGATCCGTAAGCTACGAAATCGCTTTCCGTAGTTATAGTATTGCCATTAAAATCAAGGGTTCCGCTGTAGAATACAAAGCGCTTAACACTCAGATCCAGCAGCAACTCTATGGTATATCCGTCTGCATCGATGTAAAGATCCTGGTTGCTCATATCAATTAATGTGGCGGTCGATGTAAAATTACCTGCACTCATAAGCCTTACATGATTGAGCGCAGCATTTCCGCCTACAACGCCATTTATATTCAGTATACCGGTACCTGCAGATAGGGTAAGGATATTGTTGCCGTCCACAGTGCTGCTGAAGGTAATATTTCCGGGTCCAGTATCCGAATTTATAACTACATCTCCGCCCAGGGTAACCGGCCTGGTAAAGGTTACGTTATCATCACTCGTAACAATATCACCGCTTGTGGTAAGCTGTCCGGTCAGTGTTGCACCGAATGTTACTGCTCCGTCTGCAGTTATATCGCCTGCAGCGGCAATCGTTGTAACACCTGTTGAATCAATATCAGCCGTGCCGCTGATTGTGATTCCGTCATTTATTCCTATAGTGCCGTTTGCATCATAGTCGAGGTTTGTGCCGCTTGTTACTGCCCCGTTCTGCACTATCGTGCCACCGCTTAATACATCTATAGTCGTAGTTGCTGCTACAGCGGCTCCGAAGGTTACGCTTGTTGTTGCATCCTGGATATCAAGCGAGTGTACCGTGAGCGCCTGGTACGACTGCACATTGCCGTCGCGTACAACCACGTCCCCGCCGCCTGTTAGTGCGTCGCTCAGGGTTATGTTTCCGTTTTCACCACCATCGAGGCTGAGGTTGTGACCGCCGGTTGCTACAGTGCTGCTGAACAGGATGTTGCCTGCTGTTGTTCCGGTAGTATCAATATCTACATTGCCGCCGAGGGTTACCGCCCTGGTAAAGGTTACGTTATCATCACTCGTAACAATATCACCGCTTGTCGTAAGCTGTCCGGTCAGTGCTGCACCGAATGTTACTGCTCCGTCTGCAGTTATATTACCTGCAGCGGCAATCGTTGTTACACCTGTTGAATCAATATCTGCGGTGCCGCTGATATCGATTCCGGCGTTTATTCCTATAGTAGTACCTGCGTCATAGTCGAGGTTT
>JAQQAL010000014.1 GCA_028532855.1 Candidatus Thalassospirochaeta sargassi
CTGGAAGAAGATAAAAGGTCATAAACTTATTCCGAAGATATTGGAGGGCGTATTCTGCAAGGATGGTGTATTCCTAGAGGATGTTGCATAGGATGTTGAAGGATTTGCTTTTTTCTGATCCACAACTATTGACAGTAACTCCTGCAAGTATGTTAATGGCCTATTTATAGCATTAGTGAAAATATTATTATTTGCCAACAAGCTATTATTAAAAGGATATAATGCTCTTAACTTTATTAAAAAATGATTTATTATCTTTAAAACACTCTGTGGAATTAGTATCTTAGATCATAATCTTTTTCAAATACATTATTCATATTAAACAAATTGTAATATTGTTGGTGCCAGTCTTTAAGGAGGAGAGTTATTAACAAAAAGAATGTTGGTTTATTAACCTTTCATAAGGTTTCAAATTATGGTGCTTTTCTACAAGCATATGGTCTGCAGAAAAGCCTACAATCACTTGGTGTAGAATCAGAATTTATCGATTATCCATTGAATTTGATAAAGTCTAAGAAGAAAAGGTTCTCTTTTATTAATTCTCCATTTAAGAGTTTCAAAGTTTTGATTAAAGATTTTCTGAAAGGAAAGAATAAAAAGGATAAGATTTTTAGAAATTATATAAATGAAAAGCTAAAGATTTCGGAAAAGACTTACTTAACCCATGGAGATTTGGAAGAAACATCAGATAAGTATGAGATATTTATTGTTGGTAGTGATCAGGTTTGGAATCCTCTTATAACTGATAGTGATACAGCGTATCTATTTAGTTTTCTTCCAGAAGAATCTAATATTTTTTCGTATGCTGCAAGCATGGGCGTTGGTAAAGTTAATGAAAAATATGAACTTGCTATTAGAAAAAATATCTCAAGGTTTAAAGGTATTTCAGTTAGAGAGAAACAGACAAAAAACTATCTTGAAAATTTAGTTCCAAATGACATATTCATTCATCCTGATCCTAGTTTATTGTTATCTCAGGAAGAATGGGGTGATATATCTATTGACCCAGAATACAATAATTATATTTTAATTTATTCATTGCGTCCCGGAGATGAAATTTATTCATTAGCAGCGGAGCTTTCTCTTAGTGCAGATCTTGATATTGTTGAAATTGCAACAGGATTGAAGCGTCGGAAAAATATTAAATATACAAAGAATATAGGACCAGCAGAATTTATTGGATTGTTTAAAAATGCAAATTATGTATTAACCAACTCATTTCATGGAACTATTTTTTCGGTTATCTTTAAGAAGCAATTTTTTGTTGAATTATGCAAAACTGGAAACACTTGGGTAAATACAAGAATGACTGAATTTCTAGATAGTATTGGGTTGAGCTCAAGATATAAGAAAAATATGACACTTAGTGAAATTACAAAGAAAATTGATTATTATTCAATTGAAAAGATTCTCGAAGAAAAAAAATCTGTTGGGATTAAGTATTTAACACGTATTTGTAACATTGATTCTGTTGAAATAAAAAGCTATGAGTGAAAATAGAACAAAAAAATTTATTGCAAATTCTGTTGTTACAGGTATGTATCAAGGTGTTGCTCTTTTATCAGGGTTTGTAGTACCGAGAATAATATTAGTTAGCTATGGTTCTGAGGTTAATGGATTTATTTCTTCTATCACTCAATTTATTGGATATTTGCTATTAGTTGAAGCTGGGTTGTCTCAGGCAGCTATATACGCTTTATATAAGCCTTTAGCAGAAAAAGATCATAATAGAATTAACGGTATCGTTTCGGCTGCTAAAAAATTTTATTATCAGATCGGATTTATTTTCTTAATCTTACTATTGTTCCTTTCATTTATCTATTCAGCCTTCATTAGTATTACTACTTTATCAAGAATTGAAGTTACTTTAATCACGATTGCGATAGGCATGAATAGTGCATTAGAGTTTTTTACCTTAGCAAAATATCGCACTTTGCTCACAGCAGATCAAAGGACATTTGTTGTGTCCTGGGCCTCCATTGCATATAAAATTTGTTATGTTTTAATCATTTATTTATTATCATATCTTGGTTGGGATATCTTACCAATTATGGCAGTTGCTGTACTTGCAATTTTTGTAAGGTCAATCATTTTAAGTGAATATACACGAAAGAAATATCGACTTATAAATTTTAATGTTAAACCTGACACATCTGCTCTCAACAAGAGGTGGGATGCCTTCTTTTTACAGATTTTAGGTGCAATACAAAGAGGGGCGCCTGCTATAATCCTTACTGTTATTGGGCAAAACTTAATTAACGTAAGTATTTTTTCAGTATACAATTTAGTTTTACAGGGGATAAATTCAATTTTAGGAGTTTTTAATAGTGGTTTGGCTTCATCTTTTGGTAATGTAATTGCTAAAAGAGAAGATGATGTTCTCCAGAGAGCTTATTCTGAGTTTGAACTAGGTTATTATATTCTTATCACTATAGTTTATTCAGTTGCATGGATTTTAATAATGCCATTTATTAGAATTTATACTTCTGGTATATCTGATGCAAATTATGATATTCCTCTATTTGGTTTTCTTGTTGTTCTGAATGGATTGTTTTATAACTTGAAAACGCCACAGGGTATGATGGTAATGGCTGCTGGTCTATATAAAGAAACTCGGATACAAAGTAGCATCCAAGCTATTATTATTGTAATTTTGGGAGGCTTTGGTGTTTATTACTGGGGGTTATATGGTTTGGTGATTGGAATGTTAATTTCAAATATTTATAGAAGTATAGATCTACTTTTCTTTATTCCAAAATATGTTACAAAGATATCGCCATGGAAAACTTTTTTTCGGTGGGTTTATTTAGGACTTGGTTTTAGTATCATTGTGTATTTTGGGATGCATTTAGAAATAGCACCGAGTAATTATCTAATGTGGTTAGTATATGCTGCAGTTCTTTGTGTAGTGAGTTCTCTGGTTATTGCATTGCTATCACTTATATTTGAACGTAAAACTGTTTTATTTATTGTATATAGAATTAAAGCTCTATTTAGTTAACTAATTAATAGTGAGGTACTTATAAGTTGAAAACAATTGTAATTATTCCATTATGGTATCCAAATAGAGATAATCCAACAGCAGGTCTTTTTGTAAAAAACCAAGCTGTTGCTCTTGCAAAATCTGGAATAAATGTTATTGTTCTGTTTAGAGAATGGGCTAAGAAAGACGATACTTGTTCATTGTACATTAAAGAAAATACAAATCTAAAAGAAATTTACTTCCGTATACCATCTATTTTTAATAAGGTTGCTGGATATCCGGTATACTTTTTTAGAGTCTTTAAATTTGTAAAAGAAATAATAAAGTGTTATGAGAATATTATTATACATGGTCATGTTATTTTCCCCGCTGGAATTTTTTCTACTTTCTTAGGTACGTTTTATAAAATACCAGTTGTGGTTACTGAACACTCATCAAAACTGTTGAGTAGACAAAATCTCCTTAGAAGGCAATTTGTAAAATATGTATGCAAAAGAGCTCGTAAGGTTATTGCTGTTGGACATGAACTAGCTGAACGAATTAACATTTTGTCGAATAGTGAGAATGTTGTGGTGGTTCCTAATCTAATAGATATTGATCGATTTACTATTGAAAAAAATGAAATGGAATCTTCAAAATTTAATTTAATGTTCATAGGGAATTTGATTAAGACAAAAGGTATTTGTGAACTTTTAGAAGCAATTAAGCAGTTAGTACAGACCCAAAAGAAAACCTATATTTGTCTAACTATTGTAGGAAAAGGTCCGCTAGAAAGTTATCTAAAATCTTTTATTCAAGAAAATGAATTGTCAAAAAATATTAAGTATCTTGGGCCACAAGATAATGAAAAAGTTGCAGCAGTATTACGCAATCAAGATTGTTACATTCATCCCTCATACAAAGAAACGTTTAGTGTCGTTTTAATAGAGGCACTGGCTTGTGGTGTGCCTATAATTGTAACGAATTGTGGAGAGCCAGTGCATTTTGTTTCAAAAGAAACAGGAATATTAATTGATAAACCAGAGCCTAAAATGATCGAGAGTGCAATATTGAAGATGATTGAAAATATGAAATCATATGACCCTGTAAAAATTAGAAAATTTGCAATTGAGAGGTTTTCTGAAGAAGTTGTATGTAATTCGCTCATTGAGATTTATAATGAAGTCAGTCAATATTAGAATGTTACAATAAATTGTTGTATGAAGGAATAATATGAAAATAGCACTTATTAGGTCTGCATCAATATATATGAATTTTGGTTCATATAATGTTCAAGAGATAGGGTTAGCAAAATCGTTAGAAAAAAATGGTCATCAGGTTGATTTTTACACTAGAGAAAAAGTAGATGAAGATAAAATTATTAGGATTACTGATAGTATAAGAGTTTATGCAATGACATGTATATCTTTACCGGGTCGGAATGGTTATTATCCTCAAATGTTTAAGTATCTAAATGATAATCAATATGATCTTATACAAGTATTAGAAGATTCGCAAATAATGACTGTTCTATTGTCAGTATATGCAAAAAGAAAAAATATTCCATTTATCCTATGGCAAGGAATGTACGAGAATTACCAGTCGTTTGTAAAAAAAAGTTTTCAATTTATTTTTGACTTACTATTATTACCAATATTAAGAAGAAATACTGGTGCTGTAATCGGAAAAACCCCTAAAGCAATTCAATATATAGAATCTAAAGGATTTAGAAAAACTTTTATCGGTGGGGTTGGTTTGGATGTGGATTCGTTTAATCATAGAACTTTAGAAAGTGATATTCTTGATCGGATGAATATCCCGAAAACAAAAAAAATTTTGCTTTATATTGGAGTATTAGAGCAGCGTAGAAATCCCAAATTTTTATTAGAAATCATTGAGAAATTGGATGATAAGTTTGTATTAGTTATAGCGGGTGATGGACCTGATTTTTTGGAACTTAATAATATTGTTGCAGATAGAGGGCTCAATGATTCTGTTAAACTGTTGGGACGTGTTAGCCAGGAAGACTTAATTCCATTATATAAGAATTCAATGTTGTTTCTCCTGCCCACTGATTATGAAATATATGGGATGGTTATTTTAGAATGCATGTATTATGGTTTGCCTGTGATATCAACACCCTGTGCTGGTGCTGAGTATTTGATTGATACAGGTGAAGATGGTTTTGTTCTTGAAAAGAATGATAAAATGTGGGTCGATGTTATAAATAACATATCAAACGATAGTGATAGTCAAAAAAAAATATCGCATAACTTCAAAAATAAGTTTGATAAATTTACATGGGATTCTCTGGTTAATAATTATCTAAATGTATATGAATCAGAAATGGGATATAATAAATAGGTCAGTTCTAAGAATTCTAATAACTTTTAAAATACTAATGGAGTAGGTATGAATATACAAAACCCAACTGATGCATCAATTATAACAACATATAGATGCCCTATGCGATGCAAGATGTGCAATATATGGGAACATCCTACTGAAAAAAGCAAAGAAATAACAGCTAAAGAATTGGAAATTCTCCCTAAAATGAATTTTATCAATATCACTGGTGGTGAGCCGTTTATTCGTGATGATTTAGATGAGATAATTGAAGTTTTATATACAAAAGCGCCAAGAATAGTAATTTCTACAAGTGGATGGTTTGATGATGAGGTTATTAAGACAGCAGAGAAATTTCCCAATATAGGTATCAGGCTTTCAATTGAGGGATTAAGTCAAAGTAATGATGAATTGCGAGGTCGTGATGGTGGGTTTGACAAAGGTCTTAAGACTTTATTAGAATTAAAGCGAATGGGGCTTAAAGACATTGGCTTTGGTCAGACTATTAGTAATAAGAATTCACATGATATTTTACCGTTGTATGAATTGGCCAGGAATCTTGATATGGAGTTTGCAACTGCCGCTTTTCATAATTCTTATTACTTCCATAAAGAAGATAATGTAATTACTAATAAAGATGAGGTTGAAGGTAATATTGAGGAACTAATTTATAGGCTCCTGAAAGAGAATAAGCCGAAAAGTTGGTTTAGAGCTTTCTTTAACCTTGGGTTAATTAACTATATCGAAGGCGGTAAACGGATGCTGCCGTGTGAGGCAGGATTGGTTAATTTCTTTGTTGAACCCTATGGTGATGTTTATCCATGTAACGGTTTAGAAGATAATTTATGGAAAAAATCTATGGGTAATATCAGGGATGTTGAAAGTTTTGATGATATCTGGTTAAGTAAAGACGCTGAAAAAGTACGAGAGATGGTAAGAACATGCCCTAAGAATTGTTGGATGGTTGGTACAGCTTCTCCTGTAATGAAAAAGTATGTGAAGCATCCTGCTTCATGGGTAGTAAAAAACAAACTACGAGTATTAACTGGAAAAAAACCTTGTTTGGATATTAAGCAATATGATGTTGGGCAGGATTCCCGGCAGGGAGATGGACAATGGCCAAGAAAATAGTTGTTCTTGGAACGAGGGGTATTCCTGATGTTCTTGGTGGTGTAGAGACCCATTGTGAAGAACTTTATCCAAGACTTATTGGGCTTGGGTACGATGTAACTGTACTGGCAAGAAAACCTTATCTTAAATCAAAAAAAGAATTTTATTATAAAGGCATAAAGGTTATACCTTTGTTTTCTCCAAAGAATAAAGCCTTTGAAGCAATTACTCATTCCATGTTGGGTGTTATAAAAGCAAGGTTGATCGGATGTGATATTTTACATATTCATGCTGTAGGGCCTGCTCTTGTCGCACCATTTGCTCGTTTGCTTGGTTTAAAGGTTGTGATGACGAATCATGGCCCTGATTACGACAGGCAGAAATGGGGCAGACTTGCTAAAATAATGCTTCGATTAGGAGAAAGGTTTGGAACAAAGAGTTCTAACGAGGTCATTGTTATATCTGAAGTAATTAATGATATTTTAAAAGGGAAATACAATCGAAATGATGCTAATCTTATTTACAATGGTATAAATATACCGGAAAAAGCCCAAAGTAAAGACTATCTTGATGAATTAGAGATTAGTGAAGGCAACTATTTAATTGCAGTTGGTAGATTTGTTGAAGAAAAAGGGTTTCATGACTTAATTGATGCCTATATAAAAATAAAGAATCCGAAGTGTCGGCTGGTTCTTGTCGGTGATGCCGATCATGAGTCAGGTTATAGTTTGAAAATCAAAGAATTGGCTGAAAAGCATAATATTGTGTTAACTGGTTTTATTAAAGGCGAAAAGCTGAACCAGATTTTTTCACATGCGAAAGGTTTTGTCATGCCTTCCTATCATGAGGGTCTACCAATAGCCTTATTAGAGGCTATGAGTTACAATTTAAATGTTGTTGTTAGTGATATACCAGCAAATCTTGAAGTTAATTTGAAGAAAGAAAAGTATTTTACGGTAGGCAATATTTCTGAGTTATCATATAAAATTGGTGAAATGATGCTCAGTGAAGAGTTTTCCATTGGGTATGACTTAGAAAAATATAATTGGGATGAAATTGCTACACAGGTTGCGGAAGTATACCAGAAAGTTTCCGGTCATATTCCAATAAAGATTGAACTCAACGAGTAATTTACAGATAGTAGCGTTTAGTAGCGGATCGTTCAAGTTGAGCAAGAAACGTTTCTTTAAGTAGGGTTTAAATAAGAACTATAAATGAATGTAAATTATTTTCTCAAACATTAGAGTGACTCAAAACCAGGTTTCCTGACTTTATAATGATATATGTTTGAATTTGTATTTAAGGAATAAAATATGCCAAAAAAAATATGTGTTGTAGGAACAGGCTATGTAGGACTCATAGCTGCTGTTGGTTTATCCGATTTTGGAAATAATGTAGTTGGTGTTGATTTAGATAAGAAAAAGATTGATATGCTTGTGCAAGGCATCTCTCCAATTTATGAGCCGGGTGTTGAGGATTATCTTAATCGAAACCTTGAATCAGGACGTTTAACATTTACAACTGAGATTGCAAAAGCATTACAGGAGTCTAATGTAATATTTATTGCAGTGGGTACACCTGAAAAAGAAAATGAAGAAGCTGATTTAAGCTATGTAGAAGCTGTAGTAGATACAATTGCTGAGAACCTCAATGAATATAAGGTTATAGTTACAAAATCAACGGTTCCTGTCGGAACAAACCGCTGGATTAAAGAACTGCTTAAAAAGAAAACAGGCGGTAATAATTTTGATGTTGTATCTAATCCGGAGTTCTTACGTGAAGGGAAAGCTGCTCAGGATTTTTTTCACCCTGATCGTACTGTAATAGGTTATGAATCAGAGAAAGCAAAGGACATTATGTTCAGGGTTTATAGAACTTTGAATGTTACATCAGTTCCATTTGTATGGTGTAGTTTGGAAACTGCAGAGCTTATAAAATATGCATCTAATGCTTTTCTTGCTACAAAAATTACGTTTATAAATGAGATAGCAAATCTTTCAGAAGCTGTAGGAGCTGACATCCATCAGGTAGCAAAATCAATGGGCATGGATGGTCGTATAAGTTCAAAATTTCTTCACCCCGGACCAGGCTACGGGGGTAGCTGCTTTCCGAAGGATACTAAAGCTATTGTCAGTTTTGGAAAAAAGTTCGGTGTTAAAATGAAACTGATCGATTCAGTAATTAAAACCAATGAACTTCAAAAAGAACGCATGGTTGAAAAGATAAAGAAACTATCAGGTACGCTAAAAGGTAAAACAATCACTGTATTGGGGCTTGCCTTTAAGCAGCAGACTGATGATGTTCGGGAAAGTCCTGCTATTACCATAATCGATAAGTTGCTTAAAGAAGGTGTTAATGTTCAAGCACATGACCCTAAAGCGATGGATAATTTCTCAAAGCTTTTCCCTGATATAATGTATTGTCATACTGCATATGATGCCGCAAAAAATGCGGATGCATTGCTTATCGTCACAGAATGGAATGAATATCGGGGGCTGGAATTAAGCAAATTAAAAACAATTATGAAAGGTGATATTCTACTTGATACACGTAATCTTTTGGATCCTGATGATGTAAAAGAAGCCGGCTTCATCTATGAAGGGGTTGGGCGTAAATAACTTCTATGATCGTAGACATCAACGAACAGCTAACAATTAAATGCCTCTATAAGCAGCCTGGTGCAAGCCAGACTAAACCCGTCCCCCTGGCTGATTTCAAGGCTGAAACAGACCTTGATGATATCTTCTTCCTTAAAACCCTTCGCTCAATTGAGCAGAAAGAGCTGGTTACAATTGGCTTTCTGCAGCGCGGCTTTATTGTTAAGGTTAAAAACTGGTATGAAAAGTATCCTGATGTTCAAGATTTTCATATCAAGCTTACAAAATCAGGTATAAAGGTCTGTAATAACTAACAGGATATTGAAATGAAAAGAACGCTCCTACTGTTGCTGCTCGTTACAGCAATGCCCTTCTTGCTTTTTGCAGGAACTAACACATCTTTAAGCCTCGATTCCGGGGCTTACATATATCAGATATTAGACTATGCTGAACTTAAAGGTATAATACCTAAAATAAAGCAGGAAAAGCCCTATGTTAACTCTCTGGTATACAGTAATCTGCAGCTCATTCTTGAACAGGATGACAAGCTTACTGACAGCGAGCTTAAGATAATAAACAATTACCTTGATAACAATGAAATAGACGGCGGGTTTGCCTTTTCAGCTGTTGCTGAATCTGATAATAACCTTCTGCTCTCAGACCTGTCGCATCCCCACAGTATAAACGGGCTCGGCCTTCAGGTTGAGGGTGATGTCTTTGATTTTCTCTCTCTTAATGTAGTATTCTCAATGCTTTTAGACCGTACAAACGAGGAAGCCTTTATTCCCTATAGTTTTTATAAAACCTGGGATCACCATCACATGGATCCTGAAACAAGGGTAGACAGCTCAACAGAAGAGTTTGCAATAAGCAATCGAAGCAGTGAAGAACTTGCGGCGGCTACTGAAGATGGTTCTGCATATGTGCGAATTGGGCGTTTTAACCGCAACTGGGGCCCAGGCGAGCATTCACTGCTTCTCTCCGATACCGCGCGTCCCTTTATAGGTCTTGAAAGCGGTTTCCCATTAAGTGATCTGGCATACATCACTACTGTAACCGGTTCCCTCGGTTCAACGGTGGGGGCCGACACCTCCGAAGAGCAGAAGATGCTCTCAGCTCATCGATTAACAATCTACCCTGCAGACTGGCTCTCATTTGCTTTCTATGAGTCGGTAGTATTCGGCAAGAGGTTTGAGCTTGCATACATATCACCAATAAGCATATACATGGTCAGTCAGATGGGTACTGCAGGCGACCGTGACAACAGCACTATGGGGCTGGAGTTTGAGCTAAACCCGGTAAACTGGTTTAATGTCTATGGTGAGTTTTTCGTTGATGAGATAGAGCATGACAAGTTTGACCAGCTCTTTACCTATGTTAAAAACATCTTTGCTTATAAGGCAGGTGTAGAGGCCCCTGTTCCGGTTCTGCCCTTCGCTGTTGCCCGCTTTCAGTACACAAAGCTTGAGCCCTATGTATATACCCATTATGCCGAAAGTCGTTACTATTTTGCGTACAATCAGGAAATAAACATCAATTACACAAACGACGGTGCCTGCATAGGCTACCCGCTGCAGCCCAACTCTGATCAGTTTCTTGTAAACTTTTCTTTCATTCCCGCCGCGGGCTTTGAGGTTGATGTAGATATTTCATATATCCGGCACGGGGATAATCCTGATGCGGAAGATGACGAATATCTTATAATGGGTGATATAGATGAAGACCTTGATTATTCCAATGTTGATGAATATCCCGAAAAAGACTTCTTAAACGACGGCATCTATGAGAAGATTCTAAGCTTTGCTGCCGATGTTTCTTATACTTTTAAGAAGGTTCCTGTCTCACTTAACCTCGGTTACGGGTTTGCGTGGTCAAGGAACTATAACAACATTGAAGGTAATACAAACTTCAAGAATATAATAACCATCGGCGGCAGCTATAAGCAGCAGCTGTGGTAATTACTGTACAAGATTAATTACTGAAATAACAACGGCTGAAATTGATGCTACTGCTGATATTAATGAGCTGTATTCATCCAGAACATATGTGAAATTGTTTGTTTCAGCTGTGATCGAATCTTCCTGTTCAATCTTTTCTTCAACACCCTTTCTTTTATTGTTTTTATCGGTAATTGATACAACCCCTCTGCTATTTTTAAATACATCAAATCCTCCCGCAAGATTAATGTAATAATCATAACTCTTGTCAGGAACGTACGGGTATCTTCCTGGTTTTACAACCGCACCGTTAACTGTAACAAAAAGCTGTTTAAATGGAATAATCAGTCTGTCTTTCGAATGAAGTTCAATGTCATTTTCCAGTTTATACTCATATAAAATTTCAGCAATATTAATGCGGATGTTTTTATTTTCCTCTGCTGAATAATAATAACTGTTTTCAAGGTCGGAAGATACGGTTAATAGTTCTTCGTTTTGCAGTAGCAGTGTTGAAAGCTTTGTTCCTGGGTTAAATTTTAACGCAATAGTGTTTGAAGAAGAAAGTTCCGTGTCGTCAAGTATATCCACAGCACCCTCTATGAAAAAAACCGGTATAAATATTTCTTTTGATCTTACAATCAGGTTGTCAAGATTGTTCAATTCAAAATTAAGGTTTTTTTCATAATTAAGATAGACCGACTCACTGCCAGATTCTGTACTGTTTGATATGGTTCTATGCAGAACCAGCTGGTCCGTGTAGGCCTCTTCTGTGAAATTATTTGCATAATATTCAACTAAATCTTCAAGAGTGTCTTCTTCTCTTAACTGATATTTTCCTCCCCGTTTAACCTCACCGCTGATTGTTACCTGTCTGTCGAGTTGTGTAAACCTGATAACAGAACCCGGTTTAACAAAAGGGTTCTGCGTGAAATCACCGTCGTACCAGGCTTTATACAAATCGTAATTAGCACTACTGCCGTCCATGTGAGTAACATAAATATCTCTCTCTGACGTATAGGCTGTTTTGTTTTCCTCTAATATGTCTGCAAGCCGGGTAAGTCCCCAGGCCTTTACCATTCGGGCTTTATCAATTTCACCGGTAAGTAGAACCTCAAAAACTCCAGTGCTTATTATTGTTACATCAGGGTAGCTGTCGGGATAGGCTCTACTTATCTTGTTTCTTATGCGTTCCCGCAGCTCTGTAAAGGTGTTTTTCTCTCCACTGATGCCGCCGAAAAAGCCGAGATTAATGGAATAATCGCTTGTCACCATACAGTTGAACTGAACGGCTTCCCCTGCTTGAATATAGCTTACTTGATAGACATCTCCCGGTGTTACCGGATAGGCGCTGTTTGTCATTGCAAGTAACGCCCGTTGATCAATTTCCTTTACTTCAACTGCTTTATTCTCAACCTGTTTGGTATCGGTTTCCTGGGCTGTTAAAGGTATGGTAATAAGGCTTATTATTGCTATTATAAGAAGATATCTTTTCATTTTCATGATAGTAAGTATATATTTTCTGAGAATATAATCAAGTTTCTGAATGTAAAATTCAGAAATATAGGTTATTATTAAAAGTAGAGGATATGGTATGAAAAGTTTTAGGCGACCGGTAAGTATTCTTGTTTTTTCTATTATCATGCTTCTTGCTCCGATACTCACTGTACTTGCCAATGCTGTAATTAACATTCTGCCGCTATGGGGGCCCGGGAATATTTTTTCCAGGATGCTCTGGTCGGATATCATTATTCTGTTAGTTTATCCGATTGCTGCAGTATCGATTTATTCCGTTACAAAGGCGGGCTGGTGGGTGTTTATTGCTTCAGCGGCCGGAATCTTTGTATATAATATTGCGGCATATGTAAACAATCCGATGATCTCAATTATTGGCGTGATCATGTTCAATCTGCTGCTGTTCTTTTCTGCGGGGTTCTTTTTCAGAAAACATACTATTGCGCCTTATTTCAACCCAAGGCTCAGGTGGTGGGAGCAGGCCTGCCGTTATGATATAGATTTGGGCGTCGCGCTTGAGTACAGTGATTCCTATGAACTCGGATATCTTGAAGATATCTCAATGGGCGGATGTTTTATCCGCATTTCAGAGAAGGTTGAGGTCGGTGTTATATACCCGCTGACCCTGTCGCTGGGAACTGAAATGTCCGTTTCGGTACGTGGCAGAATTATGCGGACAGTAACCGATGACTGTAGTCTTCCCGGATACGGTGTGATGTTTTCCAGCCTTACCGAAACTGAAAAATCCGGGCTGTCAAAGATGATGGCCGGTTTGTATAAACTTGGGATCGGTGAAGCTCCAGGAGCCGGAGTTGGTTCCGAGCAGCGTGAATTTGATAGATATTCGGTAAACATCAGTATCTCTTTCAGATACGAAGGCGAGATTCTTCCTGCGCGGCTGATTAATCTTTCAAGTACCGGCGCCTGCCTTGAGACCATGATGGATATGGAAATGGGAGAGTTCTGCGGGTTTTACTGCACCCTTGGATATAATTCGGCTGATGTTGATGGTGTTATCAAGTGGAAAAAGAAGCTTGAGCATCATAAACACTACGGAATTGCATTCATCAATCAGTCAAAGAAGCAGAGAGCCGATATTTCACAGATACTGGGCACAATTAAAGCACTCGGAGGCAGAGAGCGTAGCAGGGATAAAGAGGAATATGAGAAGCTGATTGAGCGGACTCTTCCGTTAACACCCTACCGAATGTTTCACCGATCTGGTCAGGATCAGTAAAGCATCTTCTTGAGTATTCCGTCGTTTCGTCGCCATTTGGGGTTTACTTTAACCCGGAGATCAAGATGTACATTATATGGAAATATTCCGTTCAGTTCCTTCTGGGCTTCTGAGCGGATTTTTTTTATGTTTTCACCGCCGCGGCCAACAAGAATCCCCTTCTGGCTGTCGCGTTCCGCAACTAGGAAGGCTCTGACCCAGAGTTTTTTTATTTCCCCGGATTCTTTATACTTCATTTCCATGTCGGCAATCTCTACATAGATTGAATGCGGCAGTTCCTGTCTGGAAAGGTTGATAGCTTTTTCCCGGACAATTTCCATGACACGGAACTCCGGCTGCTGATCGGTGTAGTAGTCTTCCGGGTACATGGGGTCGCCTTCGGGCGCAATTTCAAACAGCCGTTTAAGAATAGTATCAAGCCCCTTTCCTGTTACCGCTGATACGGGGAAAACAGAGCCTGAATCCATAATTTCCGCAGCACCTTCCTTTATAAACTCGGCTGCAGCTGCTGGATTGCTTTCATGCAAGTCGGTTTTGTTCATTAAAATGAGGGTCTTACTGTAGTGGGGTTTAAGAAGTTCAAGTATTTCTCCCTCTTCTTTGCCCGGCGGCCGTGTTGTGTCTATCATATACAGGATAATATCTGATTCTTCGAGGGCCGAGCCTGCAAGATCTTTCAGGTAGACATTGAATTTCTTTTCCGAGTTGTGGTATCCCGGGGTATCAATGAAGATCAGCTGACCCTCATCTCTGGTTATTATGCCCCTGATCTTGTTTCTTGTGGTTTGAGGCACCGGTGAAACGATTGACACTTTCTCACCGCAGATTGTATTCAGGAATGTGGATTTTCCGGCTGACGGCCGTCCGATTATCGATATAAAAGCTGACTTCATTTACTTATTGTAGTAAATTATGTATATTTGACAATAGTAAAATCAATATGATTTGGAAATTCAGGAGATTTTAATCAATGAGTGATAAAGAAAAAGAGAAAGGCAAAGATCCCGAACAGGAAGCTGCCGCAGAAAGAATGCTGAAAACAAGGACTATTCTACTTTCAGGTGAAGTTAATAAAGAGCTTGCCGAGAAGGTTGTGAAGCAGCTGCTGCTTCTGGAGGCGGATTCTGATGAGCCTATCAAGGTTTTTATTGATTCCCCGGGCGGAGATGTAGATGCCGGTTTTGCCATTTTTGATATGATAAGATTCGTAAAACCGGAAGTATATACAGTGGGTATGGGTCTTGTAGCAAGTGCCGGTGCGCTTATTCTGCTTGCAGCCCCCAAAGAGAGACGAATTGGTTTACCCAATTCGCATTACCTTATTCATCAGCCTCTTTCCGGCATGCGCGGTGTCGCAACCGAGATAGAGATTCATGCGAAAGAGCTGGAAAAAACCAGGGTGAAGCTTAATAATCTTATTGCCGAAGAAACCGGACAGACCCTTGAGCGTGTTGAAAAAGACACCGACCGTGATTACTGGATGAACGCTGAAGAAGCAACCGAATACGGTCTTCTTTCAAAGATAATTACCGGGAGAAGTGAACTGGCATAGGCTGTTCCGCTAAAGAAATGAAAGCCGCAAAGCAGGGCTGTTCCCGCTATGCGGCTTTTTTTATTCTTGATTATCAATTTTTAAAGCAGTAAAAAAAATTCCGGTTATATAAATAGTATGAGACGGATACTGATTATAATAATTATTTCAGCGACTCTGGTCTCCGGATGCGGCAGCGGAGAAACCGACGGTCATTTGATAATTATGTCATGGAATGTTCAGAACCTGTTTGACGATGTTGACAACGGAACCGAATATCGTGAATTTGATCCGGGGCAGGGGGTGTGGAATTACGACAGGTTTCACCGGAAGGCCCTGGCGCTTGCCGACGTAATCACCGCGGCAGTTCCGGGTGGTCCTGATATTGTGATTCTGCAGGAGGTCGAGAATGAGAATGCCCTGACTCATCTTAATGAGTACTGCCTTAAGTCATCCGGCTATCAGCACAGCATCTTTTTCCCTACTGAAAATTCAGCTGTGGGAACTGCCGTACTGAGCAGGTGCGTGATCAATTCAGCCAATTCACATGCTGTGAACGCCAGCGGGATTGTAAAAGGTCGCAATATTTCGGTTGTTCAGCTCAGTCTCCCTGAAAGCGGCGAAGAGCTGAGCATATTTATCAATCACTGGAAATCGAAGCTCGGCGGGGCGGAGGAGACTGAGCCTTACCGCATTGCTGCTGCCGAACTTCTGGCTGGACTAATGGCTGAAGAGTCGGGTGATTCGGGTTTTGTACTTGCCGCCGGTGATTTCAATGAATCGCACAATGAATCCTTAAGAGTAGATGGCGCATACCCTACAGCATTGGCAGATGGATTCCTTTGTGCTGAGGGAGCTCCTGAATTATATAACCCCTGGACTGATGCAGGTGTGCCGGGCAGCTACTACTATGACGGAACTTGGCAAACAATAGACCAGTTTTTCCTGTCGTTTGATTTTTTTGAAGGCGGTGGCTGGGAGTATGATGGGTTTGAAACAGCAGTTCTGGGGTTTAACTCAACAGACGGAGGCTTTCCGCTGGGGTGGCAGTCGTCATCTGGAACCGGCTGCTCTGATCATTTCCCGATTCTGCTTAAACTGAAACTTTCAGAGCAGCTTTGACAGCTATTATTCCGCCTTTTCCGGTTCCATCTCATTAGCTACATTGACCTGATAGAACAGGTGTTCAAGCTCAAGGCAGATGTTTATATTATGAATGGTGCAGGGTTGTTCTTCGTTGTCTATTTCACCACGGTTATTTATGCGCAGTTCAATGGTTGCAAAATTAAGAACGCCCCTGATGCCGGACTCTATCATCATATCCAGTGTGGCGGCGGCTTCACTGTCCGGGACGGCTATAATACCCACCTTTGTACCGTTTTTCTCGACAAAGTCCTTCATTTCTTTAATATGGTAGATGGGTACTCCTGATGTTTTTGAGACATTCTCGGGGGAAACGTCGAAACCGGCAATTATCTTTATGCCCTCGTTGCGAAACTCCTCATACTGCATCAGCGCAGTTCCTATGCGCCCACAGCCGACAACTATTACCTCCTGGGGTTTGTCACGGCCAAGAACAATATCGAGTTTCTCAATCAACATATCGATATCATACCCTCCCCGCTTATTCCCTGAAAGGCTCAGTACCGAAAAGTCTTTTCTGACCAGAGACGGGGCAACGCCTATAGCGTCGCCGAGGTTATTGGAGAAAACGCGTTCGAGTCCCAGCGCTTTCAGTTTGAACAGTAGTCTTTTGTATTTTGATAGTCTGAGTATTAGTTCTTTATTCATTTGCTTGTTTTTCTCCGTTTGTTGTGAATTCATTCACAATATAACAGGTATTATATAGTTTTATTTTACTATAAGCAATATTTTTTTTAAAAAATAACTATTAAAAGTCAACAATCTATTAGTATTTTATTTATATGTATTGACATTTTACATAATCTAATTATCCTGATTGTCAAAGGTAAAAAATCCAAATTCACAGAATAAAAAAGGAGGGCATATGGCTGTTGAAACGGCTCCTCAAATAGAGTTTTCAAATGAACTTGTTGCATTTATCGAGGACTGGAAGACTAAACCCGGTAATCTGATAATGGTTCTTCACAGGGTACAGGAAGAATTCGGATACATTCCCCGTGAAGCCGCAATTAAAGTTTCTGAAATGCTCGATACTCCGCTTGCCAAAATATACGGAGTAATCACTTTCTACCACTTTTTCAAACTTGACAAACCCGGAAAGTATAACATCCAGGTATGTATGGGAACTGCTTGCTACCTCAAGGGCGGCGAAGATCTGATTACAGAACTTGAAACCCTTTTAGGCATTGCGGTTAACGAGGTAACTGATGATGGTATGTTTTCGATTGAATCCGTACGCTGTGTAGGCTGCTGCGGTCTCGCTCCGGTTATGATTGTAGACGGCGAAGTTTACGGTAAGGTAACAAAGGACGAGCTCCCGGAAGTTATCGCGAAATACAAAGAAAAGGGATAGTATGCACGCAGCCGTCTGCGATTTTATTCTTGACTGTCTTCAGAATTCGATAGAGGCGGGGGCTTCAGAGATTGGTTTACTGATTGATGAGAATCCGGAATTGATTTCTGTGAGAATTAGAGACAATGGAATCGGAATGACGGATGAAGAGCTGAAACGTGCTGTTGATCCTTTTTATACTGATGGATTGAAGCATAGCGGACGAAAGGTCGGTTTAGGTTTGCCTTTCATGATACAGGCAGTACAGCTGGCTGAAGGCGACTGGTCGCTGGACTCTGAGAAGGGTCGGGGCACTGAGCTATGTTTTTCATTTAAATCGGAGCATGTTGATACACCGCCTATGGGTGATATCAGCGGAATGCTTCTTCAGGCTTTTATGTTCGATGGAAATTTTGAACTTGAGTTTGAGCGCAGGCTTAGAAAGGGAAAGGCGAACGACAGCTATATACTGAAAAGATCAGAAATTGTTGGAGTTCTTGGAGATTTGAATGATGCTGATTCGCTGATTATGGCGAGGCAGTTTTTAAAGTCCCAGGAAGAAGATGTATCTTCTAATGAAGATGTATAGAAGGAGACAGATGATGGCTAAAATGACTCTCGAAGACCTTAGAACGCTCAGAGAAAGCAAGAAAGGTGAGCTTGATAAAAGAGATACTGAAGGCAAAGATATCCATATTATCATCGGAATGGGTACCTGCGGTATTGCCGCTGGAGCGAAAGATTCGCTTGACGCATTTCTTGATGAGATTGAAAAACATAAAATTGATAATGTAACGGTAAAGCAGACCGGCTGTATGGGCCTGTGCTATGTTGAACCCACTGTAGAAGTGAAGGTTCCGGGTATGCCTGATACCATCTATGGAAATGTAGATGCAAAGACTGCGCGTGATATCGTTAGCGAGCATATTGTAAACGGTAAACTTGTTGATAAACACATCTTTGACCGTCCGGCTAAAGATATTGTTAAGGAATAACGGAGGTTAGTATGGCAGTGAAGAACTATATACTTGTTTGCGGCGGTACAGCCTGTGAATCAAGTAAAGCAACTGAGATCTTCAATTCCCTTAAAGAAGAAGCTGAGGCTCAGGGTGTTATTGATGATGTGCAGATAGTAAAAACAGGTTGTTTCGGTTTTTGTGAAAAAGGACCGATAGTAAAAATACTCCCTGAAGAGGCATTTTATGTGGAAGTTGTTCCAGAAGATGCCAAAGAAATCATTTCTGAATCAATTGTAAAAGGAAGAATGGTTGAACGTCTTCTTTATGTTGATGATACACAGGAACAGAAAGATGAATTTGATGTAGAAGACATCAAGTTCTACCAGAAACAGGTCCGGATTGTCCTGCGGAACTGCGGTTTCATTGACCCTGAAAAAATTGACGAATACATTGCCCGTGAGGGTTATGCCGCACTTGAAAAAGTGCTTTTTGATATGAAGCCGGATGATGTTATCAATGAACTGAAGGAATCAGGTCTTAGGGGCCGCGGTGGTGCCGGCTTTCCTACCTGGATGAAATGGAACTTTACCAAGGGTGCTGATAACGACCAGAAATATATCGTATGTAATGCCGATGAGGGCGACCCGGGTGCTTATATGGATCGTTCAACTCTCGAAGGTGACCCGCACTCAGTGCTTGAAGCAATGGCTATTGCCGGTTATGCGGTAGGTGCAGATACAGGTGTTATTTATATAAGGGCAGAATACCCGCTCGCAATTGAAAGGCTTGAAATTGCTATCAAACAGGCCCGCGACTACGGATTGCTTGGAAAGGACATTCTCGGAAGCGGATTTGATTTTGATTTCGAAATCCGTCTCGGTGCCGGCGCGTTTGTGTGCGGTGAAGAAACAGCACTCCTTCGTTCAATCGAAGGAAACAGAGGTATGCCAACTCCCAAACCGCCATTTCCGGCTGTAGAAGGACTCTGGGGTAAACCGACTGTAATCAATAATGTTGAAACATGGGCTAATATCCCTATGATCATCCTCAAGGGCGGCGAATGGTTTCGAGGAATAGGTACTGAACGTTCTTCAGGAACCAAGGTTTTTGCTCTTACGGGGAAAATTAACAATTCAGGTCTTGTTGAGGTTCCAATGGGAACAACCCTCCGCGAGATTGTTTACGATATCGGCGGTGGAATCAAAGACGACAAGGCCTTTAAGGCCGTTCAGACCGGTGGTCCTTCAGGTGGTGTTCTGACAAAGGATTTTCTTGATACTCCAATTGATTTTGACCAGCTCACAGCTGTTGGTTCAATGATGGGATCAGGCGGTATGATTGTTATGGATGAAGACGACTGTATCGTAGACGTTGCAAAGTTCTACCAGGAATTCTGTGTTGAAGAGTCCTGCGGTAAATGTGCCCCCTGTCGAATTGGAACAAGAAAGCTATATGACATTCTTAACAAGATTTCAAAGGGTAAGGGAACACACCAGGATCTCGAAAACATGAAGACTATAGGTACAGCGATGAAGAAGGCTGCGCTCTGCGGGCTTGGTCAGACTGCACCAAACCCGATTCTTTCATCATTGAAGTTTTTTGAAGATGAATACCTTGAGCATGTCGATGACAAGATTTGTAAAGCCGGTAAATGTAAGGATCTCGTAAGGTTTGAGATTGATGCAGATAAGTGTATAGGCTGTACCGTTTGTGCCAGAAAATGTCCGGTTGGCTGTATCAGCGGCGAGAGAAAACATCCGCATGTTATTGACCAGGACCAGTGTGTTAAGTGTGGTGAATGTTATGCTGCATGTAAATTCGGCGCAATTACCAAGAGCTAGTAAGGAGTAAAAACAGTGAGTACTGTAGATATAAAGATCAACGGCAGACCATTAACTGTGGATGCCGGAACCTCAATTTTAAACGCTGCAAAGCTTGCCGGTGTCAAGATTCCGACACTTTGCTATCACTCTGACCTTGACCCATGGGCCGCTTGTGGTATCTGTGTTGTCAAGATTGAGGGTAACCCCAGAATGGTTAGAGCATGTTCCACTCTTGTTTCTGAGGGGCAGAACTATATAACCAATGATGCGGAAATCTATTCGATTAGAAAAACTGTAATTGAGATGACTCTTGCAGACCACCCTCAGGAATGTCTTACATGCGGCAGAAACGGAACCTGTGAGCTCCAGAGACTGGCTGCGGAATACGGAATCAGAGAGATTCCATTTGACCGGAATGTTAAACGGCTTCCCAAAGATACATCGACTCCGTCAATTGTTCTTGACCCGTCAAAATGTATCCAGTGTGGACGCTGTGCACAGGTTTGTCAGCAGCTTCAGGATGTGTGGGCACTTGAGTTTATCGGGCGCGGCGAAAATACAAGGCTTATGCCTGTTTCAGGTCTTCTCCTGAACGAAAGCCCCTGTATTAAGTGCGGACAGTGTTCGGCACACTGTCCCGTAGGCGCAATATATGAAAAAGACGAAACACAGCTGTTCTTCGATGCTCTAATTGATGAAAATAAACATGTCGCAGTACAGATGGCGCCTGCTGTCCGTGTTGCGCTCGGTGAATCCTTTGATATGGAACCGGGTGAGATTGTTACCGGAAAGATTTATGCGGCCCTTCGCCGCCTCGGTGTGGATGCTGTTTTCGATACTAACTTCTCTGCCGACCTTACAATTATGGAAGAAGGTTCAGAGTTTGTTGAACGTATAGTTAACGGGAAAGGTGAGCTTCCGCAGCTCACTTCATGCTGCCCCGCATGGACCGACTACATGGAAAAATACTACCCTGATATGATTCCTAATTTCTCAACTGCTAAATCACCGATGATGATGCAGGGTGCGGTCACAAAGACATACTATGCGGAAAATCAGAAAATAGATCCTAAGGATATATTTTCTGTAGCAATTATGCCATGTACAGCCAAGAAATTTGAGAAAGACAGAGATGAAAACATGCAGGCATCAGGTTATAGTGATGTAGACCTTGTTCTTACAACAAGGGAGCTTGCCCGTGTTATCAAGATTGCCGGAATTGACTTTGCGAATCTTGAAGAAGAGGAAGCTGACAGTCCGATTGGAAAATACACCGGTGCGGGTACCATTTTCGGGGTTACCGGCGGTGTTATGGAAGCAGCTGTTCGTTCGGCTTACTACCTGATTACTAAAGAAGAGCTTGCTGATGTTAATGTTACAGCTGTCCGGGGTATGGACGGTGTTAAAGCCGGTGTTGTCGACATCAAGGGAACTAAGGTGAAAGTTGCTGTTGCTCACGGTATGGCGAACGTTAAGTCTGTTCTTGACGAAGTACGTGAAGCGAAAGAGAAGGGGCTCGAACCTCCTTATCACTTTATTGAGGTGATGGCGTGCCGCGGCGGTTGTATTGCCGGCGGTGGTCAGCCCTATGGAACTGAAGATGAGGTGCGTGCACAGAGAATAGCAGGTATTTACAAGGATGATGAGAAGAGCGAAATCAGATGTTCACACCAGAATCCTGAGATTACTCATATCTATGAGGATTACCTTGGTAAGCCTTTATCGGAAAAGTCTCACCACCTTCTTCATACTCATTACACACCAAGAAAGGTTTACCAGAAATAGTAAACCCTGTATTTCAGCTCCGTGCTGTTAGATGAAATCTCAGCCGTATCGGATTCGCTCCGGTGCGGCTTTTTTTTCTTTGTAGTTTATGCCGGCAGGGTCAGAATGAAAGTTGAACCCTTTCCCGGCTCGGATCTTAATGTGATTTTTCCGCCCATCTGTTCGATTATTGAACGTGATATAGTGAGACCCAGCCCCGTCCCCTTGCTGAAGGTGTCGGATTGGTAAAAGCGCTCGAAAATATGTTCCTGCTCTTCAGGCGGAATACCTATACCGGTATCTGAAACTGATATTACCATTTCATTATTATTTTTAGATGCTGACAGCGTAATACTTCCTTCAGAAGTATACTTGTATGCGTTGTTTATAAGATTTATTATCACCTGCTTAAGTCTTTCTCTGTCTGCATATACACAAGCACTTTCACCCGGAATAATGATGTTCAAGTCAATATCAGGTTTATCATTTTCAAGGAAGAGGAATTTTATTTCATTAAAAATATCCCCAAGTATAAGCTGTTCGCTCTGAATATCCAAAGTACCGGCTTCAATTGAAGATATATCCAGGATGTCGTCAATAATCTTCAGCAGGAGCTTGCTGCTCTGGTTTATTATACTCTTGAATTTAACCTTTTCGTCATCTGACGGGTCACGTGTGAGAAGGTCTGAAAATCCTACGATGGCATTAAGTGGAGTGCGTATTTCATGACTCATATTCGCCAGAAAGAATGTTTTCAGTCGTTCAGACTCTTCTGCTTTTTCTTTTGCTTTTTGAAGCTCCTGTTCGAAAATCTTCCGCTCGGTAAGATCTCGAACCCAGCCGTAAAACCTTTTTTTATCAGGATCAGTCCCGTTTTCAAGGAATCCTTCGCCTTCAATCCATTTAGGTTCCATATTAAACGGTTGTATCTTGTATTCAAAACGGAAGAAGCCCTTTTGTTTCTTGTTATTGAGCAACTCTTCAATTCGATTTGTTCTACTGCTGCGAAACTCTGGTAAAACTGCCGATTCAATATCTTCATCCCTTATCAGGGTTCCGCGGGTTACGTTGTATATGTCATAGGTTTCATCGGACCATATCCATCTTTTATTTTCAAAATCCCGCTCCCAGTATCCAACTCCTGCAATGCGCATTACATCGGCGAGCCTGTTTCTGGCGGTTTTTATCTCAATTTCGTTGAGTTTCCGTTCTGTAATATCTTCTACCAGAAGCAGGTCTGCATTTTTTCCATTGTACCTCTGCGCCTTCCTTACGATTGAAAGCCAGCTGTCGTGGCCGTCGGGATGGTGGTACTCAATTTCCCAATTGTCTGTTGTATTGCGAAGCTGTGCTGAGAGCAGCTCCTCCGCGCTGTCGCCGAAATAATCGTTGAAAAGCCTGCTGAGATTCATGCCCGGTTTCATCTCTGAATATACGCCGAGAATTTCCTTGCATTTTCCATTTATGTACTGAATCTCGTTGTCGACCGAGATTATTATTCCAATAAGTGATGTTCCCAGCAATGTGCTTGATACCAGATTTGTCTGCATAGGGCTTAACGGCTTTTTCTCCCTCGACTCTTCTTTGAGGCTTGCAATGCAATAGAAGTATTTAAGTTCTCCCTGTTCGTCGAAAATTCCCTCATTATGCCATGTTTCAAGTATGATCGATCCGTCTGTGAGAACTGAGGGGTAGATATTCTCAAATATCCGGTTGTCAGGGCTGATGCTTCTGAATTTGGTTTTCAGTACAGGGGCGTACTCCACAGCGATGACATTTTCGAGCGACATAGACAAAATTTCTTCCCGTTTGAACCCCATATATTCGGCATAGGCTTCATTGGTCCAAATAAAAACAAAATCCGGACTGAGAAAAAAAACGGGATCGCTTGTCTGGTTGAGGATTAGTAACAGGTCATTGCAGTCTGGACTCATCTTCATTCCTTATAAGTATAAAATCCATATGAAATTAATACAAATTAAATAAAATCAATTCTTTTATTAATTATGGCTGTGCGAATTCCCTGATATGAAACCTCATCAACCTCATAAAGGCTTGTGCGGCCGGCAATATCGTCTGGATAGTGGGCATCGGAATTCATAATAAGCGGTTTGTCAGCTGTGTCTATGGGGCATGGGATGCTGGTTGTCTCAAGTGCTGTATATTTCATGTCAGGCAGGAAACCGAGCTGAGACGGAATACTGAATAAGGGCTTATCAATATGCGCTGGAATAAACATGCCGGCAAGTCCCGCCACAGCCTCATAAATCTCATCGAGGTTCATTTCTACTGCCGTAACCAGATGTTTGTCCACCTCGCCAAGTATATTGTCCTCTGCATCAACATATACCTGATCTCCGAATTTTTCCGGATTGTTGGGAATGTCCGGGAGGGCGGCATAGATTATTTCGCCAAAGGTTTCAGCAGCGTCAATCGTTTCAAATAAACAGACAATATGAGCCTCTTCGGAGCTTGTCACCTCAAGACCGTAAATCGGAAGAATATTATACTGCCTGCAGCATTCTGCGAATGCTCTGCAGTTAAGCGCTGAATTATGATCGGTTAAGGCTGCCGCCTGAAGTCCTTTTTCAAAAGCCTGTCGGGCTATCAGCGAGGGAGACATTTCGAGGCTGCCGCAGGGGCTGAGGCAGGAATGAATATGTAGATCCGCTTTACAAATCAAGTGCTTTTGCTACCGCAACAGAGGCTTCAAATTGGTTAAGCCCAGTCTGAAGAATTGCGATGCATTCTTTTTCAGCTGCAGGAAGCATGTCTTCCGGCGCCTTTCGGTTATTACAGAGAATTATGGCATTGATGCCTGCCAGAGAAGCTACGGCAATTGTGTTTTTATGCGCCTGAATTGTGATGAGAACTGAATCATCCGGGGCGTTGCCCATCACATCACTCAGCAAATCAGAGGTGTATGCTGATGTTATCACACTTTCCGGGCATTTCGTCAGCAGCTCGAATCCGAGTTTTTCGTTCAATTCAAAAATTTTCATGATCACATCCTATATCTTTTCTGCCGAATTGTCGACCGGAAGGTTTATTGTAACTTTAATCTCGGTGCCGGCGGTTGAGGATTGAATCTGGAAATCATCCGATACCCTTTTTACATTGGGCAGCCCCATTCCTGCGCCGAAACCCATTGAGCGTATCCAGTCTGTAGCGGTAGAGAAACCCTCACTGAGTGCTTTCTCAATATCCTCAATCCCCGGCCCTCTGTCACGTGCAAGCACTTCAACATAGTGATCTGATATGCGGCAGACAATCTCTCCGCCGAGGGAATGTACGACCTGGTTTATTTCCAGCTCATAGATAGCGGTAGCCACGGCACGAATCACCTTTCTATCTACCTTATGCTCCTGAAGCAGGGTTTTTACCTCGCTTGACGCCTTCCCTGCGTTTTTGAAGTCGTTTTGAACAACAGCATAGCGCCTGATAACATTGCCTATCTCGGTATGATGTCCGTATCTGGCTATTTCCTCCAGCCTGCCGATTTCACGGTTCATCACCTTTACCATATGCATGATAATATCGCGGCCTGTGAGCATGCCCACAAGTTCTTTGTTCTCGTTGAGTACAGGGAAGCGGTTGTAGCTGTAATTTTCAAAGTAATCTATTGCAAAGCTTACCGGCATCTGTTCTTCAAGGATTACCGGATTTCGTGACATATGCTTTTCAACTGAATCATCCATAAGACCGTCTTCAAGGGCATTTAACAGATCTTCGACGCTGATAATCCCAATCAATCTGCGCTGCCTGACCACTGGCATTCCGCTTATACCGCCGTCCTTCATCATCTTCTTGACATCGCGCATTGTGATATCCGGAGTAACGCTGATTACATTTGTCGACATAATTTCGGAAATCTTATGCCCCTGAATGAGTTCAAGAACAACCAGCGGAGTTTGATTTTCGTATACAGGAATCAGTTTTTTGATCATTAACTCCGTTTTAAAAGGCTGTGAACAGCAGCGCATGATTCAAACATCGATTCTTTAGTTGATAAAAGTGCCAGATCAAACTCTTCAGCAAGCCTTATCATCCCCGGCTGAGGTTTTTTACCGTTTACAAGCAGAACGCCCAGGGCATCTACAATATGAGCTGTTCTGATGGTCTGTTCTGTATTCAGAGCAGTAATTACCAGCATATTTTCTTCTTCAGCAACAAGCACCTCGCTCATAAGATCACTCGCGGCAATATGTTCAATCCCCGCAATTGCGAAGCTTCGATTTATAATGTGTTCGGTGCATGAAAGTTCACCGGAAATAGTTTTGATTGTTGTCATATGCTTATTTTCCTATATTTGCAGGTCTCGGTCAAGCTCCTTCGTTTATTCTGATTTTGAGAATTAATATACATGTTTATGCAGATTGATTGATGGGGCGTTATTTTAATGACTGTTATGTGCTTATAGTTGAAAAATGTTTAAATCTATAATTCAAATCAATTAATTTAGATCACGAACATGATTTTAGATTTGACAAGTTTGTCTTTTTCCGTGATGATTAAGGTATGGAAACAGACAAACCTAAAAAGCCTTTGATACAGAAACAGAAGGTAATGAATCAGGTGCTTTACGCGCTTATCCCCATTGCCGTCTTTTCTGTTTATCTATTCGGATGGCGTTCGCTTTCAATCCTTATTGTTGTCAACATCGCCGGATTTTTAAGCGAATATATTTTTGCACGCATCTATAAAAAGCAGGTGAGCACAGCCGTATTTGTTACGAACTTTCTGTTCGCCCTGTCGCTGCCGCCGGCAATACCGTACTGGATTGCGGTAGTCGGTATAGTATTCGGCGTCGTCTTCGGCAAGATGGTCTTCGGCGGGTTCGGACGAAATGTCTTCAACCCTGCTATTTCGGGCCGCGCCTTCATTTACATCAGTTTCGGAGGACCGCTTACAGCCGGTTTTGTACAGCCTGCGGCAGCAGGCGGCGGATTCCCCGGCGGCTTCGCGCAGTGGCTTGCCGGAGCGGATGCTGTGTCGCGGGCTACGCCGATTCTGGAGCTTAATTCCGGCGGCGGGATACCGCTGCTTAACCTGATAACAGGCCTGACTGCCGGTTCGCTCGGCGAAACCTGCGCTATCCTGATAATCGCAGGCGGGATCTTCCTGATGATAAAGAAAGCCGCAAACTGGCGTATTGTAGTCTCAGGGATCCTGGGCTTTCTTGTTATGCAGGGTGCTCTGTTCTTCGCAGGTGTCGAGATGGCTGTGAATCCCGTTTACGGGCTTTTTTCAGGCAGTCTGCTGTATGGAATCATGTTCATGGCAACCGACCCCATATCATCGTCACAGACCACTGACGGAGGTCGATGGATATATGGAGCAGTAATTGGTGTACTTATTTCGCTGATACGTGTATTTTCAATCTGGGTAGAAGGGGTCACCTTCGCAATCCTTCTGGCCAATATGTTTGCGCCTCTGCTTGATCACATGCTCAAAGAGCGGAAGAAAAGGCTGAAGGCCAAATCCGCCGCAAGCGGAACGGCTGCAGCAGGGGGTGAGGCATGAAACAGGTCTCCTTTTTCTCTGAACGAATTAAACCGGTCATTATAATGGCCGTAATAACAATAATCTGTATTTCGCTTGTGTCAGGGATTCATCTTTCAACACAGGAGCTGGTTATTGCTAATGAAGGTCTTGTGCTGAAGAAGGCTGTATTGTATGCAGCAGGTGTTGAGATCCCCTCCGGCAACGCCGAGGTTAACGAGCTCTACGAAGAACGAGTCGAGGAGCAAATGGATGAGTCGGGCGATGTCTACATTGTATATGGTGAGGGAGGTTCGACCGGCGGTGAGATTGAAGCCTATGCTTTTATAGCTCCGGGCCCCGGGCTTTGGGGCGAGATTGAGATGCTGGCTGCATTTATGCCTGATCTAAAAACATTCGCAGGGATTGATTTTATCAAGCAGAATGAAACACCCGGTCTCGGCGCCCGAATTACCGAAGCCTGGTTCAAGGAGCAGCTGCGCGGTAAACAGCCGCCGCTGGTCATGAATCCGGAGGGCACTGAATCATCCGCATCAACCGAGATAGATGCTATTACCGGAGCATCGCGCACCTCGGATTTTGTACTTAGTATCTTTAATGAGGCCGGCCTTCGAGCCGCTGAGCTTGAAAAGGAGGGCATGTGATGGCTTCCAAAGCAGTAAAAACCTTAATTACCCCCTTGGGTAAGGAAAACCCCGTTTTTGTGCAGATTCTCGGAATCTGCTCGACGCTGGCAGTTACAAATAAACTAGAGAATACGATTGTGATGGTTCTGGGTGTTATATTTACAACCACTCTTTCATCATTCACGTTTTCGATTTTGAGGAAGGTCATTCCTGCAAGAATCAGGATGATGGTCGAAACACTTATAATTGCGACCTATGTAATTATCGTCGACATTGTTCTAAAGGCATACATGCCTGAGATCTGGCAGCAGCTAGGACCATACGTCGGTTTGATAATAACAAATTGTATTGTAATGGGACGAATGGAAGCCTTCGCCGCAAGCAATCCGCCGGGTTTAAGTCTGATAGACGGACTGGCGTCCGGAATAGGCTATGGTTATGTTCTGCTGATAATCGCGTTCTTCCGTGAGCTGCTCGGTTCGGGGACTATTCTGGGATTCTCAGTTTTTGGAGACTGGTGGACGAACTGGTCTATTATGGTAATGGCCCCTGGTGCTTTTTTCGTCCTGGCGATATTCATCTGGGTTGTTAAAGGGAGGATGGAAGAATGAATGGCGAACTCTTACCTGCAGCAGTATTTTTCGGCTCAATTTTTACCGGAAATATCCTGCTCTCAAATTATCTTGGAATGTGCTCATTCCTCTCTGTTTCAAAGGAAATTAAGACCTCAACCGGCCTCGGCGCGGCTGTAATTTTCGTAATGGCTGTTACAAGCCTTCTCAACTGGATTGTCTACCACTATCTGCTCATACCTCTCGGGCTTGAGTACCTCAGGTTCATTGTCTTCATTGTTGTCATAGCAGCCTTTGTGCAATTGGTTGAAATGATAATTGAGCGTGTATCCGAAGGTCTCTACGCTGCTCTTGGCATCTTCCTGCCGCTGATAACGGTTAACTGTGCAATTCTTGGTGTGAGTCTATTTATGGTTATCCGCGATTATTCGCTGGTAAATTCATTTTTCTTCGGACTCGGCAGCGGGATAGGCTGGTTTCTGGCAATCATCGCAATGGCTGGTATAAGAAAGAAGATCAGCGGAGCAAAGATTCCAAAAGGGCTTGAAGGTCCCGGAATCACACTTATTATTGCAGGCATGATGGCACTGGCCTTCATGGGATTCTCCGGCATGATCAATATCACCTAGGAGGCTTCGGTGTTTTCAATTTCAGCATTATTAATAAGCATCGGGGCAATAACGGCCCTGACAGTTGTACTGGCTATCATACTGGTTGTCGCCGACGCCTTTATTGCCGACTACGGGGAATGTAAAGTGACTGTAAACGGCAAGAAGGAACTCACGATCAAGGGGGGAAGAACCCTTCTCTCATCCCTGATGGAAGAGGAGATTTTCATTCCTTCCGCCTGCGGCGGACGCGGTTCATGCGGTCTCTGCAAGGTGAAAGTCGACAGCGGTGCGGGGCAGTATCTGCCTACCGAGCTGCCATGGATAAGCCCCGAAGAGAAGGCTGAGAATGTTAGACTGTCCTGTCAGGTTAAGGTTAAGCAGGACATGTCTATCCGTATTCCTGAAGAGCTCTTCAGCGTTAAGCAGTACAAAACAAAAGTAGATAGTATCCGCGATCTGACACATGACATAAAAGAGGTGAGGTTCAGGCTTCCTGACTCTCAGACCATCGATTACAAAGCCGGGCAGTTTGTACAGATACTTACCCCTGAGTATAAACTCAGTGATGAGCAGGTTTTCAGAGCTTACTCGATGTCTTCTGTCCCTTCTGAAAAGAATATTATTGAGCTTGAAATCAGACTTGTTCCCGAGGGAATCTGCACTACCTGGGTTCATCAGTATCTTAAAGAGGGTGATGAGGTTACAATTAACGGACCATACGGCGACTTTTTTCTGCGCGATACCGATCGTGACATTATCTGTATTGCAGGTGGTTCGGGTAACGCACCGATAAAATCTATTCTGCTTGATATGGCTGAAAAGGGTAATAATCGTAAAGTCAGCTACTTCTACGGTGCGCAGGCAATAAAGGATCTGGTTCTTCCGGATGAAATGGCTGCAATCTCTGAAAGACTGCCCAATTACAGGTATATACCCGTGCTCTCGAATCCTGATCCGGATGACGAATGGGATGGTGAAACCGGATGGGTCACCGATGCTGTTGCCCGCCATATGGACGGGGGAGACAATGTTGAGGCATATCTCTGCGGAAGTCCGGGAATGATAGATGCCTGTATCAAGGTTCTGACTGAACAGGGTGTTCCTGAAGAGCTGATTTTCTATGATAAGTTCGCCTGATCGGCGGGTATTTAGCGGAGGTCGATAAATGAAAGAAAATCCTGCAATGAATAAAGTTTATGAGAATATGAAACCCGGAGTCCTGTCGCTGCATGGCTTCCTCGGTGATGATAAGCGTGATATTGAGCTGATAATAGATCATGACGCAGCAGAACTTGAGAGCCTGGGCGTCACGGCCGTCGAGATTGCTGCCGGACTTGAAAAGCTCCGCGACAAGGCCCTTGAGGGCTTGGGTGATTACATCAGTCTCGAGGGCGGTTTCAGTGTGAAGGCAAATTCTATCCGCGGTAAACTGCCGTGTCCCTTCGGGCATAAGGGGCTTTACCGGAAAAATGTTGTAAGTCTGAGCGGTCCCGGCATTGATTCTGTACTGATGTTTACAGATCTTGGAATACATCTTGTGCGTGAGCACGGTTTTTTTCAGGGAAAGGGAAGTCCATTCAGGCTTGAGCCCGCAGAAATTGCCGGTATATTAAAAAAACTCTCGGGTGACGTATAATAATTGTTGCGCGTTTCGCAGCCTGAGAGGTCTTCCTGTAACAGGGTGGAGTTTGCACAAAAGTTAAGAATAATTTTTTTATTCTTGAATTCCCTGCATGGATTTCTTAAATTATCAGAATGAAACATCCTGCTCAGAGGGTTCTCGATGAAAATTACAGCCTTTATCATAAGGCTGAATATATTGATCCTGATCCGCTGTTGTTCCCGAGACGATATTCGAATCCGCTTGATGTGGAAGCAGCAGCCTTTATTGCCGCAGCCTTTGCATTGGGCAGGGTAAACCTGATCATAACCTTTCTTGAACGTATCTTCGGCGCCCTTGGTCCGGATGGGCCTCATAAAGGACTGACGGATAGGACTGATTTGGAATTGGCGGAATTATTTGCGGATTTCAAGTACAGGTTTTATTCATCTTATGATATTATTCATTTTATGCAGGGTCTCAGACGGCTTTACCTGGATTACGGCAGTATTGAAGCCTGCTTTGTAAACGGCCGCAGAGCTGCAGGTACCAAAGGGCTGCCTGAGCATCCCTCGCTTGCGGGGCTGGCCGCGGTTGCCGATGCAGTCAACCGTGAGGGCAGCAACCGGAATGTTGTGTCAAATCCCAGGGGTGGAAGTGCCTGCAAACGGCTTTTTCTGTTTCTTCGCTGGGTCGTCCGCTGTGACGAAATCGACCCGGGAATCTGGACGCTCCCGTTGTCGGAGCTTATTATACCGCTAGATACCCATGTTATGCGGGTGAGCCGTTACCTTGGGCTGACTGATCGAAAGTCAGCAGATTTTAAAACCGCTATGGAAATTACGGAGAATCTTAAATTAATTGACAAAGAGGATCCAGTAAGATATGATTTTAGTATGTCGAGAATCGGAATACATCCTGATCTGGATTATTCCGATTTGGGCAAACATAAGGAGATGTAATGGCTGCAAATAAAGAAGTTTACAAATGTAATCATTGCGGAATTATCGCTGAAGTAGTTCATGCAGGTGGCGGCGAGATGATTTGCTGCGGAGAACCTATGGAGCTGCTTGAAGAAAAAACGGCTGACTCGTCGACGGAAAAACATGTACCGGTTATCGAGAAAATTGATGGCGGTTACAGTGTTACAGTAGGCAGTACTCTGCATCCAATGCTTGATGAGCACTACATTGAATGGATTGAACTCAGCTATGGAAAGAAGGTCTGCAGAAAGCAGCTGGCCCCTGGAGATGATCCTAAGGCAAAGTTCCTGGTAGGTCATCATGATGGCGTATCAGCCCGTGAATATTGTAATGTCCACGGATTGTGGAAAGCTTAACAAACAAGGAGGAAAATTATGCAGAAATATGTATGTGATGTATGCGGTTATGTATATGATCCGGCAGAAGGTGATCCGGATAACGGAGTAGCTGCAGGAACGGCATTTGCTGATGTTCCCGCAGACTGGGTATGCCCGCTTTGCGGAGCATCCAAGGATGATTTCTCACCCGAGGAATAAACCTATTTGTATCGGATCACTGCCTTTACTGCGCTGTGGTCCGATAATCTTTGATTTAGTACCCTGTAGTCGATGAACTCAAGTTCCTCAGATATCAGAATCCAGTCGAGTCTTCTTCCTGCACCGTGAGTGCTTAGGCCTTTTTCAGTAGGTTTCCATGCTTTCAGATTCAATTCCTCTGTCATTTTGTTTACTGCTGAACCACTGCTCCACCCGCAGTTAAAGTCGCCGCAGACTACTATCGGACAGTCAAGATCATTAAGAAAATCAATTACCGCCGCAGCCTGCAGTCTTCGCATTTGAGGGAGAAGGGGGGCCAGATGGAGAGATACAAGACAGATATGTTCATCACTTTCTTCAGATATTCTAAATAAGCCGGCGGTGAAGCCCTTAGGCAGGATAAACGGTCGCGCCTTAAAGGTATAGGATCCTGCACTTGAGTATGAAAGGTTGCTTAAAAGAGCGGTGCCGTAGCTCATTGCAAAGGTTTCGACATTCTTGGTCCAGATGCCGTGGGGCATTCCTGAATTCTCTGCAAGGCGTTCAATTAAATCAAGTCCGCCATTCCAGAAACTCGGACCGTCAACCTCCTGGAAAGCGGCTATATCAATCTGCTCATTAATTATGACCTTGTCAATTGAATCGGTGTTGGTTGTTATGCCCGCCCTGCTCTGTATAAGCTGGTGCAGACTCGCACCCCTTCCATGGCCGATGTTCAGGGTTAATACTGAAAAAGCCCCCTCTTCATGGTGGGGTTTATGTTCGGGGATGTTCTGCTCGAAATAGTATGACACAGGCACAGTATCAATCTTTCCTGACACCAGGTAAGGCATCACAAGAATAGCCGATGTTATTATTATTCCAATTATCAGCAATGGAATAAGTATCATTTTTCTCCTGTCTGACATATATCTATTAATAATCTAATACTATCAAGGACTAATAGCAATTACGAAAGTAATAAAATATAGTAAGTCCATGAAGAAAAGTACCGCTGTAATGTTTTGTATTGGCTCAATGGTCTGCTGGTCTATCGGTCCGATACTTATTCGCTACGTGAAGGATTATTTCTCTGTTTCATTTCAGAATTTTTTCAGGTTTGCTGTATCTATTGTTATACTGTGGTTGTTTTCGCTGATAACAGCAGGGAAGGGTGAAATCAGAAAAACAGTTTCGTCAACCGATAGGATCCTGCCTAAACTTCTGCTGATTGCTGTCTGCAATTTTTCTCATCAGTTTTTTCTCATTAAGGGTGTCTATCTGATTCTACCGGGTCTTGTTACAATAATTGAAGAATCAACAATTCTATTTGCTGCAGCGCTATCCTTTGTTTTTATTCCGGATGAAAGGCAGCTGGTCCGGCAGCCGGTATTTATTACCGGTCTTGTTCTTGCTTTTTTCGGTGTTGTTATGACATCGTGCCCTGAGGTGAACTCTTTTCTTTCTATGGGAGTCCGGACGTCGGTGCATGGTATCTGGTATATTCTCATCAGCTCATTTTCATGGGCTCTTTTCAGTCTGCTTATCCGTCTCTGGCTGCCCTCACTCCCTGCAGCGGTAACATCGAGTCTTGTGTTTTCCCTGGTTATACCTTTTTTCATTCTCAGTATGTTTCTGGAAGGCGGGGCAACGGCCGTCGCAGCCGGAACACCGGCTTTCGCATGGGGTATTCTTGCCGTATCGGGAATTATCGGAATAGGTCTTGGATATTCATTTTATTATCAGGCCTTAAGGGTTCTTGGGGTCACGCTGACATCGAGCCTTGGGCTGCTGATCCCTCTGGCTACAATGCTGCTTTCTTTCCTGGTTTTTGGAGAACGGCTCGCTCCCGTGCAGATTATAGGAGCCGCGGCCCTTCTTTGCGGCTGTTTCCTGATTGTACGCAAATCTGTTACTTAGTTATTTTCACCGCTCCTGATACTGTACTCATCTCGATTAATGCGCCGCCGCTTCCTATAGTGCCCCTGATTGAATTTCTCCTGGTTTCGGTTACGGCAACCGGGATATCTGATGAGACAGAACCGCTGACTGAATGCAGATCAACTTCCGCGTTTAGCCCGGAGGGAACATCAAGCAGGAGCCTTCCTGAAACCGAGCTTATTTTTACTGAAGTTGAGGATGATGCCTCTTTCAATTCGCCTTCAATTCTGCCGGATGTAGTTGATGCCTTTATATTTGTTCCTGAACTTACAAACGACAATGAACCGCTCACGCTTGAAATATCCAGGTCTCCGGCTGAATCCGTGCTTACGGCTCCTGAGGTAGAAGAAAGCTTCTGTTTCACTGTGCCGCTGAGGCCCTGAATTTTTATCCCGCCGCTTACCGACCCAGCTTCGATATTGTCAATGTCAGCAGGTACTTTCAGAAAGAAGTCAACAGAACCGAAATTACCGGCGGTTCTCGGGTAGACTGCCTTAATTGTCAGCTCAGACCCTTCCTTGTCGATTTTTACGTCAGGATGCCGGCCCGGTCCACGTTTGATGTAATCTAGCTGAACGGTATCGCCGCTCCAGGACTCGACCTCTATTCTTCCGGAGACATTGCCGATTTCTAAAGCAGTTATTGCCGTGTTGGAATTATAGGTGCCCGATTCTTCTCCTTCTCCGGCATGCTCCTGGTCTGTATATGATGAGGCTTTATAGAAAGGCTCATCAATGAAAAGGCTGTAGAAGGCGAAGGCTGCTATTGCCAGAACGATTAAAAAGCCTAATATATTGGCCAGATCAAGTGCCGAACGTTTCATATCAGTCCCGGATCTCCCTGTCGTCCATCGCTTCAAGCTCTCGCTCAATCATTCTCTCTTCGAAGAGGCTTCCCTTGAATGTGTAAACAGACAGAAAGTGTGATACAATACCTATTCCCCAGCCCAATGCCGGCCAGAGCCACCACTGATATCCATTGTAGGTTATGTTGTTAACAACTGCGAGAAAAGCTATTACGATCAAGTAGGTTACGAGGTGACGCAAAAAATCTATCTTTGCTTTAGCCCTTTTCCTTGCTATTCTGTATTTTTCTTCTCTTTCATCCATAGAGTTCCTCCATATCTGTATTCAATATAACACGGCAGTATTCTCAAAGTGTTACTTTTTATATAGAATTCAATTATGGCACAAGATGAAAAGATATTAGAGTATATGCGAAGTTTTATAAAATCCAATATTGAGACTGCTGATCAGATAGCGGACTCAAACGACCGGAGAAATGATGTTCAGCCGTCGGTTGAACCTGAGACCGGCCGCTTCCTTGAGTTCATGATAAGGCTGACGGATGCTAAAAGGGTTCTGGAGCTCGGCACAAGCAACGGTTATTCGGGATTGTGGATGTTGAAGGCTCTTGAATCGACCGGGGGGAACCTTGTAACAATAGATTCAAAAGAGAGGCTGCATCTTGAGGCCGTGGACAACTTCCGTGAAGCCGGGTTCGGGAACGTTGATGCAATTTACGGTGATGCAGCGGAGCAGGTTGCAAATCTGGAGCCCGGATTTGATCTGATCTTTCAGGACTGCGGAAAGTACCTCTACCCCGAACTCTTTGAAGCAACAGTTTCGCTCCTGCGTCGAGGCGGGGTGATAATTGCTGACGATACCCTTTTTTCTGTAAACAACAGTGTTCGCTCAAATCTGGGCCGATATACTGATCAATACAATCATCTGGCTTTTAATAGTAGTAAACTACTAACATCAATTCTTCCTGTCGGACATGGAATAACGATGAGTTTTAAACTATAATCTGATTATGAAACATTTAAGAGATAAAAAAGCATTTATATGTGACATGGACGGAGTTATTTACCACGGGAACATACTGCTGCCCGGTGTTAAAGATTTTGTGAAATGGCTCAGAAAAGAAGAAAAGAAATTCCTGTTTCTGACTAACGCCAGTCAGCGGTCTCCTCTTGAGCTGCAGCAGAAGCTTTCCCGTCTGGGTGTTGAGGTTGAAAAAGAACACTTTTATACAAGTGCCCTCGCAACTGCCGGATTCCTCGCTCAGCAGCAGCCCGGAGGTTCAGTATTCGTCATAGGAGAGGCTGGACTAATAAATGCCCTCTATGATGCAGGCATGACAATGAACGATGTAAATCCCGACTACGTAGTTGTGGGGGAATCAAAAACATACAATATGGATATGCTTGAGCATGCAATAAACCTTGTTATCGGCGGAGCCAAGCTTATAGGTACAAACCCCGACTTGACAGGGCCTATTGAAAATGGAATATCACCTGCTACAGGTGCTCTAATGGCTCCAATAGAGCTTTCCACCGGCAATAAGGCTTACTACGTCGGTAAACCTAATCCGCTGATGATGAGACAGGCAATGAAGCGTCTTGAATCAAAAAGGGAAGATACTGTTATTGTAGGCGACCGTATGGATACTGATATTATTTCGGGGATTGAATCAGCGATTGCAACAGTACTTGTTCTCAGCGGTGTCACCGATGAGAAAGAGATGAGACGGTTCGCCTACAGGCCAAACTATATCCTTAAAGGTGTCGGAGAGATCCCGACGTTTACCGGAGAACAGGCTAAATAAACCGTGATGCTTAATTATAAAGAATACGTATCAAAGTCCCGTACGTCTGACGGTAAACAACCGACCGTCTTCTTCCTTCACGGGCTGCTGGGCAGTGCAGACAACTGGGGTTCCACCTGCCGCGAGCTGAGCGAGGCGGGCCTCCGGTGCATTGCCGTTGATCAGCGCAACCACGGAAGCTCTCCGCACAGTTCTGAGATGAGTTATCCACTAATGGCCGATGATCTTATCACAGTTGCTGATAGCCTGGGTCTGGATACCTTCAGCATTGTCGGCCATTCAATGGGCGGTAAAACGGCAATGGAAGCAGCTCTTCGCCATCCGAATCGCATAGCTTCGATTGTAGTTGCCGACATTGCACCGGTTCAATATAAACCGGCCTATGTCGACTACATAAATGCCCTTAAAAAGGTTGAGCTTGAGGGAGTGACAAGGAGATCTGACGCCGGCGCGCAGCTCGAACAGCTTGTCCCCGACCGCAGTCTGCGGATGTTCTTCCTGACGAACCTTCGAAAAAACGAAAAGGGCGAGTTTCGGTGGAGAATTAATATAGATGGAATAACCTCTAATTATGCTAACATCTGGAGTGCAATTGGGGGAGGGCGGAGCTTCAGTGGTCCTGTTCTGTTTATGAAGGGAGAGAATTCTGATTTTATCCTGGATAAACACCTTGATATGATGAGAGAACTTTTCCCTGCCTTCAGGCTTCAGGTTATCGAAAACTCGGGGCACTGGGTTCATACCGAACAGCCCGCGATCTTCCGAACCGGTTTAAGAGATTTTTTTACTTCTTCTTTTTAGGTTTCAGGATGTAGCTGAGTCCTGCGGATATCAGTCTCCTGATTTCAAATAATTCAAAGGTACCTGGCAGGTGTCCAAGGTTGATGCAGCATACCCTGCCTTCACCCCTTTTTCTGGTCCAGACAACTGGAACTTCCTTACCGTTAATATCGGCAGTCATCTGTATCTTGACTTTTTCCTTGAAGTCGTGAATATAAATCTCATCGCGAATCTTAAAAACGGGAAAATCAGAGAACATTTTCGAAGCATCAGTTCTAGGTTTCATCCTGAAGTTCTGGACTCCTGAAGATTCGATGAACCTTCCGCCGGTAATGGAAAAAAATGCCTCGCTTGAAGCATAGGAGGCCGTCGCTGAGTGTAGGGTCATCAATCCGCCGCCTCGTTTTACATACTTTTTAAGGGCTTTTTCGGCTTTCTCAGTGAGTTTAACCTCTTTTTTACCATGATAAAGAATAACTGCATCGTAGGCAGCCAGTAGTCCGGCGGTTTTTTCATTCAACTCACCTGCATAATGAAGATCTATATAGCGTATTTCTTTCAGAAATTTTCTAAGCAGTAATCTTGCTTTTAGAGGGGGATTGATTAGTCCGCTTGAAATAAGAAGTACATCATTCAAAATTTTATCTTCCTTTACCTCTAAACAGGTTTTTGCGCCCGATAATAACATGTATCCAACCGGCGGTAAATTGTTTAATGCTCTGTTCCGGAATTTTTAACATTTCTCTTCTACCCTGGTGTAGTGTTGCCCACCAATATTGCTGTATCCGGCTGATTATCATTCATGACTAAATTACTTATCCTGTTTGCAATTTGCCTATGTACAGTAAAAGGAGAAGCGATGGCTGCAAATTGCGCTAATAAAGAAAAAAATATGAAATATTGTAATTGCACCTTTCCCCGCGGAAAGAAGGGTTTCTGCTGTGAGTGTATTTCCTGCCACAGAGCGCGGGCTGGATATTTTCGGAAGTAAATTACGTTTAACTAAAATAATTATTGCCTGCTAATATTACAGGTGTTATATTCTGTATTAAGTATATTTAATAAGTTCAATATAGAACTGTAGGAAATGAAATGAAAAAAACAATAATTATTTCTATTTTTTTGGTGTCGGCTGTTTTCCCCTCATTTGCTGAAGAGCAGGATTTTAATTTTATCGTTCCGGAACACGAACAAAAGGACTGGGAGCAGATCAGTCTTGAGGTTCTTGTCCACGAAATTGAAGAAGATGCCAGTGCGCTTGGATTGCAGGATTTTAAAGTCCTGGCCGAGGATAGCAGTATCTCGATCATATATCGTGATCTGCTTTTTCCGCCTGATTCTCCTGAGATAACCGACGAGACCCTGAACAAGATTCAACGGCTGGCTCTTGTTATCGAACGGTTTGCGAACAAGATTATCCTTGTTGAGGGTCATTCTGCAAAGGTAGCAGGAGCAGCTGATGATGGGACTGAATTGTCTTTGAACAGGGCTCGTGCGGTCACTGGTGAACTGGCGGCAACCGGAATCTTTTCAGAAGACAGAATGCGGGCCTATGGTTTTGGTGAATATCAGCCTGTTGCGGGGAATGAAACCGAAGAAGGCCGGATTCAAAACCGTCGTGTCGAAATCTCAATTACCGATCACTTTGCTGATGACGCCGATTACAAGATTTCTGACCCTGCAGTCTGGTGGCGGACTTTGAGCGATATTGAACAGCCGGGTTATATGGTTTTTTTGTTTGACAATGAAAAAACCTCAGCCGGTGAATTAACAACAATCCTGCTTGAAAACGGATTTTCCTATGCCAGAGCATATGATACCGAAGAAGGGGTAGCCCTTGTTTATCCTGATGTCACCTATGATGAGGAGAATACATATCCGGATGATTGGAGCCTTCAATCACTTGATTTTCTATTGGAAAAACTTCCTGTCGATGATACCACCCAGGTTCGTATAGGAGGCCGGGGCGGCGAGTTTACCGGCGAAGAAGCCGCTGAAGCACGCTATAATACCGGTTTATATATCGCTTCGTCGCAGACCCTGCTCCCTGAGAGCACCCTGATAGGGGATGAACCATGGGCATATGATATATGCAGCGATGGTCGGGGAGGTGACGAAACGGTCGATTTTATTGATGCTATGGATTTCAGCATTGTTGAAACCAATCCGATTGCAAGATACCGGGAATTTTCCAATATGGGAATCGGAGCTGGATTCGGTCTCCGATTCGGCATCCCGTCTGCAGCGAATACGGCATGGGAGCCTCTGCGCTTGGTCCTTGGTTTGAACGGATTATATCATATCGGAGATAACACCTCTTCCGTAGAAAGCCTATGGGAGGGTGAATGGCGTTTTGAAGCCGGTTACCGGATAGATCTTACTGATATTATTGCCTTTACTCCCTTTCTTGGGTACGGGGGTACGGTTCATGTTCTGACCGACACGACTCAGTCCGGTGTCATTCGCAGCGGCGAGGTTTTTTACAGTCAGACAGCCTCTTTTAAAACCGATTTCGAAATAATGCCGGAGAAATGGGTGCTTGACGACGGTACCGGAATAGGAATATTTATCCAGCCCTGGTACAGGATTTTCTTTGACCAGGACTATCTTGGACATTCGGTGAATGCAGCGGCCGGCATCCGGTTTGATTTCTAGGAATATTTAAAGGATTTTATTATGAAAAATAAATTAGTTTTTACAACAATAATATTAATTGCAGTTATTTCCATATACGGATGTTCAGATATGCTAACTGAGGATCCAAACAGACCCCCCTCGATTTCTCTTGGTGAAGATGTATTTGTTCTTTATCCGGGTGTTGAGCAGGAGCTTGATATCAGCGAATCATTTGATGTCGATGAACAGAGTTTATCATACAGCTGGAGTGTTTTTGATGCTCCCGATGATGCTGTTTACACCCTGAGTGGGGAAGATCAGCCGGTCGCGACATTTTCAGCTGAAACAGTCGGTGACTATTACCTGACAGCCAATGTATCTGATGAATATGATGAAGATGATGTTTCTGTTCTATTTATTACAGTCACGCATGATGCTCCTGTAGCAGTCGGCGGTTCAGGCGCTGATCTGTACCCGGGTATATCATATACCCTCAGCGGCAGCGCAAGCGATGATGATCCGGACGGTGCTTCTTCATTAACATATCTATGGACTGTTACACCGCCAGACCCCTCTGCGGAATATACACTCACAGGTGAAACCAGTCTGACTCCGACTTTTGTGACAGGCTTTATTGCCGACGGCGATACAGATTACAGCACCGTACCTGATTATCTCGGCAGTTACACTCTGACACTGACTGTGATCGACGAATGGGGTCTGACTGATACTGATGATGTAGTTATCGAGGTTTCTAATGATAACCCCGCTGCTGATATTGCCACGTTTGCATCACCGGCTGCCGGTGGCACGGTAAACCTTGATGGTTCCGCTTCTGAGGATACGGATAATGCCAGGCGTCAGACGGAGGATTTGAGATATGTCTGGTCCGTGACTGATTCACCAGTCGGCTCTACCTGGGAATGGAATACAGAGGGAGACGGTACGGATTCATCATTTGATACCGCGAATATTGACAATGTTGATTTCACTCCGACTGATGCAGGAGTCTATACGCTTCGTTTAACCGTCTACGATGAATACGGAGCCTCCGGGTCTCAATCTGTGATTTTTGGAACTACGGGAAATACCGCGCCGTCTCTCTGGGTTGCAGGCGGTATTGTCTCCAGTTCGGATACGAGACAGGGTGACGGTACAGGCGGAAACGGGTATTCTGATGATGATACCTCAGGCTCGGATGATGATAATGATGGGTTCACTATAGATGCTTCGCTTGCGATTAATAATGCCGAAAATGACACCCTTGAATATTCATGGCTATTTGATGATTTTGCCGGAACTATTGAACTGATGGTAGAGGGGGCTACTCAGACATTGAGTCCGGGGCAGGCAATCTCTACCGGCGAAGATAGTATTCTTACAATCGCACCGACCCTATCATCTTATCCTGATGATGCGGATGATTTTACGATTACGATTACAGTAACCGATGGAATTGAAACTGATTCACTGGAAATCTATTTTGATTTATTTTGATAATCTGACTATATTGTCTGATTAAAGCAAAGGCCGTCGTTCATCGACGGTCTTTTTTTATCAAAAAAATACTTACATTGATCAATAACGGTCAAAAAAGCTTTACAAACAATCATAAAACAGCTAATATCAATCATAAAGGAGCAATAATGCCTGGGAGTTTGATACCCGCGGGGCGTCGGAATGGTATGCTGGCGGAGATTAAGGAAAAAGGTTTTGCCGGCGTTGATGAACTTGCGGAAAAATTTGATGTTTCGGTTATTACGGTCAGACGCGATCTTGATCAGCTTGAATTGGAAGGTCATATTGAGCGAACCCACGGCGGGGCAATCTATACCCGTCATATTTCATCGGAATCTACCTATAAAGAAAAGAATGTACGCAATCACGGAGTAAAGGCTGCAATCGGCAGGCGAGCCGCGGAACTTGCCTCCTCCGGGGATACAATTTTTGTAAACAGCGGTTCCACCACCTTTCAGATTATTGTCTCACTTCTGGAGATCCCTGATATCAGAATAATTACGAATAATATATCGGCTGCGCTTGAGGTGGATATTCCCTCCGGCTCTGAGATGATACTGATAGGCGGTCAGTACCGCGCAAACTCAGGCTGTACAATCGGCAGTTTCGCAGCCGAAATGATAGGCAGGCTGAATGTTTCAAGGACCTTTATCGGTGCAGACGGCATCAGCCTTAAAAGCGGAATTACATCCCCTGTAGCCGAAGAGGCTGCAGTTACACGGCTTATGATTGAGCGTACAGCCGGGCCCGTTGTGATTGCTGCCGACAGCAGCAAGGTCGGTAGCGTCTCTACCTTTTTTACCGCAGCACTTGATCAGACTGATTTTCTGGTTACCGACGGAAATTTTGATGAAACCTTCAGACCCGACTTCGAAGAAGCGGGAATAGAAATAATTAAAGCGGAAGATAATTCCACAGGAGATTAATATGGCGTATCAGGACCAGTATAAAGAATGCGAATGGATCGATTTTGATATTCTTGAGAGTTTCATGAAGGACTGCCTTGTGAAAAGCGGTGTTCCGGAGAGCGATGCCGAGATTGTCTCGGATGTGCTGATTGAATCAGACAAGAGGGGGATCGATTCTCACGGCATAGGCAGGCTTAAACCTATCTACATTGACCGGATAGACTGGGGTATTCTGAATCCCGAAACTAAAATTGACGTTGTTAAGGAAACTGCTACAACCGCGGTTATAGACGGAAACAACGGAATGGGTCATGTTGTTGGAAAGCAGGCTATGCAGACTGCCATTGACAAGGCTAAAGAATACGGAATGGGAATGGTTGCCGTAAGGAACTCAACACATTATGGAATTGCCGGCTATTATTCTCTGATGGCCTGTGAGAACGGAATGATAGGTATTACCGGAACGAATGCCCGTCCGTCAATTGCGCCGACCTTCGGGGTTGAAAACATGCTGGGAACCAACCCTTTGACAATCGGTTTTCCGACCGATGAAGACTTTCCCTTTGTCCTCGACTGCGCGACCTCAGTCACTCAGCGCGGCAAGATTGAAATGTACAGCAGAACTGGTAAAGATCTCATTCCCGGTTGGGTAATAGGCCGGGACGGTAAAACCAGAACCGACACCGATCAGGTTCTGGTAGATCTTACCAAGGGTAAGGCAGCTCTTGCCCCTGTAGGAGGACTCGGAGAGGATACCGGCGGTTATAAAGGCTTCGGCTATGCAACTGTTGTAGAGGTGCTTTCGGCCGCGCTGCAGGGAGGTTCATTCCTCAAGGATCTGAATGGTTTTGATGAAGACGGCAATCGGATACCTTACCCGCTTGGGCATTTTTTTATAGCTATCAATATAGATGCTTTTCTAGGGATTGACCTTTTCAAGAAAATCGCAGGTTCAATAATGAGAGATTTGAGAAGCTCGGAAGTTGCACCGGGCGAAGAAAGAATTTATACTGCCGGTGAAAAAGAATATATAGCATGGAATTATCGTAAAGATCACGGCTGTCCTGTACCCGCTGTGCTGCAGAATCAGATGGTGGAGTTGAGAGACCGATGGGATCTTGATTACTCCTTCCCCTGGGATAAATAAAGGAACATAAAATGGATGAACTGAAAGAAAAAGCACTTAAATACCACTCTGCCGGCGGTAAACCCGGAAAGATCGAGATTAATGCAACCAAGCCATGCGTAACAGCTGAGGATCTGTCATTGGCATATACCCCGGGTGTTGCAAAGCCGGTACTGGAAATTGCTGAGAAGCCTGATGACGCATACAAGTATACAAGCAAGGGCAACCTTGTGGCCGTTGTCTCCAACGGAAGTGCAATTCTCGGCCTCGGAAACCGCGGGGCTCTTGCCTCCAAACCGGTAATGGAGGGTAAGGGTGTGCTGTTTAAGAGATTTGCCGACATTGATGTTTTCGATATTGAACTCGATACCGCTGATCCCGCTAAAATTATCGATATTGTAAAAACTATGGAGCCTACATTTGGCGGCGTGAACCTGGAAGATATAAAGGCTCCAGAATGCTTTGAAATTGAGCAGAAACTGATTGAACTATGCGACATCCCTGTTTTTCATGATGATCAGCATGGTACTGCAATTATCTGTACTGCAGGAATAATCAATGCCTGCGAGGTCACAGGTAAGAAACTGGAAGAAATAAAGATTGTGGTTAACGGTGCCGGTGCTGCCGGAATCAGCTGTGCAAGAATGTTTGTAGCCGCCGGTGTTAAGAAAAAAAATCTGATGATGTGCGATAGCCGGGGTGTTATCTACAATGGACGTGATGAGAAGATGAATCCTCAGAAGGCTGAGTTTGCATGTGATACTGATGCCAGAACACTTGCCGATGCAATGAAGGGGGCTGATGTTTTTACCGGGGTTTCTGCCGCCGACTGTGTAAGTCAGGAGATGCTGCTTTCGATGGCTGATGATCCTGTCGTTTTTGCAATGGCGAATCCGAACCCCGAGATCGGTTACGAGCTTGCGGTTAAGACCCGCGAAGACCTGATTATGGCAACCGGCCGAAGCGACTATCCGAACCAGATTAATAATGTTCTAGGTTTTCCGTTTATCTTCCGGGGAGCAATGGATGTAAAGTCGAAAAAAATCTCTGAAGGCATGAAAATGGCTGCGGCCAAAGCGCTTGCCGATCTGGCGAAACAGCCTGTTCCCGATGAAGTACGCGCTGCCTACGGCCGTGATTTCAGCTTCGGCAGGGAATACATTGTTCCAAAACCCTTCGACCCACGGGTAATTGAATGGGAGGCTGTGGCGGTTGCCAGGGCCGCCTGCGACGAAGGCCTTGCTGCAGAACCCATCAAAGATTGGGACGCCTACCGTGCTCAGCTAAGGGCACGTATGGAACGCTACTGGAAATAATCTGTCTCCCGGTTGGTATTTATCAACCGGGGAGTTTTTAACTAATCAGCAGCTCGATCTGTCGATCCAGGGTTTTTATCAGCCCGGTATAATCAGACGGATTCTTCCTGTTGCCGTAGTATAAGAGCAGGCCGGTAATCTGAAAACGAATTGAATTCATTTTTGTTTCAGCTTCATTCTGAGTTAGGCTTCCCTCACTCACAAGTTGATCAAGACCCGGCTGACAGGCGGGCTCAATTGATGCATAGATTACATCAGCTATGTCGCTTCGATGTCCAACCTCACCGATCCTTTCAAGAAAGAACAGTTCGAAAATTCCCGGATACTGTACAAAGTAATTTATCCAGGCGGTAACACCCCTCCTGATTTTATCAGCACCGTTTTCAGTCGATTCTACAGCGGGGGTTATCAATGCTTCAAGCTCCGCCTGAAAGTCTCTGACGCATTCAAAGATAAGGCTTGTAAGATCTTCAAAGTAGTTATATAGCGTTGCATATGAGTAGCCTGCCTTATCGGCTATATTCCGTGCGCTTGCTACCTTCAGTCCTTCCCCCCGCAGTATTTCTTTTGCCGCGTCGATGAAATATTGTGTCATTCGCTGCTTCTGCAGCTCGCTTGCACTCATTTTTGTCTCCTTTATTTTGTACTGTCACACGAATAACATGGTTAATATAATTAACATTGTTAATATTGTCAATGCTTATTCGGAAACTGTGATATCCTGTATGCGGAGATTTACCTTGACTATGGCTGCTTAAAAATGTTATTTTTGTCCAAATCTATTAATAAGAGGATGGTTTGTTGATGAACGTATTTACGGGGAAATTACCCATAATGCAGTTGTTCGGCGGCGGCGCAAGCGGCGGCGGTTCAATGACTACAACTTTTATCACATTTGGTCTTGTTATTGCGATCTTTTATTTCCTTATAATCAGACCGCAGAACAAGAAACAGAAACAGACAAAGAACATGCTTGCAGCCTTAAAGAAGGGTGACAAGGTTCAGTCTATCGGCGGTATTCGCGGAGTCGTACAGAACGTAAGCGATGACACAGTAGTGGTTAAGGTTGACGATAACACCAAGATGGAGTTCGCAAAGAGCGCTATCGGTGAAGTTCTTGAAGTCAGTGCTGAACCCAAAAAAGTCGAAAAAGAGACTTCTGAAGAAAGCAAAACAGAGTAACCTGTCGATTTTATTTCGATAACAAAATTATCCATATTCGGAGATATCCAATGAGCAAACGTGGCAGATTGTTAATCGTTCTCATTGTTGTGATTGTCTGCGGAGTTTTTTTATGGCCTACCTATAATTGGTATTTTAATGTACCTCAGGATATGAAAGACCTCTCAGCCGCATCAAGAGAACAAATAAGAGAATATTCAGTAACTATGGCGGAAAATGATCTGGAAGAACTCCAGGCTCTCGTTGTTAGTAATCCTGAAGAAGAAATTTCTGCAAAATATGATTTTTTAACAGACTATGCTGAAGAGCAGTACAAGATTGAGGACAAAGACGCACCCTCACAGTGGAGTGTCAAGGACGTTCTTGCCGTCTTTAACAATAGAGATAAGGCACTTAAGACAATCGAAGAGTACTACGCAGATCTTCTCCTTGGCTACAAGGACGATCGCGATAACGTATTACAGCTAGGTCTGGACCTTTCCGGCGGTATGAGCATCCTTCTTGAGGCTGACATGGAAAGCCTTGAAGAACGTTTAGAGCATACTCCGACTGCAGACGAACAGTCTGCTGCTGTTAGTCAGGCAATCGAAATTCTTAATAACAGAATCGATAAGTTCGGTGTAACCGAACCCCAGATTAGAAAGCAGGGCGATACGGAAATTGCAATAGAGATTCCCGGTGCTGCAGACCCGGACAGGGTTAACTCTTTCCTTAACGGTAAGGGCAGCCTTAATTTCCATATTGTAAATGATGAAGGTACCAATGCCTGGAACAGCTACAAGGCATCCACTTCCGGCAAACTTCTTGACGAAGATGGACATCCGCTTGATGATGAGGTTCTTGAAGCAGGCCTTGTTGTCCGTGGCTTTTATTCCAAGGATTCCTACGGTGTAGATCAGTATCAGAGAGATTTGGTTATTTATGAAGAGCCTGGCCTTGACGGCTTACATATTGTTAATGCCCAGGTTGGTTCGGATGCTGTAACAGGTCGTCCGGTTATTAACTTCACTCTCGATAAGGAAGGCGGCGAGATTTTTTATCAGCTGACTTCTTCAAATGTAGGAAATACGCTTGCAATCGTGCTTGACGATAAGATTAAGGCGGGTGCGAGAATATCAGAAGCAATCCGCGAATCTGTACGTATGTCCGGTTTTGAAAGAAGTGAAGCAAACGACCTCGCGCTGGTTCTTAGAACAGCTGCAATGCCGGTAGACCTCAATATTGTCAACCAGCAGTCAGTCGGTGCATCACTTGGTGAAGATTCGATTCAAGAAGGCTTAAGAGCCATCTCCATCGGTTTCCTCCTCGTTATCGTGTTCATGCTTATTTACTATAAGGGTGCCGGCCTGGTTGCTGATATAGCCCTTGCATTGAACCTTTTCTTCATAATCGCGATTCTTTCGGTTTTCAACCTTACCCTGACACTGACCAGTATTGCCGGTCTTATCCTGACTGTCGGTATGGCAGTTGATGCCAATGTAATTATCTTTGAGAGAATCAAAGAAGAGTACAGGCTTGGCAAGTCGGTTGAAGCATCGGTTAAAGCCGGATTCGGCAAGGCATTCTGGACTGTTATGGATGCCAACCTGACAACTCTTATTGCGGCCCTCTTCCTTTCACAGATTGGAACCGGCCCCGTTCAGGGCTTTGCTTACACGCTGGCTGTCGGTATCGTATCTTCAATGTTCACAGCTCTTTTTGTTTCAAGATTGCTGTTCGACTTTAGTATTCAGCAGCTTCATGTGAAGAAGCTGAGTATCGGTTGGAGGATTAAATAATGAAGAGAGTTATTAATTTTACTAAAATCAGATTTGTCATGTTCGCTATATCGGCAGTTCTTATTATTGGCGGACTTGCCGGAACTTTCAGCCTTGGTGGACTTAACCTCGGAATTGATTTTCAGTCCGGTTTAAGCCAGAGGGTTCAGATCGCTCCTGTTGCCATGGAGGTTTCATACCTCGGTGAGGAAGAGGCTCGATTCAATATACTCGACGAAGAAGTAAGTATAGATGTTTTTACCAATGACGGTAAGACCGAGTCCTACAATTACCCTCTTGCTGATTATGATACAGCCGCTGAATTAAGTCAGGCTATGATGGAAGTACCGTCCCTGACGGTCAATCTTGTTGAGTCAGATGCCCCCGCTTCCGCTATCCTATCGCTTGCCTTCCTTGTTGACCTCAGTGAAGGTTCGGCAGTTGTTAACTACTCGAATGCAGGTTCGGGAAACAGCATTGAAATTGATGAAATCAGAAATGTTCTTTCAAACCTAGGCGATCCGCAGATTCAGGTTGTAGGCAGCGAGGATGCTCAGGAATTTCTTATCAGACTTGAAGATGATGGAACTGATGAATTCAGTGAAACTGCATCTTCACAGGTATTTAATCAGCTTGAAGCCAAGTACGGTACCGGTACCGTAATTATAAAACAGTCTGATTATGTCGGTCCGAGATTTTCAACAGACCTCGGTCAGTCGGTAATTCTTCTTGTAGGCCTTGCGCTTGCACTCATTCTTGTGTACATCTGGGTAAGGTTCGAGCTTGCATATGCTGTATCGGCAATCATAGCTCTTGCGCACGACGTTGCGCTTCTGATTGCGTTCATCGGGCTTACCCGTATGGAAGTCAGTACTGCGATTGTTGCTGCGGTTCTTACAATAATCGGTTACTCGTTGAATGACACAATTGTTGTTTTCGACCGTATCCGTGAAAACCGTCAGCTGATGCGTGATGCCGATCTCAAGACAATTGTTAATACCAGTATTACTCAGTCGCTCAGCAGAACGCTCATTACCTCGGTAACGACACTGCTTGCTGTTGCTGCGATCTATGTTTTTGCGACAGGTCAGATCCAGGACTTTGCTCTCGCAATGATAGTCGGTGTTGTCATCGGTACATATTCTTCAATTTTTATTGCTTCTCCTGTACTTCTCGGGTGGATTACCTCAAGAAGAAGCAGAAAACTTGCGAAAGATAATCTCAAGTACGGAAGCCAGACTTCTGGAAAGAAGGCTGAGCCTAAAGATGATGAACAGAAAGAGGATACAACAGCCAAGGTTGTTGAGATTCCTACAGTTGAAAGAAAGAAGAAGGGCAAACGTAAAAAGAAATAATTACAATCGGATTACCCGAGTATTGATTATTCAGCCCCCCGGGATTTGTTCCCGAGGGGCTATTTTTTTACCAGGATTATTACGGCATTCTCAGTAATCTCCAGCTCAGTCTTATATTTTCCCCGTTATATTCACAGGAGGTTTTACTGTAGAAACATATATGTGTCCGGCCATTTATATAGTGCCATTTGGTAATGATATATGTTACATAGTGAGGGCTTGTTGCTTTCCCATTGGCATTTTCATCTATTGTCTGATACTATAACAGATACAGGAGACTTTGTGATTAAGATAAACAATGCTGAATCTCAGCCTAATAACCCGCTGCACGGAATAACGTTAAAGATGATGCTTGAACAGCTTCAGGAACACTACGGCTGGGCAAAAATGGGGCTTTATGTCGATATAAACTGTTTCACATATGATCCGTCAATTAAATCCAGCCTGAATTTCCTGAGGAGAAATGAGTGGGCGCGAAAGAAGGTTGAACGCCTTTATCTGGATTATCTGGGTGAGAGGGATTGAACTAATAGGAGCAGGAAAAAAAGGCACCTTCTGTTTTCCGCAGGCGCCTCTGTTCTTTGTATTTATGTATTTTCCTACTTGAAAGTAATTGAATATTCAATCGGCTGGTCAAGCATAAGCACCCTGATAAGCGGGGTTTCAAAAGTTACAGAATTTCCATTTGCAGTTCCACCGGTCTGGCTGATAAGTGTTCCATCTATGTTGATTACAGTTGTAATCATAGAGTTGCTTATCAATTCGCCGCCACCTTCACCAAGCGCATATTCCATCATCTCCAGGTACTCTGCTTCTGATATGCCCTGATTTTCAAGCGGTCCGAATGTCATGAACAGCGGCTCTTCAACTATCGGGAATAGGGGAGCAATGTCCTGAAAGTTGTCGATGTCTATGTATATGCTGATTTCCTTTTCTCCGCCGTTATCGCTGAAACTGATAATCCTTTTATTGAGGGAGATCTCAGTTTCAGCAATTAGCTGTTCAATGTCGTCAAAGCTTATTTCGGCAGTAATACGACCATCACCGATGTTTTCAATTGAATCAACCGTGATTCCGGGATTTACTTCCATCCCCTTTTTAATGTCTTCAACGTTAAAAAGCGGTCCATCGGAGGTTTCTCCGGTAAGTTCGGCAAGGCTTTCAAGGTAAAATAAAAGTGATTCATCAAGAACTACATCGGTAGATGCTGTTCCGGAACCCTTTAAGGACAGATTTATCTCATTTTTTACTGCGCAGGATGAAAATGTAACTGCGGCTATCAGTATTAAACCCATGAGGGCGTAACGAAGTGCTCGTATATTCTTAGTTTTCATGGGCTTAAAGGTAGTACTTTTATGTTAAAAATTCAATATAAAACGCCGTCGATAAGTTCTCTTTACAAAGCAGCTGAAAACTACATATAATCACAGCATAATTTTATTTGGAGGTTTTAATGGCTGTAAACATCAAGGGACGTTCATTCCTGACCCTGAAGGATTTCTCAAGTGATGAAATCAATTATATGCTTGATCTTTCTATTGATCTAAAAAGAAAGAAGAGGGCAGGAATTAGAGGTGATCTGCTTGAGCGAAAGAACATCTGCCTGATTTTTGAGAAGGCCTCCACACGAACCCGATGTGCATTTGAGACTGCGGCTTTTGATGAGGGCGGAAATGTTACATTTCTCACTAATTCTCAGATGGGTAAGAAGGAATCTATCGAAGATACAGCGAAGGTGCTTGGCCGTTTTTATGATGGAATCGAGTTTCGGGGGTTTAAGCAGGCTACTGTTGATGCACTGGCAGAGTATTCAGGCGTTCCAGTTTGGAATGGTCTGACTGATCTGTATCACCCGACTCAGGTCCTGGCTGATTTTCTAACTATAAAAGAGAATACTTCCAAACCATTAAGTCAGTGTAAGCTAGTATATGCAGGTGATGCGCGTAATAATGTCGCTAACTCGCTGATGATAGGCGCAGCCAAGGTCGGAATGGATTTTACGGCTGTTGCGCCGCAGGAACTATATCCTGAAGATTCGCTTGTGGCCGAAATGCGTGAGATTGCAAGTGAAAGCGGGTCAGTAATCGAGATAACTACTGATATTGAAGAAGGGCTTAAAGGCGCTGATGCTGTCTACACCGATGTATGGGTGTCCATGGGTGAAGAGGATATGTTTGAAGAACGCATCAAACTCCTTGAACCCTACCGTGTAGATATGAAAATGATGAAGGCGTCGGGTAATCCGGAAGTTATTTTTCTGCACTGTCTGCCGTCTTTTCATGATATAGAAACCGAAATCGGCCGGGACGTGAAGGAGAAATACGGTCTTGATGAGATGGAAGTAAGCGATGAGGTATTCAGAGCCCCCTTTTCTAAGGTCTTCGATGAGGCAGAAAACAGGATGCATACCATTAAAGCTGTTATGGTAGGAACCATTGGGAACCTTTAACGCTGCAGATAATATTACAACGCCGGGGGTGTCCAATAAGTATTGGGTATCCCCTTTTAAAATTTGATAAGAGATACGGGATTTGCTGCGAAATTTTATTGGACTCTATCCTTTGTCAAAAAATGTGCACAGGGATGTGAGTATGATGCTATAGTAAATAATGAAAAGCTTGATAAATAGGCTTACGCCTGTTAGGGTAACGATACGTTTGTAAGCGTCTGTTCAGCAGATGCTGAGAGTCAAGCCAGGTGTTGTTTATTTGTTTATGGGATGTTTAATCGTGAGATTGAAACAAAAAAGGAGAAAATTATGAAGAGTACTAAATCACTCTTGGTTGCTGCAGTAATCCTGCTGTTTATCGCTCCGGTTCTTATTGTTACAGGATGTCAGAAAAAAGCTGAAACTCCAACGGAACCAGCTGTTGTAAAAGAGGAAGCGACGGTTGCCCCCTTTGCACTGGCTGTAGTTGTTCCGGGTGTTACCGCCGGTAGCCCCCTGTATGAACAGCTTGTTGAAGGTGCTCAGCAGGTAATCGATCAGTATCCTCAAGCCTCAATGAAGGTTGTCGAGCTCGGTTTTAACCAGTCTGAGTGGGGAGAAAAGATGACCTCCGTAGTTGCCACCGGCAGATATGATGCGGTACTAACCTCTAATCCCTCGATGCCATTCGTCTGCATGGAACTTGCTTCGCAGTTTCCGGAACAGAAATTCTTATTCGTAGACGGTTTCATTGAAGGGCATCCGCAGATGGCATCCTTTCTTTATAATCAGGTTGAACAATCCTATATGCTCGGCCATCTTGCAGGATTGATTTCAACAAGTGATATGCCCGGTGCAAATGCTGATCTCAAGATTGGTATCATAGTTGCCCAGGAGTATCCAGCTCTGAATAAGATGATTGTTCCCGGTTTTGAGCAGGGTGCACAGGCTGTCAATTCCGGTATCACCCTTGACTATCGCGTGCTCGGGAACTGGTATGATGCTAATAAGGCGGGAGAACTTGCAAAAAGCATGATTGATGCGGGTGTTGATGTCATTGGTGTAATTTGCGGCGGGGCTGCCACAGGTGTTTTTGAAGTATGCGCCGATAGAAATAAGTATGTCATGTACTGGGATGATAATTCCTATGCGAAGGCCCCCGGAGTTATTGCTGGATGCGGAGCTCTTCACCAGAAAATGCTCGTAGCCGAGGTTGTAGATGACGCTATAAACGGAAAGGTGGAGTACGGAACTGGTGTTAAGCTCAATGCGCGGGATGGATACATCGAATTTGTAGATACAGATCCGAATTATCTAAATACCATTCCTGAATCCATTCAGGCTGAACAGAAGAAGGTTGTCGATTCAATTATGTCAGGAACTTTGGTTCTTGAAGTACCGGAACTGTAAAGCGGTTTTCAACCCCGTCCCATGATCGCCTTTATGGGGCGATCTGTCGACGGGCATCATTTTATCCAGGAAGGTGAATGTGGAATCCTATCTCAGCATGAAAAACATAAGCAAGACATTTGGTGTAACGGGACTTAAGGCAAACGACAATGTGACGCTTGATGTTCGAAGGGGTGAGATTCATGCTCTTGTCGGGGAAAACGGGGCGGGCAAGACAACACTGATGAATATTCTTTACGGTATTATGCAGCCGGATTCCGGAACAATCTCCCTGAACGGTAAGGAATTAAAGATATTAAATCCCATTGCTGCTAACAAAGCCGGGATAGGAATGGTTCATCAGCACTCCAGGCTGGTTAATGAATTCACCGTTGCTCAGAATGTAGTTCTGGGTGCTGAACCTAAAAAGGCTGCGATCTTTTTCGATAACAGAAAGGCTGAAGCTGAAGTTGCCGCTGTTATAGAAAAAAACCGCTTTCATATATCGCCCGAAATGAAAATCTCTGAAATAAGTGTCGGGCAAATGCAGCAGGTAGAGATAATAAAGATGCTTTACCGAAAGGCTGAACTTCTTATTCTTGATGAACCGACCTCTATACTTACCGAGCAGGAGATTCAGAGGCTGTTTGATACCCTGCGTGAGCTGATTAAGCGGGGGAAGACTGTCATTTTAATAACGCATAAATTATCAGAGGTTAAAGATATCTCGGACCGGATAACTGTGATGAGGAAGGGGCGGATCGTCTCGGTAAAGGATACAGCAGATGTGGATGAGCGGGAAATATCGAAGATGATGGTTGGAAAATCAGTTATCTTTGATTTTGCCAAGGGCGAAGAGGGTTGTAGAGAAACTGTGTTGAGTCTTGAAAAAGTCTCAATTCGAAAGAAGCGACAGGGCCATCCTATCCTGGATAATATTTCTTTTAATGCTTCTTCATGTGAAATTGTAGGGATTACCGGTGTGGCCGGGAACGGTCTTACAGAACTTGAGGATGTTATTGCCGGGCTTCAGAAGATAAGCAGCGGGAGTATTTACCATAACGACGAGGATATTACTAATATTTCTCCTAAAGCCCTGCGGGAACGCGGGCTTGCCTATGTTCCTACCGACAGGCTGAAGCGGGGATCGAGTCTTGATACATCAGTGAAGGAGAATCTGATTCTTACAAGCCATCATGATTTTATGAAAAGATGCGGCGTCTTTGATGATAATAAGATATCAGAGCACAGCAGGAGGCTTATTTCCGAGTATAAGATTGACGGCCATTCCGATGTTCCGATAGGAACCCTTTCGGGTGGGAATATCCAAAAGGTTATTCTTGCCCGCGAACTTGATAATGTGAAGGATTTTGTTCTTTTTTCCGAACCTACCTGGGGGCTGGATGTAGCAAGCAGTGAATTCATTTATGAAAAAATGCTTGAAATGAGGGCCCGTGGAGTTGCCGTTGTCCTTATCTCGTCCAATATCGATGAAATACTCACCCTTGCCGATACAATATTTGTTATGTACCGGGGTAGGCTTGTTGCAGGCAGAGCCTCCGGGCCTGATTTGACACGCGAGGTTATCGGTGAATATATGCTTGGACTTAAAGATGATTTCAGGGGGGAAGAGTGAAAGTGAACCGCAGCGATATGTTTGTCACTGCAATAGCCCTGCTGATAACCCTGAGCGCAGCCTTTATGGTTATGCTTGTGATGATATTTATCATGAGTGAGACTCCGGGTGAGACACTTTTCTATTTTTTCGCAGGCCCCCTGACAAATAAGTATTATCTGGGAAATATGTTCAATTCAGCTATACCTCTGATTCTTACCGGTCTGGGAATAGCCTTTGCGTTCCGCTCTTCGATGTTCAACCTCGGCGGAGAAGGGCAGGTGTACGCCGGAGGATTTGCGGCTACTGCCGTCTGTCTTGCAATGCCTGCGGCAGGAGCCTTCTTCGGGATAACAGTCAGCCTTCTCGCCGCGGTTGTCACCGGTGCGGTTATTGCCGGATTATCAGGTTTTTTCAAAATGAAGTGGCGGACTGATGAGCTTATCTCCTCTTTTCTGATCTCCAATGCTCTGATTTATATAGTAGATAATTTTATTACAGGACCCTTTGATGACCCGGGAAATAATCTATTGACTACAAGCAAGGTTGCGGAGCAGTTCTGGTTTAATAAGATCTTTCCACCGTCTAATCTTGATATAAGTATAGTCTTTGTTGTTATAATTGCTATTCTTGCTTTTTTCTATCTGTTCAAAACCCACCAGGGTTATGAGATGAGGATGTGCGGAGTAAATCCGGAGTTTGCACGCTATGGAGGAATTAACGTGGGGAAGTACATAATGCTGCCTATGTTATGGAGCGGAGCTCTCCATGGTCTTGCCGGCGCCGTGTATGTTCTGGGAACAAGTCATGCCTGCTTTAAGGGCTTTTCCGGCGGAATGGGATGGAATGGAATTGCGGTAGCTTTAATAGCCCGTAATAACCCTATAGCGGTAATTCCAGCCGCCCTGTTTTTTGCATATATTGAGGCCGGAGCTGAATCAGCAATGATTAATGCCGATATAACCATTGAGATTGCGTCTATTGTGCAGTCTGTTGTGTTCTTTCTTATAACAGCCCAGGCAATCTACAACTTTCTTAAATACAGGAGGAAAGCGGTATGAGCAGCGAAGGATTCTCAATCCCTATAATTCATAATTCCATCAGCATAATGACGCCCTTTCTTCTTGCGGCAATAGGAGGGCTTATGACTGAGCTCTCCGGTATGTTGAATATCGCTCTTGAGGGTCTGATTCTTATAGGAGCTTTTTTCAGCGTCATTTTTGCAGCGGCAACAGGGAGTCTTTTGCTTGGAATTCTTCTGGGCATACTTATGACAATTCTGGTTTCCTGGGTGTTCGGTGCAATCACCATCTATTTGAAGGCGAATGTTTTTATAACAGGGCTTGCAACCAATCTGCTTGCGAGCGGCTTAACAGCGGTTCTGTCCTTTCATATCTTTGGAACAAAGGGTGTTCTGATGTTTGAAGAACTCCCGCCTCTGCCGTCTTTGAATGTTCCCCCTCTGCATAAAATCCCCGTCCTGGGTGATATCTTTTTCGGTCATAACGTTTTTGTTTACATGAGCTGGATTATTGTTGTTATTGCCTGGTTCGCAATATACAGAACCCCATTCGGCTTCAGGCTCAGGGGGACCGGGAGTAATCCAAAAGCGATGATTGCAATCGGGCTTAATCCGCAGAACTATCAGATGCTTGGCATTCTTATCTCAGGTTTTACCTGCGGTCTTGCTGGAGCTGTGCTTACATTAAATCTTGGTGCCTATGTTCCGCATATCTCATCGGGCAGAGGCTGGATTGCTCTGGTTGTAATATACCTGGGTGGAAAGACTCCATTCGGTATATTAGGCGCAGCCTTCGTATTCGGATTGGCAGAGAGTTTTTCAAATTACGCCCAGGGGTTTATCGATATACCAGCTGATTTCATCCTGGCTTTTCCATATATCATTACCGCAGCGGCAATGGTTATCATGTCGATAGTTCAGAACAGAAACGAGGATTAAAGAGCGGTCGATTTGCCTTGTTTTCTGGATTAACTTGACGTATAATAAACCTAACGTAATACGTAAGGTTGGTGGCGTGTGATGTATAGAATCGGTGATCTTGCAAGGGAGGCGGATGTGACTGTCAGGACTATCCGCTACTACGAGGAGCTGGGGCTGATTGATGCCCCTGCTCGGGAAGATCGTGAACAGCGCAGATATACTGATAAGGATCTGATTTATCTCAAGCGGATTATTCAGCTGAAGAGCTACGGTCTGACCCTGATAGAGATAAAAGAGATAATCGAGTTGGGTAAATCGGATCCTTCCGGTGAGAAGCGGAGAATGAGGCTTCTGAAACATTACAGAGAAAAGATCAGTGATGCTATAAGCAGGCGGGAAAAACTTGATGCATATGTTGATGATCTTCAGTGGCATATCGAACAGCTTGAAAATGTCGATGATTTTCAGGGCTGCCCCGGACCTGCCTGTGCGGATTGCAGATTTTTAGAAAAATGCCGATTTGCGGTTACAATGGAGACTGAGGAGGAGATATGAAATCAGCGGTACTTATGGATGCCCGAAGTATTGAGATTATGGAATCGGAGATCCCGGAATGCGGAGATTGCGAGGTTCTTGTAAGGGTGAAGTACTGCGGCATCTGCACCCTGGAGCAGAGGCTGTGGGCGGGTGACATGAAAATCTATTATCCCCTCGTTCCCGGGCATGAGGTGTCCGGTGTTGTGGAGAAGGTTGGTAAGGGTGTTAAATCAGCCTTGAAGGCCGGAGACCGTGTTGCACTGGATATGGTTTATCGCTGTCATCAGTGTTACTACTGCCGCACCGGGCAGTCCAATCTATGTGAAAATCAATTCACCCGGGGTGTAACCCCCCTCGGTGGTTTTTCAGACTATGTTGTTGTCGCTCCCGAAAGGGTTTTTACTATTGCCGATAATCTGTCGCTTGAAGAAGCAGCATTCGCTGAACCAGTAGCCTGCTGCCTGAGATCTCTCAAGAAGCTGAATCTGACTATTGCTGAGGATATTTTAATTGTCGGTGCGGGACCGATGGGGCTGATGCACCTTCAAGTTGCCCTGGCCATGGGGGTCAGGGTTTTCATAAGCGATGTAGATGATTCCAGACTTGCAACGGCTGCAGAGCTTGGTGCAGATTTCACAATTAATCCAGTATCAGTCGACGCAGTTGAAGCTGTCAGGGCTGAAACAGCGGGGAGAGGAGTTGACGCATGCGTTGTAACAAGTCCGGCAATACCCGCCCTTGAAGCCGCATTTAAATCGATAAGAAAGAACGGCCGCATCAATATTTATACGGCATACATGCAGGAAAAACCCCATATGCCGATAGATATGAACAGACTGCATAGAAGCGAGGTCCTTGTAACCGGAACCGAAGGCCGCACTGAGTTTGATTTTCAGCAGGCTGTAAGGCTTCTTGATTTTGGAAGGGTTAATGTTAAGCCGCTTATAACACGGATTGCCGGTTTCTCTGATATTGAAGACGGCATCAAGGCGGCGATGAGTACAGAAACGCAGCGGGTGCTGCTTGGAACTGAAAAATGATACTTGCGTTTGATATAGGTACTACAGTACTTAAGGGAGCCCTGCTGTCGGAAGACGGTGAGTTTCTGAGTTTATCTTCCAGGAACATGTCTCTTCGCGATACGCTTGAAAGCGGTTTCTATGAGTCGGATTCCGGTGAATGGATAGAGTCTTTCTGTTCGGTCTCGGCCGAGCTTCTGTCGAATTTTGATAAGAACCGGTTACGGGCTGTCGTAATAAGCGGAAACGGCCCGACCCTTGTTCCGGTAGCAAAAGACGGAACCTTTCTCGAACCCGTTATGTCCTGGATTGACCGGCGCGGCACGAAACAGTCGGAGAAGATTGGACAGGTGCAGGATTTCGTCATTGACCCGACATTTTACCTCCCCAAGGCAATGTGGATTGCGGATAATCTGCCTGAGGTTTATGAAAAAACCGGTTTTTTTCTCTCCTGTCCGGAATCAATGGCGTTCTGGCTGACCGGTACAGCCGTTACGATACTTCCGGGGCTGAAGTTTGAAAAATATTTCTGGAGTGATAAACTTCTATCTGATCTAGGGCTGGATAAAAATAAGTTTCCTGATTTCGTAAAACCCGGGCATGTTACAGGCTCTATTAGCAAAAGCGCGGCGGCAGCCTCCGGACTGCCTGAAGGGATTCCTGTTGTATCGGCGGGGCCTGACTTTGTCGTCACCCTCCTGGGCACTGCTGCCGTATATCCAGGGCGCGCATGCGACAGATCCGGGACCTCCGAGGGAATCAACCTCTGTACAGAAACCTATGTTGAAGATCCAAGGCTCATGGGTTACGGACATGTTGTAGAGCCGCTCTACAATGTTTCAGGAATTATATCAACTTCGGGCAAGGCTCTCGAATGGATCAAAGCCCAGCTGACTCCCTCCGGAACAGATGTCAGTGCTGATTATTCCGTATTTATTGACGCCGCGGCATCTTCGCCCTCCGGGGCTGATGGCCTGCTGTTTCTCCCATATCTTGCAGGTGAACGCGCGCCGCATTGGGATCCCTCGGCCAGGGGCGCATTTCTCGGTTTGGGGCTGCATCACGACCGTTGTGATATGATCCGCGCTGTACTTGAATCTACAGGTTATGCAATGCGCGATGTAATTGAGGTTATGACTGAAAATGGAGGCCGGGTCGACGAAATGCGGATAACCGGGGGACCCTCTAAATCGGGGTTGTGGAACCAGATTAAGGCTGACATTACAGGTAGAAGACTGCTTGTTCCGGAATCAACTGAATCCGAGTTGCTGGGCAATCTTGTCATAGCTCTCAGAGCCCTGGGTGACACAGATGAGCTTGCGGCTTCAGCGGACAGAATTGTGCGCATCAAGGATGTATATGAACCTGATGCCGGGCGTCATGCGATATATTCTGAATATTTTGAACTTTATCGTGAGTCCTACAGATTATTGAAACCATTATTCGGTCCGCTTGCGGCCGCCAGAGAAAGAACGGAGGAAGAATGAACACCGGAAAGACTATCAGAATAAACAACATCTTCAGTAAGGACGATGGCAAAACCGTTATTGTCGCAATTGACCACGGAGGAATAGCCGGGCCGATGAAGGGCATCAACGAGCCTGCCAAGCTTATACAGGCATGTGTTGACGGGGGTGCAGATACTGTCTTGACAACAAGGGGGTTCATAAGAGCTGCGGAAGGATCATTTGATCGAAGTCTAGGAATAATTCTCAGGCTGACAGGCGGGTTCACTGTATTCGGCGGCAAGTTTGAAGAAGAAGTGATAACATCGGTTAAAACTGCGTTAAAGACAGGTTCAGCCGGTGTCGCCGTAACTGTCAAATTCGGCCATGAACGTGAGGGGCATTTTACGCAGCAGGCGTCCCTTATCGCAGACAGCTGTGAAGACTGGGGCCTGCCGCTGATGATTGAGGCTATGGCACGGGGTAACGGTTTCGACGGAAAACCCCTGAAGTCTACTGATTCAGCGGGAATAAAGCTTGCGTCCCGGGCTGCTGCTGAAATTGGCGCTGATATGGTAAAAACCTATTATACCGGCAACCCTGATTCATTTGCCGAGGTAGTGGAGGGCTGTATGGTGCCTGTTGTTATCCTCGGCGGTGCAAAAACGGACTCAATTCGCGATGTTTTCAGCGATGTTTACTATTCAATACAGGCCGGAGGATCTGGCATTGCCATAGGCCGCAATATCTGGCAGCATGAGAATACGCAGGCGATGGTGGAGGCTATGTGCGGGATTGTACATGAAGGCTGGAGTGTAGATCAGGCCATGGCTCATATTTAAGGATTACTCATATGCTCCGTACGGCCCTCGACTTCATCATTGCTGATGGTTGAATCGCGTTGAGTAAAAAGTCTTAAAGCACCCGACGGAGGTTTTCCTCCCGTGATACAAGTTTCTTTTCTTCCATTTTATTCAACAGCGGAATAATGTATTTTCGGGATAACCCAGTGCGCTGCTTTGCATGGGCTATATCGAAGGTGTCACCTTTTTTAAGCCCCTTCAGCATTCTTTCGCAGAGTGAGCTGAAGATTTTTTCCGTCAGAAAGAGTGTTTCGGTCAGCGGAATAATCAGCCCGGCACGAGTGAGCACCCTGAGCTCCTTATGAGCTCCTGGAATTCTCTTTTTACTGAGATCAAAACCGGTGTCTCCCGCCTGCTCCATTTCCTTAAGAATTTGAGAGGCTGTCCTGGAGAGTTCAATGTCATTCTTTTCTGAGGTTGATAGTAGCCCGTTCTGTTCTGTAATTTCACCCGAGCCTGTAAGCCCTTCAATGAGTTGTACCACTGCGCCGGCGGAGAGTTTAAGCCTGCCGACAAGCTCTTCCCTCCTGATACCGCCGGCAGATGATGCCTCCGCTTTTATATCATTTTCAAGCTGAAGTCTTTTTTCTTTCTGGAAAATCCATTTATTGCCGTCGTTGAACAAACCGTGCACAGCAAGGTTAAGTGAAGTTGAATCAGTATCAGCTGCAGTCGCAACAGCTCTCCTTGCGTTCTTATCCAGCGTTCCCTTCCATATGATTTTTCCACTACCGGTAATAAGGCTGCCGCCCTTCCTGATTATTACTATCGGCTGTCCAAGACGAAGGGGGATTGCGCTGCTTAGGGTTACACGCGCACGTGCGGTTGTTCTGCCGGCGACTGTAAGGAAGTGTATTACGCCGATTGAATGTGCTGTGCCGGCAGCAAATTCAGCCTCTGAATGGTTTCGGACTGAGGATTCAGCTTGATTAAGCTCAATGATAAATTCCGTTTCTGCTGTGAAGCCGGAGTCGGGCAGGGTTAGACAGCAGCCTCGTCCAACCTCCTCTATGTCCGCACCGGCAATATTAACCGCCAGACGGCAGGCCGGAACAGCCTCATCTGTTTCATCTTCATAGGTTTGAAGACCGCGCACTCTGATGGGTTTTTTGTTCGGGAGAAGCAGCAGGCTGTCGTTTTTTTTGATCCCTCCCTCGCGCAGGCTTCCTGTTACGACAAGCCCGGCTCCCTGAATGCTGAATGCTCTGTCTATATACATCAGCGGCTTTCCCGGGATCATGTCTTCTTTTCCGGCGAGTTTTCGGTATATCAATTTTTTCAGTTCAGGGATATTATCACCTGCAGCAGCAGACACACCGATGGCGGGATACTTCCTGCCTGTAATTTCTAATAATCTCAGCCTGCAGTCTTCAATAACATCCGCAGTTCGTTTTGGTTCAACAATATCTGTTTTGGTAACAACTATTAACAGCTCATTAATTCCCATCGCCATCAATACGCGCATATGGTTTCCAGTCTGGAACATCCATCCGTCGTCTGCTGCAACTACAAGCAGGGCAAGGTCAATTCCCCAGGCCCCTGCCGTCATGTTACGTATAAATCTTTCGTGTCCAGGCACATCTACAACACCAATTTTGCTACCCTGTTCATCATTGAAATGTGCAAATCCAAGATCAATTGTGAGTCCGCGCTGCTTTTCTTCTGGAAGCCTGTCGGTGTCTATACCGGTGAGAGCTTTTATAAGCTGGGTCTTGCCGTGATCTACATGCCCGGCAGTACCGATTATATGCATCTACAGTTTTTCTTCGAGTGCTTTCAGTACCGATTTAACGTACTTTTGATCATCATCGGTAAATACCGCTGGATTAAGTACAGCACTATCTCCGTTTATCTTTCCTATGATGGGGATTTCTGCATTACGCAATTCGTCTATAATTGCCTGAGGCTTCATTTTTTCCGAAACAATCTCAATCGACCAGCTCTCAAAGAACTGGTCGGGGGTGCTTCCACCACCAAGGCATATTCTGTCGCTTATCAGTTTATATTTCTCTGTTGATAATCCTCTTTTGAGTTTTTTACATTTATCTTTTACGACATCGCCGCTGTCGATAAACTCTGCATGCCTTGACCAGGCATTCGGACTGTTGAGCCTTAGAAGCAGGCTTGTCTCCAGGAGTGAGTAGATAGTTTTTCCCGGCCGCATAGTTCTGATAAGAGGGTTCTGATCAACCGCTTTTATCAATTCGGTTTTACCGGCAAGAATACCCGCCTGCGGGCCGCCGAGAATTTTATCCCCGCTGAATGTTACAATATCTGCACCGTCGCCCAGAAGACTTTTAACTTTATCCTCACCGGCTATGTTTTCATTCAGGACGCCGGAACCCTGATCTACAGCTATTAGAACATGATCAGGAATAATTTCAGACAGTTCCCGCACCGTAGGTTCAGAGGTGAAGCCTCTTACTGCAAAATTCGAGCGATGAACCTTCAGTATTAATGCCGTATTTTCGGTTATTGCATCAAGATAGTCATCAAGGGTTGTTATGTTTGTTGTCCCAACCTCTACCAGTTCGGCACCGGATAGCCGCAGAATCTCGGGAATTCTGAAGCCTCCACCTATCTGGACCTGCTCGCCTCTTGATACAATGACCTGTTTACCGGCAGCGAAGGTGCTGAGCATTAGATAGACGGCGGCAGCGTTATTATTTACCACGGCGCTTGATTCCGCTCCAGTCAGCGTATTCAGAAAGAAGGGGACCAGACCGTTTCTTTTGCCTCTTTTTCCGGTTTTAAGCGAGAGTTCAAGGCTGGAGTAACCGGTATTTACCGCTTCACAGGAATTCCAGACCTCTTTTTCTATTGGTGAGCGCCCCATATTAGTATGGAGAATGACACCGGAAGCGTTTATCAGCGGTCTGATACGCCGGTTGTAAAGCCTGGCGCAGAGTTTTTCAATATTCATGTAGAGAGCATCCTCATCAAAACTGCCTCCATCCAGTATAAGAGACCTTGAATGCTCTATTGCTGAGTGGACGGCAGCTGACGTAAGCTGCCTGCTTATCCTGTTGTACCAGATAGTGATTCTCGGATTACTTAGTATCTGTTCTGTTTGCGGAATTTTTCTTATTTCTAAATTGTTCATATTGCACCTTTCTCTTTAGGATCGGCTGTGATCTTTATAATCTGAAACGATAAAATCCTGTTATGGAAACGGCTGAAATTCTCGGGCTGCACCCCAAGTCAGTGAGAGATTTATAGGTGATGGTAAAAATGGAACAGCAGCCCTGAGGCTATGGTTTCTAAATATCTTCAAACCGGGACGGAAAGAATTCACGTCTTCATCTACTGTCCTGTCACTGCTTCTGTAAATCTGTTTTCTAATGTTGAGCGGAAGAGGCAGGAATCGAACCTGCCTCGGCGCATTTACCGACAACGGTTTTGAAGACCGCGGGAGCCACCAGACCCCATCTGCTTCCGCGGTGATTATATCATATTAAACATACAATAAAAAAGAGAGAATTCAGTTTTATCTTCCGCTATATGTCTTAGTCCGGCCATGCAAACTTATTTCAAAGAAACATTTATAATATCATCAACAGCCGCAATCTTCTGCAGCAGTTCATCACCGGGCATGTTATCAAGTTTAATTGTACATACCGCTGCCTTGTCTCCTTTGAAAATACTGTTCTGCATTTCCTCGATGTTGATTCCGGCGGTACGGATTTCATCAAGGACTCCGGCGAGGATTCCCACATGGTTGAAGTGTCTTACAACCAGGTTTATATCTGTATCATTTTTATCTCTGAGATTGACAACATTCGGCGGGGTCCCGGTTGAGCGGTATTCGGTAATAACCCGCACGGTTTCCGCCGCCACTGATTCGGCCGCCTGTGAGGTTGATGCACCAATGTGGTGAGTGCCGGTAACCGCCGCGGCAAGACCTGTATCGGTGAATTCATTCGAGGTTGCCGGCGGCTCATTCTCGTAAACATCAAGTGCGATCTTAAGCCCTTTTGTTTCTGCCGCTTTCTTAAGCGCTGCAGTATCGACGATCTCTCCGCGGGATGTATTTATGAAAATGGAGTTTTCTTTCATCTCTGAAAAGAAGGCTGTGTCGATAAAGTGTTTTGTGTCCGCAGATGCCGCAAGATGAACAGTTACTACATCGCTCTGTCTTGCAGCATCGAGAGGGTTTTCGCAGTATACTATACCCAGCTCTTCAGCTCGTTCGGGTGTGAGAGAGCGTGACCAGGCCGCAACATTCATCTCGAATCCTTTTGCCCTTTTTGCAACAGCCCTGCCGATAGCGCCCATTCCAATTATTCCAAGTGTGCGCCCCTTGATGCCTGCAGCCTTGCTGTATAGTTTTTTATTCCATACGCCTGCCCTTAGATCAGCAGTGCAGTCTGCTATGCGTCTATCCGCTGCAATCATCAGTCCCATGACAAGTTCAGCAACCGCGGCGGTATTCTTTCCTGGGCAGTTGGCAACATGAATGCCGAGTAACGATGCAGTTTTCAGGTCGATTGTATTAACTCCGGCACCGGCGCGTACTATCAATGAGAGGTTTACGCCTGCCCTTATTACCTCTTCTGTTACCTTTGTTGATCTTACAACCAGTATGTCATACGGGGCTACTGCGGAGGGGAGTGTCTCAGTGGTAAGATCCGGATCCATTTCAACCTTCTTCATTCCGGCAGCTTTCAGGGCCTCAACTGCCGTTTTGGAAAGCTTGTCCGCTATCAGAATTTTCATATAGCCGTCTCCTTTGTTTTTAGTATAGACCCGATTTTTGCGATTGGCAAATAAATCCGTAATATTGCATTATACGTTCAAATAAATGAGGGATACCTAAAATAATACTTAAAAATTTGAGGTAAAAACAGCGTTGTTGTTTAGGTTAGACCATGTTAGAATTAATGTTGCAAAATAAAATACAGAGGAAACAGATGAAAACAAACGAACAGGTTCTGAATAATACTATCAAGAGATGCCGGGAGAGAAATATCATTATTCCGACCTACGCACAGATGAGGAATCCCGATTTGGTCCCGGAGGGCATAAAGAATGCTTTGAAAGATGTTGCCATGCAGGATCTTAATTCGCTGAACCTGTTCAGAATTACCTGGAAGAATGAGCCTGTTGAGAGCGGGGGCGGATTCGGAGACGTGAATTATATCGAGCTGCCGGAGGCCATAACAGGAGTAAAAGCCCGGGTCTTTATGCTCATAGGTAAGTTCTTCCCCACCGGCGCCCACAAGGTAGGAGCCACTTTCGGCCCCCTGGTCGAAAAGCTTGTCAGCGGGCATTTTGATCCTACAACCCAGAAGGCTCTCTGGCCCTCAACCGGCAATTACTGCCGCGGCGGTGTTTACGACTCATGTCTGCTCGGCTGTGATTCAATTGCAATCCTCCCCGAAGAAATGTCGCAGGAGAGGTTCAACTGGCTCCATAAACTCGGCGCCGAGGTTTTTGCCACCCCGGGGTGCGAGAGTAATGTAAAGGAGATTTACGACAAGTGTAAGGAGCTCGATGCCGAGCGTGGAGATTCGATAGTCAACCTCAATCAGTTCTCTGAAATAGGTAATCCGATGTGGCATTATGCTGTAACCGGGCCGGCTATGGAAGAGGTTTTTAATGCGAATAAGAAAGAAGGTCAGCGTTTCAGCGCCCTGTTTCTGACTCAGGGGTCCGCCGGAACATTGGGTTCCGGTGAATATCTGAAAACAGTTTACCCTAATATGAAGCTCTGCGCCGGTGAGGCCCTGCAGTGTCCAACTCTTCTTTCAAACGGATACGGCGGACACAGGATAGAGGGGATAGGCGACAAACATGTGCCCTGGGTTCACAATCTGAAGAACATGGATATGGCCGCAGGCATTGATGATGAGGCAGTTATTAGAATTATGAGGCTTTTTAATGAAGAAGCAGGTCATGATTATCTGCGTGAGCAGGGTGTCTCTGATGAGATTATCTCAAAGCTTGAATATCTTGGTATTTCTTCAATTGCCAATCTGATCGGTGCGATAAAGATGGCCAAATATTATGAGCTGAATGAAAATGACACGGTTTTTACCCTTGCAACCGACTCTATGGATATGTACGGCTCAAGAATAACAGAGTATAACGATAAATACGGCCCGTATAATCATGAAAAGGCTGCTGTCTGTTATGAACGATACCTTATGGGGACCGGCATCGACAATCTGATTGAGACATCCTATTACGACAAACGCCGCATGCATAATCTAAAGTATTTTACATGGGTAGAACAGCAGGGTAAGACAGTTGAAGAACTTAACGCTCAGTGGTATGACGATAACTACTGGATCGATCAGTTCTCAAAGGCTGATGAATGGGATCGCGAAATAAATGAGTTTAACGAGAAAACCGGTCTGATGAAGAAGTATCTTTAAGTCAGGACCCAGTCTCTACACCCACCTTAGTGCGGGTATCAGTATGCTGTAACTGTTGTTCCGCGGTCTCCCTCAAGCGCCGCTTCAAGATTTTCAACATCGGTTATAATTACCTTGTGTTGGGGGTTTGCCTGTATGAATTCAATTGCCGAGATGATTTTCGGAGCCATTGAGCCCATACCGAAATGACCTTCATTATGATAATATCTGGCTTCAGCAAGCGTCATGCGTGAAAGTTTTTTCTCATCAGGTTTTCCGAAATTCAGGCAGACCTGGGGAACACTGGTAATTATGATAAGGGTTTTTGCTCCGACCGAAAGGGCAATCTTCATGCTCGCCAGGTCCTTGTCGATAACACAGTCTATTCCCTCAAGCGTCTTATCTTTTTCGTAGAATACCGGAATCCCGCCGCCTCCGCCCGATATTACAACATAGTTTCGTTTAATAAGAAGCTTGATAGCATCTTTTTCTACAATATCGATTGGGTAGGGGGAGGCTACGTATCTACGCCATCCCCGGCCGGAATCTTCTTTCATGGTCCAGTTTGTTGCTGCTGCAAGTTTTTCAGCCTCTTCCTTCTCGTAGAATGGGCCTATTGGCTTTGTCGGATTTGAAAGTGACGGGTCATTCTTGTCTATCAGTATCTGAGTCGGTATGGTTACGACGTTTCGCCAGATACCGGCTCTGATCATCATATTCTGCAGACATTGTTCTATCATATAGCCCATTGAACCTTCAGTCATTGCATCTGCAACACCGAGAGGAACCTCTGGTACGCTTTCCCTTGCCGAATTAATCATCAGCATCAGGTTTCCTACCTGCGGACCATTTCCATGTGTCAGTACAAAGTTATAGCCTTTCTGAAGAAGGTTTACTATAGGCTTCATTGAAGCCCTTGTATTGGTGAACTGCTGGTGGATATCACCTCTTTCACCCTTCCTGATGATGGCATTCCCACCGAGTGCAATTACCGCAAGATCATGGGATTCTTTATTCTCAACAACCGCTTTTCTCATGCTGCCTCCTGATAAATCTATTATTAGTATAGATTGGCATTGTGGATCCCGCAACTCAAATCAAGAATTGCAGAACTCAATTTAAAGGGCTTGACTCGGGCGCGAATCCGCACGAAAATAGTTGAATGGATATGAAAGTCGCTTTCAACCTTTTTATGATTATAGGACTTATGTTACTTGCCGCAGCTGCCGTAACCATGGTTTTTCTCGTGTATCGATACATTACCGGTATGAGGGCGCAGGGTTTTTTCGGCGGAAAGAAGAAAGATGAGACGGAGTGACAGAAGATGGTGGGGCTTTTTTGTTCTGCTGGTAATCATTCTGCTTATACTTCGATTTTGTCAGTGAGAGGTATTGATGAAGAAGTTAATTGTAATATTTATGCTTATCTCAGCCGTATCAGTTTCCGGGCAGCAGATTCAGGAACTGATTCTGGGCACCTGGAGCATGGATTCTACCCTTATTGAGATGGAAGACGGGCTGCTTGTTTCTACTGAAGCTGATTATTCCTACCCTTACCTTGGTATAAGCAATTTAAATTTCCTCGACAGCGGTTTTGTGGTCATCAGTACCAGGGCGGGGGATTACCGGGCGTTTTATGAGATATCGGAGCTGGATTTTGATAATTATCATATCAACTGCAGTTTCAGAGACGGAGAGGAATTTTTGCTGAAACTTGTACGGGAGGGCGACAGCTGGTCGTATCTCTATCGAATAGCGGAGGATTCAGTACTCAAGGGTGATACTGTTGATGAAAAATCCGTGATCGATATAGACTTAAATTCTTTTCTCGATGAAGAAGCTGAATTAGAAATGAGCTACAGCTTGTATACTGGAATAATGAACCGTACTGAAGGGGGCCGCTGATGGATTTGGGTAGAATCGGACTCTTTGTTGTAGTAGGCGGCGCAAGTCTATACTATGGATTATCTCAGGGCCGAACTTCCATGATGCTGATAGGTATCGTTATTGCAGCAATTGGAATACTTAATGCGGTGATACAAGGCAGAAACAAGAAGGACGATAAAGACAATAAATGAAATATGCTAAATTAACTCTTTCCGGTCCTTACCGTGAAACAGCTGCGCAGACTCATGGTCTTTCGACTGCGGCAAGGCGCGAAGGCTTCCGTTTTGATCAGTTTTTTCTGAAAACAGAGGCTATTATCAATAATAGAAAAATATCTAAGGTGCTCATTGAGTGCAGGCAGGATTTTTCTACAGGATTATTTTCCGGGCTTGAAGAGATCCGTGAACGTCTTGATAAGCTCCAGGCGAGTGGGAAAGAGGTCTATTTCTTTGCCCATACTTATGGGGGGCTTGAGCTTTTTCTATCATCGGCCTGTTCATACAGGGTGATGCATCCAATGGGGAGTGTTAAATTCTTCGGGCTTTCACAATCCTTCCTCTTCGCAAAGAGAATGATGAGGCGATTCGGTATAGATGCAGGTATAATACGCCGGGGGGCTTATAAAAGCGCCGGTGATATGTACAGACGGGATACTCTTGATGATGCTGTACGCGAGCAGTATGAACATTATCTGTCTTCAGTATTTGATGTTATAAAAGACGGGATCATCAGCGGTTTTGATAAAACAGCCGATGATCTTGACCTGCTACTTAACGGTGTGGTCCTCACAGCCTCAGCTGCAGCTGATGCAGGCTGGATAGATGAGATAGTGAGCATAGGGGAGTTTGTCTCCCGTTGGGATAAGCAGAAAGATCGGGAGTTCAAGTTTAAGAAAGCCCCGCAGAAGGCTGGTAAGGAAGGTTTTTTCAAGAAGAAAATAATTGCTGTCCTGGTTTTTGAAGGTGCGGTTGTAGATGGGTATTCCCGCCGTGACCCGGTGATGGGCCAGGCTGTGGGTTCCGAATCTTTAATTCCCCAGATCAGGAAGCTGCGTGACGATTCCAAGGTTAAGGCTGTTGTATTCAGAATTAACTCAGGCGGGGGGTCGGCCTTTGCTTCAGAGGATATAACTGCCGAGCTCAGGCTGCTTGCTGAAGAAAAACCGTTGATTATTTCCATGTCAGAGGTTGCCGGGTCGGGCGGGTACTGGATGTCATGCTGCGGCCGGAAGACATTCGCTCAGCCGACGACACTTACGGGGTCAATCGGGGTAATAAGCATATACCTTGGATGGAAAAAGCTGTTTGAGCGGATAGGCCTTACCCATGATACTATTAGGTTTGGTGAACATGCGGACTCGGGCTCGCCATGGCGTGAGCTTAGTGACAAGGAGAAAGAGATCCTTGAGCAGGAAATTGAGGAAATGTATCAGAGCTTCATCGGTATGGTTGCTGAAGCCCGTGGTAAAAGCAGGGAGGATATTGAAGCGATTGCGCAGGGGCGGGTATGGCCCGGAAGCAGCGCGTTGTCGCACGGTCTAATTGATGAGGCCGGCGGACTTTCTGATTCGATAGCCTCAGCTGCTGCAGAAGCCGATTTGAAAAATGCCGCTGTGAGATTTTACCCCGAGGTTAAATATGGACTTGTTGAGCGTCTTATAATGAATATTTCACATAGTGATGATACGGAGGCTGTGAAGCAGCCGCTGAGCTTGATATCAGCATTGAGTAGGGGTGGCGGGCTGAAAACCGGTCCGCTTGCATTAATGGAAGAGGTGTTATTAAAATGGAATTAGACTCCTTTTTTGAAAAAGCAGTAGCAGCTGCCGAACATTACAGCCTTTCTACCGGTATCAACTGCGCCGTTATTGATCTTGAAGGTGCGATTGTCGGAGGTTCCAGATCTCCCGGTCAGGGGCAGGAGTTCTGTCGTCAGCTTGAAAAGATTTTTCCCGGTAACGAGCTTAATTGCAATCAGGTTCATCGTTACGGAAGTTACCAGGCAGAACGCTTCGGCGGGAAATATATGTTCTTCTGCCCGATGTCTCTCCTTCACTGGACCTCCCCTCTGTACAGGGACGGTTCAGTCGTCGGTTCCCTCATATGCGGGCCTGCACTGATTATAGATTCGGAAGATTTCATAAGAAATGATCTGATTTCAGGGAAGAATCTCCCGGCTTCTGAAGTTTTCAGACTTATGAAACTTGCTGCCGACATTCCTTCGGTGACAACAGAAAGGTCCAGGAGTCTATCAGAGCTCCTCTTTGTGACGGCATCGGGCATATCTGAACTCGACAGGATCGAATTCCAGATACATCAGGAGAACTCTGAACAGCAGAAAGAGATATCCGAGTATATTCAGTATATCAAACAGATGGAAAACTCAGAGGCCGAGATTTCCCGCTATCCTTTTGAGAAAGAAACTGACCTGATTGACCATATAGAAAACGGCGAAACAAATCATGCAAGGGCTGTGTTGAATGAAATCCTCGGCAATGTGTTTTTTGCCGCCGGCGGAGATCTCAAGGTTGTCCGGGCGAGGGTTCTTGAGTTGGTAGTTCTGCTCTCCAGAGCCGCTGTTCGCGGCGGTGCAGATGCTGAACAGATATTCGGTATGAATTATCAGTATATCAACCGGATTAACTCATTTACAAGTGTCGAGGCTATTGCCTCATGGTTGTCGCGGATTATTGTGAAATTTTCTGAGCTTGTGTTTGATATGCGCGAAATCAAGCATGCTGATGCCATACAGGGAGCCATGCAGTTTGTTCGGGAGAACTTTCAGAATAAAATATCCCTGGATGAAGCCGCTGCGTATGTAAATCTTTCGCCCTCCTATCTGAGTAAACTCTTTAAAAAGGAGCTTGATCAGAATTTTAACGCCTATCTTAATCAGGTAAGGGTTGAAAAGAGTAAAAACTATCTTCTGAATACTGAAATTCCTCTGGTGGACATAGCCGGGATGTGCGGGTTTGAAGATCAGAGTTATTTTTCAAAGGTTTTCAAGAAGTTTACCGGAAATTCTCCGGGTAAATTCAGAGAGACTCGCGGTCGCCGGGAATCGGATACTCATGAAATTCACAGTGAGAACTGAGGATTTATCCAAAAAACTGCAAAATTTGACCAAATAATTCAATACGATCAGGCTTTCTGCAGGTGATAATTTATTAAAACTAAATATAACTGTTTAAAAAGGGAAGTGGAGTGAGATTCTCCCGTGAGCGCGTCACTGTATTCAGCTGTGTTTTTCCGCTGTAAGCCAGGTCGCTTTTTAACAGTTTAATGTCATGCTCGAACTCGCGTTCAGTTGGAGATGCAGCGGAGAAAGGAAGCGTATGGCAGATTTTGAAAAAATTTCGGAATTAATGCAGAAGGGGAAGGCTGACGAAGTTAAGCAGCTTTGTGCAGATGCTCTTGAAGAGGGTGTTAACCCAAAAGATGTTCTTGATAAAGCCCTGCTGGCTGCAATGAATATTGTAGGTGAAAAGTTTAAGAACAATGAGGTTTTTGTACCTGAAGTACTGATTGCAGCAAGAGCGATGAATTTCGGTCTCGAGGTTCTTAAGCCTGCTATGGTAGATGACGACATTGAGGAAATCGGTAAGGTTGTTATCGGAACAGTCAAGGGGGACCTTCATGACATCGGAAAGAACCTTGTTAAGATTATGTTCGAAGGTAAGGGCCTTACTGTAATAGACCTCGGCGCTGATGTTTCAGCTGACAAGTTTGTAGAAGCAGCGGTAAATGAGGGCGCGAACATAATAGCCTGTTCAGCCCTGCTGACAACAACAATGACCCAGATGGAATCAGTTGTTAAGGCAGCTGAAGATGCCGGAATCAGAGATAAGGTTACCATTATGGTAGGCGGAGCACCTGTAACTGAAAAGTTTTGTGACAGTATAGGCGCGGATATTTATACAGCGGATGCCGCAACAGCATCTGAAAAAGCCCTTGAGGCCTGTTCAAAATAATACAAAGGTATGTATCATACATACCATAGAGCTTTTAAAATTACAAAAACCGCCCTTTTCAGAGCGGTTTTTTTGTAGTTCAGGGCTTAATGAGCCCTCTATTAAATGCAAAAATTAGTTAATAAATACAATATATACAGCTGTTTCGGTCATAATATATCAACATACTAATTCTTTTGGAGATAATATGACTGGTAAAGAAAAAGTCCTTGCCGTACTTAATAAGGAAAAGATTGATTCCATCCCCTGGCTACCTTTTGCGGGTGTTCATGCCGGAAAGCTCAAAGGCTATACAGCCAGAGAGGTTTCGACCGATGCAGAAAAGCTTATAAAATCGCTCAGAGAAGTAAATAAACTCTATAAACCTGATGGTCAGCCGGTTATGTTTGATCTGCAGATAGAAGCGGAGATTCTCGGCTGCGACCTTGTCTGGTCGGAAGATGCTCCGCCTACAGTTGCGAGTCACCCTCTGTCGGAATCAACCGATATTCCAGATACGATTCCGGCAGCAACTGACGGAAGAATCCCGCTTTCTATAGAAGCCATGAAGGCAATGAAAGCTGAGTTCGGCGACACCACCGCTCTTTACGGACTGATAACCGGGCCTTTTACTCTGTCTTCACACTTGAGGGGAACAAACATCTTCATGGATATGATAATGAATCCTGATTATGTCAAAGATCTTTTAAGCTATTGTGTGAAGGTTGCGAAGGCTGTGAGCGGATATTATATTGAAGCAGGTATGGATGTTATAGCTGTAGTTGATCCGCTTATTTCTCAGATATCACCTGATCACTTCGAAGAGTTCATGGCAGTCCCCTTTGCAGAGGTGTTTGATTTTATTCGAAGCAGCGGGGCTAAATCATCGTTCTTTGTCTGTGGAAATGCAACTGCTAATATAGCTCCTATGTGTAAAACTAATCCCGACAGTATCTCGGTAGATGAAAATGTTGATCTTGCAGCAGCAAAGAAGGTGACTGATGAACATAACATTGTCATTGGTGGGAATATTCCTCTGACTTCAGTAATGCTCTTCGGAACCCAGCAGGACAATATGAAGAATACTGTAGATCTGATAGATAGCGTTGATAACACCGATCTGCTTATAATAGCCCCCGGGTGTGATATGCCCTATGATATACCTGTTGAGAACACAATTGGTGTCCAGCAGGCGGTTCATCAGACAGAGCAGATTAGAGAGATGGTTAAGAACTATGAGGGCAGCGAGATTGAATTTGAAGGGGAACTTCCTGATTATGCAAATCTTGAAAAACCATTTATCGAGGTCTTTACCCTTGATTCCATTACATGTGCTGCCTGTACCTACATGAAGGCTTCGGCTGTAGATATTAAGGAACATTTTGGTGATAAGGTAGATATGGTTGAGTATAAGTACACTGAACCTCAGAATATTGCAAGATGCAAGGTCATGGAAGTCAAGCAGCTTCCGAGCATATATATAAATGGCAAACTTAAATATTCTTCGATTATTCCCAACCGAAGCGAGTTTATCGCCGAGGTTGAGAAATGTCTGTAGGAATCCCTTTAGTTCTTGTTTCCGGCTTCCTGGGAGCCGGTAAGACTACCTTTCTCAATAGTATTTTTGATAATTTCCCGGACCGCAGGTTCGGGATTATTGTTAACGATTTTGGTGATCTGGGGGTAGATGCTGCTGAGATTAACGCTGCCGACGGGCGTCATGTAAGTGAGCTTAATAATGGACAGATCTTCTGTTCCTGTCTGTCTGGCTCTTTTATAAATTCTGTAACAGATTACGCTGATCTTGATATTGATTATCTCCTTGTTGAAGCCTCGGGCCTTGCTAAGCCATCTCCTTTGATGGATATAATTAACGGTATAAAACAAATTAATGGCGATAAGTTCAGATATTATGGCATGATAAGTCTTGTCGACGCCGGCAGTTATCTGGAGCTGTCCGAGGTTCTCACTGCGGTTGATGAGCAGATTGCCTACAGTGATCTGGTCCTTGTAAATAAGGCTGATACAGCGGATGCCGGCAGGCTCGCAAAAACTGAAATGAAAATCCTATCAGTTAATCCGGAGGCTGAGGTTGTCAGGACAAAATACGGTCGAATATCACCCGAACTCTTTTTAGGTTTGAAGGAGAAGATTGTTCTTCCCCGCGCCGATAGACGTTTTGCCGGCTGGGGTTCTCAAGGCCGACCAGTGCCGCTGCTGTTTAAATCTGAAGGATCGCTGGAACGTTCTGAACTTGAGGCCTTCATTAAATCTCCTGGCGGAGAATTCTACAGGATGAAGGGGCGGCTTGATACAACCGACGGTGAAGTCTTTGTTGATTGTACAGTTAACAGTTTGGAGCTTAGAAACGAAACCGGTAAAACAGGGGTTGAAAAAGGCCTCGTAATTATATTGCCGGCTGACGATAATGTAATAAACAGTGTTAAGAAGCGGGCGAAAGCCCTGTTCGAATCGGTGGTTTAAAAATGAAAATAACAATATCTCATAGTAATACGGAAAGCATAACAGAGCTGGAGCCCGGAGGCACGCTGCTCGATGCCGTCAACAAGGCCGGCATCGAGGGTTTTGATGCTCCCTGCGGAGGAAAGGGTACCTGTGGTAAATGTCGGGTGAAGGTTCTCTCCGGCGTTCCAGCACCTGCTTCTGCTGAACTTGAGCTGTTGTCGAAAGATGAATTAGAGACCGGGATTCGACTTGCGTGCAGGGTAAAACCGGAGACTGATATGAAGATTTTGATATCATCCGCCGGAAAGAAGGCTGCAATTCAGACTGCGTTTAGAGGGACTATAGACAGCACTGTGGTCGAAAGCCTGCCAGTGTATCACCGCTGTCATGTCAAGCTGGCAGAACCGGCAATTGATGACCAGCGTTCCGACCTTAAAAGGCTTCTTGATGAGCTCTCCGGCAATGCCGATTATGCGCATACAGAAATGCCGCTTGATGTAATGCGGCGGCTTCCATCTGTTTTGCGTGAGGGTGGTTTTGACCTTACAGTATCGAGCTGCAGCGGTAAAATTACAGATATAATTTCAGGTGATAAATCAGAAGACTATTACGCGGTCGCTGTAGATATAGGAACTACCACCGTTGTTTCCTATCTAGTCTCTCTTGCCGGCTCCCGCAGGGGCCGGATTATTGATTTTGTTTCGGGCCTTAACAGCCAGAAGGGGTATGGTGGTGATGTTGTATCGCGTATTGAGTACTGTATGCAGGCTGAGGGGCATCTTGAAGAGCTGCAAAGGCGAATTACATCGCAGATAGACGGTATGATAATAGAGCTTTCCGGGCGGAACAATGTAGACCTGCGGGATATAGGCCTGATAACCATTGCCGGCAATACAACCATGACCCATCTATTCGCAGGTTTAGACCCCGCAGGAATCGCCGCAGCGCCCTTTATTCCTGTTGATATAGGGCTGAAGATTGCACCGGCTGCCGAGTTCGGCCTGTCAACGGGAAGCGGTTGCAGCTGCGCTCTGCTGTCGGGGATTGCTTCATATGTAGGCGCTGATATCACTTCGGGTATAGCCGCTACCGGAATGCATGAATCGGAAGAACTCTGTCTTTTGATAGATATAGGTACGAACGGTGAAATAGTGCTGGGTAGCAAAGACGGTATGACAGCATGTTCAACTGCTGCCGGACCGGCTCTGGAAGGCGCTAATATCAGCTGCGGTATGGGCGGAGTGCCGGGTGCTGTAAACAGACTTACTGCTGAAGAGAGGGATGATTCTGAAGTGTTCAGCTTTGACGTTATCGGTGATGTTCCGGCAATAGGAATATGCGGTTCCGGTATTGTCGATGCTGTGGCGATGTTTGTTAAAGCCGGTGTCCTTGACGAAACGGGTCGTATACTGAGTGATGATGAGCTTGCTGAGAAGGGTGTTCGTGGTGGCTGGTGTGACTGTGTTTTTGATGATGACGATGGCAGGGCTGTCCGGATAACGGATAAATTAAGTATTACACAGAAGGATATCCGTGAAATACAAATGGCCAAGGCTGCAATTTCAGCAGGTGTTAAAACACTTCTTGCTGAGACAGGAAAGAGTACCACGGATATAAAGCATCTTTATATAGCAGGCGGCTTCGGAGCAGCCATGAATAAAAGTAGTGCGGCCGCTGTAGGACTTTTTCCGACGGAGCTTGAAGCTGTTGTTGAGATTGCCGGTAATACCGCCGGAAAAGGTGCCGTGCTTGCCGCTATCTCAGAATATGAGATGCTCAACATGCAGAAAATAGCCGATGATGTGAATTATATTGAGCTTTCAACAAGTGCTCTATTTCAGCAGGAATATATGATGTCGATGTATT
>JAQQAL010000015.1 GCA_028532855.1 Candidatus Thalassospirochaeta sargassi
ACAGGGTCTTTACTGTTTTTGATAAGTTGGTAGTATGTATACATGGTTCCTTCCTTGGGTTGGTTTTTTGTGTAACCCTATGCTGCCCGATTTCGTTGATCTTGGGCAACAGGGGGGAACCATGTTTCTTCTCTGATCAATGAATATTTATTTGATGCTTTACAATGAAGTTAAAGGTGATATACTTATCATATTATAATGATGGTAGTAAAAGCCAACAATAAACAAATAGTGTCAATAAAAAGAATCTACTCTGTCCGGACTCCCGATGATGCTGGCTTCGGAAATTGATACATAGATCCTTTATGTTTAAAAAGAAAATATTGGATCTTAGGGGAATAATATGAAATTTACAATTAGAACGAAGTTAGGATTGAGTAATGCTATTTTTGTTATAGGGATAATAATTTTTGTAATTTTTAATTTAAACAGAATCAGTATAAACTCTGAAACATTAATGAAACTTGAAGCTCTGGATTCACAGAGTTTCTTGCTTAAAGATTTAAATATCGAGCTGACAAATACTCTTCAGTATCTTACAATATCAAGTCTTACGCAGGACGCTCAGCAGCTCAGGGCTGCAGAACAATCAAAAGCGCTGATTGATAAAGCTCTTGAAGAGCTTGGCAGCCTTTATCCGGCCGATAGTACTGCCGTAATATCATTAAAAACATCTCTTGATGCTTTCTTTGATGCAGGGCTCGAGATGCAGGCGGTCTATGACGCATCAGCAGCTGAAGGGGTACAAATCAGTAATGAACTTACGGCCATGAAGATGGCCATTGGTGAAGAGCTGACCGGAATAGCCGAGGCTGTTACTGACGACAGAAATCAAATCATCGATCAATACCATAATACTCTTGATTCTACGAGTTTGATAGTAATTCTTTATGGTTTTTTTATCATTCTTCTTGTTACTGCATTAAGTGTTTTTATCTCACTTAAAATTTCAAAACCTATTAGAAAGGCTTCGGATTCCATGAAAGAACTCGCAACAAGCCGTGGAGACTTGTCTGTACGGCTGCCTATCTCGACTAATGATGAAATTAAAGAGATGATTGTCTGGTTTAACAGTTTTGTAGAGAAACTGATGAATATGCTTGTAAGTATTAAGACTTTGATAGAAAAGAATGATCTTGTTGGAAACAGTCTGTCAAATTCATCAAAAGACAGTGCTGAATCAGTCTCGCAGATTGTTAAAAGTATGGAGGATATGCTTGATGGCACTTATAAACTAGATGAGTCTATTGCAAGCGCATCCTCCTCAGTTGAAGAGATTATGCAGTCTATCAGCAGTCTCGTTAAGCAGGTGGAACACCAATTCGAAGCAATAGAAAAATCCAGCTCTTCAACTGAACAGATAATGGCATCAGTCAATAATGTAGCCAAAATAACAGAAACAAGATTATCCACAATGGAGGAGCTGGTAGAACTTATCAGAGATGGTGGCGAAAAGGTTTCAGATACGAATAGTATTATTCAGGAAATTCAGAAAAATGCTGATAAAATGATGGATATGGCAGATATAATTAACAATATATCGAGTCAGACGAATCTATTGTCAATGAATGCATCAATTGAGGCTGCACATGCAGGAGATGCCGGTAAGGGGTTTGCAGTAGTAGCCGATGAAATACGAAAGCTCTCTGAAGATACTGGTACAAATGCCAGTATGATAGCACAAACATTGAAATCGACTACTGATAAAATACATGAAGCCACAACAATGGGAAGCAGCAGTGAAAAAGCTTTTGAGGTTATAAACGACGAAGTAAATCATTTCTCAGATGCGCTTCAGGAAGTTTCGCTCTCTATGAACGAACTTTCTATGGCAAGCAACGATATCTTAAGTTCGATTTCAACCTTGATGTCTACGAGTGAGGTTGTTAAAAACGCATCAAGTGAAATGAAACAAGGTTCTGATGAAACACTATCATCTATTCAGCACATGCAGGAGGTTTCTGCTGCATCAATGCAAAGCATCAAAGTAGTATCTGAGCTTACAACGCAGCTTAATAAACTTTCACTATTCATATCATCTTTTGGAAATCAGAACAAATACAACAGTACTCTTCTAATCAGTGAAATTCAAAACTTTAAAGTTGATGGCTACAATCGTGATGAATTCACTGTAAAAGATGCAGGTATCGACTGGTCTGATGTTCTTCTTGTGAAGATTGAGGCTATGGATAATGAACACAAAGAATTATTCAATAGAATAAATACTCTTCTGGAAAATCTATTAAAAGGCGCAGATAGTATGGAGCTTGCTGCTCTTACTACCAGTATAATTGAATACACCGATTACCATTTTCGTGAAGAAGAGGAAATGCTTGCCTCCTATAATTATGCAACGCTTGAGGATCATAAAAAACTTCATGCCATTTATGAAGATGAACTAAAAAATATTAAGCGGAACCTGGAAGATGGGCGTTTTGATGCGCTTTACCTGATCCATATTCAGGAAAAGATGGTTATCTGGCTCGTCGAACACATCGCACGTGTTGATCGTAAGTACGGTGAATACATTAATTCATTAACACAACCTGAATAAAAAGTGTTTTTTATTCGTATATTACCTTGAAGATGTCGGACATTACCCAGACCGCTGAAACAAGTACCCATATACCGATCATTAATCCTGTAAGTTCACTGAAAAACTGATAATAAACCAGGTAATCAAGTAGAATAAAAACAAAAACGCCGATTAAATTTATTATGGTTAATCCTATCATCTCGCTTACTGGAGTAACCAGATAATTAACAGCAACAATTTTGACTACAGATGTCAACGTAAATAAGGCTATAGAGGTGAATATTGTTATCAGTGCAAAGAAAATTACTTTAGCTGCTTCGGAACCTGATGCAAGATCGAGGTTAAATGCCAATACAATGCATACAGCTGCAACTACAATAGAGATTACCATTAAAAACCGGTTTAAATAAACGTTCATATCAACTCCAAATATATAGTTCTTATTAATTATGTTAGCATGGGGCATAGAATATAGCCATTAAAAAAATGTGATGAGGCTGCTTTGGTCTGAGAGGCGGCTTCTTTTACTTATTTTTTTTGCATTATCTTATCAATCATGATATCGTTAATAATACGGAAACGTCAGCTAAAAAGATAATTTCAAAATGCTAAATTCAAAGGATTAAAAAAATGAACAAGCCCCGTAATTTATGTGCGGTTCTGCTTGGTGTTTCCTTCATCTTTTTAAATACGAACTCATACACACAGAATACCGGATTGCAGGATTTTACTTATCTTTTCGACGAATCTCAGATGAATTATTATTTCGACAGGGCCGATGAGCAGACTGATCGTCGGCAGTGGATGGATTATGTTGATTTCGGACTTGAATCGACAGCTGCAGCATGGGAGAAAGAGCTGCTGTTATTACCGGAACTTGATTATGATCCGGAAAACCTTCCGGTCGTAACGGAAAAATATTTCAAGGAGCTTATTGCCGACAGATTTGCTCAATGGCTGAGCCGATCATTTTTTAATTCAATTCATCCTGCTGAACTTGGCAGACTCAGCCTGGGAATAGAAGAACTCAACAACCTTTATCTCTATAATGATCCAGACTCAGATTCAGGATATAAAACATCAATTGACTATTATGATCTCTATGAACCCGATAATGAAGGCATTTACGTCCTGGCTGAAAAGGGTGATAAAACCCTATGGGCAGAAGGCGCCCGAGAGAAGATGGGTATTCTGATGGACAGCTGGTCCGAAAATATGATTACGGCCTCGGCGGAATTGAGGTCGACAATCGATGAATCGCTGATAGATTCATTTGACAGGATATGGCAGGAAGATTTTAAGGAACATCGAGATAAATATAATCAGCAGCTGTATCAGCTTTATTGTCTTGAACAGAGCAGATTCTCAAATCTAAGATTGAATGATCAGGCCTCCCTGCAGTTTCAAAGTGACTCAGGAGCGGCAGAGGCAGTCACCGGAGAATTACTTGTTCGAACAGTTGAACGGCTTGATGCTGAGCTGGAAGCCCTGAAAAGCGGGCTTGACGACAGGATCAAAGATGCAGATTTACAGAGCAGCTTTTCTTCAGAAAACTGGGATCTTGCCTTTCGGAATCTGCTTGAGCAGGGATTGAATGCCTGGGACTCAGCTGAGAAGGAATTTTTGTTTGAGCGTATTGAATGGGAACAGACCGCTCTAATTGAAGCAGCTGATGCCGACAGGATCTGGGTGGAAGCATTCTCAGAACTCCGGAGTGAGCGTACCGCATGGTTTAACAGCTTCAAAACAATACTTGAGGATGGACGAGAGCTTTGGACTGAAGAGGGCGGGGAACTTGATGCCGTAATTTCACAGGCGATATCTGAAATCGAGCAGAATGCTGTACATGAGAGCAGTTCTCTGCAGGAGCGTCTGGATAATAATATTGAGATGTTGCTTCATTCAATTGAAATGATGCATGCCGCCCGCAGCAGTTGGGAATACTGGATGGATTGTGTAGACGGAGGTTCAAAGGAGTCGTTTGACGGCGGTTCGATTAGCTGGGACGCAAATTCAATGACGTCAGCAACAGATGATTTAATTGCAGCAGTATCCGGAGATCAGGAAATGGCAGCTGACGAGGCACATTACTGGGTTGAAACATTCAGCTTGTATCAGTCTTATGCCCTTGATATGCAGCAGAAGCTTGCGGAAATATATGGAGTAGTTGTCTTTGATTCATCAACATTTGAAACAGCTTTCGACGGGAGTGACCTGAAGCCGGCGCTGCTTGATACTGCTGTGCTGAATGATGAAGAAGTCTGGGAAGCTGTTTTTCTCGACAGCCTGCAGGTAGAAACCCTCAAGGCCCGTGCCTGTATGCAGTACTGGGAAGAGCAGATTGAAACTGCCGAGGCGGTTTATGCTTATTCAATTGATACGACATCATTGAAGGAAGGGGCTGACGATACCCTTCAAAAACTTGAACAGAGCAGGCTGCTGTATGAGGAAACTTTCAATGCATATGCAGACGGTGTCGAAGAACTGAATAGCCTTGGCCGGTCTCTGGATAATCTAGAGGAGCAACTATCTGCGGTAATGCTTGAGATTAATGACTGCCGAAAAAGGCTGAACGGCGCGCGGGAACAATATACAGGATTAATCAGCGATCTTTATTCCGATAACCCCCAGTATCTTGCTGACGAATACAAGGAAAATTACCTTCTGCTGATTGAGTATACTGAAAATAGTTCAGCATATGAGAATTATCTGCAGGCTGCGCTCAATTACGGAATCAGCGTAAACACTGCTTCCCTATCAGAGCATCTGCTGAAGCTTCTGAACGGTGATCCTGCAAGTACGGCAGGGCTGCTTTATAACCCTGACAGTTTTTCACTCAGAAGCCTGGAAGAGCGGATGAATTCTGTTTCAACTGCAGGATTTACCATTAATGCTAATCAGCTGCAGGACGGTTTTTTCTGTTTGTCTACAGAAAACTCTATTACTTCATTTACCGACTATCTTGAGAACAGTCTTTTTCTTTCTTCACTTGATTATCGGTATTCAAAACTAGTTGAATATTTCGGCTTATATAATGATCCTGAGACTGATTCGGGTTCTGAGATTCTTTGGGAAATGCAAAGAATTATTAAGAGTATTCAGCAAACTGAAAAAGCTGAATATGAGCTGAGGCTTGCAGAGATCAGGTTATATACAAGCGAAAGCTTCTCTCAATGGGCAATGCAGTATTTTGAAACCGATGTCTACAATGAAATACCGGCTGAAGCCTCTCCTTCTTTTATCAATAATATCCCGGGGGAAATTGATGAAGACATCAGGGTATATGACAGTCTGCTGCAGCTGTACGCTGAAAGCGATGCTGAAGATTTTGTAATCTATGACTGGGATGAATTTTCCCCTGATAGTCCTGATGATCTGAATATTGAGCAGGCCTACCAGAAAATCTGGGATCATATAAAGGAGACTGAGGGTACAGATGTCGATACGGCAATAAAAGTATCTGAAATTGCTGCCTCTCTGAAGGCACTGAAAGCCTGGCTGTTGGAGCATGGGCCTCTGGATGAAGCTTCTAATCTTATCGAAGCAGCATTACTTCAACCCGATGATTTATCAGGGCATCAGTATCTGGCGCTCTACCTTGAGGGCGGGCATAATCTGGCTGCTGATTCCGGGGATTTATATCCCTATATTTATTCTGCCGAGTACGCCGGGGCAAAGCAGCGACAGAAAATTGCATCACTGCTGGTCGAATCGGAAGAATGTGTTCCGGTTCTTGCGGAGCATAATTATAATATCCGAAAAAAGAATCTGTTTTGTGAGCTGGAACAACTGGGACTCCTGAATAGTGATACCGGAGAATTAATATCTCCTGAAGAAATCTGGAGTTTGAAAGTTTTTAATTCACTCACTGATGTAAGTGAATGGTTTTATGAATTGGATGATGTCCTCCTGTCACGAGAGCTGCCGTTCTGGTTCAGTGAAATTCTGGCTGATTATATAGACAGTCTGAAGGATTATGCGGCTGTAAGGGCTGCTTCAATTTTTCCTGAGGCGCAGACATTCGAAACATCTGAAATTAACTTTGAGATAGAGGGCTGGATAGATGAAATAACCAATGCAGGTAAGCTTCTGGAATATTTTGAAAGTGATCTGGATGACATTGAAAAACTAATCCTTATAGTAGAATCAGAGCTTATGGATGAAGCTGTAAAAAATGAGGCCCGTTTTAGATTAGTAGAAACTGCGGCATTTGACCTGGGGGCTGCAGCCGCAGCCATGGAATCCTTCGAGGGGGAATCTGCACAATGGAACAGTCTTTTTTCAAAAATGGAATTAACGGAAATTTGGGAATATAAAGATGAAATTATAGCAAAGGCCTCGGACATATATGCTATGGCAGCTGCACTTGAATCATCTGATGCGACGGATTGGTCTACGGTCCCGGCAGGCTGGATACCCTATTATGAGGCTGCTAAATGGAATGCCTCAGATTTCAATATTGAAAACGCTGAGGAACTTTCTGATTCGGAGTACCGCTCTGCAGAGATTCATCTGTTGAAAAAGGAGGTTTTGAGCGGTGATTACACTGCGGAAAGCCTTGAGGATAGGCTGGCTTTAGTGCTTGATATAACTGAGTCCGAAATTGCTGAAGTAACGGCGCTTCAGCGTGTTATTGATACGGTAAAAAAGTATAAACCCCGTCTTCATGGTGAATTCGATGATTATCTGGTTTCTGAGAACTTTGAACCGGAGCTGAGCAGCAGGATAAGGGCTGTTTATCTCCGATTTCATGGCAGTCCTTATTTTCAATTTGATGAAGCTGTGTTTATGCCGGCTGCAGACAGCACTGATTTAACTGCGGCTATGATAATTGAGCAGCTGGCTTTCAATAAAACCAGGGTCTTGAACCCTACGGCTGCCTGTCCGTCAGCTGCGTTAAGTATGAATGATGTTTTTTTCAGAAACATTTCAGATTATATTCTCTCATCAGTCTATGGCCCAGATGTTTCAAGCTGTGTGTCTCTGGCAAAAGCCTATGCCGGACGGGATCTGGCATTGCGGTTGAGTGAATATAATGCTTCTTTAGATACTGTTGATGCCGATAACTGGCGCAGTTTTATAAATACTGATTATATAGGCTCTGATGATATTTACCTTTATTCTGCAGATGAAAATGATTCAGTAAATTTTATTCTTGATGCCAGTGAAACCTGTATTGCACTTACTGCCTATTTGGCAGAAGGTTTAACAGCATGGAATCCCGAACAGTTTAATATTGAAGCAATATCGGAAGATTACACCTATTCTGGTAATGATGATGCTTATATTGAGTATGCACAGGCTTGGGATACGTATTCAACTTTGAGGTCCAACATCAGTACAATAAAAAACGATCTTGGAATTCTTGGAAACCGCAGAGAAAAACTACTGAGACTGCAGGCGGCGGATGATGAATCGGTTAATTCTGAATTGAAGCCCCTTGCTGATCTCATTGATGAGTTTGAGTCTGAGTATGATAATGCACTTGAGAAGCGGATATTGTTAATTGAGGGGGCAGGGGGCTTCAGAGAGACTGAGGCAGCTTATTCTGCTGCCTATGATTCAGCTCGTGTGCTGCTTAATGAGTTTGAGTCGGTTGAGCATGATTACTCTATGGCTGCATCAATCTATAATTTTGCATCTTCAGGTTATTTATCCAGAATTGCTGATGAGGTTTCACCGGAATCCCGTTTGGCATATGTAGAAGATAAGCTTAACAGATCAACCGCTGCCTATGATGCTCTTTATAACCTCGGAAACAGTGATACATTGTTGTCTTCGGCCTATTCGGAGAATATCCAGTATAAAGAATATTTCGATCGTTATATAGAATATTTCAGAGACAACATTCTGTTCAATAGAATAAATCAGGTGATGAACGAAGCAGTTTCTTTACAGGTATCGGTTGTCTCGCAGGCTGAAAGCAGCTGGCAGCAGGCATTAAATGAAAGCTATTGCAATGTTGTTTACCGTGATGAAGAAGGTGCATTATGCGTTCCTGAAGGCCTTGAGCATTTAACACTCACTGAAAAACCAAACGGTAGTTGGGATATCGGCTGGTCTGATAATGCTGATATTGAGAAAATAGAACGCTATTTCAATTCAGTTTTTGAGACAGATTTGGTGAAATGGCTTGAATCACTGAATGCAATAAATAATCTCCAGAATCTAACCGAGATAGTTACAATCTGGGGAATGGCTGGAAAGTGGGAGGAATACCAGGCCCTGTCTGCTGACGAAAAAGATGAGATCAGCGATTCATTCTGGAGCAACTATCTTAACCGAAACAATGAAACTGATCTGGATAGAGAGGGGGCAAAAGAGCTGCTTATTACAGAATGGAAAGAGGCATTCAATAAAATTGAAGGTTATTCTGATGAAGAGTTGTGGATGTACAACTTCTACAAGATCTTATCTAAGGGAAGTCTTATGCAGATAGATACCTCGATTGGAGGATTACGGACCTCCGAGAATCTGGATGTCGTTTCTGAGGAAGAGAGTGTTTTGCTCGCAAATCAGTATCTTATCGAGGGGTGTAAAGAGGATGCCAGGATACTGATACTTTCTTCGATTCCAATGTTCACAATAGCTGCCGGATATTATGCGATGGCAATAGGTTTTCTGTCTCTTCCCCTAGGCTGGATTGCAGCCGCACTAGCTTTTTCTATTGCAGCGGGTTTTACCCTTGGTGCAGAATCAAAACTGGGAGAGAGCAATATGAGGCTTGAAGCAGCTAAGCAGATTCAGAATAACGTAATATCATCGTGTGAGAATAATATTGATAATTTTATGCTTGATTTTTACAGGGATTCTGAGTCTATTCTCAATAAAAAGAACGCCTGGGAGCGTGAAACTGCCAAACTTCAACTAATGCTCGGCGGGGCTGAAGGCAGCAGTGAATTTACCGCTGAAGAGCAAAAAACTGCTTTGGAAAATACAATAGTTGATGCCTTTATACAGAAAGGAGAAAATCTGCATGACCTGTTAGTTCAGCTGGATATAGTAGAACCCGATGCGGAAACCGGTGAAGATTCACTGGCCATTTCTTCATTTTTAGAAAAATACTATTTCCCTGCTGAACTTACGAGCATTGAATACATAACTGAATTTGAATCGATTTCAAAATTAAGATGCAATGAAGCAGAGAGTGAATTGAATGATTTCACGGCAGCTTTATCAGCAGTACAGAGGCAATCTGTTGAAACTGATTATTCTGATGCATATCAGGATTTTATTCAGGGCGATTCCGATTATTCTGAATTCCTTTCAAGTGTTGATGAGACCTGGGGGAAGAATATGTTCTCGGAGCGGGAACATGTCCTTCGGCTTTATGAAACTAGAAATCAATATTCGGAAACACTTACAGACTATGCTCTTTTTAATTCGGATGCTACTGAGGGTTTTCTAAATCAGCAGAGAGAACTTCTGGCAGTTGGAGACAGCAGTATTAATAATCTAAGGATACAGAATAACTGTAATGTGAGGCTTGCGGAGCTGCAAATGCTTAAATCAGATTTTGTAGAACGATATCAAATCTGGGAAAATCAAATGAAGGCAATTGCTGCACGAAGCGATCTCGAATGGCAGAATGCCGAAAGCAGGTTTAATCAGCGTCGGGAACAATGGGCTGTTTCTATCAGCAACAGCTTTGAAACACAGCAGCAGATGTGGGCGGAAAAGTATGCTGATTTTTTGAATGATAAAGAAAATTGGCTGAAGTCGGTTGCACTTCAAAGTACTGATTATGGAAATATCAGGGTTCTTGAAGATTTCGGTACTATGACTGAAGCAGCTGTATCAGCTGCAGGAAACAGTATATTGACCGGGCGGCTTATATCCGGAATAACCGGGACTGAAGATATCCTCTCTAATCTTTTTGACGGTGAATTGCTGGATGAAATGTTGAGGGGCGCAGCTTTGAATAATGCTGAAATATCAAGCCCCGCCTCATTGGTCTTTACTTCGGCTGGTTTATCCCGTTTTAATACTTCTGAAAGCATAAGCAGAATTGAGGAGTTCCAGATAGAACGAAATAACCAGTTTGAAGGACATATTGCTCTTTTAAAATACGAAAATCTGCTGGAACAGGTTCATTCGGCTGAGAAAAATTTTTCGGCAATCATTTCAGATGCCAACGAATCAATGGAAAACAGTATTAGTAAGACTATGCGAGAAGACGGCTATGTTTTTAACGGAACGAAATATGAGAAGGAGATTGTAGCCGGAGCAACTTTTAACAGCTATATATATCAGACGGCATTTGTGAGCCGGTATAATTTTTACGAGCCTGATAATTTAAATTTTTCTAGAGAGCTTGAGGCCGCTTCAGGAGAGTTAGCCGGAATTGATATTGAGGGTTTAGAAGGACTGGCTGATAAGGCTATTGATAATATCCGGAATAAACTGGAAATGATTTTCGGTGTTGACAGCTCAGCTGATTCAAAGATTCTTTCTGCTTTAGGTTTAAACACTACCGAAATTGAAGGTGAATATCAGCAGACTGAAATTGCCGACGACATGGAAAAGACTGGTCCTATAGAACAGGTTGTAGAGTTTATCGAAATGATAGCTGAAAATATCAGCGGGAAGCTGTCTGAACCGGAACTCCCTGAGACAAGAATAATTGAACTTGAACCGGGAGCCTTTGGGTTGCATATAGGGTTTGCCCCTGAGTTCTCGGAAAATGTTGATCCGGGTTTGGACTGGGATGCTCCGGGTCAAATGAAATATAGAGGAAGCGGAGAGCTCGGCCGTATAATGGGCGAATTCATTTTTAATAAAATTCGTGAAGGTGTCGGCTGGGGGGAAGTGAATATGCCTCATTATTATAAACGTCTATGGGATGACAGTGAGAGTTTTATTCAGGCTCCTACTGTCGCAGAGCTAACCGGATTGGGTATAAACATTATGACTCTGGGAGCAGGTGGCATAGCGAGTTTCTGGGGTGCGATGGTTGTAGGTCTTGCGGATAATGTTGCGATAACAGCATTTGATATTTCAAACGGCAACAGCAGTGCGGGAGAAGGTCTGTTTAATCTTGGCAAACAGATTGTAATAGAATCATTTGCAACCCTGGGTTCCGATTATATTTCCTCAATTGATACAAGTGATTTTTCACTTGGGAAGCTGATAGGATTAAACCTTGGACAGCAGGCATATAACAATAGTACATATGCTGCATTTAATGCTCTGAATTATGATGATGAATTCGGCTTTGATTACTCACTTAGTGTATTGGATTATGGATTATTCGGTGCCTCCGCTGTTTCAGGATATGCAGGTACCGCTGCTTCAATGGGCGTCAGCAGTCTGATTTCAGGCATTCTTCCTCCTCTTGAAGCTGCATATTATGGGAGCCTTGCAGATCTTGGCGGCGTAGCAGCGGAACAGGCTGCAGAATATGCGGTCCATGCCGGATATCAATTGGGTCGGGACGGTTTTTCAGATATCTCCGGGAGCCTTAGTACAGCATTTGATAATATGGACATGAGTATTAATATGCTTGATATTGGTTCGGTTCTCGATGCCGCCAGGCTGATTTCGGTTGTGGGAACCGATAATTATGACGACAGTTATCTTGCCGGCTTGAATACTGCTGCTGAGCAGCTTGGTGGAACAGGATTATTTGCAATTAATATCAGCAGCAGCGGATTGAGCGGTGAAATAACCGATGAAGGAATAATGCTTGGAAAATACCTCTATGAACTTGGAAAGGCTGCAGCAGCTGATATTGCAATAAAGAATTACAGTGAAGTCGAAAACAGTGAAAAGCTCCTCGAACTTGGTTTTGTGATGGGCGATCAAGTCCTTGAGGATACAGTCTGGCGGATTTTATCCGGTGCCGATGAGCTCTCTTTTGATGCTGTCGAGGGAGTAGACGCCGAAACTCTCAACATAGATGGAGTCAGAGAGATACATCTGAACAGTGAATACGAAACAGAAGATGAGCTGTTAAAAGCGGCTCTTGTTTTACAGCATGAGGCTCATCGTGACGGTGATGACTATATGAACGACAGCGAAACCCTTCGGGCTGTTTCCGCCCATACCGAAATGGCTCTTGGTCTGGCCTCGGCATTTGGAATAGATTTTATTGCTGGGGATGAAAACCTAACCTCCGATATTGCATACTATATGGCTTCACTGAGGGGGGGGGACACGACAATTTTCAGGCAGTACGTTGACTCGGTTTACAGCTCGGGAGCGGATTACTGGAAGGTTTTACACGACGGTAATATTATGTTTGACGGAAGTAAAAATCTTTATGATGAAAACGGTCGTATCCTTGCTGAATATACAGGATCCGGCGGTTTTACCGCTTCACTGGCTGATATGCTTGATATTAGTTTTGATGAAGCCGATTTGATGATGAGACAGGCGGGATGGTCGTGGGACAACGGTACATTCAAGGTTGACGGAATGACGGTAGACGTTAAGAACAGTCTTGATCACCTCCTTGAAACCGATAGTAATTTTAAAGCCCGATATGATATTCAGCTTAATCTAGTTGATAAGGTCTGGTCTGATTTCGGAGGAGATATGAAAGCTGCTCTTGCTTTTGCCGAGGAGGAAATAACCCTCGCCAGGGCAAGCGGGACAATGACCGATGAACTGCTTGAAAAGTACAACGTTCTCAGCAGTATGAATAATTTTGCCCAGACCTGGAACGAAACTATGTATGAACAAGGTTTATGGGATCAGCAGCGCGCCCTGGATTATGAAGAGAATAATATTGAAGCTGAGTTTGAACAGATCTACAACGATTTCCAGGAAGGTAAAATCGCTGACAACTACATGTACACCGCCATCCCCGGTGTAATAAACCCTCTTGGAGGATTTTCATATATTACAACTAAAGATATTTATCCAGAAACTGAAAAGATGATAGAAATGAATCTGGCTAATAAACCCCATGGACAGTCTCGTGGCGGAAGTGCTGTTGATCTTGGTACAGACCAGAAATACTTAAAAATATTCACTACACAAATTGAAAATATTCTTTTCGGTAGTTTTATGAATTATAGTCAAGGAGGCGGTTACACTTTTTCATCCTATTCAGATAACTTCCATAAACTCTCCATGCATATGCTTGAAAATAATTATGCATCCATGATTCTTGAACAGCTGCAGCTCTCTGCGGAGGATACTGAGCTGTTTAGAACGACATTACCTGCCGGTTTTACTTATGGATCTACAGGGAATTCCGGTGAGCTTACAACCGGTATTCATCTTCACTATGAGTTAATTCCTTTTGAATATTAGAGGAGTGAATATGAGAAAATATATAGTTTTTGTATTATTAATGATGTGTATTGCTTGTGTGGATAAGAATGATGAATCTACTGAAAGTGATATATTCATTGAACCTGCTTTTAATGAATTGTTGAGAAATTTTAGCGTGATTTTTATACATCAAGATGACCCAGATATTGGTACGGGATCATATAGATTTGATGAGAATCTTGCAGTTATATTTGGTTATGGGGTGGATTATCAAAAAATTGTAATTCTGAAGGATTCGATTAAGGACGACACTCTGACAATCTACTTTTCCTATGTTCTCCCAGATGGTAGGCAGGTTGAGCCGGCTGATTATTACCGCGTCACCGTCACTAAGGATGAGGTTTTTGAAGTTTACAACAAATATCAGGCCGGCGAAATTGAATACTATGTATTGAAGAAAGAACGCGAGTTTCTGGGGTATGAGCTGCCTGATGAACTTGAGGGGGTTGAACTGCCTTGGTAATGGTAATATACCCGCGTTACGGACATGAAGGGCGGAAGGCCCGGCTGGAAGCAGGGCGGGAGCGAAGCGTACCCCGGAATGGCCGGACCCCGGCCGGAGGGTGACCGGAGGGCGGGGGGACGCCCGTTTTCTTTACCTGAGTATATGCCTTGTCATTTTTTCTATGGGGATGTCTTTGATGCCGAGGCTTGCCTGGATGAATACTCCGTCGAGGCAGGCGAGGATTAGTTCTGCGAGGATGTCTTTATCGGGGTTGCCGCTCGTGAGCTGGCCTATGCCTTCTTTTACTGTGTTTTTCCATTCCTGGTAGATGGTGCGTACCCGGGTGGCTGAGGCCTCGTCGCCGGATATTCCGTCGTAGATGAGGTAGAGGTGAAGGCGGCCGCGTTTGCTTGCACGGGTAAGAAGGCTGTAAACTGCCTGCAGAATTTTTTCTGGTGGGAGGTCGGCGCTCATGTTGCTTACCCAGTGAAGGATGTCTTCTGAGAGTCGTTTCATGTGCCGGCTGGTTATTTCAAACAGAAGTTCGGACTTTGTTGGATAGTAGTAATACAGTGTTCCCTTGCTGATTCCGCTTTCGCGGGCGATGTCCGAGAGGCTTGTGTTTTCGGCGCCCTGCTTGGTTATCAGGAAGGCTGCCGTACTGATTATTTTTTCTCTTGTTTTAGCGGAGTCCGCATTCTTCATCTTACCCATTTTTCTATTATCGACCTTTTACAAAAAAAATGTTCCTGTTATTTTATTTAGTCCCTCCGAATCAGAGTGACGCACTATTTCTGGCATTTTGCCGGCTATTGCAAGCTGTTTGTTTTTGATTATCAGTACTCCGGTTACGCCCTTAATTGCGGAAATTTTCTCCGCTGCGGGGCCGAGATCCGCCTCGGCTTTTACCATATTGCAGCCCTGGGTGGCTGCTGCATCGGCAAGCGAGGCGTTTCCGGATACTACTGTGCATAGGTCGCAGTCGCCGAGGCTGAGAGAATGTCCCATGCGGCTTGATGATGAGCAGAGGGCGGTGCCGCGGGCTCCGGGGGGAACTTTCAGGGCCAGGTTGCTGAAGCTTGAGTCTATGCCACTGAAGATTCCGGCTGTTACGGGTTCGGGGTCTGCACCGGGGAGGATGAATATGTCCCCGCCGTTTTCAATTATTATTTCCCGGCGGGGGGTGGTTAAGGTTTCTGCTGCGCGCAGGGCGGCAAGGCTTGCTGTGGTGCCCGCTACCGCAGCCATGGGGCCTGTCCCTGTAAGCTCTGCTGCTTCGGCCATAAGGACGGCTGGTTCGGGAGCCTTTGGCAGGAGGTTTACCGGGGTGAGGCTTGTAAGAAACTCCGGCTGACGCTTTATATACGCCTCTAGTTCAATTCTAATCTCTGTTATGCGTGATGTTATTTCCTTGTAGAGGCTGGTATTGTCGGCCGGCGATATCCGGTATGATGCATCTCTATAGCTGAAGGTTTCAAAGTGCCGCATGGCCCGACAGCATTAAAACAGTGAGCTGCACGCGCCGAATGGGCAGTTGCGTACGCAGCTCATACACGCGATACATTTTTCGCCGTTGAACCTGACCTCACGAGTGGTTTCATCATGAATGTAGAGGGCGTCTGTGGGGCAGTGGCTGAGACAGTTGCCGCAGCTGACGCATTTGTTCTCGTCCCACACGAGACTGTTTTTCATCTTGTTGATGTTGACGTCGAAGGTTTCGATAAACTTCAGCCCTTCGGCTACCATCTTTTCTTCCCCGGTGACGTCTATTGCCATATGTCCTTCGGCGTTGGGGGTTATGCTTGCGCGGAATATGTTTATTTCAAGGTCATAATTGCGTATCAGCTCGGTGACGACTGGTTTCCCGGCTATAGAACCTGAAAATGTCAGCAATACTCTTTTTGTTATTTTGCTCATGCCCGGCCTCCACGATCCTTGATGTTAAGCGGTTTCATTCCCTTGTCTACGGGAAATGGCTGATATGGTTTCGACAACATGAAATCGCCCTGCTTTATCTCAGCTTTCAGCATTTCGGCTATTTTCAGGGCCTTTGAATATGATGAAAGCGATGCGGTCAGCACCTGTTTGCCGTTTATCTCTACCTTTCCGCTTCTAAGCTGTTCATATGAAAGCTTCGCAACAACATCGGACCCGCGTGCTGGATATACTGATGAATAGTCGATTACAGGTGCAAAGATTTCTGAATCTCGTACGGTGCAGTCTTTAAGGATGTCGCTGTTGAGGATAGGTATCGGTATCCCAACACCCAGGGCGAGTGAAACTCCATAACCCTTGAAGCTGACGCCTCTCACAAACTCAGGAGTCATCTGTTTCATGTCGCCGGTGAGCGCCAGGGTTCCGGCACCCTCGGATGGCACTCCGTTTTCACCCCGTTCGCAGGCAGAAGCGAACTGGGTTCCTTCGGCATACACATGGCCGTGGGCTCCGGCAAGCCATACGCTTGAACCGACACCGATTGTCTTGTAATACGGATCGTTAAGAAGCGGCGATAGCTGACCCGCTGAACAGTAGGTGAGGTTTTTCATGTTCGGATTAAGCTTACCCAGGTAGGTATGAATGGCTTTGTCGGAACAGTTGATTGCAACATTATAATTCTGATAGCAATTACGCGGGTTTGTCATTATTGCCTGGTTAAGATCATCTATTGTTATATAGCTGCGTAATTCTTTCAGCGGATATTCGTCGGTTCCGTATGAGAGTGCGAACAGCTGAACCTCTTCGCCTGCAACGAGTTTTTCTATGACGTGTCCGCCGCCGAAGAGGAAATCGCCGGGGTAGTACATGTTGGCCGGGTCATTGTGACGCAGCTGGGTTGCACCAAGATAAACATCGACGGCTGCAATACCGGCATAGGCTGATACATCGTCAAGCCAGACCTCGGTCATGCGCATTTTGGGTTTTGAGTGCCCGAAATTTAGAAAACATCCTGAAGAACACATTGGTCCGAATGTAGCGGTTGTAACTACATCAATTTCGGCAGCAGCCTCATCAAGCCCCTTTCTATCGACGTAATCAATAACTTCATCGGCAGTAAGGACAACCGCTGTCCCGGATTCAATCTTCGAGTTTATTTCTTCGTATGTCTTCATGTATTTGACATTATAATATTGTAATGTTTATTTCAAGGCTACTTAAAAAATGTTTTTGATATAAAAGCCTTGCAATGAAAATCAAAAAAATGCAGAATTAAACCATATGATTGGATTGAAAAAAGACGGCTCACCATACAGTGTGATGATTGTAGACGACTCAATATTTGTACAGAAGAGCATGACTAAGATTCTTGAGTCGGAAGGCTTTAAGATAATTGATACGGCCGGACACGGGCGCGAAGCTGTAGATAAATACCAGTCTCTTCACCCGCAGATTGACATGGTCACAATGGATGTGACCATGCCCGGCATGCACGGTATTGAAGCTCTGAAAGAGATTAAAGAATTCGATTCTGAGGCCTGTGTGATCATGGTAAGTGCCTTAGGCAAGACTGATATTATGAAAGACGCCCTGATGTTAGGAGCCGCTCACTATATTGTTAAACCTATTGATAAAAATAAGCTTTTAAAAACGATGGAATATGCAATTCAGTCTAAGATATAGCCTGCATATCTGTTTCTGATTTCATCCGGGCATACTGCCCTTACTTCAATATATGAATCTTCATGATCTTCACTTATAATTTCGCATTTTGAGTGCAGTTCGGACAGTAATTTGTAGCCTCTTCCGTCTGCGGGAAATCTGAAAAGGCTTTCTATTCTGTTTTCTCTTATAAAGCGTTCCATTTCTGCAAGCAGCTGGTCTATGCCTTCACCGGTTTTAACTGAACAGAATGTCGATTGCTCTGTCTCAAGCTGTATCCCCTTGATGTTAATCAGGTTTGACTCGTCTTCTGTAAAACAGTCGATTTTATTAAAAACTGTCATTATGCGTTTTTCTCCGGCCCCGATTTCCTTCAGGGTTGCGAGGGTTGTACGGTAATGAGCCTCGGCATCGCTGTCTGATGAGTCTATTACATGGATAAGGAAATCAGCCAGAACCGCCTCTTCAAGGGTTGAGTGAAAGGCCTGCACCAGTTTATGCGGCAGATCGCGGATGAATCCAACGGTGTCGGTCAGCGTCAGGCTGCCGCCGCCGGAGAGTTTAAGGCTGCGGGTGGTGGGGTCGAGGGTGGCGAAGAGCTTGTCTTCGGCTTTTATTCCGGCATCGCAGAGCAGATTCAGCAGGGAAGATTTTCCCGCGTTGGTGTAGCCGACAATACAGGCCGACGGGACGGTCCCAGCCCTCTTCGCCCTCTGGATTGCACGCTGCTTCTTGACTTCTTCGAGCTCACGCTTCATGCGCGAGATTTTTTTAAGTACTATACGCCTGTCTATTTCAAGCTGGGTTTCTCCCTCGCCCCTTGTTCCCCTTGTTCCTCCGCGCTGGCGGGAAAGGTGCGTCCATGCTCTTGTGAGGCGCGGAAGAGAGTATTCCATTCGCGCAAGCCCTGTTTGAAGCGATGCTTCGCGGGTGGTCGCACGGCTGGAGAATATTTCCAGTATTATTTCATGGCGGTCTATTACACAGAGTCCCGACTCTTTCTCCCAGTTTCGCTGCTGCGATGGTGAGAGGGCGGGGTTGAAAACGATCATATCGGCCTCGTAATCAAGGGCGTAATCGATTATCTCGCGTGTTTTTCCGCTTCCGAGCAGCCATGCCGCTGACGGTTTATTCAGCGGTACCGTGAAGATTTTGATTGTCTCGATATCTACCGATTCACAGAGGGTTATGAGTTCATCCGCGAGTTTGCCGCTGCCCTTAAGGGTTACAAGGACTGCCCTGTCCATCTTTTTTCCACCTTTTTGAAGTATGATTCAATCATATCCTGCTCAAAATCTTCGTTACAGTCATATTCTCTTCCGAAAACCGGTTTCCATAGCCTTATGTCTTCCATGCAGAGATAGAAGAAAACATCAGCATGCCATGGTCTTAACGAATTGTAGGCGAAGCTGAAGATCTCTTTCTTTGTTTCGAAGGGATATGAGAGCTTTCCCGCTATTTCTTCCATCGGCATCTGAAGGATTTTGCTTTTCAGATTGCGTTTTCGAAGCTCCTTGATGACCGGTTTAATGAAGGTAAGGGTGCCGAATGAAATATGTGTAATGTCTTCTGAGTTAAACTCCTGAAGCAGACGGCTGAATATCTTTTCATATTCTTCCTGCCAACCCTTGTAGATGATGATAGGATGAAAGTGAAAGCCTATGAGACCTCCGTGGGCAGCTGTTTTTGCGGCAGCTTCAATACGTTCATCTAATCTTGCTGTAAGGTGCTCTTCGTTTTCTACAATTGTGTCGGGGTTGAGGGTCCAGGTTGTTAGTACATTGGCCGGAATGTCATTTTCAAGCAGGTGTGCAATATTTGCAGATTTTGATTTCAACTCAAGCAGTACATTTGGATTGCTTCGCGCGAAGTCAAAGAGATCATCCATCATACCCCTGCGGTTGCCCCACATCAGAGAATCGGATGACTGGCCTGTACCAATGTGGTAGCGTTTGCCGGGGTCCAGTTCTGCTGCGATATCCGATAGCTTCTGTTTAAGATTATCGTGAAACAGGATTGAATCAGTATGGTAGAAGGTCTGGATTGAGCAGTAGCTGCAGTCAAAGCCGCAGTTTATTACTGCGTCGAGGGTCTGAAGGTTGCAGCAGCGGGTTTTTTCCGAGGCAACAGGGCAGCGCCCCATAATAGGGGTTTCAGCCGGCTGTTCAGACAGTCTGTCGCCAGCCGGGAGGGGGTTATAGTCCGGTTTGAAGGCTGTGTAGTCTTTGGGCTCGGTTTTAAGCTTTTCCCATTTGCTTTTCAGGGTGTTTACAGCCTTTTTTTTCAGGTCTTTTCCATGAAGCTTGGCCGTATCCGGATCTTCCCAGAGATCTTCAATTGTACCCTCATCCCATCGTCTGAGATCAGATGCGATAACCTCGAGTGTTCGTCTGTCCTGGAAACTGAGCCTGTATTCGGTGCTTTTTTTCTCAATGAAATTGATGTCGGACTGCGACAGAAAAGCATTTTCACTCAACAGTGTGCCCCCATGCCCTGATATGGCTGTAGACGCGGGCCGTAACTGTATTAGAATTTGCCGCTATATTACGCATTTAACCCCTTCGATTTCGCCGAGATCAGCGTACAGATTCTGGAATGTCTGATTATCGTTTATCGTTACATCAACTCTGTAGCTGGCGTATTTTCCGCCGCTGCTTGGTTTGCAGTCCCATCCCGAGTGGTTGATTTTATTCGAATCAAGAATTTTGTCGAATCTGTCAAATGCTGATTTTTCAGTATCGTAGATTATGCTTATAATTTTCAGTTTAAAAGAAACCGGGAATACGATTTTCTCGTTTTGCTGTTGTAAATCCATACATCACTGAGTATCATGAAACAGGGTAAAATTCAAGGAGGCGGATGTGTTTATAGATGATCATGAGGAATGGTTTAAGAACCCTGAATTCTGGAAGATTTATAAGCCGCTGATGTTTGATCCGGACAGAATGGAAGATACACCGCTTGAAACCGGCCGTATAGTTGAGCTTGCGGGAATTAATCCCTCATCGGATATCCTGGATCTCTGCTGCGGTGAGGGCAGGCATATGATTGAGCTTGCCAAACTCGGTCACAGGGTTACGGGGGTTGATATAACTGACCCGTATCTTGAGCGGGGGCGGAAGAATGCTGCTGACGCAGGGGTGGATGTACGCTTTATCAAACAGGATGTAAGGAGTTTTACCGAAGAAAACCGTTATGATTTTGCGATGAACTACTTCACCTCTTTCGGATACTTTGATGATGTCGAAGATGATTTAATTTTCTGCAGCAATGCCTGTAGGTCGCTGAAGTCCGGCGGAAGTTTTCTAATTGATACAATTGGCAAGGAGACTGCTGCTCTCCATTTCAAAGAGACCGAGTGGTTTCAGCGTGACGGTTATCTGATAATGCTTGAATATAAGATAACCGACGGCTGGACGCATATTGAGAACCGCTGGATGTTTGTCAGCGATGATCATTCCGAGCCTGCGGTTCTGTATGAAACGGTTTTTCGGCACAGGCTTTATTCGGCAATCGAGATGGCTGATCTTCTGAACCGCGCCGGTTTTTCCGAAGTCAGATTTTTCGGAGCTCTTGACGGCAGACCCTATGATCACAGGGCTGAGAGAATGCTGACTCTTGCGGTCAAATAGCTGGACTATGGTGTAACTGCTTGAAAAAAGACTTTTTTCATGTAACAATATTTCTAACATTTTTTGGGAAGCAAGGTTAAAATCCTTCACGGGCCCGCCACTGTGATCCAATAGGCTGCAAGGCTGTTTGGTAAGTCAGAATACATTAAATGTTGCCATTTTGCATGGACTTCGAGGATAGAGTCAAAGCGCCTGAATTAAACCTATATACAGGCTAACGTCTCCTTTCCCGGTCATAAGGAAGGAAAAATTTGAAAACATTGAAAATCATTGCAGCATTCTTACTGTTTCTCCTGCCGCTGAATATTTTTGCTGGCGGTCAGCAGGAAGTTCCGGAATCTGTCGACGCCGCAGGAGGTACTGAGGCGGTTGAAGAACTCAGGGTGGTATCGCTTGCTCCTAACATAACCGAGGTTATTTTTGCCCTTGGTAAGGGTGATGCTCTTGTCGGCCGCACCGACTGGTGTAATTATCCGCCTGAGGCTTCAGATGTTGCAACTGTAGGTTCTATTCAGCAGCCTAGTATAGAAGCCATTATTGAGCTTGAGCCTGATATTATTATTGCTTCAACTCACGCACCTAAGGATATCGCCGATCAGCTTACTGCATCCGGTCTTGATGTAAGATATTACTATGGCCCGGAAGAGTTTGAGGGGGTTTATGAGGTTATCAGGCTGGTAGGTGCCGATTTAGGGGCCGAAGCCGAGGCTGAGGCGCTTGTAGCCGATATGAGCAGCCGCTATGAGGCCATAAGAAAACTCTCTGAAAATTATACCGACAAACCTAGTGTTTATTATGCTATCGGTTTCGGAGAGGGTGGAGACTGGACAGCAGGCGGAGATACATTTATCGGTCAGATGCTCGAGGTTGCCGGCGGAGAGAACATTGCCGCGGATATAAGCGGATGGTCATACTCTCTTGAGAAGCTTGTTGAAAAGCAGCCCGATATTATTATTGTCGGTCAGGCTCTTAAAGACTTATTTATCGGTTCTCCCTTTTATTCCGAACTTGAGGCTGTTAAAAACGGCAGGGTTTACGGAATCAATGAGGATACAATATCCAGACAGGGACCACGCCTTATAGAAGGAATTGAGCAGCTGAATGCTATCTTTCAGGAAAAGTAATCCAGCTGCTGTATTACTCACATTATTAATACCTGTAATAATCTTTGTTTCGGCGGCCTTCGGTGCTGCCGACATCAGTTTTATAACCGCTGTAAAGGCCGTCATTGAGCATATTGGACTTGCAGATTATGATATTTCTGAGCCTGTGAAGCTGATAATTATGAATATAAGACTGCCGCGGATCCTTCTATCGGCAATTGCCGGAGCCGGTCTTGCAACTGCAGGAGCTGTTTTTCAGGCTGTTTTTCAGAATCAGCTGGCTGAACCCTATCTGCTGGGGATATCGTCCGGTGCATCCCTAGGCGCAACCATTGCCATTATTATAGGCAGCGGCTTTTTACTCGGCAGTGTGGGAAGCGTAACCTTCTTTGCCTTTGCCGGCTCTCTTTTAACAGTTTTCCTCGTGCTTGCCATAAGCGGAGGTTTCAGTAAGGGGACAGGAAACCTCGGTAATTTGCTCTTGGGCGGAATAGCCGTGGGATATATTTTTCAAGCAATAATTTCTTTTTTGATGATGCTTAATCAGGATAAGATGGAGACCATAGTATTCTGGATGATGGGAAGTTTCACCTTTACAACCTGGGAGAAGGTGATAACTGCCGCTATGGTTGTCACTGTCTGTACAGTAATAATAAACATCAATGCATCAAAACTGAATATCCTATCGCTCGGCAGTGAGGAAGCTCATTCTCTGGGAGTGAATCCTCAGCGTGCCGGAATATTCTTTCTGATTGTCAGCTGTATGCTGACCGCTGCTGTTGTTTCGGCATCAGGGATAATTGGGTTTGTGGGTTTGATTGTGCCCCATCTTTTGAGGGTTTTCACTGGTCCTGATCACCGGAAACTGCTGCCGGCCTCTGCCGCAGGAGGTGCCTGCCTTCTGATGCTTGCCGATATTGCCGCACGAAGTATGATGGCGCCGAAGGAAATCCCTGTTGGGGTAATTACCGCGTTTATAGGCGGGCCGTTCTTTCTTATAATGCTTCGACGCAGAAGAAAGGGGGCTATGAGATGATACATCTTAAAAATGCCGAATTCCGCTATGGTCAGGGCTTTCATCTTAAGCCTGTGAGTATCAGGATTAAAAAGGCGACATTCACTGTTTTGACCGGGCCCAATGGTTCGGGTAAGTCTACGCTGTTTTCCCTTATAAACGGAATTGTGAAGCCAACCTCCGGCAGTGTTACCCTGGACGGTGTTGAGGTCTCAACGCTGAACGACAGGGAGCGGGCCAGGTTTATGGGGATGGTTCCACAGCGTAATGCTATTAACTTTGATTATACTGTAGATGAGCTTGTCGCGATGGGCCGTTACCCATATCAGAAGCTGTTTTCCGGGGAATCTGAAAATGACCGTAAGATTATTGATGAGGTTATTGAGCGGCTTGATCTGGAATATTACCGTAACAGACGAATAGGCTCCCTGAGCGGCGGTGAGTATCAGCGTGTTCTGCTGGCCAGGGTGCTTGTTCAGCAGACTGATGTGCTGCTGCTCGATGAACCCGGAAACCATCTTGATTTGAAACACCAGACCATGCTGCTGAATCTTCTAAGCGAAGAGGTTAAGGGCGGTAAAACGGTTGTAGCTGTACTTCATGACCTTAATCAGGCCATTCATTTTGCTGATTACGGGCTGCTGCTTGATGACGGGAACTGTATTGCCTCGGGGCTGCCCCGCGAGTTCTTAACGAAAGAAATGATAAAGAATGTCTTCGATGTTGATATGAAGGAATATAGATCAGCAGCAGGCGGACTGATGTTCGGGCTGGCTGAATTATGAATATAAAATGGCAGGTCGCCCGTGACTACTTCAGTCTGAGTTTTGACCGTTCTGTACGATGTCTCTCTTCAGCCATCCTTGGAGGAGGCTTTAATGAGATTAACAGCTTTCTGAATATGAGAGTGGATGAAAACTTCGGAGGCCGGAAAACGGATTTTCCTCCGCCTGAGCAGACCATTGCGGAAGCAGCAGCGGACTGCGGTCTGCGGCTGCCGGTAGCCGGGATGATGACCGCCGCTAATATGAACAGCTTTATGTATTCAAGCAGAACCGTCTGCGGTATTGATGTTTACTGCTTTCTAACATCCGGCTTGTCTAATGCGCTTGCAGCCGGAGACCCTGCTGATTTCAGACCGCAGCAGATGTATTCTGGGCCTGAGAGCAGTCCTTCAGGGACCATTAATATTGCTGTTGGAATAGACTGTCCGCTTACTGATGCAGCTCTTGCTGAGGCCCTGCTTGTAAGCTGTGAGGCTAAATCGTCTGTTTTGTTTGAGCTGGGCGTTAAAAGTACTGCCTCCCAAAGGCCTGCAACCGGCACCGGAACAGACTCGGCTATTGTCTTATGTTCCAAACCGCAGGGCCCGGATGACGCCTTTGATATGGAAGCATTCTGCGGCAAGCACACAATGATAGGTGAATCAATAGCCGCTGTTGTCCGTGAGGCCTTATTCGAGTCGCTTAAAGGCGACAAATTGTTTAATTGATACAAAAGAATTAGTTCTTATTAAACAATTCGGGGCGTGCTCTTTTAAGTTCCGCTTTTTTTTCTTCAGCCCGGGCTCTGAAGCGTTTAAATTCTTCCGAGCCGGGCCTGTAAGGTTTGTGCTTAAGATCTTTGATTATCCTGCTGTAATTTTTTAGAAACTCTTTGAAGTCTTTTTCATAGGCTGATTCGATGAATCTTGATATTATATAGGACACGGCAGTATCTGAAGGATGACAAAGGTCATTTGCATACCATCTGTAATCACGCAGCTCATCAAGCATAATCTCGTATGATGGAAAATACCAGCAGCTGTCGGGTTCGATATCGCACAGCCTGTCAATTGCACAGCGTAAAACCGCCTTACTGAGTGAGTTTTCCGCAGCATTATCACGCAGATGTCTCACCGGCGACAGGGTGATTATAAAGCGAAGCTCCGGATTGAGCTGCCTGAGGTTTTTGAAGATCCGCTTGAGTGCAGCGGCAGATTCATCAACACTGAGCTGTACCCTGTCGAAGTTTGCAGCGGGCAGTTTATGGCAGTTGTTAACGGTTTGTCCATTTTTAAGCCGGTAAACAAGGGATGTTCCCAGAGTGATTACAGCGGACTCGGCCGAGCGCAGATAGCTGCGCGACTGCTCAATCTGTGCGTTAAGCAGGTTTGCAAGGCCATTGGCGTCAGAGGCATGTATTCGGCTGTGAAACATGAAATGTCTGTATTCACCGCTTTCCCCCTTGTCGCCGCCTGTCGTACTGAAACAATCCTCAGCTTTAATCTTTTCTGCTGATCCGCAGAACAGCCCGGTGGCTTCTGCTAAAGATTCGGGATTGTAAATATTCCCGAACGGCGATGCTGCTGCGTTGAGCTCAGCACTTTCATACTCATTGTAAAGGTAGTCGGCAAAGCAGGAGCCGATAAAAAACATCCCCTCCCCGCGAAGCCTCCACGCAGGAGGGGGGACGCTGACAGGGGTTATTGAGTCGGCGTAGAAAGATCTGCCGCCGTCAGATGAGAGCGAAATCATAATTAAAGCCGGTTTCCTTTTCATCGCCGGTTATCCGGTTGAGTTCAAAGTATTCGCTGCAGCCTGGCTGCTCAGGCAGACTGATTACCTCAGCAGGGAAAACGAAGCCAAGGGCTCCGCTGCTGCCTTCTTCCGAAAAATCAAGATCTGATACGGGAGGTTTTTCAACCATGAATTCTTTTCCGCGTGAATCAGTAATTTTGCCTTCAATTGATAAATCTGCACGTGTGGCTAACAAAAATGGTTTGCCGCGCCGGTATATCTCGGCGATAACCGGCCAGTTTGATGCGGCCTTTTCAATTGCGTCCTTGTCAAGCTCGAGCCATATCTGGACACGCCCTGCACCAAGGCTCTGAAGTTCCCTCGCTGCCATGCTGTTAGCTGCCGGAAGCGGGAAGGATACAGAGAGGCTGATGTCTTCCGGCAGTTTTATGCTGCCTGCAGGCTCGCTGCCCAGGGCACGCTGCAGAAGCCTGAATTGATACAGGGACGTTATTCGAAAGCGCCTTATCCCCTTTTCCCAGGCTTTTTTGACGATTTCTTCAAGCCTGTTAAGTCTGTTTTCGGGGCAGAAAAAGGGAAGAAGCAGTTCATGAATACCCTCCGGTCCTGTAACCGAGCGTGACGGTCCATCTATGAAACTTGCGGCATCAAGAACGTTTATACGCTCGATGGGCAGTTTAACCCCGGTTCGGCTATCATAGGGGTGATACGCGGCGGGTAGTTTGCTCGCTGCCTTTGAGCCGGCTGCAGCAGCCGTTGACAGAGATCCGGCGTATTTCTTGCGGTCGGCAATGAAATTTTCCCGCCAGACAGGGGCTGCGCCAGCGCTGTTTTCCATTGCTTCTGTCAGTTCAGGCTGTTCTTCAAGCCATTCCCAGAATGCCCGCCTGGTCTTTTTCAGCCTGCCCGCAGGTATAAAAAGTCCGGTACCTGCATCATTCGTGCTTATTGAAACATTAACCCTGGAAACCGAGAGTTCAGAGTTTCGTGTAACACGAAATGCCTCTTCGAGGGTTGAAGCCTCAAGAGGTCTGTTTTGGGCGGCATCTACCGGTTCTGAGTCTCTCCAGAGAAGTTCACGACCGTCAGGCAGCTCGGCCCTGACCTCTAATCCGGCTGCTGAGGCTGCTATTTTCAGGGATAGTTCCAGAGGCGGATCAAAGAGGGGCATCTCAGCCGGGCGTTTAACAGATTCAGAGCTGCTTTCGCCTATCTTGTATATTAGACTTCTAGGGCTCACTTCCTTATCACAATGAATGAACACCTTGCTGCCTTTGACGGCGGATTTAACCGCTGCCCGGTCGCGGCTCATCTTTGTAATTGTTATCGAAGGCCCTTCATCGCCTGACCGCGGCTGTATTCTTATCCGGTCTCCAATGTGGAGCCGCTGGATGACCGATGCCTCAAAGCCGTTTCGTGCGGTTTTTTCAACCGATCCTGCGAGGCGGCCCGAAACCCCGGCTGAATCAAACTGTATCAGGCTTTCCATGTCTTCGGCGGTCGCAAAACCGTGGGACCATTTTCTTCCGTATGATCCGGCGAGGACCGCGCGGGCTTCCTTGAGTGTGCTGAACTTCTGATCCGCATCCGTATCAAGCATCATTCGGTAGGCTGTTACGACACTGCGCACATAATCGGGTTTTTTAAGGCGTCCCTCTATCTTCAGGGAGCACACGCCCGCATCGGCAAGCTCGTCAAGCATGTCTAGACTGTAGAAATCGCGGGTAGAGAAGAAGAAGCCGCTTTTTTTGTTACCGTCTTCCTCGCCGTGGAAGCGTCTTCTGCAGGGCTGTTTACATCGACCCCTGTTACCGCTCCAGCCGCCAAGCCATGATGAGAATAGGCAGTGCCCGGAGATTGAGCAGCAGAGAGCCCCATGGATAAAAACTTCAATTTCCACAGGTTTTTTACAGATTGTTTTCAGCTCTTCCATAGTTACCTGGCGCTCGAGGATAACACGTTCGAGGCCCATATCCGAGGCTGCCATGACTCCGTCGCTGTTGTGAATTCCCATCTGCGTTGAGCCGTGAATGCTGAGTGACGGGAAATATTCCCTCAGAAATCTAATTACACCGATATCCTGTACAATTACAGCATCAGGTTTCAGCATAGAGATTTTTTCAACCGAGGCTCCGAACTCCTCCAGCTCATGTTCCTTTACAAGGGTGTTCAATGTAAGATAAAATCTCTTATTATTCTTCTTTGTATAGGCGGACAGCCGTGACATGTCTTCCCAGCTGAAATTTTCGCCCATCTCCCGGGCATTAAACCGGCTTATTCCGGCATAAACTGCATCGGCTCCGCTTTGAAGTGCGGCAAGAGCGCAATTCAGGTTCCCAGCAGGAGCAAGCAGTTCGGGTTTATTTGTGTTTTGTTTGTTCATCCATCCTCATCATACCCGTCCTTTCGGCAGTATGACAAGGGTGTTCCTGACCAGAGTGATAATACAGCGAACAAGCAGAATAAGCAGAATACCGACATAGAGTTTCTCTGCGACAGGTACAAATCCTGGAAAACCGGCGTTTGAAAATCCTTCGGACAGGAAGAATGAATTGAAACCTCTTGAAAATAGAAGGATAATTATTCCTATATCGAAAACGTTCAGTCCTATCTGTGATATCCGCCAATAATAATTTTTGCTTCCCCCTGTGACAGCCCCGTTTCCGGCTATGAAGGGCAGTCCTACCACCGCGCCTATTGCTATTCTAAGGCTGAATAAAGGAAGGATGCGGTAAATATCAGCGGCCAGTATAGGTGTGAAATTATAACCGCCGTCATGGAATTCGTAAATTCCCACCCGGTCTGTAAAGAGGTTCAATGCAAGGATTATAATCACCGAAAATATCAATACGGCTATCACCTCGCTGCGTCCAGGAGTCTTATCCTTAATTTCAGGAAGATCTTTTATTTTCCATGTTTCGTCATCAAAATCTATTTCACTCTTATTCCTGATTGCACGCTCAAGGATATAGAATACGATAAATACCGTGCCTACTATTCCCGTAACTGAGCCGAATAGATCCAGAAAATAGAGCCCGGTTTCCGGACCAGTCATTGAAGAAGCTGCGAAAGCGAAGTTTATAAGTGATACAAATCCTGTAATCAGAACGATGACAGAGACTACCAGTTTGAAGATTGGTGTTAATTCAGGTCCTATCAAGGGTCTTGTTTCTTTGTATTTTGCTGCCAGCTTTGAAGGTTTACCAAGTTCAACTAATACACTCTCCATTTTCTGTTTGTCGACCTCTATCTCCGTGTACCGTTCCTCACAGATATCATAAATCATAGATTCAATTTCCCTTGAGATATCCGCACGTTTGCTTATGGGCAGATATCTTTCGACTGCTTTCAAATAACGTTTCATCAACTCTAATGCCGATTCTTCGATCTTCATTTTATCACCCTCTCAAGTCTTTCCATCTGGTTTTTCCATTCACTTTTTAGATTTTCAAGCAGTACTTCTCCGTTTCTGTTTATACAGTAGTATTTTCGCGGGCGTGTAGTTTCTACCACCCATTCGCTGTCGATGAGCTTCTGCTCATCCAGCCTTCGGAGCATTGGGTATAGCGTATCCTGTGTAAGCCCGAAACCCAGGGTGTTCATTTCCTTAAGCAGTTCATATCCATATTTTCTTTCATGCAGTAATGCAAGAACGGCCAGCACCAGGTTCCCGCGCCTCATCTCCTGTATAGTACGTTTAAATAACCTCTGTTGTTCTTCAGTATCCATAATACAACAGTACTGTGTGATATACACTATTGTCAAGTAAAATGAGGTGAATTAATGCCGGATTATGCAGGTTTTACCTGTACCGGCCGGTTTTTTCTATATTTAAAACCGCCGATTTGTTTCGTTGTATATGCCGGATCATTCTGGATTACGAAATTTCTTATACAGTTGGCTGCCGCCTGAGTGAAATCTGTGAAAAGAAAATGATCGTGAGTAGCCGGACTCATCGGAAAGGAATCTATTGCTTCTATAAATTCCTGTAATGATCTTTCAATATGATTTATATCACCGTGTAATCCCCGACCGGAGCGTTCCAGCATTATGGCATTAAGCCGCTGCTCAAACTGCATCTTCTGGGGGAAGGCCAGGATGGGTTTTCTGAGATAGAGGGCTTCCGAAAGCATCTGATGTCCGCTAGAACTGATAACGCCCTTACAGCCGATGAGTGCTTCGGTAAAATCTTCCTGCTGATTTGGAAATACCCTGAAATTAACATCTGGAAAGCATTCCAAAGCCTTTAAAACGGCAGTCCTCGATTCCTCTTTTGTATAAATCACATAGTAGTTGCCTCTAAAAGGCTCTTTTGATTTTATTTCCTTTCTGATAATCGGTCCTATGTCGCCGCCGTAGAAAGAGCAGATAAGCTCCTGGGTTCCGGAGGGCATCATTATCCTTGCTGCAAGCCTGGCTGCAAGGGCATCAGGTTTCAATGAAAAATATCGTAATACAACTCCTGGATGATTCAGGTTTAAAACCGGCAGATTAAGGAAGCTTGCCGCTATTGCAGTATACGGTTCAAAGTCTGATACCACAGCATCTACACCGATATTTCTCATCAACTCAGTGATTTTCTTAACCTCAGGATGGACTCTTCCTATATTGGTGAGGTTTTTCATCAGGGTCTTATGATATTTGATAACGTGGTTTTCTTTATGAAAATTTATCCCGGGAATCTCGATTATTTCTATATTATAAAGTTTGGATGAAAGAAAATCAGATATAGAAGAAGGCGCGAAGATGAAGATATCAAAATAATCCTGAAGAATTTCTGATAATGCAATTGCACGGGCTGCATGACCCCTTCCTTCACCGGCTACGCCGAAAGCTATAATCTTCTTTTTTTCGTTCATGATGAGCTGAAAGTACCTCCACAGTATGTCGAAGACGTTAGCAGAATATTAATATTTCATTAGAATAATCAATTAACAACGGTTTTCTAAATATATTCTAATATACCTGTAACAGGAGACTCATCTTAATCTGGTTAACTTCGACTGATTTAAATTGATTGGGAGGAAGTTATGAAAAAGAAGATTGCTGTATTCGGTACCGGATACGTCGGACTTGTTACCGCGGTAGGTCTTGCGGATATTGGTCATGATGTGTTTGCTGTTGATATTGATCGGACAAGGGTAAAAGACCTGAAAAAGGGATATCTTCCGTTCTACGAACCCGGACTCAAGAAGATTATGAAGACAGTTATCACAGCCGGCAAGATTCATTTTTCCTCTGAGAGCGACAAGGCAGTAAACAGAAGCGATGTAATATTTATCGCCGTAGGAACCCCTCCGCTTGAGGACGGCAGGGCTGATCTTTCTCAGCTCCGGAATGCTGTGGACTGTGTTATTGAGGATCTGGATTCTTCAAAAGTTATAATTATAAAATCTACAGTGCCTCCGGGGACAATAGATGCTCTGAAGGAGCTTCATTCTGCCGAGCTTGAGTCTACAAAGTCGGAGATTGTCTTCTGCCCGGAATTTCTGCGCGAAGGAACAGCGGTTCATGATTTTTACCACCCGGACAGGCTTGTGATTGGTAGTGATTCGGATACTGCGGCAAGAATTGTAGACGATATATTCTTTCCGGTTGTCGGTAAGAGGGATGTGCCTGTTTTAAAATGCAGTCCGGTCTCAGCCGAGATGATTAAATACAGCAGTAATGTAATGCTCGCGGCGCGCATTGCCGTCATGAATGAGCTTGCTGAAATGTCCGAAACAGTCGGAAGTGATATAATAGAGATTGCAGCCGGTGTAGGTCTGGACAGTCGAATCGGTAACAGCTTTTTGAATGCAGGCCCCGGTTTCGGGGGAAGCTGTTTCGGAAAGGACGTCAGCGGATTGGTAACAGCTGCGGCTGCCCGTGGTGTTGAGCTTGGACTTATAAGAGAGATCCTCACATCAAATGATAAACAGCGTCTGCGCCCCGCTCTCAGACTGGAAAAAGCGGTAGGTTCGCTCCGGGGGAAAAAAATCGCCGTTCTGGGTCTTGCGTTTAAGGCTGAAACTGATGATGTGCGCGGCTCGGCTGCATTTGATGTTATCGAATACCTTACAGAGAAGGGCGCTCAGGTGAAAGCTCATGACCCCCTGGCTGAATATAATTTTATAAGGGATTTCAAGAAGAAGGGATATTCCTGTACCGAGCTTGTCGAAGATGCTCTGAAAAAAGCTGATGCTGCAATAATTCTTACTGAGTGGAAAGAATATAGGAATCTTAGCCCTGAATGTTTAGCTGGCTGTATGAAGGGTAGAGTGATAATAGATTCCCGAAATATTATAGATGTTAATGCCTTCCGCAGCGAGGGATTTACGGTCTTCGGAACTGGTATGGTTGAGGTAAAACCAAAATTAAAATCCAGAAACCGGAGCGATTTTATGAATGCGGCTATTGTATCGATGTAGATATCAGTTTTGATCTGAAAAGAAAAACCCCGCCGGAATGTTGCTGTGGCGGGGTGGGGAGAAAATGAAAAAACTTCTGCAATCTCAGCACTTGTCCTTACTGTATTGCTGATTAGAAGATAATGAATTTAGTTTTTTGTTTGGTTATCAAACTGTAAACAGATTGTAAACTGTGTAAAATGGCAGGGAAAAAGCCGCCCAAACAGAGGTTCAAGCGGCATGAAAAATCATTGTAATCCGGGTGATTAACTTAGATGCTCAAGAGCGATCTTCAGCATGCGTCTTACCGGTTCTGCAGCGCCCCAGAGAAGCTGGTCGCCTACACTGAAGGCAGTAAGATATTCTTCACCGAGGTTCATTTTGCGAACACGTCCGACAGGAATTGTAAGGGTTCCGGTTGTTGCTGCCGGTGTAAGATGTTCGAGGGTTGCGGGCTTTTCGTTCGGAACGAATTTTACCCACTCGTTGTGTGAAGAAATAATATCTTCAATTTCATCAAGCGGAGCGTTCTTTGCAAGTTTAATTGTAAATGCCTGGCTGTGACATCTCATTGATCCGATTCTAACGCACTGACCATCAATAGGAATCTGATTGTCTTCCCGTCCGAGAATCTTGTTTGTTTCAGAAATACCCTTCCATTCTTCTTTTGTCTGGCCGTTTTCAAGCGGGACGTCAATCCACGGAATAAGACTTGCGGCAAGGGGTACCCCCCAGTTGTCTACCGGAAGGCTTCCGTCTCGAAGGGTTGCAGTTATTGTCCTGTCCAGATCAAGGATTGCAGAAGACATATTATCCAGTTCAGGTGAGACATTACCAATTACCTGCATCTGTTTAACAAGTTCGCGCATGTTTTTTGCGCCGGCGCCGGATGCAGCCTGATATGTCATTGATGTAAGCCACTCAACAAGGCCCTCTTCAAAGAGTCCGCCTAGGCCCATAAGCATGAGTGATACTGTACAGTTTCCGCCTATGTAGTCTTTGATTCCTGAAGCCAGACCGTTGTCTATAACATTCCTGTTTACCGGATCAAGAACGATAATGCTGTCCTTATTCATTCGCAGAGTAGATGCCGCGTCAATCCAGTAACCCTTCCAGCCTGCAGCACGAAGTTTAGGATGAACCTCTTTAGTGTAGGAACCGCCCTGACATGTAACAATGATATCCATTGCCGACAGACTGTTTATGTCGTAAGCGTCTGCCAGAGCTGGTACTTCAATACCGATATCCGGCCCTTTCTGCCCGGCTTGTGAAGTTGAGAAGAAAAGCGGTTCATAGCCGTTAAAATCTTTTTCAGAAAGCATTCTTTCCATCAGAACCGAGCCTACCATGCCTCTCCATCCGATGAATCCTACCTTAACCATTTTGGTCTCCTTAATATTTATTTAAGCTTCTTTAATGAGCCTTAATAATAGTATATTTATCAGGCTTTAGTCTATATTCAAAGGTTTATATTCTGTCTCTCCGGAAAAACCTGAGAGCAAGAATCAAAGTGACGCCTTCTGCAAATACAAAACTAAGCCATATCCCGGTATTTCCCAGGAACAGCGGAAGCAGAAAAAGCCCTATTAGCAGCATCACAAGACTTCGCGAGAGTGCTATGATGGCAGACTGTGTCGGTTGATCGATTGCTGTGAAAAACATTGCAGCCGTCATGTTGATTCCCATCAGAATAAGCGCGAAGCTGTAAAAGAATGAGATTTCAGATGCCAGTGCAATTACTTCAGCATCATTTACAAACACTGCAGCAGCTTTATCGCGGAAAAACTGCAGAAGGATGAAGGCGATAAGACCGAAGCCGATGTTGGTGAATATCGCAAGATTTCTGAAACCTCTGACTCGCCTTGCATCTCCCGCTCCCTTATTAAAGCTTACACCTGCATGGATGGCCTGTGCAGTTCCATAGAAGATAATCCCGAATATCTCCCCAACATATGCCGCTATGCTGTATGCTGCAACTCCGCTGGCTCCGATTCTGTTCATTAAAACGAGGTTGAAGATGTATACTGATATTCCTATTGATGTCTCGTCAACAAATTCCGAGACCCCGTTATAACACATACGGGCAAATTCACGGATTTTGAAAACAGGTTTGATGAGTTTCCATCTGGTTTTCAGGGATAGGAATATCTGCATGGTTACAAAAGGAATAACCTGAGAAAATCCGGTTGCCAGCGCTGCTCCCTCAATGTCGAAACCCAGTCGTCCGACAAGCAGCCAGTCGCAGATTATATTCGTAACTGAACCTGCAAGCATCATTGCCACCGGGAATACCGGCGAGCCGTCACCCCTGATAAATAGATCCTGAGTGAAAGTGAGCATAAAAAGCGGAGCAAAGAGCAGGATAATCCGCAGATAGTTCTGTACAAGCAGCTCAATACTGTCGTCGGCACCGAGTATAACGGGAATGAAACGAAGCAGGCTGAGTCCGAGCAATAGTACTAATACACTGAAGATTGCCAGAGCCAGCATTGTGACGGTGTAAAGATTATCGGCTTTGCGGTGTTTTTCAGCTCCCCGTGCAATATTTGCAAGGGTTGAACCGCCAATGCCTATCATAAGACTTATACCCGAAAACACCATTACAAGCGGCCATGCAAGATTTACAGCTGCCAGACCTTCGGCTCCGACAAATCGACCTATGAATATTCCGTCAATAATCTGAGCTGTTGACATTGAAAGCATTCCAAGAACCGACGGAACTGCATAATGAATAAATATTTTCAGAATAGGATCTTTGCCCAGATCCAGCTTTGTATTTTTCATACAATGCCCTCCTGCGGCAAACTCTCTACCGCCGCGTATTCAGGAAAGGGGGTGAGCAGTCAGTCCATTGATTTTTTACGGATATCATCTAGTGACATCCCGCGTTTATCGGCTTCCTCAAGAATAATTTTTACGGCCGCAGCCGCAGCATTCCCTACAACCCCGGTGCATTTCTCAGTGTGTGCACCGTCGGCATTGAACTGGTCCATCTCTACCGTGCTCCACATATTGTAATTACGGCCGAATTCTACTTTATGAATATCTCCGCAGATAACGCTTCCATATCTCTGGATGAAGTCTTCCCTCAGCTTTACGGTCATCTCGTAACCGGCTGTTTTATCCTCAAGGTCAGCATCCATTGCCGATCGTCTCCGCCCGAAAATTGATGCCATTGCCAGGCTGCCGCCGATATATCCGCCGCAGGCGCTGTCGCACATTCTACCGCCTCCGCCTGCAAGTCCTGTAGTTGATTTTATAAGCTGCGGATTCTCTATGCCGAGTGTTTCTAGTATACCGATTAATGTGCATTGTCCGCATCCGCCGTAAGCTTTTTCAGCCTCGAAACCAAGTTCGTATGCCTTTTTTATAAGTTCTTCTTTGTTTTCGATCATTTTGCACTCCTAATCTCTGTTGTTCAAATTATACCGGAAAATAGCTGTTGTGACATTATTTTAGAAAAACTTTTGGCGTATTCAGGTTCTTGAGTTTATATTTAGTATAGGAGGATCGCTTATGAAAGTCAGATTATTAGCAGAATCTCCTCTGGTCTTTGAAGACCACAATGTTCAGGCCAGGGAGATGTATGAAAAAAGCGGGACAACCGTGGTTCATCTGATCCTGGAGAAGGACGGAGTATTTCCGCCGGTCGCCCAGCCGGATGATGTTTTTATGTACATTCTTACCGGCAGGGGACGGGTGACGGTCGGGGAACATTCTTTTGATGTCGAGGCCGACACCCTCATCAAATGTCCTATTGATATTCCTCACGGAGCTGAGAACACCGGAAAGGATATACTAGCAATTCTAATGGTCAAGACGCCGACAAGTACTCCTTAGATACTGGATTTAACCCCGTTTGAGGCTCTTGAACCCGCATGGCACCCTTGTCTGACAGAGCGCGCAGCCGGATTCAGGGCTTGTCCCGTACACTGCTTAGTTACTATATTCTGCAAGAGCCCGCAGCGCGTTGTAACGTTCAGCTGCTGCAGAAAACAGTCCGTTTCTGGATGTTTCATACTGCAGCGCTGTTTCCTCAAGTTCCGCTTCGGAATATTCACCGAGTTCGAACAGGAACTCAGCTTCATCCAGAAGTTCTTCAGCCTGTTCAAGTTCAACTTCAGCAAGCTCATAATTTATAGCTGCGGATTCAGCTGTTGTAAGCGCCTGGTTCAGGTTAAGCTGTTCGGAATAGACCGTCTGCACAGCCTGACTCAGGCTTATTTCAAGTTCAGTCGAAAGCAATTCGCGTTCCTCGTAATTCCAATCGTCTAAAGCAAGGGTCAGTGATACGCCAGCTGAAAAATCAGGCTGGAGGTCGTCAGCTGAAATGTCCATGCTTCCACTGAACTCTAAATCAGGCTGAAACGCCCAGGTATTGTCCAGTTGAAGTTGAAGCATCTCTGCTGCCGCCTCGGCACTCAGGATATTGTAGCTTCCGGAAATTGAAAGCTTCGTATCATCAATCTCTGCATCAATTTTCTCAATTAAATTAAACAGATCAGCCTCGACAGGTGCTTCTATATTGAAGTCTGCGGGATCAATATTCAGTGTTGTATACAAACCTGTCTCGGCTGTCTGTAGTCTATTCAATGCGTTATTTGCAGCAGTTCTTGCCTCAGACCAATCGCTGAAGGCTTCACGAACATCGTCGAGTACGGATTCTCCTGCCTCAAAGCGGATTTTTTCATCCTCATAGAGTATCTGGTTGACCTCAGCCGTTTTTTGTAGGATATCATAATCAGCGGCCGCGTATACCCAGTCCAGGTAGCTTTCAACTGCGTTATCGGAAACCTCACGGGCTGTATTTTCAGCCGCAGCAAGCTTTAATGTGTAATTCAGCCTGCTCTCAGCCGCTGTAATGGTATGGTTGAACGGCGATATATTTACAGTGAAGGATCCTTCGATACCTTCATCATCGTCCTCATCAACTGAAGCATCAAAGCTGAGCTGATCAAAAACCGGCAGTGTGGCCGATGCGCCCCAGCCGTACTCTGCGCTGGATCCGTCGTATGACCCGGAAAGTGTGAGTGATGAATCGTCAAGTTTAATCCAGCCTTCTAATGCGTTTCCGGCTTCCATCACCTCAAGTACAGCGGTTTTATAATCAAGGTTGTTCAGCAATGCTGTTTCCTCAACCTGTTCAATCGTATTTATTGTATCGGCCGAGGCTTCTGAGGCGAAGATTGCCGCAGAAAACATGACCGCTGATATTACTTTATATTTTTTCATATCACTGTCCTTATACTTCCCTGATGGTTTCGGCAATATTTCCTTTGACAGCTGAAAGAGCAGGCAGAAGCCCCAGAACGCCGCCGAAACCGAGAGCCATGAAGACAGCCGTGAACAGAGCCGACAGCTTTATACCCGAATCGGCCTGAAACTGTCCCGATACCTCGCCAAGCAGCGGCGAAATGCTTCCCATAACAGGGGTTGCCAGAATTAGCGCAAGGATCACACCTATAACAGCGCCAACAAGGCTGAGTGTGAGTGACCAGCTCCAGAACTCCCGTACAACAAGCTGCTGTGATGCACCGAGTGCCCTTTCAAGAGCAATCTCCCGTCTTCTGCTCAGCGACTCAACAACCATTATGCTGAATATGCCCAGCGAGCTTGTAAGCAGCAGTACAATGCCCAGAATATTTACCGACACGGTAAACATGTCGACTGTGCTGCGCAGTTCCTGCATGTAGCTTGATTCTCCGTTCACAGAACCTTCCCAAACGAGAATGTCGATATCGTCCCCGTAGTTTGCGGTGAGCACCTGGTTTACAGATGATCTAGTCTTGGCGGCAGATGCGCCTTCACTTCGTACAACGAAAAGACCTGACATAAAGTCCAGCATCCTCTGAACGTTTGAACCCCCTGTTACCATCGAGGTGTAGGGGAAAATAAGATCTCCGATGCCGTATGCACGTCGGGTGACCTCAGCAGGTGTTTCAAACACGCCTGCAACGTTATAGCTGATGATTACGTTCTGCTCCCTTTGTCCCGGGCCCCTCTGCATCATCTCACCCGGAGGCTGAATATAGTTGCCTATCGCCTCTTCGGCAGAACCGTAGAGGGCTACAGCCATTTCTTCAGTTATCCAGACCTTCTTCTGCCCCATATCAATGTCTTCAGCAGACATCGGTGCGCCGGCAATAATATCCAGTCCAAAAACATCGAAATACTGTGAATCACTTCCGACTGCTGAGCGCAGGTCATAGCTTGTACCATTTGTTGTAAACTGGTTGAACGGTATTCTGAAGATGACGGCTGCGTTTTTAATTGTATCTACATCGCTTAATACGAAATCGAGGGCATTGCTGTCCCATTCGGACGGACGATTTTGTTCAACAGTGCCGTCAGAATCCCATTCGCCGTTGGCGACATACATGATCACTCCATTTTCATCAAGTTGTCCGGATACCTCTTCTTCGAGAATGCTGCTTGCAGAAAATGATAGAATCAGGATTCCGGTACCTAGGGCTACGGCCGAAAGCGTAAGAATTATTTTCAGGGGCGATTTAGCCCAGTGCCTTAAAAGCATAGTTATAAATTTTTTCACGATGCACTCCTCATTGCCTGTGCAGGGTCAATTTTCATGAACTGGCGGGACGGAATCAGCCCGAACAGCGTGGTCAATCCGCCTGCAAGAACCGCTCCAATTGTGATGTAGAGCCAGGATCCCGCTTCAATCCCTGCAGCGGTTTCCATGTAGCCGCTTAAAGGTATAGCAAGCAACGCCCCTGCAATACCGCCTGATACTGCAAGTACCAGAGCCTCGGTCAGAAACAGTTTTCTGATGCTGTTCTTTGATGCCCCGAGGGCCATTAGTATACCTACATTTTTTTTCATTCTAAGAACACGGCTCATCATAATATTTGAAACATTTACAAGCGCAATGAAGAAACCTGCGGCTGAAAGAAACAGGATAAGCAGGCTGATGCCCGTATTTCTTGAAACAAGCTGTTCAGCTTCCGCTCTGGGGTTTGATATGACAACCTGATCCTCCCCCAACTGTGATTCGAACCAATCGCTCAAAAGTACTGCTGTAGAATCGAGATCTTCCGGATCCTCGACTGCAAAGCGCAGCTGTGTATCCATGAACCTCCTTCTGAATCCGCTGAAGCCTCCGGTCTCATCCTTATAAGGAGAGAAATATTCCTGGTCAAAGCCCTCCGACACCGGATTCATGATTCCAATTATTGTTTGGTAGCCTTCCCGGGAGAGAAGTTTTTTGCCCAGAAGTTCGTCGGCTTCCATCGATTCACCGGCAAGAAGGGCAGCAAGTTCAGAACCTAGCACAATAACATTTTCAGTGCCGGTAATATCCGCCTCTGAAATCAGGCTTCCGGATGATGCTGTTATGTCCCATGAGTTAAAAAACTGAGAGGTAACCTCATAGCCGCTTATCTCGTCGAATTCGGCGATTATGATGCTTGAATCTGCTTCCATCTCCGCTAATTCTTCTTCCGAAATTTGTATACCCTGTCTGTCGTCCGCCCGCGGCTCTCCGCCTCCTGCATTATCACCCCCGGGTGGGGACATATCTTCCGGCGGCCGCATGTTACCGGTATCTGCGGTAATCAGGTGCAGTCTGGAGTTATTCTGTACATATGCCCATTCGACGCCGGGTGCAAGATTAGCAGCTTCAAGGTCGGCTGCTGTCAATACAGCGTTTTCCTGGACAAGTTTTTCTTCAACAGGGTTTTCCATCTCGCTAGCTTCGCTTCGGGTGCTTATAACGAGTTCCCTGTATTCGGGAGAGCTCATAATCTGGTTTGAAAACTCCATGGTATTCATTATCAGCGATAATCCTGCTGCAAATGCTCCGATTCCCAGGGCAACTGCAATTATCAGCAGTCCTGATTCGAGGGTACGATCGCGGAACCGGCGCAAAATGATTTTTACCGGTTCTTTAAACATTCTGAGCCTCCAGATTCGGCGAGCCGGGGATAAGCATTCCGTCGCGCAGTTCAATCACATAGCCCGCTCGCCTGCCCTGTGCAGGGTTGTGTGTAACCATAACAACGGTAACTCCCCGCTTGTTTAATGATTCAAGGATCTCCATTATTTCCTCGCCCTTGTCGGACGGAAGGTTTCCAGTGGGCTCATCAGCAAGGATCAGATCAGGATCATTGGAAAGCGAACGGGCTATTGCAACCCTCTGCTGTTCACCGCCGGAAAGCATGGTGGGAAGGTGTGTCATTCTGTGGCCGAGGCCAACTTCCTGAAGCAGATCCACTGCCTTGTCCTTTCTTGTTTTATAGGGAATGCCCGCGTAGCTCATTGGAAGCATCACATTCTCGATTGCTGACAGCTCAGGAAAGAGGTTGAAGCTCTGAAATATAAACCCGAAATGCTTGTTTCTGATTCTTGCCTGTTCCTTATCCGGAAGGGCGGTGATATCATAGTCCTCAAGAAAGTATTTACCCCCGGTCGCTGAATCAAGGATGCCCAGAATATGCATCATTGTAGATTTTCCTGAACCCGAAGGCCCCATTATTGCGGCATAGTCACCACGGTTTATTTCCAGACTTACATCTTTAAGGGCGTCAACTGTTGTTCCCCCAAGATCGTACTGTTTGCTTATATTTTCCAGTCTTATCATCTTATTTCTCCTTAATTCATTATTTGAGTACTACGAGCTCTTCATCTATGAAGCTCTGGTAGCTGCTTGTAATTATTTTATCGCCGGCCTTAAGCCCGCTGAGGATTTCAACTGTAGTCCCTTCTATGGAACCGTAGGTTACCTGTGTTTTATATGCCTTACCGTCTTCCACCTTATAGACCCATTTCTGACTGCCTGTTGTAAGGTAAGCACCGCGCGGAATCATAAGCACGTTTTCTTCTACCCCGAGGGTGATGCTGGCAACTGCTGAGGCCCCCGGGGTTAGTGTTTCTTCAGTTATTGGTTTTGCGCGGACTGTAATCATTGCCGACAGTCCATCCGAATCCATGCTTGCTATTTTCCCGATTTTTACAATCTCTGCCTTCATTGTGTCCGAACCGATAGTTACTGTCATTTCACCGCCGATTTCAAGCAGATCAGCATACTGCTCGTATACATCAAAGTCGATGTATGATTGAGCCCGGTCAGCTACAATGAATAGCTCGTCGGCTTCTTCTATTACGCTTCCCTCAATAGCGAGATCCTCATTAATGCTCAGCACCTCTCCGGCGATGGGGCTCTTGATTCGTGAATCTTCAATATCTTCTTTTGTTATTTCAAGATTTGTTTCAATCTGGCTTATTGAAGCCTCTTGCTTCCGAATATCGATATTCATCATTACCTTTGCTTCTTCCAGGCTGATTTCATAATCTTCCTTCTCTTCCAGAAGCTCTTCGAGAACATCGACGGCGTCTTCATAATCCGTTTCGCGTGAACTTTTAAGTTCCGCAAGTTCTTTATATGCTGCTACATCTTCTTCTGCGTCTTTTATATCCTCCGCAAGTCTCTCTATGCTCAGATTAAGTGTCTTTATCTGATATTCGTAACCGGTAATGATAGATTCAAGCTCAATTTCCGCCTGTTTCAGGCTGACTGTCAGGGTGTCAAGTTCATCTTCAAGATCCGGAACCTCCAGAGTTGCAAGAATATCTTCAGTTGTTATTATTGCGCCTTCTTCCGTCAGCAGTTCATCGGTGTAACCGTCTTCAGGGCTGACGATTGTCACCTGAGCAGGGAGTACAACTGTTCCACTGGCTTCAGTTGTTGATATAAGCTCGCCGGCATATACCTTTGCCGTTTCATATGATTTAATGCTTACTGTTTCAGCAGATTCCTGAAATTTGAAAAATAAAAACACTCCGGCTCCAATTGCTGCAATTACAGCTAAAGTTATTATTCTGCCGAATCGCTTTTTTTTTGATGAGGAAGGTCCGACATTTTCAATATTAACTATCCTTTCCTGTTCCATGCTCATTTTACCTCTCCGGAAATTTATTGCGTTTTATAGTAATGAATATACTCCTCAGCGAAGCGGTCATGGTTAAGGGAATGTAAGCGCTGTGTAAACTATGTAAAAAGAAATACTTGAAGCAGCTAAAATTATAGCGGAAAATGATTCAAACGGTTAATATATCTGCATGGAAAGAGATAAAATGCTGAACGGAGCATTTAAAGGTATAGTCGTAATTGTAACCTCGCTGGTTGTTTGCATTGCCATTATGATCGTGTACCAAACATTCGAAAAAACTACTGAAGCTAATATCTTCAGGTTAACGGATGAAATAGAGGCCTCTGTAAGCAGGACGGTAACGACTGAGTATAGAAGATATTTAATTCTGCGGGATATATGCAGTTCAGCTGCAGCTGATGATTCGGGAAGATCTATTGAACAAATTATTCAGGATAATTCAGTAATTTTCGGGTCTGACGGAGATATGTCGAACATGGTAAACGCAATCGGTTATTATCATGAAGAAAGGCCTGAAGCTGCACGAGAATATGATATAATAAGAGGTGAATGGCGAGAGCTGCCGGGAGTATTTGAGAAAAAGAAGGATGCAAGGTACCCTGATTTTGAATATACCGGATCAGATACTGAAAAAGGTAATTTTTATATGGTCCTTGGAATAAAGGACACCGGTATGGCAATGTTTTTTGAACTCGACAGGGATGGTTTTATAGATAATTACGTAAAAGAACTTGTTGAATCCGTGAATACTGATTTTAAAATTGAGTGGTTTAGAGGAATAGATGATGAAACGGCAGAGGTTCTCAAACAGCAATACAGGAGTGAGCCTTCAAGATACCGTTTCAGACCGCTTTCCATCCTTTTTAGATATGAACAGAATAGGAAACCCCTTATTATTGAGATACCGAGTCTGTTTGAACTCAGGCGAACAATTTTAAGAGAAGATGACATGAGGGTCCCTCCGCAAAAACCGTTTCTGGTTCGCGCAGAGACCTATATAAAGATGATACATGAAGACGGTTCCTATTATCACGAAATAGAGCACAGAGCAGCCATCAATTTTCTGGAAACAGTTCTCATATTTATTATAATCGGGATAACATTTGTACTGCTTCTTTTCCAGTTGCGTAGAACAAGTATTATGAGAGACAAGGAAAAGGAATTTGTTGCCTCAGTCACACACGAACTTCGAACCCCACTGACTGTAATCAGATCAGCAGCGGATAATCTTTCAACCGGAATTGTGCCTCCTGAAAAGCTTAAGGTTTACGGTGGCCTTATCTCCGAACAATCCGACAGACTAGCAAATATGATTGAAGAGATTCTTCTGTATTCAAAATTTGAAGATAAACGTCGAAGTAATGAAAAAACTGTGGAAGTCGATCTGCCCACGCTCCTCTTGGGTATAAAACCGGGGCTGACTGCCTTATCGGAAGCATCAGGATGTAAATTGAACTGGGGAGAAGCCGGCTTACCGGAGAGAGTTGATACCCATCCGGAAATTATTACGCTGGCAATTAATAATCTTGTCACAAATGCTGTTAATCACGCCTATTCGGGGCATGATGGAGCCGCAAAACGTGAAATCAGGGTCAAAATTAAATTGCTGATACCTGATAAGCTTGAAATCACAATAGAAGACGACGGCAGAGGTATTGACAGTCATGAACAGAAAAAGATATTTGATCCGTTTTATCGGGATAATATAAGTCGAAGCAGGCAGGAGAAGGGCAGCGGTCTCGGACTGTTTATTACCCAGAGAAAAGCGGTTATTGCCGGCGGCAGGCTTTCTATAGAAAGTCCCTATCGAAGAATAGATGGTAGCAAGCCATCCGGTTGCCGCTTTAAATTAACCCTGCCTTGTAAAGTTATAAACAATATGGAGAAGGCCGATGGCTGAAGAGAAAAAGAAAATACTTATAGTTGAAGATGAGCCTGGTGTTCAGATTACCCTTGAAGACAGACTTAACTCTGAGGGATACAATGTAACCGTACGCGGAGACGGAATAGAGGGTGAGAAGGAAATACTGACCGGCAATCATGATCTGGTTCTGCTTGATGTCATGATGCCCGGAAAGGATGGTTTTTCAGTTTGCAGAGATGTGCGCAAGGCCGGAGTTGAAACTCCGATTCTGATGCTAACTGCACGAGATACAAATATAGATACTGTTACAGGGCTGCGCTTCGGTGCGGATGACTATCTTCCTAAGCCCTTCGACATGCAGGTACTGCTTGCACGCATTGAAGCACTTCTGCGCAGGGCCGCCTCCAAACAGCAGACTGCCGGCGGGGCCGCAGCTGATTCACCTGCGGGGCAGCAGCCGGAGAAGGTCGTTTTCGGACGTTTCATCCTTGACCGCTCCCGCGGCCTGCTTGAACAGAAGCTCGATGACGGCAGCGTGGAGGCTGTTGAACTCAATGCCCAGGAATATAAGCTTCTTGAATACCTTGCCCAGCACAGCGGCCGGATAATAAGCCGTAATGCAATCCTGGATGATGTCTGGGGCTATGAAAGCGAGATAACTACCCGTACTGTTGATGTGCATATTGCCAAACTCAGGCAGCGGCTCGGCGAATCCGAGATGCCGCGGCACATCCTTACATACCGCGGGCGGGGTTATAAGTTCGAGCTTTAACTGATTGAAAAATATGCTTGAATGAAACCGCCTGTGGATGTATCATTTACTCATTCGCGGCTGTCGTATAATGGTAATACCCGAGCTTCCCAAGCTCGTGCCGGGGGTTCGATTCCCCTCAGCCGCTATGACCCCAGAAGGGGTCTTTTTTTTAAAACTGTTAAAATGAATTATGCAACTCGTTCGGGGAATCGAACTGAACGAGCGCGCGGAGCGTAAGGTACGCAGGGACGCGTACCGCGAGCGAGGGAGGCGGCCTGGAGGAGCAAACACGGAGTTTGCGACGGATGGCGATTCCCCTCAGCCGCTATGATCAAGTATTAGTCGGTTTTGAACCGTTTCATCTCATTGACCAGAATTGATATTCTCTGTCCGTTATCATCAGTTAATGCAGAGACCTGGTTTACAGTTTGATTTATCTGAATAGCTCCGGCGGTCATTTCATTGATACTGTTCTTAATCTCTTCAGTAACATTGCTGAGGTTGTTGACCTCGCTCAGTACTTCTGTACTGGCTGTTTTCATGCTTTTTGATGAGTTTTCTACTTCCTGGGATACATCCTTAACATCATTGAGAGAATTTAAAACGTCACGGCTGGCATGAACCTGTTCTTCAATAGCGCTTTGAATAATGTTTTCCTGATCCATTGTGGTCTTGTTTAACTCATAGACTCGCTCAAAGCGGTTACCGGTCTCAATTACAGCCTGTTCAATATGTTCAATTGAATCTTTTAATTTCTTCAAGGATGCAGAAATATTCCCTCCCTGGGAGCCGGCGTCCTGAGCAAGCTTTCTTATTTCATCAGCTACTACAGCAAAGCCCTTTCCATAATTACCGGCATGGGCTGCTTCAATTGCCGCATTCATAGCGAGTAGATTTGTCTGTGCGGCTATGTTCTGAATCATTTTACTTGCAGATTCGAGTCCTTCGGATTCTTCACTGACCTGTCTTGACAGGTTTACGACATCGGATATACTTTTTCGTCCTGTTTCCGATGCCTCGTTCAGTTCCTGCATTGAAACCGCATTTCTTGACAGACCTTCACTGACGGAATTGATACTGGCTACCATCTCTTCAATGGAAGCTGAAGATTCATTGATACCGTTGACCTGTCTCTCAATACTGCCGTCAAGCAATTGAATTCCGTTATCCACTTCATTCAGAGCTGCACTCATTTCAACAACGCCTGCAGCCTGATCTACGATTCGTGAATTCACGCTTTCTATAGTAGCAGTTACTTCATTAATGGCTGTTGCTGTTTCAGTGATGTTTACCGCAAGATCATTACCGGACTCCTCGAGCTTATTTGATTCATTCTGTACTGAACGGACCATATTAGCAATGACCTCCATTGTAGAATTGACATAGGTACCAACCTGATCAATTTCATCAGTGCCTGCAATTTTTAGGCGCCGGGTTAAATCACCCTCACCGTCGGAAAGATCTTTCAAATTATTAACCGTCAATTTAATTCTTTCAGTTATTGAGCGGATAACTATAAAGAGGAAAATAACCAGGACTCCTATTATTATTACTGCTGTGATAATCTCAATCAGTTGAAGCGTTTTTATTGGTTCCCGAATTTGTTCATATGGGATTCTTGAGACAAAAACCCATGCGGTTGTGGGGACCTTCTGGAAACCTGCCATAACTTCGATGCCATCCCACTCATATGGGAAAACCCTTGGTTCTTCATTCATAAGGATTTTTCCGAAATCCTCCTCGGAATAATCCGCCTGCATAATATTCTCTTTAACCGGATGGGCAATGACAAGGCCTTTGCTGTCTATCATGTACGCATAGCCGCCCTCACCAAGATCTATATTATCTACTACTTCGTTTGTAAATTGGGAAAGGTTTACCGAAGCGTGAATGACTCCGATAACTTTATCTCCATCTTTAACGGGCTCGGCTATAACAAAAATCGGTGAACCGTCAATTTTACTTGTGATCACATCTGAAATAGCTGATTGTCCATTAACTGCAGCCTGAAAGTGGGATCTGCTGCTTAAATCCAGTGTTCCCACCTGTTTAGGATTATTATTAGCCGCAGCAATGCCCTCTGTGTCCAGAATTCCGATTGTAGAATAAATACTGTGAGCCTCTTTCAAATCATTGAGTCGTGAGTTGGCTTCAGCCACTACTTCCGGACTTCCGTCTGAAAGAAGGGCTTCTTTCCAGATAGGGGAGAGGGCCATAGCTTTTATGTCAAGTAATCGCTCATTGATCCATCTATCTATACTTTTAGCTGTAATATCGGTAACCTGCTGGATTTTATCCTTATATTCTTTTTCCATTTGCATAGAAATTTCTGCTATCGAGATAGCTGCCATTGCTGTCATTCCAAGTACAATAGAGATAATGACAGGTAAAAGAATTTTTCCACGTAAGTGCAAGTTCATTGAGAAGCTCCTTTGTTTTTTTAATTTTCTGATATCAGACATGCAAAGTCAAGCATAGGTAGGAATTTTTAATAAACTATTTCATATGATGATACACTCAATGGTCCAAATCGTTTGAGGGATCTCAGCAGCTTTAGATAGTCAATTTTATTTTTATCGAGCTGTATACGCTGCTACTCGCCGGCGAGCCCCAGCTCTGCTGCAGCGGTTTTCATTCCGTCTATTGTGAGCTGAATAAGTTCGCTAACTTCAATACCAAGCATGCCGGCGCCCTTTTCGATGATTGAGCGGTCGACACCGGCTGCGAAGCGCTTGTCTTTCCACTTCTTTTTTACCGATTTGGGCGCCATGTCGAGCACGCTCTTTGAGGGGCGTACAAGCGCGGTTGTTGTTACAAGGCCAGTGAGTTCATCGGTTGCAAAGAGATACTTCTCCATGAGTTCAACCGGCTCCACATGGACACAGATTCCCCAGCCGTGCGATACAACAGCATGGATGTAGTCTTCGGGCCAGCCTTCTTCGCGCATGATCTTCTCGCTCATTTTGCAGTGCTCTTCCGGGTATTTCTCATAATCAAGGTCATGCAGAAGCCCGATTATTCCCCATTTTTCGACGTCTTCACCGTTGAGCCCTGCAATATGGCGCATTACAGACTCTACAGCAAGCGCATGTTTAAAAAGGCTGTCTGACTCGTTGTATCTTTTAAACAGTTCAACTGCTGCTTCACGTGTAGGTGTCATAATTACAGATCAATCCTTCTGTATACGCAGTAATTGCCTTCATCGTTATCATAAATATTTTTTATCAGCCAGTTACCGCTTGAGTCACCGCTTGACTCCTGATACATCCCGAAGGTGAAAACAGGTTCATCAACAATATCGCCGTCTGATGTAGTCTTTGTAACCTGAACAACTACTGCGTCGGTATCGGAATCATCAGTGACTGTAAACTCCCAGGTATAAGTGGCGCTGAGATAGTCCCAGTATGCTGGATCATTTGCATTGTCATCATTTTCCATTTCTTCATCCGAACCGATGTTTTCAAGGATATCGGCCGCGGAGCGTGTATCTGCATTCAGATCATCGGCAAAGGCGTCAAGTCGCTGCTGGATTGTGAGGATCTCTGGAGTGGTGTTTCCCAGGAGATCAAGACAACCGGTCAAAGAGACCGTAATTATCAGGCTTATCAATATTAACGTTATTATTCTTCTGTTTTTCATAACAAATTCCTTCTTTTTAATAGTCAGCTTCTACAAGCATCGGCGAGATGCGTACGTCGTAGTTTTCGATTATTTCGTTATATTCTTCGATGAAATCCGCGTAGGCCGGATTATTCCTGTCTGTAATATAGGTGGTTTTCATTCTGACGTAGAAGCCGCCGAGGATATGCTTTCTAAGTGATAATGCCGAGAGTGAGTAATAGCGGTAATTCATCACGTAGCCCAGACCGGCTTTTTCAAGGGGTTTGATTTCTTCCTGATAGAAGGCCCTGGCCTCATCGTCCTTATCTTGACTGAAGAGGTTTTCCATCTTTTTGCGAAGCTCATCGAGTTTTTCGGCGTTTTCTGAGTACATCCTCTTCCATTCTTCAGCCTGAATAATCATCTTCTCAAGCTGGGCAGCTATGTTGCTCAGACCTGCAGTAGGGGCGGATAGCATCGCTTCAATGTTCCCGTTATCCCATTCTGAAAAATCGATTGCCTTGCCTTTTATCTCGAACTTTTCTCCCGGTGAACGGCCGGTTTCAACTTCAACCCCTTCGTTTTCCGAAAGAAGTACTGATTCTCCTCCCGCAAGAACCTCAACAGCACCCGAATCTACGGTTACAAGTGAAGAGCCGTCGGAGCCTGCATACACTGTAAACTCCGTACCGCGAACACCCATAACAGTTGACGGGGTTGATATAAGCGGTTCAGTTGTCATTCTGTTGAATTTGAATGAAACCTGACCGAGGGTTGTTGATACCATCGAGCGTTTGGTTCCCTTTTCATCGGTTTCTTTGATTGAAAATACGGTATCGGGGTTTACTATTATTCGGCTTCCTTTCTCCGGTTCCAGCTCGGCAATGCCGTCTTCACCGGTTATGACCGTATCGCCGTGATAGACTCTGTCGCCTATGAATAGTTCATAGATTTCTCCGGCGCCGTCCTTTATATCCACCCAGCCTTCGATGTAAATAACATCAGATTCCTGCGCGCTTATGCCTGCGGTCAGGCAGATCAGCAGTCCTAGTAAAATTATTATCTTTTTCATCAGAACGGACCTCCGAAAGCGGTAATCTTTAGTTCGCCGGTATCATCAGGGCCGATAATCAGGGCAATTTCGCCTGAATCGGATGCAATTCTGAAATACATTGAATCCGTTGTTACATATTTCGTAAAAAAGGTGTCTACTTCGATGCTGTTTCCTAAAACAGCTTTTTCGGCGGCCGACGGCTGATTTTTATCAATTATAACAGGATTATTCAGTTTGAAACCTGCTTCCGCAAGTCCCGACCAGAAGAGTTTTGCAGTTCCTGCTCCCTGAAGTATCTCTGCATCAAGAAGAAAGGTTTCAGCCGTCATCGAGGTCAGCTGTTCAACTTTACCTTCATTGATAAGATAAATCACCTCTAGAGCATCGTCTTCGGCAGCTCTCGAAAGGCTGGCGCAGGCGGAAAACAGCAACATGACTGATAGTGCAATAAGTACTGTTCTGATTAATGTTCTTGAATTTAAAATTTTCATGATAGGATTATACTGCCAAATACGGATTCTTTCCATATTTTATGTTTGTCAATCTATTTTCTGTTTCTTCAATCGCCGCGTGTTTTTCTACCGACGCCATAAAAAATAATTATTTGCAAATTTTCTACATTTTTATTCTGTCAAAATTTTTTCCGTAAACCGCAGAAACCTTACCCATAGTAATGAAGGCTCCGGGATCAATGTCATTAATCACTTTCAGAATCTGTCGTTTTTCATAGCGGTGGCAGACACAGAGCAGAATATCCTTGTCATTTTTTGAGTACCATCCTGCTCCGTTGATCAGGGTTATTCCCCTGCCTATACCGTTGCCCAGTTTGTCGGCAATATCATCAGACATTTCGGAAACAATCGTAAACTGATAAGATTGCCTTGTTCCTTCTATAATAAGATCCATTGCATAGGTGCGAACCGACATGACTACATATCCGTAAATGATGGTTTCAATCTGATGGTTGATGAAGTATGACGATGCAATGATGAAGATATCTATGTAGAGGGTGATTCGGCCGGGGCTGATGTTTCGATATTTGGTTACTAATAACGCGATGATATCAGAGCCGCCCGAGTTGCCCCCGTTGGACATTGCAATACCTATTCCTGAACCGGCGAGTACGGCGCCGATGAGTGCGGACATGAACCTGTCTTCAACAAGGGGGGCAGTTATTACCTTTGGCAGAATAATCAACAGTACTGAGATTGTTGCAATTCCGAAAATGGATTTCAATGCAAAATTGATTCCCAGTATTCTTATTCCCAGGCAGACAAGAACCGCGTTGATAATAAGTACTGTAAAGCCGAGTGGAAAATCCAGAATGTAATAGATTACGGCGCCTATTCCTGTAACCCCGCCCCCGACAACCTGTGCAGGAATTAGAAAAGCAACCCATCCGAGTGCGTTCAGCAGTAGACCGAATGTTATAAGTAAATACGATTTGATTTTTTCCCATGCCATAAACTGAGTAATATCATCAATGTTGAGGATATTCAACAGCTGAAAATTACTCTAACAGTTATTTCGCAGGGGTTTGTCATTTAGAGTTTTATTGGACTCTGGATTTTTGTTCTCCCGCGTATTAGAATTAACAAATGACTCAATCGGGAAATCATAAATCAACACTTAACCGACTGCTTGTAATTGCTGTGCCTATGGTTATATCACAGGCTTCAGATACTGTTATGCTGTTTTTCGACAGGCTGTTTCTTTCAAGGCTTGGAGGGGAGTTTCTTGCAGCTTCAATGAGCGGGGGCTTGTCTCAGTTTATGGTAAGCTCATTCTTTTTCGGCACAATCGGATATGTAACAGCTGTTGTCGCCCAGTATTATGGGGCTGAGAAATATGAAAGATGTGCTGTTGCAACCTTTCAGGCTGTTGTTTTGTCGATCTTAAGCTATCCGATCATTCTTGCAGCATCTCCATTGATTAAAACGCTGTTTACTGCGCTTGGTCAGACACCTCTGCAGGTTGAGCTTGCCTACACCTATTATCATACGCTGATTTTCGGTGTTGTCGTCCTGCTGCTGCGATATGCCATGGCCGGTTTTTTTATCGGTATTGGACGTACCAGGGTTGTGATGATTGCGAACGCAGCCGGAATGATTATTAACCTGCCGGCAAATTATGTACTGATATACGGCAAGTTCGGATTCCCGGAGCTCGGTCTCAGGGGGGCGGCGGTCGGAACAATACTTGGCAATCTTGTTATACTTATTATTCTTGCAGTGTTTTATTTCAGACTGACAAACCGCGTTGAGTACAAAACCCATAAAGCTTTTAATTTTGACGGCGAAATCTTCCGCACTCTGGTAAAGTTTGGTGTTCCCGCCGGAATAGAGATGTTTTTGAATGTTGCCGCCTTTAATCTTTTTGTACAGATGATGCATACCTATGGTACAAACGTTGCCGCAGCCGTAACAATTTCCTTCAATTGGGATATTGTCGCTTTCCTGCCGATGCTCGGTATGGGGCATGCGGTCACCTCCCTTGCGGGGCAGTGTGTCGGAGCCGGTGATTTGACTGAAGCTCGAAAGGTTACAGTTACAGGGTTAAAAACTGCCTGGGTATATTCAGGTACAATGGTGCTTGTCTTCCTGCTTTTTGCACGTCCTCTTACTTCCCTCTTCCTGCCGGCAGGTCCTGAAGCCGCGGAGATCGGACGACTTGCTGAAATTCTGCTGCGGCTTGCCTCAATCTATATCCTTGCCGATTCAGCTCAGATAGTTTTTGTGGGTGCGCTTCGCGGTGCCGGAGATACCCACTGGGTAATGGCCGCGTCGGTTGTGATGCACTGGTGTATGGCTGGAATTGCCTTTTACCTGATTCGTATTCTGAAGGCTGATCCGGTAGGTGCATGGATAGGTTTCATCGGTTTTATTGTTCTCCTGGGTGTTGTGATGTATTTCAGATTTCGCGGCGGTAAATGGGAGAAAATCGATATGATAGGCGGAAAAGCCGACCATATAGATTGCCGGCACAGCTCAGGAATAAATCCTGAGATAGGGTGTGAAGAATTAATCGACGAATCTCAATTGTAAGACCTTCTGCCTTTTTACATTCTGGTAATAATCTTCGCTGTTTCATACATAAATGTAGCTTTACCGTAATTGTTCGGGGTGAAAATCTTCGGGACACTGTCTGAATCAGGTAATAAGTCAATAATTAAAGCTGATTTTTCAAAATTTCTCAATTTTGCTGCTGATTCAGGTTTTGGCACGGAACTTGTATTTAATAATACTTAAGAGAGGAAAATAATGAACAGAGGAAAAAAAATTGTAGTTATTTCACATTGCTATTTGAATCAGAACGCCAGAGTTAGACCCTATGCAAACAAGAAGGGGTCTTTCCGGGAGTTGCTGGAACCTTTGATTGAAAATGATTTTGGAATTATTCAACTTCCATGCCCGGAAACTACCGGATGCGGACTTAATAGATGGGAGGCTGTTACCGAACAGTATGATAATCCGGGGTTTAGACGCCACAGTAGAAATCTCCTGCAGCCATATGTCGACCAGTTGATGGAACATCAAAAGGTTGGTGATAAAATATATGCAGTACTTGGAGTCCCTTTTAGTCCTTGTTGCGGGACTCAACACAATCCATCAAACCCTGATTGGGGCGGTCCTGTTCTGGATGTAAAAGTTCCGCCTATAGATATCGTTGAAGGTCCTGCTGTTTTTATGCAGGAATTTATGAAGATGGCCGAAGAGGATGGTGTTAAGCTTGATTTTATGGATGTTTCCGATACCGAAGATATGTTTCCGGAACTTCAACCTGACAAAATATTAGCAAAAATATTAGACTAAAATCTAAAGAGGGGCTGCAGTAATAATCTGCAGCCTTTTTTATTTATCCCCTGCAATAAAATATGATTAGTACAAAACAGTTAAAATAACTTCGGGCTCATCATAATCCATCCTGTGTGAAATTTACATTTAGGTAACATTCTTCATTGTTCCATACATTAATGTAGTTTAAGTATCAATATCCTCAATTTGGAGTGTTAGCTGTTTGGGTTTTATATCATTAAATCTTGGATTATCGCCATTATTTAACTGAAATATTACATTTTTGTCATTACTTTGATTTTTGGTACGGAAATTGCAATTGATATTGTATAAAGTGGCCCGGACTAACCGGATGCTGCAGTTTAAAAACAGGAATAGGTGATGCAACATAATAGTGAGACTGAAATAAAAATACTGGGCCTGTGTGTAGATTTTCCCGATAAAAACAGCGGTGATATCATACATGCATTGACGAATATTGATCTTGAAATCAAAGAGGGGGAATTTGTTTCCCTGGTCGGGCCCTCCGGATGCGGGAAGACTACACTTTTACGGGCGATTGCTGATCTGCAGGAACCAACATCAGGAATCATATCGGTGAAGGGTATGAGGCCGCATGAGGTCAGGATTAGGCAGAAGTATGGATTCGTGTTCCAGTCACCGGTGCTGTATGACTGGAGAACCGTGAGACGGAATATCTGCATGCCGATGGAGGTAATGGGGATTCCGAAAAAGGAGCGCTCAAAACGCATAGATGAAACCCTTGAGATGGTAGGTTTAACTGACTTCGGGAAAAAGTATCCTCATCAGTTAAGCGGCGGTATGCAGCAGAGGGTAGGGATAGCGAGAGCGCTGGCCTATGAGCCTGAGATTCTGCTTATGGACGAACCCTTCTCAGCTCTTGATGAGTTTACAAAAGAAAAACTCCATCTGGATCTGCTGAATATCTGGAAGAAGACTAACAAGACTATATTATTTGTAACGCACAACATCCAGGAGGCGGTGTTCCTTTCCGACAGGATTGTTGTGCTATCACCTCACCCCGGCAGGGTTTCGGCTGTTGTAGATGTCGATATACCCCGACCGCGCGGCCTTGAGTCAAGAGACGGTGATGATTTTAACCACATGGTGTCTAAAGTCCGCCACAGCTTCGAAGGGGTGTAAGGATGACTATAAACAGAAAAAAAGCATCTGAGCGACTGGTTACCCTGGTCTGGGGCCTCGGTCTTATTGGGCTCTGGGAAATCGGGGCGACAGTGGTAGAAAATACCAAGAGATCTCCGCAGAATGTACTGCCGCATCTTTATCAGATTATCCAGTCGGTTTTCAGTACTGCTATGGTCAGTAATAAACAGACCGCTTTGCAGATAGTTCTTTCCAATGCCGGGTTAACGCTGTACCGGGCAGGTATCGGTTTTTTGATTGGTATCGCAGTAGGTTTCCTTCTGGCTCTGCTTATGCAGCGCTTTGTACCGATTGAAAAGATAGCTTTTCCATATTTAATGATGATTCAGATGATACCTATTCTCGGAATGGCTCCAATAGTTCTTGCGATAACAAAGGATATTGATAAAAGCAGGATTGTCATTGCCGCCATACTTACTTTTTATCCGGTGGCTACAAACACCCTGGCCGGTTTTAAATCGGTTGAAAAAGAAAAATATGAATTAATGCATTCAATAGCGGCTACAGACAGACAGCTGTATACCAAACTCCTCATTCCTGCATGTATACCGTACTTTTTTACAGGGCTTAAGATTTCAGCACCGATGGCCATAACGGCATCGATCCTGGTTGATACACTGCAGGGGGGCGGCGGCCTGGGATGTATGCTTTCTCAGTCGCTTAAGCACGCTATGTCGATCTATGTTTTCTGGCAGATTGTATTCTTAAGTGCAATAGTCGGAATTTTAAGTTACCAGCTGATGGCACTGATTGAAAAGATAGTTTCACCTTACGAAAGGGCGGGAGCATAAGATGTCGGATAGAAAAGAATTCAGTTTAAACAAGAATATGATTTCTACAGCTGTTTATCCGATATTTTTCGGCCTGTTTATTCTTCTGTTGTGGGAAACCGAGGCTCTTCATAAGATTATAGATGCAGATACATTCACTTTGCCGGTGCCAAGCAGGATAATAGGCATAATTGCAGAGAATCTGCCATCTATTTTAAAGAATACTAAAGCAACCGTGCAGGTGGCGGTTGGAGGGCTTGTGCTTGGCTCACTTCTGGGATATCTGCTTGCGATGATAGCGACAGCCTTTCCGAAGTGGGGAAAAGGCGGCCTTACTATAGTCTCTGCTTTCAACGCAGTCCCGGTGATTGCGATAGCGCCGATTATGACTAATCTTACCAAGGATTTCAGCCGGGATCCCAATCTGCGAAGCATGCTGGCTAAAACGCTTGTTGTGATGCTGCTTTGTACAGTATCGATGAGTATAAACGCTTTCAGAGGTTTTAACGAATTAAAACCCTTCTCAGAGGACTTGATGAAATCAATTGCCGCAAAACCTGCGAGCGTTTTCTTCAAGCTCCGTGTTCCGAACAGTGTCCCGTATATTTTTACTGCTCTAAGGGTATCGGTTCCGGGGAGTGTCATTTTTGCGATGGTAAGCGAGTACTTTGCAGAGTACATCATCGGAGTCGGGCGTCAGATTCGTGAAAATATCGTATTGGCGCAATATGCTACGGCTTGGGCGTATATTGCTGCAGCCTTTGTGATAGGCGTAACAATGTACATAATTTTGTTAATCTTTGAAAATATTTTGTTGAGAGGAAGGCGATAGCCTGACGATTTCAGCATGATAATAAAACCAAAATTATTTAATTCGGAGGATTTTATGAACAAGAAAATTTGGTTTAAAACAGCATTCATCTTGATAGTTTTTGCTTTGGCGGTTAGTCCGCTCTTTGCTTCAGGCTCGCAGGAGGATATGGTAACTACCTACTACGATGCAGATGCTTCAGTGGAGAGTATTGTAGTAGATGCAGCTACAAAGGGTCAGGTCGGAAACTGGGGAATCGGAAACGAGTATGAGATCCAGGCTCTGCTGACTAAGTACGGACAGCCTACAACCTACCTTAGCCAGGCATTTGATATGGACGGATTTGACGACGATTCAATCCTTCTCGCTTCAGCAATGACGTATAATGAACTAGGTCTTGTTAAGAACAGTTATGACGGTGGTTACGGATATGGTGATACCGTTTCCTACATCGACATGAATGATGAAGGCGTTGCAATGCTGGAGGATAACATTTTCTGTAACGCTGAGTTTGCGGCTGAGAATCCTGAAACTGTTAAGGCTTTTGTTTATGCTTCTATGAAGGGCTGGGAATATGCCTGCGCTAATGTGGAAGAGGCTGCCGAGATAGTCTATAACTACGGATCTTCCGTATCAGCAGAGCACCAGCTGTACATGGCTGGTGAGATTAAAAAGCTGGTAGAAACAGACACTAAGGGTAACACTGTAACAGAGTACGGAAAGATAGACAAAGAAGCAGTTCTTCAGTCCATGGAACTTGCCAAAACTTATGTCAAACTTGAAGATTCTGTTGCTGCGGAGAATCTGAGTAATCTGACCATTGGTGATCTTGTTGATTCATCGTACTGGGAAGCAGCAGCGGCTTCAAACGGAGATTTTGATGTTGAGAAATCAGAAATCACTGTTCAGTTGAAATGGCTGCCCCAGGCACAGTTTATGGGATACTACGTAGCCCTTGATAAGGGTTATTACGATGAGGTTGGTCTTGATGTAACTGTGGTTCCAGGTGGTGGAGATATCGGTGAAACAACAGCCGTATACACCGGCCAGGTTGATTTCGGTGTTACCTGGATAGCAAACCTAATGGCAGCAAATGCCGGTGGAATGGATCTAATTGAAGTTGCTCAGGTCTTCCAGAGATCAGGAATCGTACTTGTATACAAATTGAATTAGTTTTAAGAGTCACTGAAGTGACACTATGCTTCGTCACAGGCACAGTATTCTTGAATACTGTGCCTGTTTAGTCTGGATTGCTTCAAACCCTGAAAAATCATTCCGCTCAGGACTGATTATATCAATTTTGTTTCATAGCCTGCGTTAAGCTCTTTGCGCCTGTGTTTCCAGTCGGGACAGACTCTGCTCATTAATTTGTAGAAGCGCGGGCTATGGTTGTGTTCCTTCAGATGACAGAGCTCATGCAGAATAACGTAGTCGATTAACTCAACCGGCGCTGATACCAGTTCAAGATTCAGGTTCAGTTTACCCGTAGATGAGCAACTGCCCCAGCTGCGTTTCAGCACTCGGCTCTTCCATTCAGGAGCTTTTTTTATGCCTATGACTGATGCTTCCTGAACACAAACCTCAATTCTTTCAGCAAAAATCTCTCTGGAGCGGTCGCGGTACCATTCCCGCAGCAGTTTTCCCCGTCTCTCAGGCGTCCATGAAACTGGGGCACTCATAAGCAGGTTCTCAGAATCCAGTTTCACAGCCGGTTTGCCTTGTTCAATTAGAAGCTTGTATCGGGCGCCCAGATAAAGAAACACCTCTCCACTTTCAAAACGGTGTTCAACTTTTTCGGGAAGGGTAGCAAACTGAGCCTGCTTTTTTCTAATCCAATCGGCCCGTCCGGCAACCTGACGTTCAATCTGTTTCTGAGTTGAAAACTTAGGCGCAAGAACTCTGACGCTTCCGTCGCGGTGTACCTGAATTGTGGTAGTTCGCCGGTTGCGCCGCTCAATGGTATATTTAATCATTATCTATTTTTGAACTCCAGTTATATTAATAAATTCCGGGGATAAGCGCCTTTCTTTCGGGTGGATAATCAGGAAAGGTTGCCCTGTACCATTTCAGGTTCGACCAGGCCCGCGGCGCCAGATTGGCTATCGTAAACACCAGAAAAGCTGCACCCGCAGGAGACCATGTCAGTATTGCCCATCCGACCCACTCAAGTATCTCACCCAGGTAGTTTGGGCTGCAGATATATTTATACATTCCTTTTTCGGGTATTTTGTAGCCGCTTTCTCCGGGGGCTCTCAGGTTTCGCAGAATCTTGTCGGAAGTCAGGTTCAGGATGAAGCCTGCGCAGAATATCAGCAAGCCTGCAATCAGTTTAATAGAAAGCAGCGATTCGGTTCCGGAATTTTCCAGAACGAAAATACCGTAGCTGTTGATAATTCCGTTTACCGTATTAAAAATCCCTGAGAATAAGAGGATTAGAAGCGGCATTTTATGCGACGCCCTGTTCATTAGCGCAGGATATACGAAGGTCCGTTGAATGTAGTGGGCTTCCCAGATGATTATAAACAGCAGGAATAACGGGTTTGAAGCAGCCCCGGCTGTGATAAAAAAATAAAGGGGGAGGATGACTGACGGCATTTCCATGATGAACCATGAAAATCTTGCGTTAATAACCGGTCCCCATCCTCTTTTGGTGTATCGACCATACGGAGCTTTTATAAAAAACAAAATTATGAATATCGGAACAGCAATAGCGAATTCGAGTAGAATCAGAATCTGATAGATGTTGTCCATAGTTCTGTTATAATACATAAAGGAGTAGGAAAATGGAACTCTTTAAATTTCAATTTGATGATGACGGGCAGTTCCCGAACAGCAGCTTACCGGTGGTTATATACAAGGGCTTTTTCAGCGGCGGCGAGGCGGTAAGACCTGATGCCTATGAACGACTGCTTGATACAAACGGATGGGGCGGAGGATGGCGAAACGGACTTTTTAGTTATCATCATTTTCACAGCACGGCTCATGAGGCTCTCTGTGTATACAAAGGATGGGCGGATGTAAGACTTGGCGGCGAGGGTGGAAAAACCCTGAGGGTAGAAGCGGGTGATGTGATCATTCTTCCAGCAGGTGTTGCACATAAAAATATGGGGCAGGGCGCCGGTTTTTCAGTTGTAGGTTCATACCCTACAGGACAGCACCCTGATATGAACTACGGCAGACCGGGTGAGCGGCCCGGCGTCGATGAAAACATTGCAGCGGTCCGGCTGCCTGTGGCGGATCCGGTTTCAGGCAGCGGGGGAATTATCGAATACTGGGCGGACAAAGCTTGAATACATATACACATTTGTTAATCTTGACCGCTAATTCTTCCTGATAGCAGGATAGACTGGCAGCCGCCGATTTCAGCCTGATGATCAGATCCCGTGCTGAGCTGACAGCCACTTCATTCACTGAAACCGCGGGTACAATCTCTCCGCATATCTCGACGGTTGTATGAATACGCTGGCTGTAAGCTCCTGCCGGTGAGACTGTTCTCTTATAATAATCTTCACCCCGACGGCAGCCGTATTCACCCTCCCGCAACAGGCATCCCTTTGGACAGACAATACAAACCAGGTAGTTTTCATCCTTAAGCTGATTAAAATAATCTTCGTTCAATTCAGTTTCAGGGAGAGGATCCTTATACGGTCGCAGGCTGCCCGACTCGGCTATTGCCGCTCTGAACTCATCAGGCGCCTCCAGGTATTTGAGCACCGAATCAGCGGCATTGGCGCCCTCCACCGCTGCTGAATCCGCAAGGTCATTAATATGCAGGCAGTTTCCGGCTGCGAAGAGCCCGGGTCTTACTGTTTCATATCCCGTGTTAACTTCCGGCCGCAGGCGGTCGAATAATTCTACTCCAGCCGTTTTTACAGACTCAAGTTCCGGAATTAATCCGGCGGCAATTAGGATGGTATCGCAGTCAAACCTGAGCTCACTGCCCTCTAAAGGGTTGAAATCCTTATCAAGGGCTTTTGTTAACACTGAGCTTAGCCTGCCGCGGCCTTTGATGTCGGTAATCTGTCGACCAAGGTGAAGTGGAATGCCGAAGTGGTCGAGGCATTGAACCTTGTTCCGGATAAGCCCGCTCAGATATGGAAGGCGTTCAAGAACTGCAATAACATCAAAGCCTTCAAGGGTAAGCCTGCGAGCCATTATCAGTCCTATGTCGCCTGACCCCTGTATGATAATTTTGCGTCCTATTGCATAGTGGTGCCTGTTTATCAGGTTTTGAGCCTGACCGGCTGTGAATATCCCCGCAGGCCGGGTGCCGGGTATTTCAAGATTGCCCCTGGTTCGTTCGCGGCAGCCGGTAGTTGTTATAACTGTTTCAGCTTCAATCGTAAGTATGCCTTTCGTGCGGGAGCTAATCTGAACTTCGTATCCTCTCCCGTTTTCGAGGGTAGCGGTAACCATGGAAGAGCAGAGGATAGCAGGCTTCTCGGTGGTTTCCGGCAGAACAGACAATTCTTCCAGAAGTTCTTTTTCCATCCGGCGAGCGAACTGCGGTCCGGTTAAATCTTCATGATAGAATTCCAGGCCGAAGCCGTTGTGAATGCACTGGTTAAGGATTCCGCCGAGCTCGTGCTCACGTTCTATTATGATGAAGTCCGTCATTCCGCCGTGTATCAGTCTGCCGGCGGCAGCAAGTCCCGCTGGCCCCGCACCTATAACAGCTGTTTTGTATTTGAGTCTCAGTTTATCTGTATTCAATCCAGGCTCCCTGTAAGCACCCCTGAGCCCTTACCGGTTTGCAGGATGGACGCTGGGGAACATCCTGTTTCTTCGCATATTATTTCTATTATACGGGGCAGGCAGAAACCGCTCTGGCAGCGGCCCATCATAGAATATGTTCGCTTTTTTATTGCTCCGAGACTCAGGGCCCCGAGAGGGTTGTGTATTGCCTGCAGAATTTCTGCCCGGCTTACCTGTTCACAGCGGCAGATGATTTCTGCGTAATCAGGGTCCTTTGCAGCGAGGGCCCGGCGCTCGGCTTCCGTCAAATGTGAGCTTCGTTTAATTCCCTTGCGGCGCGGGTTATACGAAAGCTTCGGGATTAGTTCAGTTTTGGGGCAGAGTAATTCTTCAACAACGTATTTTGCTATAGCCGGCGCACTTGTGAGTCCCGGCGATTCTATCCCCATAAGGTTGATCATTCCCGGGAAATTGTCGGATTCTTCTATAATAAAGTCGGCGAAACCGGTTCCGCTCTCTTTTGTGAACAGTTTTGGCCGCATGCCGGAGTAACTCCGGATGAAAGCGTGCCCTTCAAGTTCCGGCATAAGTTCGAACGCTTCTTTTTTCAATTGAGCCATAACCCCGGCGGTATTTGCAAGGTCTTCTTCGTCCTCCAGATAGTCAGCTGAGGGCCCTATCAGTATGTTGCCGTTACAGGTCGGTGTCAGATGCACGCCAAGTCCGCTGCCGTCGGCAGGTGGTACCGGGTAGACGGGCATGCCAAGGAGTTTTCCGTCCTCTTTGTCTGTAATATAGTATTCACCGCGGCATGGATACACCCGTGTGTCATGAGGCTCAACCATCGATTTGACTGAAGCAGCATTCATTCCGGCGGAGTTCACAAGGAAGCGGCAATCGAGGGTCGATGTGCCTCCATCCGATCCGGCTGTTGTCAGGCGGAAACTGCTGCCTGTCAGCGTGTTTATGCCTGTCACTGCGGTATTCAGCATGAACTCTACCCCGTTTTCAGCGGCGTTTTCTGCCAATGCAATAGTGAACTGAAACGGGCTAATAATCCCGGTAGTTTCAGACAGCAGGGCCCATTTCCCCCGTGCCTGGGGTTCAAGTCTGCGGATTTGCTGCTCGCCGATAATAGACAGTCCGCTGCATCCGTTTGATTTTCCCCGGGTCAGGAGGTTTTCAAGGTAGGGCAGATCGGAATCTGATTTGCCGACTACGAGTTTTTTTGTTATCCGGTATTCTACATCAAGTTCTTCAGCAAGAGTTGGACAGATATTAAGCCCCTCAACATTAAACCGGGCCTTAAGTGAGTCTGGAAGGACATTAAAGCCTGCATGCAGAACGCCGCTGTTAGCCTTGCTTATTCCTTCGGCAACATCAGGTTCTTTTTCAATAAGCAGTATTTTGAGTCTATACTTTGAGGCTTCGCGGGCTATTGCACATCCGACAACCCCGCCGCCGATGATGATAAGATCAAAC
>JAQQAL010000016.1 GCA_028532855.1 Candidatus Thalassospirochaeta sargassi
TAGAATATGATTCAGGTATAATGATTTTGAAACCTATACGAATTGACACTATGTATAAAAAATACAAAGATGTATTTAAGACCCTTGCTGCCTGATTTCATCTTTGCAACAGGGGGGAACAATCACTTTTCAGATCCCAAATCGAAAATTACTGGTAAGCTTTATCAAATCATGCGATACTTCAATATATTTATGTCCGTATATTCAAGCTTTCATAAAACTATTTTCTCTCTCATCTCTTCTATATACAGCTTGTTTTTTCAAATTAACAGCCGTAAAGATCTAAAGAAAATAGAAGCATATCGTGAGATTCTGGGAAAGCCTGAAGAGGTCAAAGTCCTCGATCTAGGCTGCGGAACAGGGACGTTGACATGGGCATTTAGGGAAGCCGGGTTTAAGGTTGTTGGGGCTGACATTTCTCCAGCCATGATGAGAACCGCCCGCAAGAATGGAATCGACTGTGTTGAAACTGACATACTTGCAGGCACCCCATTCAAGGACGAAAGCTTTGAACTTGTCTGCGCGTCCTTCGTCGCTCATGGCATGCGAAAAAATCTGCGCCGAAAACTATATGCTGAAGCAAGCAGACTAAGCTCCGAACGTGTTTTATTCCAGGATTATAACGACAAACTTCCGTTCTTTCCCGTAATTATTATTGAATTACTTGAACTTTTAATTGGTGGAGATTTTTTCGGATTCAGAAAAACCGCTATAGACGGTATGCTAGAATATTTTTCAGAAGTAATTGAGTACCAGGTAGACAGGAGCTGTTCATGGTATATATGCAGAAAATGATAGTAACATAAAAAAAAATATTTTCGTTGCCGACCGGGCGGTCTTTTTCTGAATATATACTAAATATACTTAAATATACTTAATTTCATTTGCCTTTTTGATGTTTTTCGGATATCCTGAAAGAACTGTTATTATCAGGAGAAACACAATGAAAAAATTTTTACTCTTGCTTGCCGCTTCACTTATAGTCTTTTCAGGCTGTTCTAAAGATGACAGAAGCTCGGATTCTTCTGCCGCCGCAGCAGAAAAAAAGAAAACCTATGAATTCAACTATGCAGTATTCTTCCCGGCTACCCACCTTCAGGCTCAGACTGCTGACGCCTGGGCAAAAGAAATTGAAGAACGCTCGGAAGGACGGATAAAAATAACCATCTTTGCCGGAGGAACCCTTTCAAAGGCTGCGCAGACCTATGAAGCTGTTGAATCAGGTGTTGCCGATATCGGGATGAGCGTATTCGCCTATACCCGTGGACGTTTCCCGCTTCTTGAGGCCCTCGACCTGCCAGTTGGCTACCCTGACGGAGTGACCGCTACAAAAATAGCAAATGATATGGTTAAGAAATACCAGCCGGAAGAACTATCCGGTGTTCACACCCTCTATCTTCACGCACACGGCCCCGGAATCCTTGCATCAAGGGTAAAAATAAACTCAGCTGCCGACATAAAGGGGAAACAGGTAAGAGCGACCGGTCTTTCTGCAAAGATTGTAGATGCCCTTGGCGGCACTGCCATTTCAATGGGTCAGGGCGATGCCTATGAAGCCCTCTCAAAAGGGGTTGTTGATGCAACATTCTGTCCGATTGAAACCCTCAAAGGCTGGAAACAGGGCGAAGTTATTGACTATGTTATTGACACAAAATCAATCGGATATACCACAAGTATGTTCGTTGTTATGAATAATGATAAGTGGAATTCGCTACCAGCGGATCTTCAGAAGATCATGACCGATGTCAGCGACGAATGGATTGCCAAACAGGGTGCAGCCTGGGATAAGGCTGACTCAGAAGGTGAAGCCTTTGTCAAAGACCTTGGAAAATCTTTTGTAAGTCTGTCCGATGTAGAAAATGCTGCACTTGTTGATGCAATGGCACCAATCTATGATGCATATGTCAATGCGGCTGAAGAGAAGGGTCTTCCCGGAACGGAATTCCTGGCCGACATACAGGCTATGCTGAAATAGCATATGAAATTCTTTTCATTTATCAGCAGGGTTATAATCGCACTTGCCTATATTGCAGGAGCTGCTGTACTTGTTATGATGGGGATAACGGTGATCGACGTTATCCTCAGAATGCTCAATACCGGTATTACCGGCGCCTATGATCTTGTCAGGGCATGCGGAGTAATATCCGTAGCCTGCGGCCTGCCTTATTTGACTGCGGTTAAGGGGCATATTGCAATTGAATACTTCTATCATAAAAGCGGTAAAATCCAACGCATAGTACTTGATATAATCATCAGGACAACCTCACTTGTACTCTTCGGAATACTCGCATGGCATACCTTCAAACACGGTATTTCTCTCTTTTCGAAAGGAGAAGTCTTTCCCAACCTCGGTCTGCCTGTCTTCTGGATTCCTTTTGTTATCAGTCTAAACTCTGTACTGATGATGATTGTTTTTATCTATCATCTTATTCACCCCGGAAAGGAGTACATCAAGCCATGACACCGATTCAAGTAGGTATTATAGGATGCATTATTCTGTTCGCACTTCTTCTGACATCTATGCCGGTTGCATTTGCTATGATTGTATCGGGGGTTATAGGCTTTGCTATGATCATAAGTCCCCAGGCCGCTTTCAGCATGGTAATTGCAGATCTGTTTGAAACTTTTTCTTCATACAGCCTTACCGTAATTCCGCTATTCGTTATGATGGGACAGGTAGCCCTACATGCAGGTATCAGCAAACGGCTGTTTCGAACAACCTATATATGGGCCGGCCATCTTAAGGGCGGCCTTGCAATGGCAACTGTTGCCGCATGTGCCGGGTTCGGAGCAATCTGCGGCTCAGGCCCTGCAACAGCCGCGACAATGGCCTCAGTGGCACTTCCGGAAATGAAACGATACGGATACGCGGATTCGCTCTCTTCAGGAACTGTAGCTGCGGGGGGCTCCCTCGGCATGCTGATTCCACCGTCCGTTGTATTCATCGTTTATGCACTTATGACCGAACAGTCCATCGGAAGCCTGTTTCTTGCAGGTATTGTTCCGGGCCTTCTTATTGTAGCCCTGTTCTGCATCTCAATTTATTACCGCTGCAGTAGAAACAACAGCCTTGGTCCGGCCAGTGCAAAACACAGCTGGAGGCAGCGCTTTGCATCTCTTAACGGAGTAATTGAAACAGTTCTGCTGTTTCTGCTTGTTATGGGCGGTATGTTCATGGGGTTTTTCACACCAATCGAGGCGGCAGCCATCGGAGTTGCCGGTAGTTTTGTAATCGCACTTCTACAGAGGGAAATGACCTCCGCTAAACTGAAACAGATTCTTCTTGAAACGATCAGAACTTCGACAATGGTTTTCTTCATTGTCGCAGGAGCAACCATTTTCGGACGCTTTCTTGCAGTTTCAAGAATTCCGTTCGAATTGGCCCGGATCTTAATTTCACTGCCGATACCTGGATGGTCAATCATGCTGCTGATTATCCTGTTTTTTCTGATTGCAGGCTGCTTTATAGATGCACTCGCCCTCATCCTCCTGACCATACCGATATTTTATCCGGTAATAATTGAGCTTGGCTTTGATCCAATCTGGTTTGGAGTGATTGTTGTGGTAATCACCCAGATGGGAGTCATTACGCCTCCGGTGGGCGTCAATGTTTATGTAGTAAGTGGAATGGAAAGAGACATACCGCTGACGGAAATTTTCAAGGGGGCAATGCCCTATCTGCTAATGCTGATTGTAGCGGCTCTTCTCATGATTATTTTTCCGCAGATATGCCTTGTCCTGCCTAACCTGCTGAATTAAAAGGAGGGAACTATGCCGCATAGAAATATATTCAGAAAAATTTTATTCTGTACTGATTTCAATACAGATGCAATGACAGCCTTTCACTATGCCCTGAACATAGCTTCCGGTAACGCAAATAGTGAGATTATCATCTTCCACACAATCCCGGAACCGGATGCACAGTTCTGGAAATCATACATTTATGAAGTTGATGATGTAGACGCCAAAGCCAGGGCCGATATCGATCGAAAGATTGAAGAATCCTATCTGCCGGCAATACCGGAAGGGATAAAATGGTCCTCATGTTTCGCGGTTGGAAATGTTGGTGAGGAGATACTCAAGCAGGCCGCTGAACTTGAAGTCGATATAATTGTTATCGGCCGCGGAGCAGGCTCAAATATGGTTAACCGTCTGTTAGGCAACTTTACCGAGAAGGTAATAAGAAAGGCTAACTGTCCGGTACTTGTTGTTCCTGATGAGGCGGAGGATTAAACCTCCGCTTTATTCGCTTCACTTTTGCTGATATGTTCTTTCAGTATCATTCTGATAAGCAGGCTCATATTGCCCTCATATTTTCTCTCTGCTTCCTGCTGAAGCGGATTATAAAGATCTTCCCCCAGCCTGATCGAAGCATGAATATCTTTTTTCATTTCGTAGTTCATTATAACTCCCGTCAAAAATTAACGGTTAATTATAGGCCGACATCGTAGCACATAGATATCCCCTTATAGGGGGATTTTTCAAAGATATTTTAAAGCCCTCTCATCCAATCAGGCCTTGTGCTTATTTCCCCTCTTAAAGCGGCATCTATCTTATCCATAAGCTTTTTTCTGTCTCCGGGCAAAGTTCCGCGCAGCGCAAGAGCGTTTGAGGCATGATTTGATCTGAAGATTATATTGCGCGGCGGGCGGATAAGCTCTATCAGCAGTTTTTCTTCTTCAAGCATGCCTGAATCGGTCTGCGGTTCAAAGCCTTCTTCAAATGCCCCTGTAAAAGTATCTGATGTCGCGGGGCTTAACATCAGCGACAGGGTTGATAGAAATGTCGGCACCGCCTCACTTACAAGCTTAGCACTCTGCTCAATATGTTCCCGCCACAGGCTTTTGCCGCCGAGCCCGGTGATAATGGTTGCTGAAACATCAATTCCGTTATCCATTGCTTTGGTTATTGCCTCCAGATGGTGGACATACAGTGCTCCTTTATTGATCTTCTTCAGAATAATGTCAGAGCCGGATTCAATACCAAGATACAGCAGAGTCATACCAGCATCCGAGAGTTGTTTGAGTTCTTCCGGGGTCTTTTTTAAAAGATTCCCCGGATTTGCGTATATTGAAACCCTTTGAAGCTTTGGAAAACAGCTCTTGAGTTTTTCAAGAATCCTCAGCAGAACATCAGCCGGGAGTGCCATAGCATCACCGTCGGCAATAAAAACCCGCCTTATACTGACGTTTTCAGACATTTCAGCAATTTCTGCTTCAATTTTCTCAATCGGTCTTTCAGTATAAGTCTTTGATTTATACATTTCGCAGAATGTACAAAGGTTATGACTGCAGCCTAATGTTGCCTGAACAATCAGACTGTTTGCTTCAGAAGGCGGACGGTAGAGCGGCTCATCATAGCAGATCATTTACTTGTCAGCTCTCTGTGCACGCTGTTTAGCAAGCTCGTCGCTCATTACACCGTGACATACAGCTGCAAGCTCAGCTGGATCAGCGCCCTTTTCTACCTCAACAGGCTCCATTACGTGCATATGCAGGGTAAATACTCCGTTTACAATTATTCCCTTTTTAGGCAGTGCATCGTACGGGCCGTCAAGAACAACAGGCAATACAGGGGTACCGGTGCTTGTTGCCGATCGAAACGCCCCCTTTCTGAACTCTCTGATATTACCATCCCGGGTTCTTGTCCCTTCGGGATAAACAAGCAGTGAATCACCGTTTTCAAGCATATTCTCCATCTTTCTGATCGATTCGAACTGGCTTTTACGATCATTTCTATCCACCATAAGATGCCCGAATAAAACAAGTTCCCAACCGAGAAAAGGAACCCGCCCCAGAGCTTTCTTTGCTATCATCTTACTCGGATAATAGAGAGTGAAAGACAGGAGAATATCAAGAAGCGATTGATGGTTCATAACTAAAACATGAGGTTTTGATCTGTCCAGATTTTCACGTCCCGTAATCTTAATCCTGAATATCGGGCTCAGAAAAAGCGCAAACTGTGAAAATGCTGATCCTATATAGAAAATTATCCTTCTTTTTTTATCGAACCAGAATGTCAGCAGAAATACCACCAGCTGAACCGGGAAGAATATCATAAAACCTAAAAAAATCTCTATCCAGGTAAATAAAGAGCCTAACACATAAAATACATACACTTCTATTTCTCCATTTTTTCAGTAGGTTTGTTTTTAAGATAATAAATTCTGGAGCCGTAATCACCCATTAATCTTGTCTGATCTGAAAATGCGGTTCCCATAAACTGATGAGCTGGTCTGAAACCTGCATACATCAGTTCATCGCCGAAAATCTCCCGTTTTTCAATCTCTGCTGCGAACATGTAATTATCGCTGACAAGATTGTGAACAAGGCTGTCTGCTTTCATCTTTATCGGGGACACATGATTAACAAGCTCTCCGAAATCTTTGATGTTAAAATACTGCCGTCGCTCTTCAAGCTGATACAGCATATCTGGGTTCAGCCCCTTCATCCTGAACTGCTCAAACCCGGGACTCGGCTTCTGCAGCTTCTGGTAGCAGCCCAGCATTGCTTCACTTCCGTCTTCACCCACAAGCATCCACATGGGGTTATTCGATTCAAACGGTGAAGAGAGACGGTAGAAACGTCCGAACTGAAACAGAGCTCTGTGCTCCTTGTAGTAGCTTACCTGTTTTTTTATAGCCTTCCTGTCAAAGTTTGAGAGTCTTGTCAGATCAAGCTCATAGCCGAGAAGACCGAAGGCGGCAACATTAAACCTGGTCTCAATAGGAGTATTTCGCAGAACCTGATGCGACGGAGAGGCACTGACATGTGCACCCATAGTCGACGGCGGATACAGCATGGAGGTCCCATACTGGATATCAATGCGTTCAAGTGCATCTGTATCATCGCTGGTCCAGGCCTGAGGCATATAATACAGCATACCCAAATCATACCTGTTGCCGCCGCTTGCACAGGATTCAAAAAGTATATCCGGGAAATCATTTTTCAGCTTTTCAAGCAGCTTATACAGTCCAAGCACATTACGGTGCGCAGTCTCTTTCTGACGCTCTGCCGGAAGAACATTGGAATATACGTCAGACATATTCCGGTTATGATCCCATTTTACATATTGCAGGTTCGCTCGTCTGAAAAGGGCGGAAAATGTAGTAAAAAGAAAATCGACAACCTCGGGGTTTGCAAGGTCAAGCATCAGCTGATGGCGACCCTCGGATGCCGGTCGTCCTGGTGTTTTAATTACCCATTCAGGGTGCGCATGGTATAGTTCACTGTCGGCATTTATCATCTCCGGTTCAACCCAGAGGCCGAACTGCAGTCCACGCGAATGAATCTTATCACTTAAGCGCTCAAGACCGCCGGGAAGCTTCTTTCTGTTGTCAAACCAGTCCCCCAGACTCGAGTGATCATCGTTCCTCCTGCCGAACCATCCGTCGTCAAGAACAAAGAGCTCAATGCCGAGTTTAACTGCCTCATCCGCCAGTTTTAACAACTTTTTTTCGTCAAAATTAAAATAAGTAGCTTCCCAGTTATTAATTAATACGGGGCGTTCCCTGTTCTGCCATGCAGGATTAACAATATTGTTTTTTACAAGCGAATGCATATTAGAACTCATTCCGTTAAGCCCGTCAGACGAAAAGGTCAGCACAGCCTGCGGGCTTTGAAAAGACTGACCTGATTCAAGCAGCCAGCTGAAATCAAATGGATTTACCCCCATCTGTATTCTAGTGAAATAATGAGGATTCACCTCGGCAAGCGCCAGGTGGTTTCCCGAGTAGAGCAGCGAAAAACCGTAACAATCACCTTTATGCTCATCAGTAGCCGGACGCATGAGACAGAGAAATGGATTATGGTTGGCGCTGCTTACACCTTTCTTTGAATCTATTTTAAAGATGCCTTCACTCAAACTCCGCCTGTTTATCCGGCGCTCTCTTATCCATTTCCCGTCAAGACTTATTAGCTCAAACTCAGCCTCTGGAAAATCGAGATTGAAACTCATCAGCTTCTCAAGTTTTAAGGGGCTGCTGCTGTTGTTGATTAGCTTTGCGCTTCTGGCAATAACATCACGTTCATAGAAAACGGTATAGGACAGGACAAGTTCAGCACCAATTACAGCATCTTCCAGAACAAGCTCAAACGATTCTGCATCATCACCATGCTGAAAAACATAGGGCAGACCTTCGAGTTTATTTTCACCCTTATAACTCCGGTGAGATTTATAAATAAAATCGCAAGTCCGGCTGCCGTCTTTAATCTGCACCTCAATCGAAGGCTCCCGGTAATCACCCTTTCCATAGCCGGGGGCCTCGAGGCAGCTGTTGTCAAGATTAAGGGTATCGGTTTCAACACTGTAACCCGTTGAAGAACCAGTATCTAAACTATAGGCCTGATAAAGGCTGTCAAAGCAGTTCCTGTGCTTTATTCTACGGCCGTAATAAAGATTAACCGGATGACCTGAATCTAAAATCCGTATTATATAACTGCTTCCGGCAGTGGCAAGGTAGAATTCCCTGTTGTCACTACTGATCCTTATCATAAAAATTCTCCGTTTATTATAGACTCATTTCTCATTCGGAGGTAATTTTCTTTGGATCACAGAGCAATTTTTTATTTGATGCCGTCCTTAAGCATTTTCTGCAAATATATTTTGCGCTGGATACTTCCTCGATTATTGCTGCTTCATTTTCTTTAAAATCGTCTTTGGCCGCTTTACACATCTTTTTAATCTTTGCCATAAAAGCCTACCTTTTTGCGTCGAGGAACTCCCAGCGATTATATTTTTCTTCTATACAAGCTTCAAGCTGTTCATACCTCTGTTTCATTATTCCGAATTCTGCTGCCGAGGTATCCGGCGAACTGAACTTAACGTCAAGTATTTTTTTTTCTTCCTCAAGCATCATTATCTCATCTTCTATATTACCAAATTCCTGTTTCTCTTTAAAAGATAATCCTTTTTTTTCCCTTTTTACAACTTTTTTCTTTTCTTTTATTTTTCCGGCAGATGAGACCTTATTTCCCCCCGCGCTCTCAATCTCCGAATAATATGTTGTCACATCACCTGAATATCCGGAAACACCACCTGCGCCGTCTAATACAAAAAGAAAATCAGTAGTCCGATCCAGAAAAAACCGATCATGGGACACAATCAGACTGCAGCCAGCAAAATTACAGAGAAAATCTTCAAGAATTGAAAGAGTCTGTACATCAAAATCATTTGTCGGTTCATCGAGAATAATAAAATTCGGATTGGATAAAAGAATCTTCAGCAGATACAGTTTCTTCTTTTCTCCACCGGAAAGATTTTCGATTAATGTATAAAACATCCCCTTCGGGAAAAGAAATCTTTCAAGAAACTGCTCAGGGCTGAGCCTTGAACCGTCCCGCAGTTCGATAACCTCCGCAGTTTCCTTTATGTATTCAATTGCTTTCATACTACCGGGCAGCTCTTTCGACAATTGGTCATAATATCCTATCTTTGTATTTACACCGGTATCAATATTTCCTTTGTCGGGCTGAAGCCTTCCGGCAATGATGTTGAGCATAGTGGTTTTCCCGCTGCCGTTACCACCAAGCAGCCCGACCCTGTCGCCCTTTTTAAAACTATAGGAAAAATCGTTTATGATTTTTTTACTGCCCCAGGCTTTACCGATATTCTCAATATCTACAATTTTACCACCGAGCCTGCGACCGGCAACTGAAAAATTATCAGATTCAGATTTTTTTCCTGGAACCTGACCCTGCAGCTGAAAAAACCTTTCCTTTCGTTTCTTGTCCTTGCCGGCCCGGGCACGAGGCCCCCGGCTAATCCATTCTGCTTCGTTTCTGAGTATATTATTTATTCGCGATTCCGCCTTATCAAGAGAGTCCTGCCTCAAGGTCTTCAACTCAAGAAAACGAGAATAATTGCCTTCATAAGTGAAAAAATTACCGTCTTCAATCTCAAAGATTCTGTTGCATACCGAATCCATAAAATACCGGTCATGCGTCACCAGCACGATAGCCTTGCCGGAATTCATGAGATACTTTTCAAGCCAATTGATTGTGCTTATATCAAGATGGTTCGTCGGTTCATCAAGAATTATCAGGTTGGATTCGGTTACCAGGGTTCGGGCCAGTACTGCTTTTTTAAGCATCCCTCCGGCAAGATCCCTCATTTTACTGTTCACATCACCAATTCCAAGTTCGGAGAGAATTGAGTGTATTCTACTCTCGAGATTCCAGCAGTCAAGATCCTCCATCTCAGCCATCAGTTCAGCAAGTTTATCTGAATCAAGCTTTTGCTCTTCGTTTCCGACAAGCTTTTCATACATTTTTATCAGAGATATTTCACGGGAATCTCCCGAGAGAACAAAGTCTGCAATAGTATCCTCTCCATCATAACATGTAGACTGCTCGAGAAAAGCTGTTTTAAGCTCCCTATTCCAGGAAATTTCTCCTTCCTCCGCCTTCTTTTGACCTGCAAGAAGGGTCAGAAGTGTTGATTTCCCGCAACCGTTTCGACCGGTTATGGCAATTCTGCTGTCACTGTCGACTCCGAAGGTTGCTTCTTTAAAAAGCATTCTCCCGCTTACCGATTGACTGATTTTGTTTACGGAGATTAGATTCATATCTATAATTTAACAGATTAGTCGATTTATATCGAGTCTAAGCCGCGATTTACTGCGGCTTGGAGAACGGCTTTATCAGATGCCTATCACAGAGTTCTTACTTACCTTAAGAATCATCCTCAACGTTTAATGTTTTCAGCATAATAACAGAAAAAGTTATGTGAAGCTGATAAATTCGTTGAACCGTTTATTAAAAATAATTATCATATACAGATGATTGTTAAGATACCGCGTCTTTCGGGGTTTTGCCCCGGCGTAAAGAATGCAGAAAAAAAGATTTTCAAAGCCCTTTCGGATCGGCCGGAAGAAAAACATTCTGTTCTGGGCATGATGATAAATAACCGCAGGTACATTGAATATCTTGAACAGCATGGGGTTAAAACTGTTGGCAGCATAGATGAGTTTGAGAGATCGACTACTGTATACATCAGAACTCATGGATTAGACCGGAAACTTCAAGAGGCTCTGGAGGAAGATTTTACAATAACTGATCTAACCTGTATAAATGTCAAACGGGTGCAGGAGATAATCAACGAACATTCAAACAAAGGTGCAGCGGTTATCATAACCGGCAAAAAAAGTCACCCGGAGGTTGCCGGCCTTAAAAGCTATGGTGAACAGGTTATGGTAATCGAAACGTATGAAGAGCTTGACGATTTTATTAAAAATGAGAAATTCAACGGAGCCGGTTTTGAACCTGAAAAATATACGGAAATATTCATAACCTCGCAAACTACCGGTAGCAGACTCCTGTTTGAGTCAGCAAAAGCAAAAATAAGCCAGAAATGGAAAAATAAGAGGATAGAATCATTCAACTCTATCTGTCCGGTAACCGAGCGAAAAGAAATTGAAGCCCTGGCTCTTCAAAAGGAAACTGAAATCAGTTTTGTGATAGGCGATCCGCTCTCGTCAAATGCAAATAAACTTTTCAATAGACTTAAACAGGAAAACCCTGACACCTGGTTTATACAGGATGCCGATGATCTGGACAAACTCGATATCGATATAAACCGGTACAGCAGCGCCCTTGTCGTTTCATCCGCTTCAACCCCGCAGTTTGTTGAGGAAGAAGTTGTAAAACGACTTGAAACCGTCTGAGCGGAACAGAGATGCCGGAGGCTTCCCAAAAAACAACCCCCGGCGGGTATTTATTTATAGGCCTTAAGCATAATGTCGTAGGTTTCATCAGCAGACAGTTTATAGCGATCCATGGTAAATAGTCCGCCCATTGCAAAACTCGCATTCTCGGACATCTTTTTTATGTCCTCTTCAGAAATACAGTAGTCAGACATTTTGAGATTATCCACACCGCAGTCCTTCTGAAGTTTCAGCAGCGCAGTCGTGAAATTTTCAGGCTTTTCCTCCATACCCATTGCAGCAGCCATCTTTGCAAAACGTTCCGGAACAACCTTTTCAAAAAATGAAAAGTAAGACCCGGAAAGCATAATCAGCCCTGCTCCGTGCGGAAGCTTCGGATAATATGCGCTCATTGCATGTTCCATTGAATGTTCGGAGGTACATGAAGATGTTGATTCAACAAAACCCGACAGTGTATTTGCCAATGCGATATCAGTTCTGGCTTCAATATTCGAACCGTCTTTTACGGCAGCGGCAAGCGATTTTGCGATAAGTTCTATACTTGCCAAAGCGTAGGCATCACTGACAGGGGTGGCAATATTTGCAATATACCCCTCCACAGCATGGAAAAACGCATCAAAACCCTGATATGCAGTTAGATGCGGCGGAATTGAAACCATAAGTTCCGGATCAACAATTGAGAGTGTTGGAAATGTTTCTTCGATTCCGAAACCAATTTTTTCATCCCTGTCCTGGTGTGTAATTACAGTCCACGGATCAGCCTCGGTACCCGTTCCAGCGGTCGTCGTAATTGCAACAATCGGCAGAACACCGTTTTCTACAGGCTGCCCCTTGCCGCTTCCGCCGCTAACATAATCCCAGTAGTTTCCTGGATTCTTCGCCATTATTGCAATACTCTTGGCGGAATCGATGCTGCTTCCCCCGCCGAGACCTACTACAAAATCGCAGTCTTCCGATTTCGCAATCTCCGCTCCCTCGGTTACATGATCAAGGATCGGATTCGGAAGAATCTTATCAAAAACAACCGATTCAACATCCTGCTGTTTTAAAAGATTCTGTACCCTCTCCAGGTATCCGTATTTTTTCATTGATGTCCCGCCGCTGACGACTATAAGGGCTTTCTTACCGGGAAGTTTTTCCCTGGCAAGTTCGTCTAATTTTCCGGGACCGAAAATCACCCTTGTAGGTATATAGTATTTAAAATTAGTCACTTTTACCTCCGTTTAATTTATGCAGTAAAGTTAATACATCATTGATAAAAAACAAAGAATAAAATAAACTTTGCATATGAAACAACTCAGCAAAGACGGCAGCATTCACGTAACCGATGAAATATTTAATACGATATCACATACTGCAGGCGCTATTTTTTCACTCCTGGGTATGGTTCTTCTGATAACCCTTTCCGCGACACAGGGAAAGATATGGCACGTAGTAGGATTTTCAATCTATGGGGCCAGTCTGTTCACCCTGTTTCTTGCAAGCGCTTTTCACCATGGCATAAACAGCAGTGACAGGCTGAATTCATTCTTCAGATTATTCGATTACCTCTCAATATTCACCCTCATTGCCGGAACATACACACCGCTTTGCCTGATTTTCAGCCGGGACGCCTGGGGCTGGAGTGTTTTCGGGGTGGTCTGGGCCCTTGCCGCAGCCGGAATTACTATCAAAAGCATCTTTCCAACCCTGCCGAAGTGGTTTACAAATACGCTTTATGTCTGCATGGGCTGGGTGGGGGTTGTGCTGATATTTCACGTTCTGCCGGCGATAACACTTACAGGTCTGCTCTACCTGCTTATCGGAGGCGTGTTCTATTCAGTGGGAGCAGTTATCTTTTACATAGAAAAACCCAACCCGGTTCCCGGCAAGTTCGGCTTTCATGAAATCTGGCATTTATTCGTCCTCGCCGGCGCCCTGGTTCACTTCGCTTTCATGTTTTTTATTGCGCTGCCGTTCTAACATTTCAGCATAGGAAAACTCACAGCCGCAGTAATTCTGGCGGTAGAGCCCTATAGCAGCCGATAACTCGATACTTCTTTTATACCCGTTTTGTTTCTTGAAGTTGTATTCGATAAATCCGCCGGCCTCGGCACCTTTTCTATATAGAAGTTTTGAATCCTTATACGGGCTTATACTGAGAGTTGTGGTAAAACCATCATAGTCTCCGCCTGCGGCCTTTTCTGCAGCGCGGCCGAAACTGTAACCAAAACATACCGCGCAGCGCTCTCCACGCTCGGGCTCATTTTCAAGCCCCCGAACAGCTTGCAGCCAGGCTTCATGATCATACTCGTCTGCCGACCATTCAATCCCGAAATAATCTGCCGTCTTTATTACCCCTTTGAGCCTTTTGTCGTACTCATCCTCCGGCGCAATATTTGAATTACTGTAAAAAAGTTCAACACTCCAGCCGTCTTCGAGGAGTCGTTCAACGGAAGCTGTTGCGCATGGTCCGCAGCAGGTATGCAGCAGAATGAGTTTACCCTGTTTCATGGCATGGATATTACTATAAATCAAGAAAATTAGTAAGGATCTGTTCACCGTATTCAGAGATAAACGATTCCGGATGAAACTGAATCCCGTGAACAGGTCGGGTTTTATGCGATGCGGACATAATCACACCGCGATCCGATTCGGCTGTGACGAGCAGCTCCTCAGGAACAGGCTTACTCGCTGCCCAGGAATGATAAAGACCTACGGTGAAGGTTTCCGGACAGCGGGCATAAAGGCTATGAGCAGTCTGCCTTTCTGCATATGCATTGAGTTTTATAAGACTTGAACTCCCGTGCATAACCTCTTTTAGATTATACAGTCTGCCGCCGAAAAATCGCCATATTACCTGATGCCCGAGGCAGATTCCAAGCACAGGCAGGTATTCCGGTAGTTTTTCCAGCAGCCTGAAAACCTCCGGATAGTCTTCAGGCAGCCCCGGTCCTGGAGACAGTATAATCCTACCGGGAATTTCAAAACCGGCGGCATCAAGCTCATCTACCGGTTGTACTGAAAAATTCCTGCAGCCTGTCCGGCGCAGCAGTTCATAAATATTGTAGGTAAAAGAATCGTTAAAATCTATTATTACAGTTTTATCCGAACCGAACATTTCTCTCACTTCAGCCCCTTCACCGAGGACAGGGGAATCTGAATTCCTTCCTCAAAGGGACACATTGCGTTTATCAGAACTACGGCATCAAAATCGTAAAGTTCTGAGGCTCTGATATCAGCTTCATACAGTTTACCTTCTTTAATCAGCCTGGCCCTCTCAGTTCCCTTCAAAAGAGGTTTTGATGGTGTGAACCATCGATTATCTTTTACAATTGCAATGTTTGCAGCTGAAGCATCAGTCAGCAGACCATTTTTAACGATTATAATATCATCACAACCATCTCTTTTATCGAAAAGATGGTTTATCACTCTTCGATCGGTATATTTAAAACAATAGTCAGGACTTCCCTCAACAAGCCTTAGGCTTGAGACAACCCGTTTATGGTAGTGTGTGTATTCAAACTTATATGAAGGAATACTGTCTGCAAAATCATACAACATCCTGCATTTCACCCTGCCGATCCTGTATGCATCAGGCAGACCGGCATCATCTATAAAAAAGCCCAGATCATTTAATTCAGGCGGCAGGTTTCTATGATAATAATTGCGAATTGTTCTCTCTACCCTCATTTTATGGTAACGGGCATTCTGCAGTATTCCGTCTTCGAGCCGCATGGACTCAACGGTTCGATGGCACATTTATCTTATCCTTCAGTTCCCTGTATTCATTCTCAAGCCTGCTTGAAGAGGTAATACCTCCTCCGCTTCTAAAATAATATCCCGCATCAGTTTTTTCAATAAACCTGATATTCACAGCACTATCCAGATTCTTCCCGTCGAAAATTCCAGAAATCCCAGTATAGTAGCCCCGCTGATCCGCCTCGACTGCTTGTATAATTTCGACTGTTTTTCTTTTCGGAGCACCGCTGATAGAACCTGCCGGAAGCATTTTGAGAATAATATCGCCCAGATTAGTCTGCCAGTCTGCAGGCAGCCGGCCTTCAATCTCGGAACTTACCTGCAGGAGTTCTTTCTCTTTTATAGGAATCCTGTCGATATATCTGAATCGGCTGACTCTTACTTGATCTGATACCATTGCAATATCATTCCTGATTAGATCAACTATGGTGTTATGCTCCCGCCTCTCCTTTTCATCAGCAAGAATCTTCTTTTCCGCATCTGGTATCGAGGCATCTATAGTCCCCTTCATCGGAAAACCTCGTATCACACCGTTTTCAATCCGTACAAATGGTTCCGGGGAAAACATCACAAACTCATTTTTAAACAGCAGCCGGTAGGGTGCAGACGCATAAGCAAATATTTCCTTCAAACTGTATTCTGTCTCTACCCCCCCCGGAAAGGTCAGATTAATCAGGTAGGTGTTTCCCGCATGCAGATTCCGCTTTGCTGTTTCAAATGCCCGGCTGTATGTTCCAAAATTAACCGGCTTTTTATTTTTCAGAAGGCTGCGGCGGGTTGAATCCGCTTCGGCCTTAATTCGGGGACAGTTTGACAGTCCGCGGTAGTCAAAGAGAACATTCTGAGTGGAGGCCTCATCAAGTAGACAGATAAAAGGTTTTTTTAATTCAAAATCAATGAGAAAAAAGAATGGTGTATATTCCCGGGCGAGTCTATTAATTTCCTGTCTGAAATATTCCGAGGCTTTAATGTCCGACTGCACTGCTGTTTCGACGTCTGGAGGATACAAAACGAATGAAATCGCTTATATTACGGACGACTATCCTGTCGTCAAAAATATCAACACGCCTCTGAACCATAAAATGATTGAGTATAGTACGGCATTTTTCGGGAGACATGCCGGCCCAGTGAGCAACATCGTCAACGGTTGTCTTAAACTCACGCATTTCTTCCGTAGGCGCATCTACTGTTCCGGTTTCACTCAACATCAGAAAGACATCGGCAACCCTGGCCTGTTCATCTTCAAGGGTCAGAATCATAAAACGCCTTTTCTGATCATAGATTCGTTTTGTAAAAAGTTTCAGCAGCTTAAGAGCAATCTGCGGATTTCCCATCATCAGAATTTCAAAATTCTCTCTGTTAAATTCAAGAACCTTAACCTGATCAAGTGCAATAGCTGATGCCGAGCGCGGGGCACCCTCAAGAATTGCCATCTCGCCGAAAACTTCTCCGGGGTTAAGAATATCAATAGTTTTTTCGATGTTATCAATTATTTTTGTAATTTCAACCCGGCCCGACTGAATCAGGTAAAATGTTTCGCCCGGTTCAAATTCACAAAAGAGAATGTCATTCTTCTGAAATGTTTTAGCAAATCGTTCAAAAACGGAAAGATCAAGTGCCATATGTATTATCCCTCTATCCCGTCAAGCGCTCTGCCTGCTTTTCGATGAATTGGTGTACCTTCCGAGGCCATTGAAAGAACCTTCTTGTAAAACCCGGCAGCCTTAAGCATATCTTCTTTTTTCTCATAAGAATTTCCAACACAGAAAAGCGCTTCAAGCATATCCGGATGTTTTGGATATTTCTGAATCATTGCCGAAAAATGTTTTATACAGGTATCATAATTATTCATGCTGTAGAGGCATCTACCGACTTCAAACTGGGCCTTGGCCTGGAATTCTGTATCGCCGCCCCCAATAATCACATTTTTAAAAATGTTCAGGGCTTCATTATATTTTTCCTGACTGAAAAGGTTCACACCCTTATAATATTCTTTCGCAGTATCCGACATCGTGCCGCCTGACGTCTGACTTCGGCTTCCGCCTCCGCCTGAACTAACTGAGGGCGCTCCGGCTCGACCCTGCGGGGCATTCTGAACTAGGATTTCAACCCTCTGCAGGTTTTCATTGGCTTCGGTCACATACTTTCCGGAGGGATAGTAGGTAAGATAGGATCTAAGGGCATATAAAGCCTGAACATTCTTTCCGCATTTCTGATAATAGGTTCCGATTTTAAACAGACCGGTTTCAGGATCTTCATCCTCCCCGGTTGAAATGAGGTTGCTCAACTGTTTGTGGATTCTTCTAAGCTGGTTTGAAAACACCTTCAGCATCTTCATGATAATTCGGGTGTTCTGCATTACAACTGCTTCAAATTCGGGTACGGTAAAAAGAAGCATCTCAGCATCCTTTACAACAAATGCTGTTTCTTCACGCGGATATTTGCCGAGAGCGGATTTAACACCGAAAAATTCCCCCGTGCTGATAATATCCTGCAACTCCTGTCCGGTCTCAATATCCTGATATTTCAATATAACAGAGCCGCTTTTCAGTATATAGACTGACTCATTTACGTCACCTTTGAAATATACAATTGAGTTAGCTTTATATCGTACCGGCTTAGGCATTGTATCTCCTGAAATTTTCCAATTATTCTGATTGTAATTCCATGCCAATTTGCTGTCAACGACATAGGCAGAATAATTACCTTTTTTTAGTTTATCGGCATGTAAATAGCGAAATAACAAAATTTTCGATGTGGACGGTAGTTTTTTTTATTGTTACTATTGATGACAGCATGAACAAAACTCACGGGACTGATATCAGAACCGCAATTCTATTATTATTCCTAACTCTATCACTGGTTTTTACCAGTTATGTCTTTTCCGAGAGCTCTTCACTCTATCCTGAAATTAACCGTCTTGATTATTCTGATCTTAACTACAGGCAGCTGCAGGAAGATATTGAATTCTATCACAAAGCATCCGGTTCCGGGAAAACACTCCCGCCGCTGATGTTCTATTCATACAGAATCAGCGACAGTACGAATATATTCTCACTGGCGGCCGAGGCAGGGCTTACCTACGATACAATATCATCACTGAACAGGATTGGGTCATCCCTTGAAGATCTATCCGGTAGAGTCCTGCTGCTGCCGAGCCAACCCGGGGTCTTCCTGCCGCTAAATCCCAATTCCGATCTTGAATACATAGCACTATCCTGGCGCGCCTCACAGCTTGAAAAGGCGCAGAAATTAAACATACGCGGCGAGGAATATTATTTTTATCCGGGCGAGGCCTTCCATGACGTTGAAAGGGCTTACTTTTTAAGAATTCTCTTCATGAATCCACTGCCCAAGGGTATAGTCACCTCCGGTTATGGTATGCGAGAGAGCCCGTTTACGGGTCATCAAACCTTTCACAACGGGATAGACATTGCGGCCCCACTCGGGACACCGGTGTATGCCGCCCGGGATGGTGTGGTTATAGCCGCAGGTAATAACAACACCTATGGAAACTACCTTGAGATTGCTCATGCAGGAGGTTACAGCACATTCTACGGCCACCTAAATAAATTTTTTGTTGAGTTGCAAGATCAGGTAAATTCAACTATGATTATAGCGGAAGTGGGTAGTTCCGGACTTTCAACCGGGCCGCATCTTCATTTTGAGGTAAAACGCAACGGGAAATCAAGAAACCCTGCAAGTCTTACCCCAGGATTGGAATAATGAAAAAGCTGACTGCAATATTTATTCTTTTAATTACTCTTTTTATACCATTTAGCGTCTTTGCTGAAAACATCAGGGGAGATGTTGTAAAACACATCGTTCTTACTGACAACTTTTCGCAGGATGGCGCTGAATTCCTAATGAATATTGAGGATGTTTTTGCGATTTCCTTCAAGGACGACACGGAATTTATTTCCGGTGTTGAGATTGAAGTAAATGTTCCAAGCGGACTCCGCAGTTACGGCAGCAGCTTTGCTTTCAATATCTACAATCGAATCAGTCCTGAAATCAGCAGCGGAATTGGAACCTACTACGGAAGAAAATATCATTCCTTTATTCTACCTGAAGCAGCTAGATTTTATATCAGACTACCCTATAAAACGAAGATAGAAGGAGAATCGGGCCCATATACCACAGTTCTGTCCAACGTTCTTGAATACGGTGATTCTCCCGTAATGGTAACAGTTCTGCCGATGATGAAAGGTTTTCCTTCAAGTCTGTACAACAGCAATTTCAGTATAAAAGTAAAACCGATTCTAGCCGACAGCGGCAATCTGGATCTGAATATTGATATACCTGAAGGACTCAGCTATGAAGATCTGACTGTCAAGATTGACGGAAAGAACAGAGCAGCATTGGATAACCTGAAGCTTACTGCTGGATCACACAGCCTCAACATTAGTATTCCCGGCGGTAAAAATATTGTCAGGAATTTTTCAATATCGCGCGGAGAAACTACAATTCTTAATCTTGTAGTGGAAGGGCTTGAAAGCTGGGCAAGTATAGATGTCCCCGAAAAGACCCTGGTCTATATGGACGGAGAAAAGATAGAACTTTCACCCGAAAAAAGAATTAAGATGACTCCCGGCGAACATACCGTCCTTTTCAAGATAGATGACTACAAAATCAGCAAAAAATTTGAAGTTCAGCCGGGAAAAGACTGTAAAATATCACTTTTTCTTGATATTTTTGTAGAGGAGAACTAAATCTTTTTCTTATTGAGTCGATAATAATCATGTCGGGGCAAGATATAGTTCCCCTCCCAGTTTACTATATTCCCCGACATTCTGGCCGGGCTGCTTGCAGTCCGGTCTTTTTTTACACGACCACCTGTTTTGCGCTGAACAATCTTTACAGGCACGAATACCCGTATCGGCAGCTGCAATGTCTGTTCAAGGCTTTCGTGATATCGATTTTTGCCCCTACAGCTTGACAAAATCACTGCTTGAACATACTGTAATCGATATGGTTTCCGATAAAAAGAAGCGCCGAAGAATTGAGATAATTCTTGCTTTGTGTATCATCCTCTCCGTCATTATCGGAGTTGTCCTTGGCAGAACACTCAGCGAGATTAGAAATATGGACATCAGGGCAGATCTTCAAAACTATGAACCTGCGCTGCCTTCACAAATCCTCGATAGAAACGGTAATTTGATTACCGAATTGTTCTCAGATGAGAAGAGAGAAATAGTTCCCGTAGACGAGCTGCCTAAGCATCTGCTCTACGCTCTTCTCAGCCGTGAAGATCAATATTTTTACGAACACAATGGCATGAGCTGGAAACATTTCATGAGATCGCTCTATAACATTGTGGCGGGAAATTATTTCTCAGGATTCAGTACACTGACAATGCAGGTAGCCGGCGCACACTACGCTGATCGTACAGAGATTACTGTAACCCGTAAGATAAAAGAGGTCTGGTACGCATATCAGATCGAAAAAGCACTTACAAAAAATGAAATTCTCGGTATTTATATAAACGAGGTTTATTTCGGCCACGGAACCTATGGGGTTGAATCAGCTTCACAATTCTATTTCGGTCATTCTGCAAGGGAGATCACGCTGGCGGAAGCGGCCATTCTTGTTATTCAGCTTGCAAGTCCGGCGCTGTACTCTCCCATTAACCACCCGGATACCGCAAGAGCAAGACAGATTGACGTTCTCGATGCTATGGTTGAACTTGGTTACTGCAGCAGGGAGGAGGCGGATTCGTCTTTTACCGAATACTGGGAGAATTTTGACTACAGCCGTTCAAATATCGCAAGCGCATATATAGGCAACGACAGCCTTGCACCCTACTTCAGCGAATATGTGAGACTTGAACTTAACGACATGCTCTACGGAGCCGTAGACGTAAATAAAGACGGATACATTGTCCATACCACTCTGGATCTTGATATTCAAAGCTCCGCCCAGAAAATAATGGACCGCGCGTACCGGGAGATTAATCAGAAATATCAGGATTACTCCGATGAAAGATACAATACTGTTAACGAAGAATATGTTAATTTAGTCGATCTTCTTTCTCTGACCTTTAATATTGGAGACATCAGGGTTACTGGTGCAAAACAGAAATCTATAGCAACCAACACCTATTACGAAGAGATCAATCCGACACTTAACATGCTGTCATCACTCTTCGGTCTAGGCGAACTTAACAGCGCGACTGTAACCGGATACAACAAGGATAAAACAAGAAAATCAAAGGAAACTGTCGAAGGAGCCTTGATAACACTTGAAAATAATACCGGCCGGATACTTGCGATGATTGGCGGAAGCGACTTTGAAACAAAGCAATACAATCGTGCGATTGATGCTACTGTTCAGCCGGGATCATGCATTAAACCCTTATATTATTCCGCTGCCATAAGTTCCAGAAAATTTACAACTGCCACCCGACTCTACGACGGACCTGTCGTATTCTACGATGAAAGCGGCAACCCCTATGAGCCCCTTAATTTCCTCGGCAACTGGTCTGGATCAGTGAGACTTAGATACGCTCTTGCTACATCAATGAATGTTCCTTCTATTCAGGTTCTTGAAGGTATAGGCTTCGATGCGGCTATTGAGCGGATTTCAAGAATGACGGGCCTTTACGATAAGAGAAACGACGAGGTTCTTTTTCCCCGCGGATTCCCACTGGGCCTAGGCGTCACTGCCCTTGCCCCGATTAACATGGCGCGGGCCTTTGCAACCTTTCCCAACCAGGGGAAAGAGGTTGAGCCAATTGCCATTATAAGCGTGGAAGATCGCCAGGGTAATATAGTTCTTGAGCCGGAAAAAGAAAGACTCAGAGAAAAACAGAAGAATAACGGTGAAGATCAGATAATGACTCCCCAGGAAGCATATATCATGACTGACATGCTTCAGAGTACAGTTGAATACGGCACACTTGCCAACAGACGAAGATATGTAGGCGGATTCGACGGAATGCCCATGGCTGGTAAAACAGGGACAACCCAGAACTGGCAGGATGCCTGGACAGTCGGGTTCTCACCATACTATACAACCGCCGTCTGGTTCGGCTTTGATACTCCTGGGACATCCCTCGGACGGGGACTTACCGGAGCAACCGCAGCGGGTCCCTACTGGGCTTTATATATGAAAGAAATTCATACGGATCTTGAACGTATAGAATTCCCTGAGCCTGATTCAGGATTGATAAGAACGAGGGTGTGCAGTGTATCAGGGCTTCTGCCTACTAACGATTGCGACGAAGGTACCGTTGAGGAACTTTTCCTTGTAGGAACTGAACCGAGACAGACCTGTGACATCCATAAGTTCGAAAAAGAGCGAGATCAGGAACTGCTGCAGCGCCTCCAGGACAACCTGCTGATTGAAGATGTACCTTTGAATGCCTTTGATGTTCCGCAGCTCGAACTGCCGGACTTTCTGATAGAGTTTGACAACGGAAACAGCGACAGCAACCCTGCAGGCGACAACGGAGACTATAATCCGCTTCTGGATTAATTTACTTTAAAAATCCGGAAGCTCTAGTTATACTGTAACTATGCAGATGAGTATTGATGAAATAATCGTGCGTAAAAGACTCAGAAGAGATCTTGGTGATCTTGATGAACTTGCAGAAAGCCTTCAAAAACATGGCCTGTTAAATCCAATTATTGTGAATAATAAAAAGGTACTGCTGGCAGGCGAGCGTAGACTTGAATCCGCAAAACTGCTGGGATGGAAAACCATACCGGTGCGAATACTTGATAATCCTTCTACAATCCAGTCTCTGGAAATTGAGATTGAAGAAAATATGCACCGCAAAGCCTTCACACCTGATGAGACCATCGATGCCTTCGACAAACTCGAAAAATTGAGAAACCCCGGCTTTTTCCGGAGGTTTCTCAATGCAATCAAATCATTTTTTATTAAAATCGTCTCGATTTTTAAAAGGCTGGAGAGCTGAAGTCTTCTTCGCCTATCTTTATAATCCTGCCGGATTTATTCTGTGCTATAATGTCTCTTCCACTTATTACTATATCTGTAGCAGGAAATACCTCAACATCCGAGATTGACTGAAGCGTTAAATCATTATCAAAAACACCAATCTTCCAACCGTCGTTTTTTACAACAGCGTAATAACTGCCTGATTTTTCAATTACAGCGGATTCAATAAACACCTCAGCTGTAGCTGAGTCTATTATTTCAAGTGTTTCGGGATCTATTCTGACAAGACTTACTATTCTGTTCGCACCCTCGCTGCCGGCTACAGATATTATTTCATCATCATCGTAGGAATATCCGCGCAGTCTTATGGAATCAACCTCTGAGGTTTTAACTATACTGCCTTCCTCAACATCAACAAGAAGAAGCTGGCCGGAATACAGCCCCGTCAGATCAGCACTTAGTTTTAAAAAAGGAACAGTTTCAATCACCGGTTGTTTTTCTACTGTATCTACGGCAGCATCGGAGGATCCACCCTCTTCCTCTATTTTCTTCATCTGATCTTCAGCTATCTTCTCACGTTCTTCAACAATCCTGTCTTCCCGCTCTTCAACCTTCTCTTCACGTTCATCAAGTTTTTTTACTTCTTCAGCAAGCTCTTCCTCTTCGGCTTCTATGTCCTTGAGCTCATCCTTGATTTTTTCAATACGCTCTTCAGAATCTTCAGTTTTATCCTCAACAAGCTTCTCAACCTCATCTTCAAGCTCATCACGCTTTTGTTCAAGTTCTTTTTCTTTTCCTTCGATTTTATCGCGTTCTTCTTCAATCTTATCGCGCTCTTCCAGTACCTCTTCATCCTTCAGCTCAACAAGGTCCTGTCTGATATCAATCCCCTTGTCGTCATCTTTTCGAAGCTGGTTAATAACGTCTTCATCCGAGAGTATATCTGTATCAAGATCACTTAAAACATCATCTCCGGCCTGAGGAGTCAGCGGAATAATCAGCATCGTTTTACCCGGCCATTCAAGATAAGAAAGGGCTATACCGACTTTTTCTTCAAGCAGATGCTTTGTAACAACTGGTTTATACTTTAGACCGAAATAGTCAAGATCAGACCTGTGTACCGCGTTATAGACTGTGATAAATTCGGCAAGCAGATCAGCCTGTTCAACATCGTAGTTGTAGGCTTCTTCAAGAAAGCCGGAAATCATGCGACGCAGATTTATTATATGATCAACAGCTGCTGCTTCCTGGAGGATGAAGATATCTGCATCAAGCCCCGCGGAGGTGTTCGGATCAACTGCATGGATCACATTGTATTTCCCGAAAAAAGTGAACTCTCCTGATTTACTGCTAATTTTACGCCCAAGGAATTGTCCAATTCCGCGAATCTCTTCGATGGTATCAATCTTGTTATGCGGCCCGGAATAATTCTGAAAAACGATAGAATCGCTTTCGGATGTCTGAAGCTCATCAATATAGACAGTTTCCGCAGCAATGCGCATTACCACCGTACTCAGTAAAAGTATGATTAATACTGTAAGTATAAAATTCTTTTTCATCTGATACTCCTTAGCACCTCTCCGGCCTTCCTTTTTATTCCCGAGGAATAATGTCCTTTGTATATTTCCATCAGCGCCCTGTAGCCGTAAAATGACCCGGGGACACCCGAATATTCGGTAATATCCGCTACAGCATCCATGGCCGCAAGCGCAAGCCCTGAGTGCGCAGATCCATTATTATCTTTTATTACCTTATTGTAAATCGAAATAAGCGGCAGATTGTCATAATCTGTCCCAAGCTCACCCAGCGCCCGCATGATAGCGGCACTGACGTCGTAGTGTTTTTCTTCTTCAAGCACGGCGGTTAAAAGCTCTATTGATTCAAAGTTACCGTATAAACCTATCATCTTTGCGGCTTCCCTGCGCACAGCCGGATAGTCGTTTGAACGGGAATCAGCGGTTATCGTCCGCCTGATATTTCCCTCGGTCAATGCAAGATGAAGAAGATGAAGCAGATACTGCTCACCGCGGTCTATCCCCTCCGCTGCAATCCTGCTGCCGATTTCCTCAATTGCTTCGAGTTTTTCATCGGTCGAACCGGCCGTAATATACTGTTTCAGGTATAGATAATCCATATTCTTCATATAATCTTCTTCATTAAAATACCACCGGTTCCGGCCTGAAACCCCGGAATGGTCAGGACCGCCGCCCTTTTGCGACCAGCCGGCACCGGTATCATCGGCTACATTAAATGCGCAGGCAACCCATTGTTCAGAACCGCAAACCAGGAGTCCGCCGCCCATCACCGGCTGTGTAAGAGCTATACCCTCGACAATACCGGCCCCTTCAAGCTGTCCTTCGGGGGTAAGACTGATTAGGCCTCCACGGCTCAGCAGGAAAATCCTGCTGGCGCCGGCCACGGGGTATGTGTCATAGTGGGAACCTTCGGCCTGCCAGAGCTGCACACCGCTGCGTTCAAAGGCCATGGCATTTCCATTTTCCAGACTGCAGAATAAACCGCCGCTGAAAATAACTATACCGCTTATTCGGGCCGGCAGGTTGATTGACCATAAGACCTCACCGCCTTCAATAGCCCGCAAAGTGCTGCCGTAGGCGGAATACAGGATGTGCGAGTCTATTGCCGCGGTCCAATGCCCGTCACTGCCGGCAGCCGGCGGATCAATAGTCCAGCGTCTGGTACCCCAGGGGCTGAAACTGTATAAGGCGCCGTTATCATCGCTTATATAGACAGCCTCTCCCGCATCAATTACAGGCGAGCCGGTTATGCTTCCATCAATTTTTATCTTCCAGCGAATAAAACCCGTATGGCTCAGGGCAGCAAGTTCGCCATTTTTTGATGCAACATAAACAGTACCGTCGGCAGAAACCGCCGGTGCGCCTGCTGGTTCAGAGTCCGCATCATAGCGCCACAGGGCTCTTCCCGCCTGGTTGACGGCAAACAGCCTGCCTTCGAGAGTTGAGGCGTATACGGTGCCGTCACGGCCAACTGAGAGCGAATCGACCGGTCGACCGGGCATCCGGAATTTCCACATCGGATCCCCCGAGGTTGAGACTGCATGAATCTGCCTGTCCTCGGAATATAGATAAACACCAGTTCCCGATACCGCAGGTGGGCTAACAAGTACACCTCCGGCTGCATATTTCCATAGAGGTACAAGCTCATTTTCTGCAACAAGTGGATGGGAGATAAATATTAAAATTACAAATATCAGTTCGGAGATTCTAAATTTTCGGGACATTCCTACTTATCCGACAACTCAGCCAAAAGATTGTCAAGCTCGTCAATCTGAACATCAACCATCTTCTCAAAGGCAAGTTCCTGGTTTACCCCCCGAAGCTTCTTAAGCAGACTGTGTATAATAACAAGGAGAAGCTTGTTCCCGGTTGACGGATTATCGCGGATAAAATTCATCAGAACGGTTCGCGGTATACTGAGTATCACTGAATCGTCCAGACAGACAATATTTGCTGTTCGGCGCACCCTGAGAAACATTCCCGCCTCACCGACAATTTCACCTTCTTCAATTGAGCAGATGTAAACATCCTTGCCGTTTTCCTGTCTAACCGTAACCTGAACGGTTCCGTTTACGATTACCAGAATGTTCTGCGCTATATCACCCTGATTTACAATCTTTTCCGTATCAGAATAGAGCATCAGTTCACTCTCGGAGATAATATGCAGGATCTCAGCCGCAGACATAAACTTGAAGATAGAGAGCTTCTTGTATTCTTCGATGTAAGCCCGCTTTTCCTGAATCAGTTTCACTTAATTCTCCTGTTTACAGACTACTCAAAATTCATCGCTTTTGCAAACATTTTTCTTTCCCTGCAGCCCCCGGCCGCGGGACAGGCGTCACACTTCGGGGTCTTCAGACAATGCTGTTTTGCATGAGCTACAAGCAGAGCGTGAAACTCCATATTCAGTTCGGCGTCGCCTTCGAAGGCGGCTTGTATTGCCTGTTGGAAATGACCATACCCGGCATCCTCAACGTCCCCCTTACCTGTAAAACGTTTAATTATCCGCCTGGTATAGGTATCTACCACAAAAACCGGTAATCCGAAGGCATAAAGCAGGATGCAATCGGCAGTTTCCGGACCTATTCCCCAAATCTCCAACAGCGCCTCTCTTTTCGGAGGAGCCTCCAGCCTGCTGAAAAAATCCGCAAGAGCCTTGAGCTTTACAGCCTTCTGATTATAATACCCGCTTGATTTGATTGCTTCTGCTATTGCTTCAAGTGGGGCCTGAAGCAATCTTTGCGAATTGAGCAGGTTCCTGTCAATCAGGGAGTCTATAGCAGCCGAGGCATTCAGCCATGTTGTATTCTGGGTTAAAACAGCACCAACGGCTATTTCAAACTTGTCATCAGGATCTTCGGGCTCCGCTGTCCCCGGATGGTATCCGCCGCTGTCATAACCTATAGTATAACTCAGGCAGGCGCCGGCGGTGATCCTGCGGGATCGCAGGGGCCACCAGCCCTGAGGTCCGTATCGCCTTTTAAGGACTTTATACAGACCCTTTATACGCTTCTGCTCGAGTACGATATTCCTGCTCTTCTGCTCTACCATGAATTTAAATATAGCACAGTCCCCGGTGGCTTCAGGGAAAAAAAGAGCTGCTCAAAAGAGCAGCTCCCGGAATAGTCGCTATGCGAATTATTTGTTATTAAGTACGGCCTGTGCTGCAGCGTGTCTTGCGATAGGCACTCTGAACGGTGAACAGGATACGTAGTTAAGATTGTTTCTGTAACAGAAATCAATTGATGAAGGCTCACCGCCATGCTCACCACAGATACCGAGTTTAAGATCACTCTTAACTCCACGGCCGAGTTCGGCTGCAATAGAAACAAGCTTGCCTACACCGGTCTGGTCGAGTTTTGCAGTGGGGTCAGCTTCAAGGATTCCCTGTTTAACGTATTCGGGCAGGAATGCTCCAGCATCGTCACGAGAAAATCCGAAAGTCATCTGAGTAAGGTCATTTGTACCGAATGAGAAAAAGTCGGCGTGCTCTGCAACCTCGTCGGCTGTGAGAGCTGCGCGGGGAATCTCAATCATTGTACCTATCTTGTAGTCTACCTTCTTTTTAGTTTTATCAAAGACCTTTGCAATCACAGCTTCTGCGTTAGCACGAAGGATACTGAGTTCCTGCCATGTTCCTACCAGAGGAATCATAATTTCAGGATGAACTTCATCGCCTTCAGCTTCAACTTCCACAGCTGCGGTTATAATTGCTTCAACCTGCATATCATACATCTCGGGGTATGTTACACCAAGACGACAGCCTCTGTGACCAAGCATGGGGTTGTGCTCATGAAGAGCATCAATCTTCTCGGAAAGTGCCTCTGCAGTAATTCCTGCCATTTTGGCAATCTTTGCAATATCATCATCAGTCTGCGGAACAAACTCATGCAGCGGGGGATCAAGAAGTCTTACAGTAACGGGAAGTCCGCTCATTGCCTTGAAAATACCCTTGAAGTCCGCCTTCTGAAGGTCAAGAATCTTAGAGAGAGCTTTCTTCCTGTCTTCTGTTGTATCAGCAACAATCATCTGCTGGAAATGTTCAAGCTTACCTGCGTCAAAGAACATATGCTCTGTTCGACAGAGACCGATACCTTCTGCGCCGAGACTTCTTGCAAGTACTGCGTCTTCCGGCTGGTCTGCATTGGTTCTTACAAGGAAGCCCTTCTGCTCGAGTCCTTCGCGTTCATCAGCAAGCCTGATGTCATCAGCCCATGAGAGGAAATCGGTAAGTTCTTCCGACATCTCGGGAGCGATAGTTTCAACCTGTCCCTCGAAAACTTCACCGGTGGTACCGTCGATGGTAATCCAGTCGCCTTCCTTGAACTCTTTGCCGTCAACCTTCATGGTTTTTCCGGCAATTACAACGTCTTTACAACCTGCAACACAGGGACGCCCCATACCACGGGCAACAACTGCAGCATGTGAGGTCATACCTCCGGTAGAGGTAAGAATACCCTGTGCAACATGCATGCCGCCGATATCATCGGGGGAAGTCTCTTTTCTGACAAGCATTACCTTGGTATCACCGCGTTCTACCCAGAGCTCAGCTTCATCTGCAGTAAATACGATTTTACCTGTTGCAGCACCGGGGGACGCATTAAGGCCCTTAGCCAGCGGTTTGAGAGTCTTCTTAACCTTGGGGGCGATCATCGGGTGAAAGAGCTGGTCAAGCTGGTCTGCGTCTACGCGGAACATGGCCTCTTCTTTTGTGATTAAACCCTCTTTAGCCATATCAACAGCAACCTTTACAGCTGATGCACCGGTTCTCTTACCGTTTCTGGTCTGAAGGATAAAGAGGTTACCCTGCTGGATCGTGAACTCCATATCCTGCATATCACGGTAATGTGTTTCAAGTTTATCTTTGATATCAACAAGCTGTCCGTAGATTTTTTCATCCTGATCAGCAAGCTCTGAAAGTTTAGCGGGAGTTCTGATCCCCGCAACAACATCTTCACCCTGTGCGTTCATCAGATATTCACCATAGAAATAATTTTCACCGGTGGACGGGTCTCTTGAGAAACATACGCCTGTTCCTGAGTCATCTCCAAAGTTTCCGAAAACCATGGACTGTACGTTTACTGCGGTACCCTTAAGTGCTTTAATACCGTTGATGTCGCGATATTTGATAGCCTTTGGATTGTTCCATGAACCGAATACAGCATCAATAGCAGCCTGAAGCTGAATTACAGGATCCTGAGGAAAGTCTTCATTTTGATTGCCTTTAAAAGCTATCTTATAAAGACCTACAAGTTCTTTAAGATCCTCTGCACTGAGTTCGTTATCGTTCTCAACACCTTTCTTTTCTCTCATGTCTTCAAGAATATCTTCGAAAACGTTTATATCCATACCAAGCGCAACATTGCTGAACATCTGGATAAATCTTCGATACGCATCCCAGGCAAATCTTGGGTTGCCCGTAATTTTTGAAAGCCCTTCAACAGCTTCGTCATTCATTCCAAGGTTGAGGATTGTATCCATCATACCGGGCATTGATACAGCTGCTCCGGAACGTACCGAAACAAGCAGCGGATCCTTCGGATCACCGAGCTTTTTACCCATAAGAGCCTCAAGCTTGCTTAAAGTATCTTTAAGCTCTTTATTAAGACCTTCAGGATACTGTCTGTTATTTTTGTAGAACATATCACAGACTTCAGTTGCGATTGTAAATCCTGGTGGTACTGGTATACCGAGATTTGTCATTTCAGCGAGGTTTGCACCCTTTCCACCAAGCAGTTCTTTCATGCTTGCGTCACCTTCGGCCTTTCCGTCGCCGAAAAAATAAATTAGTTTTGTTTCACTCATAGAAAAACGTAACCCTCCGTGTTTAATGAGTATATAGATAAGTATTTTGTAGACAATTAAAACACAGCTGCGGACCAGCCTTAACTGTGTCTTCTGAAATACACATGTGAAAACTGCTTACAGTTTTCACGTCTGCAGTTCAACAGGTATTGTTGCTTACTTCATACAGCGTAAAGAAATAATGCCCCAGTGTCAATACGACAGAGGGGCATTTGACATCAACTTAGCACAAATGTTCAAATACATCTTCTAAGCCGACTGAGCCTCGACATATGATGCAAGATATTTACTTCTTGAAGGATGACGCAGCCTTGCAAGCGCCTTTTTCTCAATCTGCCTGATTCTTTCCTTGGTAAGATTGTACTTATCACCAATTTCTTTCAGCGACATCGGAGCCTTTCCGTTCAGTCCGAATCTGAGATTGATAATGTCAGCTTCCTTCTCACTCAGGGTATCAAGCAGTGAATTTATATCCGACTTCAGTGAATTGGCAACCGCGGCCTCTTCAGGGCTTGTATAATCCTCATCTTCAATAAAATCACCGAGCTGTGACGAATCACGTTCTTCGTATACCGGGGTTTCTAAAGAAATGTGATCCCTGGACACGCTCAGAAGGTTTGAGACATGATCTTTATCCATATTAACCGCCCATGCGATATCATTTATATCAGGATTTTCACCTTTGTCGGACAATAGTTCCTTCTTTGCTTTCTCTATCTGTACAAGTTCATTCGCCCTGTTGAGCGGTAATCTTATCATTCGTGATTTCTCACAGATAGCCTTCAGGATAGCCTGTCTTATCCACCATACAGCATAAGATATAAAATGGTATCCCTTATCAACATCATATCGTTCGATTGCGTTCATAAGACCAATATTTCCTTCGTTGATAAGATCCGAGAGGGGCATTCCCTGATTCTGATATTTTTTTGCTACGTTAACAACAAACCTCAGGTTTGAGCTAACCAGCGCATCTATCGCTTTTTTATCGCCTTTTGCGGCTCTTCTTGCATAATCGTCTTCTTCTTCTCTGCTCAGCAGAGGAATCCTGTTTATCTCTTTGAGGTAAATGGAGAGAACATTTTCGTCATCGTATCTATTAGTATTAGCCATATTCATCCTCCTGACTTCTTCCTGAATATGTTATTGCAGGATACATGCCAAAAAAGATTTGTTTTGATATTTTTTTTATTTATTACTATATAAAGACTTATGCTAAAATCGCAGTTTTATTGAAGTTACTGTTTTTTTTTTAATGTGTCATAATGCCACACCGGTTTATATGAAGCCCGAAAGTGGGTCAAAAAACCCCATTTTCGAGTTCATCAACCGATTTTATGCGCCCACAGCACCACATATAAGGTAATCCGCTGCCACATGAGCATAAATCTCCGCCAAAATCTGCGTAAATTATATGTTCGCCGTCACTTTCAATAGATTCAGGAACATTGAATGTCGGGAAAAAAATTACATATTCACGAAATTTGGAAATTTTCTGCATAGTTTTCAAACCGCACAGATCAATACGTTCTTTGAAATCGCCCCAGGCATCACCGACAAGCTCCATTATCATATCGCGCTCGGCATGCGTTCCGAATTTTCCTGATTTTTTACTATAGAGATATCTCATTACATGAATCGCTGTGAATGCGGCTCGGTCGTCGCTGAGGGAATCTTTCTGCACAGGCATTCCGTATTCATTAACAAGACAACGCATCATGTTTTCTGTATGCTCTTCCTCATGTCCCATTTTAACAGCCTTAAGCATGTTTCCGATACCGGCACCACGCCTTCCCCGGCCGAAAAAAGAACGGCCTATCTCAAAAACAATTTCGCACGCAAGTGTCGAATCCCCATCAGGACAACCGTCAAGTGCTGCCTCCAGAAGCTTCTGAGCCTGTTCAAATTTCTCCGAGCTGTTTAATTGCTTTCCTTCTTTATAGTAAAGCATCCAATCACACATATTTTTCCCTATACGACCTCTATATTTTTGCTATATATAAATTACAAAGATTTTTAGTATTCGGCAAATATATTTTCATTAAAACTTATTCATTATCAACCGATTTTTTTTACTTTTTGTCTTGACGATGATTTCATTCATCCGTATATTTTTTTTAAGCTTAATAGCACATATATTCTTAATCTCATTAAGATTCAGGAGGACAGGTAATATGAAGATTAAACCTCTCGCAGACAGAGTACTTATTAAAATCGAATCAGAAGAAACTCAGAAAGTCGGAAGTCTCTACATTCCCCAGACAGCACAGGAAAAAACAAACACCGGTGTTGTTGCAGAAATCGGCGATGACAAAGACGTTATCAACGTTAAGGTTGGAGACAAGGTTATGTACGACAAATATGCCGGAACAAAGCTTGAAGCAGACGGCAGCGAATTTCTTCTCGTAAGAATTTCAGACGTTCTTGCTGTTGTAGAATAATCTGATAATCGATTTAATCAAACCGCAGAAATTTCTGCGGTTTTTTTTTCGGCTTGCCACTTTCTGCCCTGCAGCCATTTAAGTGCATCCGCCCTGTTATCGAAGTATCTGGTTTCAAGTCCCAGGTCCACAGCTGCCTCAGAAGCCTGATAAAGCGTCATTTTTGAAATAACACTCTGAGGAATTATCAGAGCCTGGGCTGTTATACCTTTTTTAAGCATTCCGCTGACAATTTCATCCAAAAACCAATCGCAGTCCTCTTCCCGTAAAGCCCCCAGCTCGGTCGTATCTGAAAACCAGTGAACCGCACCCTTTTGTATCCCGAGGTCAAGAGCCCTACGGCAGGGGAGCTTGAAATCATCACCGGCAGCGAACTTTTTCCATCCCAGAACAGCAACCCCGGCTTCTTCATTCCATGCAACATCAGCAAACTCAGAATTAAAATCTAACATTTATCTCTCCATTTTTTTATAAATAATATCGTAAACTGCTGATAATTCAATCAGATAAAAACTCTTCCCCCTCAACAATTCAATCCTAATGGACAGGAAACTGCCCCAAATCAGTCAAACAATTCAGGACCTGAACAGATAATGCTCGCAATCGCGCAGAATACCTTCCGACGGCTTGAAACTTCGGGCTGTTTCGGGCAGTGAATTGACAAAAATGCGGCCATAGTACTTTTTCAGCATGCGTGAGTCAAGTATTGCCACAACACCCGAATCCGTACCGCGTCTCATCAGCCGGCCGAAGCCCTGCTTCAGTCTGATAACAGCCTCGGGCAGCATATATTCCATAAACTGGTTGCCGCCGCGCGCCTCAACGGCTTCCATCCTTGCGGCAATTACAGGGTCAGTCGGAACCATAAACGGCAGTTTACAGATAATTACAACCTTCAGGGTGTCGCCGGGACTGTCAATCCCCTCCCAAAACGACGAGGTTGCAAACAGAACGCTCGCTGTATCGGTTTTAAAGCGTTCAAGCAATCGGGTTCGTTCGTCATCCCCCTGCTTCAGCGCCGTAATACCCAATTTGTCAAGGCCCGGTTTGAGCACGTCGAAGGTTTCTGTGAGCATACGATATGATGTGAACAGGATAAGCCCGCGCCCCTCTGATAATTCAAGCAGTTTAAGGGTGAAATCTTCAACAAAAGACTGATATTCACTGGTGTTCGGCTCAGGCGCATCCTCAGGCAGTCCCAGCAGCACCCTGTCTTTATATGGAAAAGGCGACTTGAACATTGATGCCGCTACCTCACGGTCTTCAAATCCGTTCAAACCGACGCGGGCAGACCAGAAGCGGAAATCCCGGTTTACGGATATTGTTGCCGAGGTACATACAACGGTTTCATAGGGACTGAAGACTGACTCGCGCATCATCTGCGAAATATCAAGCGGAGTAATTACAAAGCGGGCGAAATATTCCCCGGAACTGCTTTTACTGCGTTCAACCCAGAACACATCACCGGGTTTTTCTTCCCACAGAGTAAAAGACTGACAGACGGAGGCAAAGGCCTCAAGCCTGCGCTCAAGCATCCTTACTTCAAACACTACAGGCAGCTCCATATCATTTTCATCAAGCCGTCTGACGATGTTCTCAACAGCATGCACGCAATCCAGAATCCTCTTTTGAAGCTCCAGCATGGCAGGAAAAATTGCATCTTTAAAAATTTCTTCCGTGTCACGGCGAAGTCTGATATTGAATTCATTACTCATTACCTCAACCGCTGCGGTATCAAGGACCTGCATCTGCTCCTTTATGCCGTCAATAAGCCCCGGGATTTTTTCATCCTCCTCAAACGCGCCCGCTTCCAGCTGCAGATTTACAACAGCGCCGAAGGTGCGTGCCCGTCGTTTTGAATACAGGCGGTTCACCTGCTTGAATACTGAAAAAAGGTTTAATTCGGATGAAAAAAAGCTGGTTGCGCTTGATTCCATATTATGAGCCTCATCAAATATAATCCGGGTAAACGGGGGAAGCACAACTGAATTATCGAAACCAGCCCCTTCAAGCCGCATTGCAAGATCTGAAAATAGCAGGTGGTGGTTGACCACAAGCAGCTGGGCCGATGCAGCTTCCTTTTTTGATTTAAGAACAAAACACTTTTCACGATATTTGCACCTCAGACCCAGGCATGAATCACCTTCCGAGTTAACCTTACTCCATAAAGCAGTTGAGGGGTAAAAAGAAATATCGTCACGGGTGCCTATCTTCGTCGTTTCTGACCATTTTTTAATCGATTCAAGATCATCGTTTTCTTCATCAAAAAGCGACTGTTCTTCTACTGCATTCGAGAGCCTTCTCAGACAGACATAATTGCCGCGTCCCTTCACAAGAACGGTTCTGCAGTCTTCAAAAGCACTGTCTACACTTCCGAGAATTTTTTTTGCGAGTGGAATATCCTTATCGACCAGCTGATGCTGCAGATTTATCGTTGCAGTAGAGACAACAACTCTTTCATCATTCATTGCCGCCCAGTTCAGTGCCGGCAGGAGGTACGCCATCGATTTACCGACACCGGTGCCCGCTTCGGCGACACAGATCCTGCCTTCATTAAAACTATCCGCAACCCTCCGCAGCATGGCAACCTGAGAAGGCCTGAACTCATAGAAACCGCCGTCTTTCATCGCAGACTCCAGGGCGCCATCCGGTTCAATCAGCGCTGCAAGCTCATCAACATCCAGTGCACGGCGCTCTTTTACCGTCACCGGCTCAACAACCGCATACACCCGTTCTACATCACTATCAACGATATAAAAACCTATCCCGTGTTCACCCAGCCTGCCCGCAATCTGCATGTCTGCTCCGGACGGCTTTAAAATTCCGCCGGGATGGTTATGAATAACTACATCGCCTTTTTCCATATGCTGAAAAATTGCGGGTACAGAACCCTCATCACCACGGGCGGCAACCGTAAGCTCATTAATAACACCTTCACAGACCTTTCCCCAGGCCATAACCTCGTTACCATCGGCATCTAAAATAGCCTCGCGAAGTTTATTAATTACCTCAGTGGAAAGTTTCTCAACAGCATTCATTGGGTCATTATTCAATTATTCAGCCTGAGTGTCAAATCATTGAATATCTTGACTATATATATAGACATTGGTATAAATAATCAAATAAATTTTTCCGGGTCAATAGAGGCGCGGCAGTCAATAGTAGCATGCGGAGGAAGCGGTTATTCCTGCGAAGCATGATGAAAGGGACTTCCGCCGAAGGTGACGGCTTTCCGCATGCCATCATCTGGGTTCTGAGGATAATACCTTATGAAACTGTCACTTAAAAAGTGGAGCGCTATTGAACGCAAATCGCCATCCATTCTTAAGGCTATAGATTCGGGTCATTTTCACTACATAAGGAGATTACAATGATAGTGATGAAGTTCGGCGGAACGTCCGTCCAGAACACCGAAATGATCGACAGTGCAATCAGTATAGCGGAAAACCAATTAGAAAGATCCCCGCTTCTTGTCTCATCAGCAATGGGCAAGACAACCGATAAACTGGTTGCAATCGCAGATGCCGCAGTTGCAGGTGATTCAGAGCTTGCATTCTCAATCTATGAGGATATTAAAGCCAGCCATTTCCTGGCAATCAACGGCTTTCTATCCGGTGAAAACCTTCAGTTTGCAACTGAACGGGCGGAGCTGCTTTTTGAGGAGCTTGCTTCACTGGTTAAAGGGCTCTCGCTCCTGCGGGAATGCAGCCCGCGAAGTACAGACGCCATCCTCTCGTTCGGCGAGCTGCTCTCAACGACGATAATCTCAGCAAGGGCACGGGAACGAGGGATTGAAACCATTCTGCTTGACTCACGCAAGCTTGTCAAAACAGATGACAACTTCAATGCCGCCGTGCCGATAATGGACAAAACCGGTGAGCTGATTCGGGGTGCTGTTAACCCTATGCCCAACAGACTCTACGTTGCACAGGGTTTTATTTCGACCAATATGGACGGAGCTACAACTACCCTCGGCCGGGGCGGCTCGGACTATACTGCAACAATCTACGGTTCTTCACTCGATGCCGAAGAAGTACAGATTTGGACTGATGTTAACGGCATAATGACATCCGATCCACGTATTATTCCCGAAGCAAAAACAATTGCCAACATCAGCTACGACGAAGCAGCCGAGCTGGCTTTCTTCGGAGCTAAGGTTGTACATCCCTCAACCATAGTTCCGGCTGTAGACAGAAAGATTCCGGTACTTGTTAAGAGTACGAAGGATCCTGACGGACTTTACACAACTATTTCGCCCGCATCGGGTAATACCGGGCTTAAGGCGATTTCAACGAAGAAAAACATTACACTTATTGAGATCAAAACCGGCAGAATGGTTAATGCCTACGGTTTTCTGGCGAAGATTTTCTCTATTTTTGAAAAGCATGAAACCTCAGTTGACATTGTAACAACCTCTGAGGTTTCGGTTTCAATGACTATTGAAAATCGATCAAATATTGAGGCTATAATAGATGATTTAAATCTGTTCGGTCAGGTATCTGTAGAAGAAGATAAGAACATCATCTGCCTTGTCGGACAGGACCTGTGGCAGGACTCAAGCGTTACATCCAAACTGTTTCAGACCCTTGAGGGAATGCCCATCAGGATGATCTCACTCGGAGCATCTCGCATCAACTTGACGCTGGTTGTGCCTGAAACAAGCTGCAATGATGCACTAAAGCGCATTCATGCGGAGTTTTTTTAAGTAATTCCATTTGAGGCAGAGTACGATAACCCTGAATTCCCCGGTTCTCTTCTCTGCCTCATAGCAATAGATTAAAAATCACTGCACACTGTGTTCAAACACAGCCGAAGTATCTTTAGAAGAAAGCTTATTCGGAAGTCAGGCTGACCTTGGGTTTTTCGGATACAGGACGCAGCTTGCGATACAGAAAAATACCGGACAGCACCGGCAGACCGGCAGTTACACCTATCATCGGGATAGTGTAAGACAGTCTCCACAGCATTGAACCGGCTGCTGTTATAAACGGCAGTAGCCCTGTAAGCACATAAAGCAGAACCCTTGATGCCCCCCTGCGCTTTAACGCTTCTGAAAACAGAAGACTGAAAGCTGCAATCAAACCTATTCGCTGGATAGGAATAATCAGCAGCAGATGGTTATTATACCAGCCGAAATTGATTATCAAGTCATTGATGCTCCAGAAACAGTAGAATCCGCACATAAACGCAAACATCCTGTTAACAGCATGATGACCGGTCTCAAAATCAGTAAAACCGAACACCAGCAGATATCCTGTGACGGCAAGCGCAAAAGGAATCAGGCTGTCATGGAGCAGGTAATAGATATAAATCCCTGAAGGCGTATATACCGGAGTCAAAAACATGAGACGTATAATATTATAGATAACCAATGCCGCGACAAAGCATATAAAACCATAGGCAAAGGGTTTGTAACTGTCGTCAATCCGGCCGTGCAAATCAGAAATCAGGCTGTCCATAGCAAGGTAAAAAACAGGGACAGCTGCTATTAAAAAAAGTATCATGACGCAAGAATACCACAGAGATTATTGTTCATCAAGCAAAGCGCAGTTATAAATTGAATTGACTCCTGATTTTAACTTCAACCCTTTGACTCTTTTTTCAACTGGTGTTATATTAGCTTAATCTTTTTGGCTTCACGAGATAAGGAGGAATGTTGGCTTCAAAAGAAATGCGGATTAACGAAAAGATTCGCTTAAAAGAGGTACGGTTGATAGATGATGCCGGGGAACAGCACGGCGTTATAGCATACAGCACTGCCCTCGACATGGCGAAAGAAGCTGGATTGGACTTGGTTGAGGTAGCCCCGCAAGCAAATCCCCCGGTTTGTAAGATTCTCGATTATGGCAAGTATAAATTTGAGCAGGAAAAGAAGCTCAGAGAGTCTAAGAAGAAACAGAAACTTGTCAAAATGAAAGAAATTCGTATGCAGCCCAAGATCGAAAAACATGATCTTGAGTTTAAAGCCAAACATGTAAAGGCATTCCTTGATGAAGGCAATAAGGTTAAGGTTACAGTCCGTTTCAGGGGACGGGAACTGGCTCACACCGAGCTGGGTAAGGTTGTACTGGAGAAGGTCATGGCTGCCATCGAAGGTTCATTCAATCTGGACAGACCTCCTCAGATGGAAGGCAGGTTCATGTCCATGATACTGAGCCCTAAAAACAAGAATTAAGAGGATAAAATTATGCCCAAGATGAAAACAAGAAAAGCAGCTGCAAAGCGATACTCTTTTACCGGAACAGGTAAGGTCAGGTATAAAAAGCAGGGGCTTAGACACATTCTCACAAAAAAAAGTACAAAAAGGAAGAGAAACCTCAGAAAAACAGGTATTCTCAGTGAAGCGGAAACAGCAAAAGCAAAAAAGCTGATGCCCTACGGTTAGGTTGTACTGAAATAGTACGAAAAGCGTTGTTAACGCATCCTATACACTTTAGGGTTTGACACTCAAGGAGACTAAGAAATGCCCAGAGCAGTAGACGGTACTAGACGTGCCGAGAGAAGAAAGAAAATTTTAAAGGACGCTAAAGGTTTTTACGGAAGACGAAGCACCAACTTCCGCGCAGCGAAAGATGCTGTAGCAAAAGCCGGCGTTTATTCATACCGTGACAGAAAGGTTAAGAAGAGAGAATTCAGAAAACTCTGGATTACCCGTATTTCAGCAGCATGTAAACAGAACGACATGAACTACTCACAGTTTATGTACGGACTTTCAAAAGCTGGAATTGAACTTAACAGAAAAGCACTGTCGAATATGGCGATTGAAGATCCTAAGGCTTTCACTACACTGGTTGAACAGTCTAAAGCAGCAATCGGAGCTTAATAGATGTTAACTGTCGAGCAGGTAAAAAGCCTGGATGGTAAGGTTAAGTCGGCACTTGACCTTATCGAATCTCTCAAAAATGAAAACAGCATGCTAAAAAGCAAGCTCGACGAATATAAACAGAGAGTTGATCAGCTTGAAACGGTTGTAGACGGTTTCAAGCTTGAACAGCTTGAAATAGAGGAAGGCATAAAGGATGTTCTGAGTCAGCTGGATCAGCTTGAAGATCAGATCACCGCTCCCCCAGAGTCTTCTATTGAACCTATAGAAACTCAGAGGCCCTCTACAGTCGAAGTAAAAGCCGCTCCGCAGGAGCTAGGCATCGGCGAAACGGTAGCAGAACCTATCCAACCATCTGAACCAACGCCGGCACCCGACCAGGAACAACCTCCTGAGCTGGAGATTTTCTAAGAATAATGAATAAGAATCTTTTTCAGATAAATGTATTAGGTTCTTCTTTCTCAATTCAAACAGATGAAGATCCGGCTAGAATGGATGAAATCATCTCGATATTAAAATCCAAGACGGAAATGGTAGAAAAGGATTTATCTGTTAAAGATCCTTTGAAAAATCTTGTGATTTCTAGTATCATAATAATAGATGAGCTTCTGAAGGGAAAGCAGAAAGGCGGTCCCTATGAAAACTCTGATTCTGAAGAAGTTGAGAGATTGACGCTCCAGATAATGGAGAAAATCGACAAAAGTCTGGAATGATATTACCCTGCGGTGTACGGGCGGGGGCGCAAATCTCTTGGGTCAAACCTCAGAAAAGGGATTCCATATTTCAGAGTTGAATTGTGTCCTGTTAGCAGGGTACAGGATGCTCCGAAAAGGAAACCCACTTGAACCCTGGAGTTCAAGAGATTTTTCCTCAAGCGGCATCGCGGGGTTTTTTATATGGCATTAATTACAGGACAGCAAATCTCCAATTTTTATAAGCAGTTCGGAGATGTAGAAGTAGCATTCAACAAAGAAGTTATCCGTGCAACCGGACTTCAAACCAGAAATAACCTGGTTAAGTGCAAGGGCGCCTATTGGCCCTGTTTCGTGTATTCAAGTTCAATGAAACAGGCTAAAATTGTTGCAAGCATTAAAGAAGATTTCCACACAAAACTGCAGGAAGCGAACAATCTGGTATCACTCCAGCTTACCTTCGCACAATTGGAAAAATCTAATCCTATAATACTTCATATTTCAGCTAAACTTACAGGCATAGCAAAATACGGTGAAGAATCCTCCGGACTCTCTCTGCTTACCCTGACTTACACTCAGCGCCCCTCGGATGATCTTATAGTTACCCTGGGAAGACTTCTGGAATCTAATCTCAATTCACAAAAACGAAAAGAAGAAAGAATACTTATAAATGATCAAATGCTCAGAAAAATGGGTCTTAAATCCAAGAATATTATTGTAGTAATTGATAATATCCCCAGAAAAGCCCTCTTAAGGGATCTTTCTTTTTCAGGAGCAAAGCTGATAATCGCAGGACTTGCCAAATTCCTTGTGGATAAGGCAATCATGATCAAACTAGAGGTGGAAGAAACCAGCGAGGTATTCAATCTTATGGGAAAGGTTCTCCGTTTCGAACCTATTGAAAACAGAAAAGACATTGCGTCCATTGCAGTACTCTTTGACGAGAAACATGTTCCCATTGAATACAAACTTTTTTTTAATGACTTTCTCACCAGACAGAAACCACCGAAGGAACAATGAAACAAATAGATCCCCTTAAGAATATAGTATACATATCACTTCCAGAAAAAATGAACTCATACGATCTTCTGCCGATTGATCCGGCTGTCCTACTTCCGATAGAAATAGATCCGGATAACGGTCTTGCAGATATATCAAATCTCAGCTGGGAAATGATAATTGCCGCTATACTCAAGATTTTTGCTTATAATCCTCATCATGAAAATATCGACTATCTTCGTGAACTGACCTTTGCTGTAAGACCGGACATAGTTGAAGAAATGACAACCGCCGCGATAGCAAAAGCCGGTGAAAAAGAGTTTGATATTGCTGAGGAAGTATTCAGGGCCCTGATCAATCTCACTCACGGCGAGATGACCTCTCTGTTGAATCTTTCTCTGCTTTATGAGGAGAGAGCAGATTCATATGCAGCTGTCGGGAAGAATGACCTTGTTGAAGAATATAACGAAAAAGCCTTTGACACATACAAAAAACTGCTTGAAGCAGCTCCAGAATCAGCGGACGCACACTTCAACTTCGGAATGTTTTACTTGAAAAGAAACAATTTTGTGAAAGCATATGAGCACCTTGATTTTTTCGTAAAAAACAGCGGCGATACAAAGAAGAAAAAAAAGGTAAAAGAGGTTCTTGAGCAGCTTGATTCCAAAAAAGATACGGACGACCTTTTCTATAGCGCTTACGACGCTATCAGGATGGGGAGGGAGAATGAAGCAATAGAGAAAATACTCCGTTTCCTCAAGTCCGAACCCGAGGTGTGGAATGCATGGTTCCTGCTTGGCTGGGCATACAGAAAAATTGAGAAATACAGCGAGGGTGCTGAGGCATTTAAAAAGGCTTTATCGCTCGGTTCCGATCAGCTTGATCTTTTCAACGAGCTCGCAATCTGCCTTATGGAACTCGACCGTCTTGAGGAAAGCCGGGAATACCTGCTGACAGCGCTGAAGGCCGAACCCGAAAATATCAAGATACTCTCTAACCTTGGAATTCTGTCGCTGAAAGCGGATAATCCGGAGGCTGCTGAAAACTATTTCAGATCCGTACTTAAGATTGCACCGGATGACAAAATTGCAGCGGAATACCTGGCCAAACTCGGCTGAACTTAACAGGCATATATTCTACGGAGGATTAAAATCAAAGATAAGACTATCCGTATACTATGCATATCTGATCACGTCGATTCTCTTATTTATTCCCCCGCCCTGAAGGACCGCTTCGGTGATGTCGATGCTGTGATATCATGCGGTGACCTGAAACAGAATTATTACGAGTTTATAGTATCAACACTGAACATACCCTTACTTTATGTCCTGGGTAATCACAGTGAGTTTTCATTGAAGAAAAATATCATCGATTATTCCGGTCCATATGGGGAGCAGCAGGGTAAGCCAAAACTTTTCAACGGGGGAATTCTGGCAGACGGTCGATGCATCTACCTGAAGGAGTTGAACCTGATAACAGCAGGGTTCGGCGGCTCTGCCAAATACAATAACGGCGACAACCAGTATACAGAGTTTGAAATGTTCATACGGATTCTCAAAATTATCCCTAAACTTCTTTTCAATAAATTGTTTCGTGGAAGATATATAGACATTCTGATAACGCATGCGCCGCCCCGGCACATAAATGATCTTGATGATCGCTGCCATAGAGGATTCAGGGTTTTCCGTTGGTTCATTAGAAGATTTAAACCGGCTTACATGCTGCATGGACATATTCATCTGTATAAAAACACCACTGAACGTTTTGCCGAATACAAAGGTGTACCGGTTATCAATACCTACAAACATCACATCCTTGAACTGTCTGCAGATGGAGGAATAGATGAACCCTCATAACCTTCAAACATCCGATAACGAGTTCAGCAATGCCAGAATGAAAGCTTTCCGCGACAGTATATTCTCAATTCTTAATCCTGAAAAAAAAGAAATGCTTTCTTTCTATGATATCCGGAGTCTGATAAAACCGCGGGCGGAATTCTACAGGGGCATACAAACTATCCCCCTTGATTCAATTGCCGGAAGTGAAGGCAGATACAATGATTTCACCAGAGCATTCCTCCCCAAACGTGAACATCTTCGGACGAGGTGGCGCTTGGTCAATGTTGCAACCCTTGAAGATGTATACCTTCCGCCAATCAGGGTTTTCCAGATAGGTGAAACCTATTTTGTAAGAGACGGCAACCACAGGGTTTCTGTCGCAAGACAGAACGGACAGATTGATATTGATGCCGAAGTAACGGAAATTACTTCCGAAATTGAAATAAAACCTGATATTACCATTAAAGAACTGAGAAAAAAGGTGATTGAATTCGAGTTGTCCCGAATTAAAGAAAGAACAGGTCTTGCTGAATGGGTGGATTTCAAAAAAATGAAATTCACTACTCCCGGACGGTATGAAGAGATTCTTAGACACATAATCGGACATCAGGAATATCTAAAAACTCTAAGTGAGAAAGATGTAAATATTGAGCAGGCCGCTGATTCATGGTTCAGGACTGTTTATATTCCAGTAATTGAAATAATCCATAATGAAGATTTAATTGCCCGCTTCCAGGATCGAACCGAAGCTGACATATACGTCTGGGTAATGAAACATTGGAATGATCTGGGGAATAGATACGGCGATTATCCCAAAATCCAAAAAAACGGAAGATGGCCCGGAAAATTCGCAATAAACAGAATGTATATAAGAATAAAACGATTTTTCCGACGGCTCAGGCGAAAATACTTAAATAGTTAGATTGAATCAAAAAATAATTAAAACGCTCTACTGAAATGCTTAAGTGCATCTTTCTCCGGAAAAGATAACCTCTGTACTCTTTTAGCGCCCGTGTCAATTATCAAAAACCTGCCCTTCAGCTGAGATGCAAGGTTCACAATGAGCTGCATACCAAGTGAATCGAGAGACCCAGGCTCCATATCCGCCGACGGCCCTTCTCCGCTGTCCTCATATTGAATTTCATAGAACCCGTTTTCAAACCAGCCTCTAATGACAATCTCGTTAATATCGTTCTCCAGCAGTCCGTGTTTTATGGTATTTGTAACAAGTTCATTTATGATTAAACCGATAGGAATCACCTGATTAACTGAAACAACAATGTCTTCATCTATTTCAATGGTATGAATAATATACTCTACAGAATTAGTGGAGATAAGTGACGGAAGCAGATCTTTCATATAAGACGACAGTGAGTTACTGTCAATAGTTGTGGATCAGAAAAAAGCAAATCCTTCAACATCCTATGCAACATCCTCTAGGAATACACCATCCTTGCAGAATACGCCCTCCAATATCTTCGGAATAAGTTTATGACCTTTTATCTTCTTCCAG
>JAQQAL010000017.1 GCA_028532855.1 Candidatus Thalassospirochaeta sargassi
AAACGGTTTCAGCATCGACAGCAGAATCAATATCAGCTTCAACCACTCCTATTTCCAGCTCACTCTTCAACTCTTCAATTGTTCGCATAACTGTCGTTGTCTTGCCTGAACCGGGAGAAGACATAAGATTCAGAAGAAAGATTCCGTCTTCTTTCAACCGGTTTCTCAGCAGCAGAGCCTGCCTGTCGTTACTTTCATAAACGCTTTTTTTTATCTCAATGACTCGTACATCATTCATAGATCCCCTCCTGTACAGTGAGTTATAAAAATGTTAATTTCTGTACTACAGTATTAGCCGAACACTGTTCGATGAACAGTGTTCGGCTAAATTATCTCATAGATTTCATATTTGTCAATAAATTATTATCTATAAATAATCCAGAGATGGAAAAAAGATGAAAATAAATGACAAAAAATAGAATTTTATCTTATATTTAATGTTGAGGTAGAGAATGAACGCCATCACCCACAGACAGCGGCAGGCTATAGAAACTAAGCTTAAAATTACCCGAATCGCAATAAACCTGTTTAAACAGCGGGGATTCAGTGATGTTACGGTAAGAGATATCTGCACATCAGCTTCAATATCAATCGGTACCTTCTACCACCATTTTGAATCGAAGGAAGAAATCGTTAACACATCCCACCGACAGATGGACAGACTCTGGGAAGAACGTATTTCGAACTACGAGGGCGTGAACACAAAAGAGGATATAATATTTCATTTTGCGGAGGCTGGTAGACTCATACAGGAACTTGGATGGGATCTCGCGGCAGCAAGCTACAGACAGCTTATAACAAGTCATAATAAATATGCAGTACAAAACGATAGACCCATCTCCAATGTTATGCGCCGGATAATCGGAGACGCAATAGCATCAGGCAGCCTGCCGGCGGACACGGATCAAGAAGAAATGATTGAGGTCCTGATCAGGTGTTCGCGGGGCGTTCTTTTTGATTGGTGTCTTCGCAATGGAGAATATGATCTTCCCTCAAAGATAAGAAGTGATATGACTCTGGTGCTTAATAATTTTTTCTAACGGAGAGGCTTTCTTCGTATTTATCAATCCATTCCTGAACTTCAATCTTTGAACAGAGCTCTCCGAGCAGGGTGTAGGGAATCTTTTCAGGTTTTTTAAGCCTTATACAGCTCTTTCCCATATCAAGGCGGCCAATCTCGAGTTCAGCCCACTCTAATTGAAACCATTCAAGCAGTTCAGGGAAAGAGTATATTCCCATATGATAAAACCCGATAAAATTTTTCTGCGAGGCTACACTAACAAAAGGCAGCGGCTCTTCAGGTTTAACATGATAACCTGCAGGATAAACTGAATGAGGCACAGCAAACCCCGGAACACCATAGGAAAGACAGAGTTCAAACCCTTCAGGAATGTATTCACCAATAACTTCAAGCAGCCTTTCAACAGTTTCCCGCCTGGCTTCAGGGAGTTGTGTTAGATATTCTTTTACTGTATCAGCTTCATAAGTCATATCTAAAAGATAAACCTCATTTTTCCGAGGGTAAACTGATTTCTTTCTGATTTCTATAAAAATCCTGGAAATTCCTGAATTCCCTCTGAAAAAACCGGTTATAGGATATGTATGAAAACGGAGAAATATTATTCAAAGATCGGAGAACTTCCGAAGAATGAACGCCCCCGGGAACTGCTTTTTGAACACGGCCCGGAATATCTAAGCGATCAACAGCTTATTGCAATAATGCTTGGCTCAGGAACAAGGGGGAACGATGTGATGAAACTCTCGGAAGCCGTTCTTGAAATTTATCAGAAGAACCCCGTGGAAATAATTGAGCCCGACCGGTTCTGCGACATAGACGGGCTCGGAGCCGCGAAGGCTGCTCAGCTTTCGGCTGCTCTCGAGTTTGCGCGCCGCAGGATGATGCCGTCGACAAAACGGATAAGCTCACCGGCGGATGCAGTACCCCTGCTGTTTCACTATGCATCCTGCCGGAAAGAACACTTCCTGTGCATTTCGCTCAACGGCGCCCACGAGGTAATCGCTGTACGGGTCGTGTCTATAGGTACGCTGAACCGGACACTTGTACATCCGCGCGAGGTTTTCACGGACCCTCTTGCAGATACAGCGAACGGTATAATCTGCGCACATAATCACCCCAGTGGTAATACTGAACCGAGCCGTGAGGATATCGAACTGACTGAACGGCTCAGGGAGGCAGGCATCCTGTTAGGAATCAATCTGCTCGATCACCTCATTATTTCGGAAACCGGATATTACAGCTTCCTGGAAAACGGACTGCTGTAAATGAAGACAGGGAATAATCGTCGAAAATTGATCCTGCACGCCGCACCGGCAGCTGTTGCAGCTGCTGCAACAGTCTGCATTTTTCTTAATCAGCCTAACGAGCCGAAACAGCAGGATATAGATTTATACCGAAAGGCCAATGAAGCCTATGATGCCGGCTCTTTTGAACAATGTATCAATCTGACTGAAGCCCTTACAAAAGACTGTCCGGAGCTTTACCAGGCAGGACTGCTGAACGCAAAAGCTCTTTTCTTCTCGAAACGCTACACAGAAGCCGAGACCGCTTGTAGAAAATTGATAAAAAACCATGCTGACTACTATGAAGCTGAAATCTGGCTTCTGAACAGCCTTATTCAGGCAGGAAGGATGGACGAGGCGGAAAACTCGGCAGAAGATTTTATATCCCGCGCACCGGAAGATCCGCGGGTTCTGGGCATACTCGCGCGTTTATCAGCCGCCGGGGGAGATTACAGAAAGGCTATAGAATATTATAATCGCTCCACATTATTTGAAGAACAGCTGGCTGTAAACAGGATTGAACTGGCAAAGATTTACTCTGACCTTTTCAACATCAGGGAGGCTCATACGCAGCTTGAAAGGGCAAAGCTCCTCCTGTCCCCGGATAGCCCTCTGAATGATGCTCTGGAGACTCTGCTGAATGACACAGGAGCCTTCAGATGAATCGATATGCTTTCACCTTTCTGATTCTGACAGCTATTCTAACACTGAATGCATGCACCACCGCAGGCGATAGAAAAATACTGACAGTATACCGCACTGTTCCGAAAAGCAGGCCTGTATATATTCAGAGCATCGAAGCTGGACCTCCGCCCCTGTTTGACGGTTTAGCCGAAGAACTGCGGCAGGTAGCAACCAGCTGCCTCCAGGAACAGGGTTTTAACACCAGTCTCTATGAAACCGTGAGCTGCATTAAGCTAAGCCTCGTGTTCTACCGCAACAGATATCAGGAAGACTTTATTCAGATGGAATCAAAAACCCTCAGCCTTAAGCTGTTTGATAACCAGGGGACTTTCGTCAGCCTACTGCTGACTGACGACAGCAGTCTCAGCCTTGAATCCTTTAGCGCTGCCGTAGATATGATTAGCGATGCAGTGAAGATACTCTCGGAGGCATCCTCGGATGAGTAATAGTTTTTTTTTACTGATTGTATTCTGCTTCGGAGCTGCCGCATCCTGGAGCCTTGAACTTAATCTTTCCGAAGCACAGCGAATGGCGGAGGCGGCCTCGGAGGACCTGCGAAACACCAGTCAGAGCCTTAAATTGTCCACCGGTGGATTGAATTGGGCGGCAGCAGGATTACTACCGGACGTCAGCCTTAGTATGAATGCTACTGCGGCGACAGTATTACATTCACCGGACTCCAGATCGCTTCAGTTTGCACTTAATGTCAGTCAGCCTGTTTTCAACGGCGGGCGGAGCAGCAGAACACGCTTGATTAATGAACTGAATAATCAAATTCAGATTACGGACCTCAACAGCCGGCAGCGTGAACTTCAAAACAGTATCTGGACACTCTATTTCAACCTGCTTCTGAACAGGGAAAAACGACTGTTAAATGAAGAACTCATGAAGTTCTCCGCCGAACAACTCAAAATCGTCCGGGAGAAATACCGGATGGGCTCTCTGACAGAGCTTGATTATCTTGAAGCTGCGGTTGATGTCAGAAATATGGAACTCGATTTACTCTGCACCCTGAACGAAGGTTTTGAAATGACCTGTGATTTTGCCGTAATGACTGGATTCGAACCCTGGTATTTCGATTTTGAACCTCTGATCCTGACTGATGAAATTGACGGAGTATATACAGGGTTACCGCTTATGGATGAAGACAGTCCTGTGTGGACCAGACTCGCCCTGGTAAACAACAGCAGCATTAACACGAGCAGGCTTGAACTGCACCGGAACACAATCGAATACCGGGATATGAAGTCTTTTATTCTTCCGGATATCGTTATTGAAACATCATTATATCTGAACGGAGAGGGCCTGCCCCTCCAGGACGCAGGAATGACTATCAGCCTGGGATTCAGTTTTCCTGACGCTCCCCTGCCCGCATCCCTTGAGAGCGGAGGAAGCCTCAACCCCGGAAAACAGCATTCAGGCACAGGTTCTGCGTCTATCTCACTAATTCCTGAATCTGATTGGTCGCAGAGCCTTGAGGCGGCAAGAAATCAACTGATTCAGCAGGAGGCAGAGCTGGATTCCGCCAGTATTGAACTTGAGCACTCCGTACATAGCTTACTGATTCAGCTTGAAAACAAACGGAAAGGCCTGGAGATAATAAGAGCCACACATGAGCTGAAAAAAAAGAGGCTCAGTATTTTAGAAAAAAGGACAGAAATAGGTGAAATCAAGGAACAAGAGCTGCTGCAGGCAAGAATGGAATATTACAGTGACGAGATAGCTTTTAAAGAGAGCATAGTGGAACTTATGAGTATCGAACAGGAGTTTGAAACCCTTACCGGATGCGGGTTCGGGGAATTACCACAGCTTTGCAGGGCTGTACGCTGCGCAGGGAGGGATTCGGAGGCCGTATTTTGACCAGCTTTCAAAATATCTGGCTGATTCCAGCTGTTATCTCTATAATTATCTCAGCCGGATGCGAATCCGGCAGTAACCCGTCCCAACCAGCGGAGACTACTATTTACAGTGTAAAAACCGCCCGCCTGCAGCCTGAAAACGTCAGGCAGATCATTGAAGGCTACGGCAACCTCACTTACCGGAGAAAGACAAACATTTCAGTAGCTGTCGACGGTATCATCCGGGAGCTTCTTTGCGAAGAAGGCGATACTGTCATGGCTGGAGAGGAAATTGCACGGCTGGATAATATCCAACTCGGCATACGTGTTGAACAGGCTGAAGCGGAACTCAATTCAGCCCGAGCCCTCCTGAGGCTTGCAGAGACGGAATACCGGGAGGTCAGGCTGCAGGTAGAAAGCAGGCTGCTTGCGATTAGCCGTTCCGAACTGAGCTTAAAGCAGAAAGCTCTTGAGCTTGAGCATCAGCAGAAACTGCTCTGCAACAAAAGCGAGTTGTTAAAGATTGGCGGGATAACGGAAGAAGAATTGTCGGGCCTTGCTATTGGCGTATCCTCTCTCGAAACCGAGGTAATGAGCCTGCAGAAAGACATACAGATACAGCAGATTGGTTTCAGAGATCAGGATATCCACTTTTACGGATTTGAAGTTCCGGACGATGAGTCAGAAAGAGAGAAGATCCTTATTGATATCAACTCACTGTCTTCAAAGTCAGAGATGGAGACCGCTGAAGCAAGGGTGATATCTGCAGAGACGGAATTCAGTTCAGCAAGGGCTCTGCTTGAAGAAACTCTTCTGAAATCTCCCATTACAGGGATAATAGCTGCCCGATACATGGAACAGGGTGAACGGGTTAATGCAGGAGACAGGCTGTTCACCATATTTGATTCGGAACAAATGGATCTGGTTTTTGCAGTCCCGGAAAAAGTAGGGATTATGCTTGAACCGGGCGAAGGTATAAAACTCTCGGTTGATGCCGCCGGGAGAGATCTTGATGCGGTAATAAGATCTATCAACCCGACTGTTGAACCGGGCAGTGGAAATATAACAGTAAAAGCCGGGCTCCAGAATCCGGACGGTTTTCTCAAACCGGGAATGTTCTCCAGGTTCAGACTCCGTTACGGGAGCGAAAACAGCCGCATTCTGATTCCGCACGAAGCTGTCGTTAAACTGGAGGGGAACCGGGGGCTTGTTTTCAGGTCATCGGGAGGAAGGGCGTACCCATGTAATATTACCTGTGAAACAGATACTGAAGGAAACTACATTCTAAAAGAAGGACTTAAAGCCGGTGATGAGGTAATTCTGAACACACCAATAATGCTGAAGGAAGGAGACAAAATAGATGTCGAGTAAACTATATCCGGCACGTCTCTCCCTGCTCCTGATTCTGCTCATGCTCCTCCTGACCGGCTGCGGCATCATAGATATCACAGGACCGGTTATTACAACCTATCCGTCCGAGATAAATACTGTTGTCGGGCATGATCAGCCGCTGACGGCCTCATTCTCTGAAGCAGTGGATCAGATAGCCTTTGAGGATATTTACGGCGTAGAGGGACCGGCGGGACAGCTTGAGGGAGATTTCGAATGGGATGGACTTGAGGTTGTGTTCAGCCCGCTTGAAGCCCTCTCACCTGGAGCAAAGTACAGGCTGAAGATCGACGGCATTATTAAGACGATAAATGGAGGTCAGTACGCCAAATATGTCGATATTCCTTTTTACTACCAGACAGATGAATTCCCGCCGGTCCTGCTTGATTACCAGCCTATGGATTGTGAGTTTGTTGACACAAAGCAGAACATCCGCCTTGAATTCTCAAAGACTGTTGATACAGATAGCTTAAAAAAAGCCTTCAGCCTCAGCCCCGCTGATGATTTTATAATTGATTGGGATGAGGATAATACCACTGCTGTAATCAAACCTGAGACTGAATGGCAGAACCTGCAGTTCTACAGCTGGCAACTTTCCACAGAGCTTCTTGATACACTGGGTATTTCCGCTGTTGAGGAGAAGAAAGGCTCCTTTCTTGTTCAATGCGACAGCACTCCTCCTGAAATAATTTCAATCCATCCCGCTGAATGCAACAACGACGGCAGCTTTTTTGTACGAAGCTCGGCCGGCCCTGATGAACTTAATTTAGGTGAACATCTGGCAATTATATTCAGTGAGGCAATAAATTTCGATTCGCTGACGAAAAATTTCAGTCTCACCCCCTCCCCGGACGGATACCTGCTGCTGTTAACACCTGAAACAGTGCTCTATTATATCGATGAGGATATCAGCCCCGGCGAGAACTTCGACGCAGTTATTCGTAAAGGACTTGAGGACGGCTTCGGCAACGCTTCAACCTCTGACTGGAAACTGAATTTCACCCCTGATATACGCCCTATAGAGATTGAGGGGATATCAATAGAAGACTCCGGAGGCATTTTCATCACTGCCGATGAAAATGATTACAATTCAGGCAGCGCGTTGAACACTGCGGGGGTGGAGTATATCGGTCCCGACAGCCTTCATTTCATAGTAACTCTCTCGGAAGTTTACACCGAAGCGGAGTTGAACGCCCGGCTTGCTTTTGAATCTGATATCAGTCTGACGGTTATTTTCCCGCCCGGAACAGGAGCTCCAAAATTATTTTCAACGGAATGGGAAACGAACAGAAGGCTCAGGTTGATCTATAAGGCCCTTGTAACATCAACTGCTGAGGAATCCATTTTCTACAGGTTCAAAATTCAGAATGGAGACAGAGCTTCGGCAAACATCAGCGGTTCATACCTGACTGAAAGCATTGAAATCATCCTGCCGGCGGCTTTAGAATGAAAAAAATGATTTTACGGTCAGCAGCTGCGTGCATCATAATCCTTCTGTTTCCAGCCTGCGGTAACTTCAGCCTGCGACCGCTTGAAATTATTTCATGGCAGCCAGGCTGTTATATCTGCGGGGATCAGAAAGTTTCAATTTCAGTTACATTCAGTCAACCTCCTGATAAGGCTTCGGCAGAGAGAGCATTCAGCCTTACCTGCAACGGGGTACAGCCTGCAGGGCGGTTGTACTGCAGCGACTGCCTCCTTCAGTTCATACCATATTCACCCCTCGATACAGGAACTGAATATCTGATTGAGGTTTCATCAACAGTAGAAACAGAGAGCGGAAATTCCATGTCTGAAGATTTTACAGCACGTTTCCGAATTGGAGAGGAAGCTCTTCGCCCGGAGGTTACAAATATATCACCAGCCGACGGTGAAATAACCGAAGACTGTTTCAGCCCTCTTACAATTTCATTCAATACCGCTGTGGGTCTTGATTCAATACTGGAAAACCTGTCTATATCCCCGCCGATTCGCGGCAGGGCTTCTATGTCGGAAGATTTCCGGGTATTAACCTATTCCCCGGTTGAAGCCATGAGCTGGGGTACAGAATATATCGTTAAACTTTCTGATGATCTTTGTTCTATATCAGGCGGTACCGCCGCTGCAGAGTTTACGTCAGCATTCTTTGCGGGCAGCGACAATCAGCCCCCGGAAATCATCGAAGCAACCTCGGAGGACGGCAGCGTCATCCTGACTCGTTCGCCTTCGGAGGGTGAGGTATTAATCTGGAACAGCTGGAGTAAAAACGGCAGAGTCAGGCTTGCATTCTCCGAAGAAATTGACCGCGAATCAGCTGTTCAGTCTATTAACATTGAACCCTCGACAGCCACGACTTTCAGCTTTAATGAAGACGAACAGCCGGCATCTCTTCTTATCGAGTTTGATGAAGGACTGCGGTGGCAGACAATGTATAAACTAAGGGTATCAACCGCCCTTACCGACTGTCGAAACAACACCCTCGAACAGGAAGCATTCTTTTACCTGTTCATAAACGATCCGGCGTCTAAACCGCCTTCAGTAAGCAGAGTTTCATTTATCCCAGATGAAACCGAGGCTGTTACAGTCTTTGACGCAGAAGATTACGCATCAGCATGCACAAGTCACATCATATTGGATACAGCAGCCGGCGCGGCAATACAAAACCCCTTCTACTTCGATTTCTATTTCAATCTCGCCGAAGGCGCTATCCTCCAGGATTTTGTGCCTGTTGAGAATTTTCTGATCAGTGCAGATAATAACTGCATATCAATTACCTACATTGATTTCGCGATTTACAACCCTGGTTCATCTACAGATTCAGCAGGCTTTCCCCGGCCGCAGCCTGAGGCGGAACAGGCTGTTTTTCGTCTGGTAACATCAGTAAGCGACAACGAGCTCCAAAGCGGAATTGTTTTCTTTAATATCGACCAGAATCTACGCGACAGTCTGGGAAATGAAATGGTCGAATGCTGGTCACTCGAACTCTTCGATGAAGATAATTAAATTCATCCTCGCCAGACCGACAGGAAGTCTGATAATCTGTATGGGTCTTACCCTGGGGGGAATATGGTGTACTGCGACGAACGAAAGAGATTTTCTGCCTGATTTCACGGTTCCAAAACTTACTGTTGCAGCCCCCTGCCCCGGTCTCCCAGCAGCAGATATTCGAGAATTAGTAACAATTCCTCTGGAAAATGCACTATCTTCACTCAGCGGACTAAAACGCATGGGAAGTATATCCAGAAGCGGAATCTCAGTAATAGAAATAGAATACCCATGGGGAACGGATATTTTCACAGCCGGCATGGAATGTAGAGAACTTATAGATACAGCCTGGGGGCAGCTGCCTTCAGACGCTCCCAAACCACGGCTTGTAAATACTGATCCGGTTGATCTGCCGCTTCTGACAATAGCTGTTTTCCCCGTAAACGGCGATCTGACTCTGGCAAGAAGGCTTGCAGGGCGTGAAATCAAATCCATGCTTCAGAGGCTTGAGGGAGTAGGCTCTGTATCAGTTTCAGGCGGATATGAAGAAGAAATCAGGATAGAGGTAGACAGTGCGGCGGCTGCAGCTCAGGGGCTGTCATTGATTGATATCCACGACAGCCTGGCCTCGGCATATATTGAGTTTCCAGCAGGCAGTATTACAAACGGAATCATCGAAATGTCGGTAAAAACAAAAGCCGGAGCTGAAAAACTGGCTGATATAGCTGAACTGTACATAAACTCCAGGGAATTCTCATTCGACCCGACCGAAGATAAAATATCAAGCAGGAAACTCAAAGAGATAGCATTAATCGGATACGGAAAACAGGAACAGAGTTCCTTTTTCTTTACAGGGAAAAAGGGATCCCCACCCCGGGAAGCCGTGATGATTGAAATAAGACGTATTGCCGGGGCTTCCCCTGCCGGTACAGCCGATGCCGTAAAAAAAGCGCTGCCTGAAATCGCAAGGGGGTTCGGAAAGGATCTGGAAATCATTATTACCGACGATCGCTCAATTGAACTCGACCGGGCGTTAAAATATTTGATAATGACACTGATTTACGGCTGCCTGTTCGCCTTTATTATTATCCTGATGTTTATGCGCAACCTGAAAAAAGCAGCCATTCTCCTCGCGGTTCTTCCTGCATCACTGCTCTGTTCAATTCTGTTTATGACCCTATCGGGCGCCGGTTTCAACCTGATGTCGCTCTGCGGGCTTACCCTGGGTGTAGGGATGGTCGTAGATAATGCAATTATTGTAATAGAGCGACTTGACAGAAGCCGCAGTAGCCGGATTGCCGAAACCGTGTCGGAGCTGGCTCCTTCATTATTCGGATCAACTGCTACGACTGTGCTCGTTTTTACTCCGCTGCTGTTCATGAAGGGGCTTGCCGGTGTTCTATTCAGCGATCTGAGTCTGAGTGTAATCTACTCACTTTCTTCATCATTGCTGCTGTCGCTCACGGCGGTACCCATTCTCTATCAGAAAATAAAACCGGTTGAGACTGGAGCAAGGAAAGACTCAGGCATGTATCGTTTTATAAGGAAGGCTCTGCGCTTCAGCCTGAGAAAGCCGTTCTGGACTGCGGCACTTATCATTATTGTATGTGCAGTATTCATGATACCGGCCGGGGATCTGCCTGTTGAGCTGATTCCACAGAATACGTACGGAAAAATTAACTGCACCTTCACTCTTCCCCCTGACAAGTCTTTTAATACCGTAAAAGAATGTGCCCTTAAACTATCAACAGTACTGCTGGCGTTTCCAGAAATTGAAACCGTTGAATTGAAGGCCGGTGAAGAGCCGGACAATATCTATCACCTTGCATCCGCTGTCGCTACCAATCGCCGGATTTCAATACAGATATCAACAGACCCCACCACGGATAGTCAAAAACTTTATACTGAACTTACAAACCTTGAACAGATACACAGCGGCGAGTTCAGGCTCCTGGAACCTGAGAATATTATTGAAAGTCTGCTTGGCATAAGCAGCCGCCGCGACTGGATGATTTCGGGCGGGACCCCCGCCGAAGTTGAAGCAGCTGCCGGCAAACTGATAGAAACAGCAGGCCCCGCCATACTTCTGTCTGGCGCGAAACAGACAGTCCTCAGGCTGTATCCGGACAGAAAGGCGGCTGCAGCAGCACAAATGAGCCCCGGGAGCATCGGCCGGCAGATAGCCGTTCAGATAAGCGGCTCAACTCCGGGTAGACTGAACCTCGGAGGCAGGGAGATAAGACTGAGACTGCGGGCAGCCGAAGAACTGAGGAAAACTATTGATGATATTATGGCACTGCCAGTTATCAGAGATGATTGCGGCAGCATAAGGCTTGATTCCCTTACTGAAATAAAGAAGGTGTCTGAATCTCTGAGGCTGTTCAGAGAAGACCGCCTGGATGCTGCTGTATTCAGACTGGAGAATGAAGCATCCAGACAGCAGATTAAGCTCCTCAACCAGGCAGGGGCCCGGCCTTACAGAACAAGCAGTCTGAAGGAGCAGCGATCCGGTATTTACGCTATGTTCATCCTTGCCGCGGCCTTCCTCTATCTCTGCCTCGGCGTTCAGTTCGAATCATTCGGCATTCCCCTGCTGCTTATGCTATGCATACCGCCCTCCGTTGCAGGTACTGTACTCTTTCTACGGCTGACCGGAGAATCAATCAATCTGTACTCATGTCTCGGCTGTATGGTTGTTATGGGGATTTCTGTAAACAACGGTATTCTCCTTATAGAGGAAAGCCGCAGGCGTATCAGGCGCTCCGCGTCCTCTGCAGCAGGCTCTGCATATCTTGCAGCAGCCTCAAGACTCAGGCCGATAATGATGACCTATGCCACAACAGCTGCCGCACTCATTCCGCTTGCAGTTATGAAGGAATCCAGTCAGGCATCTCTGGCCGCAGCTATCATAGGCGGACTTAGCGTTTCAACTATAATATCTATCCTCATCCTGCCGTGGATAATTATCAGGAATCAGACGTCCCCGGAATGAAAGGAATATTCAAATCCCGGACAGTACCGCTCATGCTGCTTGCGGCAGTACTCATTCTTTCCGCTTATTCAATTATCCGGACACAGACAGGCTCTCGAAACCGGGCAACGAACCGTTACGCTGTTATAACAAGATATTACGGGTTATCAGCGGAAGATGTTGAGCGGATCATCACCATACCGATGGAAGACCTTATAGCCGGACTGCCCGGAATCAGCAGGCTTTCTGCGTTCAGCAGTACAGCAATGTCAAGAATTGATATAATACTTTCAGCTGATACTGCCCCCGCAACCTTCAGAGCAGAACTCGGAGAGCTGACTGAAACCTGTTATGTAGCGATTTCTTCGAAATATCCGGCGGTTCAGAGACCTCAGATAGTGAGTTCGGGCCTGCATCAGTCGGCAATATTCAGCGCAGCTGTAAAAAAAGGTGGAACAACCCCGGCTGAACTTCGTTCAATAATCGAGAATGAGCTTGTTCCGCTTCTTTCAAAAATACCCGGCGCAGGAGAGATTGAAATATACGGCGGGGCTATTCCCGAAGCTCAGGTTTTATTCGATCCGGAAAAAACTGCCGCGGCCGGAATCCGCATAAGCTCGGCTGCCGAAATTATGAGAAATTCAAATTTTTACTGCTTCGCCGGCTTTGCCGAAGCAGGTCCGGATGAATACCCGGTTGCTATTGATGCAAGGATAAGCACACTCGAGGAGCTCAGAGCGCTGCCGCTTGGATCTCTTACCAAGTTGGACGATATAGCCGATATCAGCTTTGCCGGCAGAAAACCGGACTCATTGAGCAGGATAAACGGAAGACAATGCGTCAGTTTCAGCGTAAAAAGTTCTTCAGGACAGCTGATTCATCTATCACAACAAATCAGAGCCGTTGTGGAAGGCTTTGAGAAGCAGGGCTATGAATGTGTAATTCTTGAGGACAAAGGGGGGGTACTTGAAAATGCATTCAGAACAACCGCCGCCGCCCTGGGGATCGGAATGCTTTCATCAAGCCTGATCCTGCTGCTGTTCAATGCCGCACCAAGACGTATCCTTCTGCTTCTGCTGGGTCAGCCCCTTACTGTCTTTTCTGCACTCGGCGTACTGGCTGCGGCTGGCTTTACACCGGACAGCTGGCTGCTTGCAGGTCTCGCTGTGAGCTCCGGTATGGTCCTTGATTCCGCTCTGCTTGTTACTGCGGCGGCTGACGGCGGTGTTTACACAATTGAAAAAACGCTGCCACCCCTCGTTTCATCGGTAGTGAGCACTGTTACCGCCCTTATTCCTCTTTTCGGTCTTGAAAACAGGTTTCCGGGCATTGTCCCTTTTGCTGCTTCACTCGCCGCGATGCTGCTTTTGTCGCTATTGTTTTCAGCTGTTTTCATACCGCCTTTCTACCGGGGCGGAACATCTGGAACAGCTCTGTTCATTCTTCCTACGGAGGCCTTTCTCCGGCAAAAACTGCTTAAATTATCATTGCGTCTTTCAAACCCCTTATCTGCCTTGCTGTTAAACACCGGCCTAGCTGCGGCCGGCATTATCTGTCTGATTTCAATACCCCTGCGGCTGTATGAACCGGTGGAATCACCCGTAATATTCATGCGGCTTGAACTTCATGCCGGAGAGTGCCTCGAATCTACCGCAGAGAGGATAGCTGATTTGGCTTCAGATTTATCTGAGAATCCGGCAATTACAAGTATCCAGTCTGTCGCGGAAACTGGCCGGGGCAGCCTCTATTTAGAATATAATTCATCTGTTTCGGCCCGGAAGGATCTGCGTAATTTCGTTACTGCCGCAGCCGACCGTGCCGGGGGGATATTCGCATACACCCCCGAAGCAGAAAGGGGAGAGGAACTGAGGCTTACATTATCAGTTACTGGAAGCAATGTAGTCGAATTACGTAATATATGCAGACAAGCCCTGACCGAACTTATGAAGCAAAGCTGGGCGGTATCCGGGGTGCTTCATTTCAGAGAGCCCCCGCCGGCTGTTCATTTCAATGTTGACCGACAGGCGCTTGCTGATACTGGAATATCAGCCGCCGGGCTTGCCTACTTTCTTCGCTGGAACCTCTATTCCCCGGTTGCAGACAAATGGCAAATAGGAGGCAGCGAAATTGATCTGAGGGCGGGAGCCGAAAAAACCTCCCTATCGTCTATAGACGATCTGAAAGATCTTGAAATACCGTCTGCAGAAACCGGAAAAATGTTTCGGTTGGCCACTCTGGGGACATTCAACACAGCAGTTGAACTAAGAAACATAAACAGACTGAACCGCCAGCATGCCGAGAGCTTCAGCATATCCTGCAACAAAGAGGATCCGAAGAAGCTGCATAATCAGATTATGGATATTCTTTACGAAATAGATTTACCGGAAGGCTACAGCTTTCTACCCTCAGCTGATCTGATAGAAACGCGGGAATTCAATTCAATGCTGTGGAGGCGTTCTCTGCTGGCACTCCTCCTGATATTCGCTTTCCTCTGTATTGAGCGCGAATCTCTAACAGAAGCCGTTCTCATCCTACTGCCATTGCCTGCTTCCGCAGGAATACCGCTTATTGTACTGAGATTGCTTAATATGGACTTGGGCAGCGAGACAATAATCGGCTTGATTCTTTTGTCGGGCATGGGAATTAATAACGGAATACTTGTTATGTCGGAAAGGAAAGAGGGGGCGGAAGCAGCCGTCCGTTCAAGGCTGCAAAGTCTGCTGCTTACTACAGTAACCAGTGTTACCGGCGCAGTCCCGCTTCTATTCACTCACAGCTGCTTTTTTACAAACCTTGCGATAATACTGATTAGCGGATTATCCGGATCATTCGTCATCAGCCTGCTTACCTACCCGGCAATTATCAGCTGGTATCGAAATCAGCTGTCTTTTAAGAACTCGGCTTTATGAAGTAAACCTGCATTTTTCCCAGGTTTTTCCTCACTCATACGGTTTACCTTCACCACCAGATCATGGCCCAGTGCCTGCTGCATTTTTACCCAAAGGCTGTATTCCCGGCCTTTAAGCTTATTTAGATCACTGCGCTTCCATGCCCACAGCTCAAGCGAACCATCACCTCTTACATCAGCGCCTGGAACTTTCCCTGAAACATAGCTCATTTCACCGATAAAACCGCCCCGGCCGAGGATTGCGACAGTGCGCAGATCCTTCTGAACAAAGGCTGTACCATCTAGAATCATGAAAACATTGGGCGACGCCTCTCCATTTTCAATAATCGTACCACCTTTAAAATCGAAATCCCGTCCTATTTTCCAGAATCTCATAAACTCTCTGCCGGTCATGTGGAAAAAGCTTTCTTCATATATATCCCCAAGATCCTCAGGGATCCTGACGGGACGACGTTCCAGCAGAAGAGTAATTGTTCGAAAAAGGTTAATGATAAGGAAAACCGTATTCCAGAACATCACAATCCAGTTGCCACGCACATACCCTGTATAAATCAGGATAATCTGTCCAGAAATGAGCAGGATACGTAATATGAGAATATTCTTAACCGCAAGTCCTATTAAATTCAGGACATACGCGAGGTTCATGATAATAAGGGCAGGTGATAAACTGAAATCCATATACATTCAGTATCGGCGGGAAATAATTGCATTCTTCACAGTAATTTAGTTGTTTTTTCCTGTTTTAGTTCAAAAAAGAGTACTTTTTTTTAATTGTATTTGCTTTTCATTTCTGAAATCATTAGTATTCTTGATAGAAAACTGGGAACCATCATTTATGGAGGAAGCATATGAACTTCAAAGCAAATCTGTTAAAAAAGTCGATAATTGTACTGGTTCTATTACTTGTTGCAGGAACATCATTCGCAGCAAGCGGAGAAACCATTGTGATAGGCGGTGCAGTACCGCTTATTCTTGATCTGACAGTCGACCCGAATGATCTGGCTGATAATCTTGATCTGTCATCTGTCAGTGCAACGGGACAGACCTTCGAGATTGCGGATATTGATATCAGCACGAATAATGCCGTGGGATGGGAACTGTGGATTGTCTCGGAAAATGGCTCCACTCTGAACAATGCAGACGGTCAGACTATCGCTTACACACTGGAATACACAGGATTGGGAACAAGTGGAACTCCTGTTGCGACAAACTCGACAACCGGGGTCAAATACGGAGAAGCTGCCGCCGATACATCAGACTCAGCTACGCTTGAGATCACCTATGATCAGGATGCAACTTACAACGCCGGTTATTACTCGGATCAGCTCTCACTGCTGCTGCGGGCAAAATAAGACATGCTGAAAAGATACAGCATACTTCTCCTGCTTCTTATAACCTGCGTGGCAGCCGCGCAGGCATTTGTATTTGAACCCATCAACCAGGATTACGCCCCTAGCGGGAAGAATTCCAACCATATCTTCAGGGTTGCAAACCCGGGTACGGAAAAGATTGCGGTGAAAATCTCAATAAGACCAAGATATCTGGAGCCTGACGGCACTGAGATACAGGGGGAAGTATCTGATCTTTTTTCAGTTTACCCAAAACAGATTCTGCTGGAGCCGAACGAGAGCCGCAGCATCAGGGTAAAATGGATAGGAGATGCCGAACCTGCTGTCGAGCTCCCGTTCAGGATCATTGCCCAGGAGGTTCCTGTGTCATTTACTCAAACACATCCTGCAGAGGGAGCTTCAATCAGGCTTACCTACCGTTATGAGGGCAATATCTACATCATCCCGTGGGGAGCAAAAGCTAAACTCGGCATAAAATCGATGAAGCGTGAAGCGGAAACTGAAACTGTGACGGAAACCGTCATGGAAACCGTTGTACTTGAACAGGAGAACGGCGAAGAGGTGGAATCAGTCATTGAAAAGCTCGTAGAAACCGAGGTTAAGCAAGAGTTTCTCGTGTTCGAGATTGAAAACTCGGGCACAATGCATACAATGCTTAATCGTATTGAATTAAAATTAAAACGTGACCAGAATGATACGCAGCCGATAATATTAAAAGATGAAGATCTCAAAGGGGTTGCAGGTGAGAATATGCTGGCAGAGTCAGTAAGAATCTTCAGAATTCCTATGCCGGCGGGCATATGGGACGGACCGGTTTACGGAAGCATTAAACAGGTACCTGCAAAATAACGTGAATGAGTCATGGCCGATATAGCAACACCAACCTACTCTTTTTTTCAGTCATCTTTCTACTGACAGGTCTTTTTGGCCTATTTGCACAGGATGGCGATACAATCCCTATTCCGCTCTACATTGATGATGTTTATGAAGGTGAGGTTTCGGTTACTATTCTGCCCGACGAATCGGTTCAGATTCGTCCCTCGGAACTGATTGCATACCTTGAAGCCCCGATGACCGATGAGGCAATTGAAACCGCATTGAAGATCTTCCCTGACACCGGCTGGATGAATCTTACAGATATGTCGGGACTCGGTGTACGGATTGTATTTCGCTTCGAAGATCTCACAATGCATGTGAATATCCCCGCTCACCTCAGACGCGAAACCATAGTATCATTCAAAAGTCAGGGCCGTGACCCCGAAGGCGAATTCGTTGAACAGGCACCTTTCAGTGCATTCATGAACCTTTCATTCTGGAACCGCTTCACCTATGAAAGCCTTGACTATGATGTATCATTCACACCGGAGCTTGGTCTTAATATCTACAACTGGGTTGTAGAGGCAAGTATAAGTGTCAGAACCGGTGACATCTTCTACTGGGACTACTCCCGTCTTGTAAAAGACTTCAACTTAATCGACTACCGGCTTGAGGTGGGAGATCTAACAATGCCGGTAACTGATCTAATAGGCGTCTCAAGCCTATTAGGCGCATCATTCAGGAAAAATTACGAACTCATTGACAGTTCAATGGATGCAGACAGCTTTTCAAAAGAAATCTTCCTAAGGGAGCCTTCTAAGGTTGAAATCTATCTTAACGACAGAAAGATTAGAGAGAAAGATTACCAGAGCGGAAGCTACCTCTTCACGGATTTCCCGCTGAACCGGGGCATAAACAGCATCTCAATACGATGGGAAGACAGTGAGGGTGAACATGAAGAAAGTGTAGTAATACCCTTTGATGAGACACTGTTGAGTGCGGGAGAAATGGATCTGGGGGTTGCCGCCGGTATACCGGACAGAGAGATCACCTGGCCCGCTGTAACAGCCTATCAGTACCTGGGAATTACCGACCAATTCACATTTGGAGTAAATGAATCATTCAACATTGACACTCTTGAGCTTAATATTCACCCTGATTTTATTCTAACAACATCATTCGGGAATTTTCAGCTGGTTCCCATCTGGGGGATCCGTTTCAACGGCGGACAGTATATAGATGCTAATCTCGGTTATCAGATGCTAAAGCACGGGAGCGCTCGCTCACTGAATTTCGGAGGCAGCATAAACTATGCTTTTAATTCAATATCATATCCGGAACAGCCTCTGTCGCTGCTGTCATTTGACGGCAGCATCGGTTTATCATTTGGAAGCGGTTTCAGCTTGACACCTGAAGCCTCCTTCGGTTGGAGGTTCGACGAGAGTAGACCTGTATTCTATTCAAAGGCTGTTCTGAAAAAGAGCATAAGAGGCGGTTCGGCAGTATCCGCAACAGTGGGTGTTGAATATGACGAGGCTCCGGCCTTCTCGGCAACGGTCAGCTATTCTTCATCATTCCCCGGATCGAACCAGAACCTCTATCTTCTGCAGAATCTCGAAACCCAGCAGCTCTCGGCATACTGGAACCGTTACAGCACCGAAGAGAGCCGTTATTCATTGAATGCGTCAGCTGAACTTCCGATGCAGCTTGACGACAAGATATCACTGGGACTGAGCGGCGGATATGAACATGACCTTTTCAGCGTACGCGGCGGACATAATTTCGATACAACTATCTCAACATCGACAAGCTCTAATTCGACCTTTCTAAGTGCTGATACAGGTATGGTTTATGCCGGAGGCATTTTTCTTCTAAGCAAACCGGTTTACGATTCTTTCATCATCATAGATCCCGAAGCCGGATTTGAGGATAGGCTGCTTCATGTAAATCCCAAATCAGGCGGGAGCGATCTGGAACTCACAGGTAACCCCGGGGTTCTTTCCGGCATCAATTCCTTCTCACTCCACAAGGTTGATGTTGAACCTGAAGAGCTGCCGCTTGGAATGGATGATTCAGGAATGAAGTATCTGGCTTATCCATCATACAAATCAGCCTTTATAATACAGCCGCATGCTGAAATTATGGTTTACATAGGAGGCTTCCTTAAAAACGATGAAGATAAAGCCTATGAGGCTATGCTCGGCCGGATTACTGGAAAAAACAGCGGTGAAAGTGTAGACTTTTTTACGGATGAGAACGGATATTTTGAAGCGTACGGACTGCCGGCAGGAATACATATTCTTGAACTGAATGATATTGACGCAGCAGTAGAAATAAATCTTACGGAAGCTGAAGGCGGCTTCTACAATGCCGGAACAATTACATTAACGGAGGACTGATGAATAGGAAGGTCTTAAAAACTGTCTCATTAACCCTCACATCGATGCTCTGCCTGCTTTCGTCTTTAACTGCGGATGATATATTTCAGTTCAATGCTCCGCCGGGCGGGGTTTATCTGAATTCATCTTTTGAACAGACATCAACAGAGATAGTCACCATCACAGTTGAGCATGAGGGTGTTGCGATTCCCGACTGGTATATCGCCGCCGATGAAGGGACCTCAGGCAGTTATGAACCCAGGGAGCTTTTCTTCTCCTCAAACACAATGGATTATCAACTCTACACAAGCGCCCCGCCCTCCTCCGACATCATGAAGGCTCCGCCGGAGTCACTCGCGGCAGCTAATGTTATTTCTACAACTGATTTCGACAGTGACCCTGGGGCAATGGAACAGAAGACTTATTCCATTTATTTCCACATTGCATCCGGTCAGTTTATACCTGCAGGAACCTATTCAGATACAATAACCCTGTATCTCTACATAGGCGATTATTCAGATGCAATTGCAGATACCCTGGCCGACAGCGTAAATATCACAGTCTATGGAAGGATGGCCAGCCTCCTTGATATATACAGTGTAAACGAGCCCGGTATCAGGTACATGGATCTGACAATTACCGAGGTAGATAAATTGATAGCAACAGTGAATGAACGCAGTAATTCCTCAACCGGTTATACAGTTTCAATAACCAGCTATAACCTTGCAAACGATATAAGCGGGGCCACCGTGCCTTTCTTCCTTCATTCTTATTCTGATGCCTCACTTGATTACAGCCTTACCTACGACGAGGCTGCTGTAGGGCCATGGTCGTCGGGAACGGCCCAGCTGACTGACTCAATGGCAACAACCCTCCCGGAGTGGCTGTCAAAGGAACTTGATATCAGTTACAACGGAAGTACAGATCTCGCCGCGGGTGATTATGAGGATATTCTGACCTTGACTATCAGTGCTAAATAATTAAACAGGAGTCAGGGTGAAACCGGGAATCTCAGGGTGCTGATAAGACCTCCGGAGCTTTCCATTGAAAAAGTACCCTTCAATTCATTCGTCAGAATTCTGATAAGAAATAAACCTAACCCCTTCTCTGCCTGTAAATCGAAATCATCAGGAAGCCCGCAGCCGTCATCCTGAACTGTCAGAACGGCAAATCCAGCCTCCAGCCTGAATATAACTTCCACGCTACCACCGTTTTTTCCTTCAAATGAGTATTTCATAACATTGGTAATCAGTTCATTTACGATGATTCCGATCTTAAAAAGCTGTCTGGTGTTCAGTCTGCAATCACAGAGGTCTTTTTTTATTCTGATTTTCGTTTTCTCAGAGAAAGCCGCGACAATTTCATCTACAAGATCACCAAGATAATGCTCGACGGATGTATTCTCATAATCATCAACCATCAGGAGTTTCTGATACAGCACCTTCATGCTGTTTACCCGGCCTATTGCATCCTTAATAACCTCCCTTGCATCTTCAGTTTCTACCGACTCAAGCTGCAGGGACAGAAGACTGACAACTGATGCAAAGTTATTCTTGATTCTATGATGGACCTCTTTGAGCAGGGTCTCTTTTTCAGTCAGTTGATTAAGGAGTTCTGTCTCTGCCTTCTTCCTTTCGGTTACATCAAGATGTGTTCCTGAAATTATCAGGGGCTTACCATTTTCAGTCCAGGAGGAAATCTTTCCCCGTGACAGGACCCATACCCAGCTGCCTGACTTATGTTTCATTCTGAACTCATATTCAAAAAAATCTGAATCCCCACGTCGATGTTGCTCCATTAGCTCATAAACCTTTTGAGCATCATCCTTATGTATATGCGTTTCCCAGGAGGTACCATTCTCCATCTCCAAAAGTTCTTCCAGGGTATAACCTAAAATCGAAGCCCAGTACTCGTTGATGGTATTTTCACCAGTCTGATAGTTCCATTCCCAAGTTCCTACATTACTGCCGAAAAGAATATTAGAAAGCCGGTTCTTTTGATGAATTATCTCTTCTTCCATAAGTTTTCGTTCTGTAATATTCTCATACATACCAAGAACACCATACATCTTACTATCATGATTTCTCAGAGGAATCTTGGAGGTCAGAATCCAGCCCTTTCCGCCATCCTTTGTCTGAAAAAGTTCTTCATAATTAATTCTGGATTCTCCGCTGTCGATAATCTGTCTGTCGTCCGCCCGGTTTCGTTCAGCCTGTTCAGCATCCCTGATATCAAAATCAGTTAATCCGATAATCTGTTCCGGAACATCCAGCCCGGAATCCTCAGAAAAAGGCCTGTTGCAGCCGAGGTAAACACTGTCGAGGTCCTTCCAGAACACCCGTATAGGTATTGTATTCAGAACATCATTGAGCATAAGCCTGACATTGGAACCTGAGCGGATTTCCCCCGCAAGCCTGATGGCTGTTTTTATGGTTGAGTTCAAAATCTGAGTACTTACATCTTTTTCAAGATATCCGTAGCTATTAATTTCTTCAGCCTTTTGAATCAGCTCAGGTTCTGTGCATTCGGTAAAGAAAATAAGGGGTATATCATAGCTATCAATAAGTTTAGACGCCGTTTGTATTCCGTCCGCTTCATAACCGCCGAGATACGTATTTATCAAAATCAGATCAATATTCCCGGCGCCTGCGATCTTAAATACAGATTCGGCATCCGGCGCAGTTTCTACCCTGTAGCCGAACCCTTCAAGTGTCAACCTGTTGCTGTTTGCGATCTCTTCATCAGCTTCCGCAAGTAAAAGAGTATATGCTTTTAAATCCTTCATTTAGTTTCCTGATAATAATTATAAAGCTCATACTGACAAAATGCAAACCCGTGTATCATTGATAATATTTCGATAATAGAATATAGTAAAATTATGAATACATTAATAATCTTCGACCTCGACGGAACAATAGCAGATACCCGTGAGGATCTTGTTCACGCTGTTAATCTTGTTAGGAAATCCTATAATTTGGACAAACTCCCTTTCGATGAGATCATAGGCTATGTTGGAGAAGGTCTAGGCCCCCTGATGCATAAATCGCTTAAAAATAATCCTGAAATCGATCATAATGATTCATGCAATAGATTTACCAAATACTACAACGAGAACCTTACAGTAAACACCTGTCTCTATGACGGCGTAGAAAAAACAATAGCGGCTCTATCAGAAAACGGATTTCATATGGCTGTCCTTTCAAACAAGCCGGCCGAGATGACGCGCAAAATTGTAACCCATTTTGGATTGGACAAATATCTAATAACCACAATGGGAGGCGGTGATGTATCTACTAAAAAACCGGAACCCGAAGGTGTATTTGAGGTTATTCGCAGAGCCGAAGCAAAGGGCTTTAAACAAACAAAAGAAAATGTCTGGATGGTAGGTGATCATCACACCGATATGAAGGTAGCGGGCAATGCCGGAATAAAGAGCATATTCTGCAATTATGGATTCGGCAACAGGCAGGGACTTCCGTCTGATTTTGATATTGAAACTTTCAGCGATGTTAAAAACATCATAACCGGATAGAAAAACAGTACAAAATGAAAAGGCGGATTTAACTCCCGCCTTTTTTTATCTTTTCATTTAAAACATTCAGCCTGACAATATCCTCAAAATATTCTTTCTGTTCATCTGCGTTGAGCCGGTCCAGCATGGATTGAATATACTGATTGTGAGCAGTCCTTAACCTTTCAGTGAGTTCTTCTCCGCTTTCAGTCAAAGCGAGCTTGTAGACCCGCTTGTCTTCTCTCGATCGCTCCTTTCTGACATATCCCCCGGAAATCAGCCTGGATGCAACCGGTGTAAATGAACCTTTTTCAAGAGCAAGCCTCTTACTGATTTCAGACATTGTCATTGGGCCATGAAAAAATATTGTCATAGCGGTCTTCATATGAGTAAAGTTCAAACCTTCAGGGAGTTTAAAACTTTCATCAAAGCCCTTGAAAAATATTGATATTATCGACCAGTGCAATTCAAATAGATTCTCTATATGTTCATCTGCATCAGTTAAGTTGTTCATATGCTATCGTAATATGAATATCAATCAACCGCAACCGGTTCAGGCTGAGGGAGTTTATCTTCTCCGGCAGCATTTTCATTCGATGCATATTCATCATCCAACCTGCCCAGGCCCTTAAAAAATGACAGACTCATAAGCACCGCACCCCCCGTAGTAAGAAAATCGGCGATGGGCTGAGCATATATAAAACCGTTAAATCCGAACAGATGATTGAGTATAAACAGCGCAGGAACATAGATTATGCACTGTCGCCCCAACGATACAATCATAGCATTAATAGCTTTTCCAACCGACTGAAAGGTAATCATCATTGTCATCTGCAGCCCGACAAACGGAATAGCTATAGCAAATGCCTTAAGTATTTTAGCACCGGCATCAACGGTAGCCTGATCCTTAATGAAGGCCCCTATCAGACTTTCACCGAATATGATGAATATAAGACAAAAGAAACATGCAAGAATGGTTGAATAAATCAGAGTTATCTTAAAGCCATCTTTCAGCCTGTGGTACATTTCAGCACCGTAGTTATATCCGGCAAAGGGCTGAAATCCCTGAGCAAGTCCCATAATCAGCATGAACGCCATGCTGGCAACCCTCATCTGAATGCCGTTTCCCGCAACAACATGATCGCCGTAACCTGCAGCCAGAATGTTAACCAGCACCATTGAAAAACTCATTACAAGGTTAGATAAAGCGGAAGGAATGCCTATCTTGAAGGTTTCGCCATACATAACCTTATTGGGTTTAAACCAGCGCGGAGCTATGGAGAGAAGGCTCTTCTTACGAGCAAAATACCCAATATAATACAGAGCACCTACCCCGTTACCGATGGCTGTTGCCCATGCCGCTCCGCCGACACCCATATCTAATACAAGGATAAAAATCGGATCGAGAACGATGTTCAGCCCGATTCCGAGTATTATTCCCATCATCGCAATATTGGTTGCACCTTCACTCCGAATAAGTCCGGAAATAGCAATCTGAAAAATGAAGATAATCGCAAAAACCGAAATTACTGTATAATAATCGCTGGTAGCCTGATATGTTGCAGCACTGGTACCGATAAAAGACAAAAGCGGCTCCCTGAAAATCAGCAGAGCAGCGGTAATTACAACACCAATGGCTATGGCTGTATAGATTGCAACCGAGGCTGTGCTCTTTGCTTCATCATTTTCTTTGGCTCCTAGCTTTCTTGAGATGTAGCTTGCTGCACCATTTGCAAAAATATTCCCTATAGCCTGAATTGCCATGAATATCGGACTTGCTATTGAGAGAGCCGCTACAAGGTTGGGGTTATTCAATCGACCGATAAAAAAGGTATCTGTGAGATTGTAGATCATAACAACCGCCATCGACAGCATCGTCGGCAGGGCAAGCTTGATAATTGCCTGTCTTACAGGTGTATTCTCCATTATTTGAATTCTATCGTTATTCATTAAGAATCTACTCCGGTTTTTTTAGTTTGATTTCTAACTTAATATAGTTATAACAATATCAACTGTCAAGAAGTTTGTTTTCTAACTTTAGTATAGCTATATACATTTTTGTCCGGGTATGTTATCTTCCGGGTTCCACATGTTAATTTCCGGTCTTAACCATATAAATTATTAAAATAGACTCGCCTGGACTGGGCAATAATCTGCAGGCTGTTTAGGAGAACCATGAAATTCGAACTCTTGGGACTGAATCCCGAAATTCTAAAAGCCGTTACAGAGAAGGGCTATAAAAAAGCAACCCCGATACAGGAAAAGGCTGTGCCTGCTATTCTTGCAGGACGAGATGTACTGGGCGGAGCACAGACAGGTACAGGCAAAACAGCTGCATTTGCCCTGCCAATCCTAAATAAATTAAACGAAGCGGGAAAAAGCTCCGGATGCCCGCGGGCACTGGTTTTGGCACCTACCCGCGAACTGGCCGATCAGGTTTGCGAAAGCTTCATCGCTTACGGTAAATTTCTTGATCTTAAATCAATCAGAATTTTTGGCGGAGTGAAAATAAATCCGCAGATAACCAATCTGAAAATTGGCACAGACATTGTTGTAGCTACCCCGGGAAGACTGCTTGATCATATAAACCAGAACACAATTGACTTGTCGCAGATCGAAATACTTGTTCTTGATGAGGCAGACAGAATGCTTGATATGGGATTTATCAGAGATATCAAGAAGATAATCAAGGCACTTCCCCGGCACAGACAAAACCTGCTTTTCTCAGCAACATACGGAAAGGATATAAAACAGCTTTCAGCCGATGTACTTCGAAATCCGGTTTCTGTCGAGGTTACAAAGAGAAATACTGCCGCAGAAAAGGTAGAACAGATAATTTACAGGATTGAGAAGGGGCAGAAGAGGTATCTGCTGGCCCACCTGATAAGGGAAGAAAACTGGTACCAGGTGCTTGTCTTTGTAAGAACAAAGCACGGTGCAAATCGTCTGGCCAAACAGCTTGATAAAGACGGAATTCCTGCTAACGCAATTCACTCGGATAAAAGCCAGGCTGCACGGACAAGGGCAATGAACTCTTTCAGGAAGGGAGACCTGCAGGTATTGGTCGCAACCGATGTTGCCGCGCGTGGAATTGATCTGCAGGACTTAACCCATGTCGTCAACTTTGAGCTTCCTCAGGTTCCCGAAGACTATGTGCACCGGATAGGACGAACCGGGCGCGCCGGTAAGTCTGGAACCGCTGTTACGCTCATCGCGCCGGAAGACAGGAGTCAGCTGCAAAAGGTTGAAAAGATACTGAAGTATTCAATTCCGGAAGGCCATGTTATAGGATTCAAACCCGTATATGATCCCACAGCAAAAAAAACGACCGCTCCGAAGAAATCTTCAAAACGACCGTCCAGCAATGCCGCACCTGCAAAAAAAGGCGGCGGGAATAACCGCAAGTTTAGACCCAAAAGAAGGACCAGATAGCGGCTGAGGCTTTCAACTGATAAATCCTGTATCAACAAATGTCTTTACAGATTTGCCGCTCTCCGATATTAACTCTATACCGTCGGTGGATTTTCTTATGTCAGCCACACGATCAAAACCGTCGGGGATACGAACAAGCCCCTGTATGTATTTCACATCAAGGGGCGATTTCCCGTCAAGATTAAGCGTGGTTGTAAACCCGCGTTTTGTCAATTCGTTCTCTTCAGCGGATACTTTCAGTCCGTCGGCGAGATAACAACAGACATCCTCAATACCTATGCAGCAATTTCGTCCTTTCCAGGGGATTCCGTGACGACCCTTGTTCTCCATCCACATCACAGTAGAGGGAAGAACTTCAGGGTTCTTTAATGCAAACCAAAGATAGCCTTCTTCTGGAACTACAGCGGCAGTCCATGCGAAATCCGCTGTCTCATCTACCCTTACCTGCAGGATATCGATAAACCCTTCACGGGCGGGGAAAACGGAACAATCTGTATAAGGCTCATTTTTCCACCTGGTAGGAACCTTTTTAAGGCTTGAAAATTCGGTAAAGCTCTCTAAAGCATAGTACTCGTCCCCGCCACAGCCGTTGGCAGGCGATTTGGCGGTAAAACCTGTTTTAAAAGGCCCCATGCTGATGTATTTGCTGCTGCCGCCCGGGAAAATTGCATGATGTCCGGGACAGGCAGGGCCGGCAAAGCCCTCTATACTGTCGTTGGTATAAAGAACATTCTGCCCCTCAATCAGCCTTACGGTTTTAACAACCCTCCCCGGCCTTGTTATCATGTCGAATGTAAAGACGGCTTCAGTTATCCCGCCTGATTCTGAGGTTTTTTCAAAGCTCCAGGTTCCTTCCTGAACGTCACCATGCGGCGGATGATTCTCACCGTTCCAGCTGTTATCACCGCCGAACGGCAGACAGAAAAAATCACCTCTCAGGGGTTTCAGGCAGCCGGGCTGGCTGCTCATATCAATATCTTCTTCAGCCCAGGGATTGATATAGAAGGGTTCGACTGCATTATCAGTATCCCTGAAGAATGTGACAGGTGCCATATGACCGGCAAATTCGGTCATATAAAGTTTCATATTCTTGTTCTCAATAAGCCAGCTTTTCTGACCACTGATAATTTCAGTTTTCAGCTCACCGCTCATTTATATACCCCGTATTTCTTAGCTGATTCAACAAGAACATGAAGCAGCTCTTTACTGGAGTTTCCACTCATACTGCAGCCTGAACTCAGGATAAAGCCTGATTCAGGCATCATAAACTCTATAAGATCTTTGGCATCTGCCTCAACTTCAGCAGGAGTTCCGTTACACAGCAACGCTGTATCAAGATTACCAAGCAGAGTCGTCTTGCCCATTGTTGCAGCTCTCAAACTCTTGATATCGGTTAGATGATCTACCTCAAACATTTTAGCACCTGTTGCAGGCCATATATCATGAATGCCGTCGGTTTCTCCGGTGTGTTCTTTGAACTTACGACTGAAATGATATCGTGAAACACCGACGGCAGAGCTGATATCATCAAGGCTGATCTTATGAGAATAATGCTTTTCAGCGTAATCAATTACCGTCCTTAGAAAACTGTTACCTGATATAAAACCACTGTTTCCTTCATTGGCAAGAGCAGAGATAAACAGCAGCAGTTGCCCATACTGTTCAGCCCTATCCCGGGCTTCACTTATTGAGTAAAAACGGTTTACCGCAGCGGCAGGACAATCATCAATCGGAAGAATCCTAAGCCCCAGACGCCCGCCCATAGCCTCAACAGCTCCGGGAAAAGTATCAAGCATGATATGGCAGACTTCAACAGTACCGCTGCATGCTGAAAACCGATAGGAATGCGGCGTTTCAGGAGGCAGCATTATCAGGCAATCCTCTCTTAGCTCAATACTGCGTTCACCGAGTCTGATCACCCCATCAACGCCCCGGCAGATGTTTATCTCAAGGCTGCTGTGATAGTGAAGTCTTACAGCTTTCTCAGTTTCAAATGTTCTTATAAAAAACTTTACAGGATTTTCGCGAGAGAGACCGGCCTCTTCGAATTTCAGTCCAGAATAACTATCCATATGATTGATTATAGCAATATTTTTATATTTTTCAGCAATTTTATAGTACATAATACAATTTATCAGCAATATAATAACATGAGGAGGACGATATGGAGAAAATCTTTGCACCTGACTATAACCGAATAGTAAATGCCGCATTAAACAGGAAGGGGGAGATTCCTCTTTATGAGCACAACATACATGATGATGTAATAAGTTCAATAACCGGACGCGATACCGAAGCTCTTTTAAAGGAGGGGGATCAATCCTCATTGGAAGAGTATTTCAAGATTAGAGCAGATTTTCATATCGCTCACGGTTATGATTGCTACTCATTTGAAGGCTGCATAACAGATCTCGTTCAGCAAGGTGCAGGCCTTATGGGGCATGGTGTGAGCCTGATTAAAACTGAGGCTGATTTTAATTCCTGGCCCTGGAACGAACAGCCGAATCGGTATTTTGAAAAGTTCGGTCCAATGTTCAATGCTATCCGCAAAACCCTTCCTCCAGGTATGAAAATTATAGGCGGTGTGGGCAACGGAATGTTTGAAACGATGCAGGATTTTGTTCCTTTCACCGAACTCTGCTACCTGGAAATTGATAACCCTGATCTCTTTTCACAGCTCTGGAAAAAAATAGAAGAGAGCTTCCTGCTAATCTGGAAACAGTTTCTGGAAAACTGGTCTGATATCCTGGCAATCGGCCGCTTCGGAGATGATCTGGGGTTCAAGGCATCTACCCTGATCAAACCTGATACTATCAGAGAACATGTTATCCCGGCCTATAAAAATATAGTCAGCCTGGTTCATTCCCACGACATGCCCTTCCTGCTGCACTCCTGCGGTTCTATCTTTGATGTAATGGAAGACATAATCACAATAACCGGTATCGATGCAAAACATTCAAATGAGGATGAGATAGCACCCATGACAGAATGGCTCGAGCGATACGGGTCGCGAATAGGCAACTTCGGCGGAGTAGATATGAATGTACTATGCCTTGAAGATGAAGCAGGCATAAAAAGCTATGTAACCGAACGCTATCATGAGATGCTAGAGTATCCAGGAACGGCAATAGGCTCAGGCAACCAGATAGCCGACTATGTTCCACCTGAAAATTTTCAGACAATGGTTAAGACTGTGCGTGAACTTAGAAGATTTTAATATCTATATTTTTAAAGAAAAATCATGATCAATCTTAAAAGCACCAATTAATCCGGAGAACTATTCAGCAGGAGTCAGCCTCAGAAGGCGCCCTCCCCTGTTATCTTCCAGAACCCAGATAGCCCCGTCTGGTCCTTCTTCAACCTCGCGGATTCGTTTCTCCATGTCAAATCGCTCAATCTCTTCCGCCTCATCTCCGCTTATAAACACCCTTATCAGGGCTTCAGATTTAAGTCCACCGATAAAAGCGTTACCTTGCCATTCGCGAAACAGAGATCCGTTGTAAATAATCAAACCTGAAGGGGCAATTGTCGGCACCCAATAAACCTCAGGGCTATGGAAATCAGGCCGTGTATTATGATCCGGAATGTCTTTACCGGAATAATGGTTTCCCCAGGAAACCACAGGCCAACCATAATTGCCACCCTTGATTATCAGATTGAACTCATCACCATGGCGGGGTCCCATTTCATGAGTCCATAATTTTCCATCAGCATCAAAGGCAATTCCAAGCAGATTGCGATGCCCCATTGTCCAGAAAGATCTTGCCAGTTCACCTCTGTTCTGAAAAGGATTATCCCTCGGGATTGAGCCGTCAGGGTGTAATCTAATAATTTTACCAAGGTTCTGTTCCCAGGATTGAGCTGGTTCCATCTTTTGCCGTTCACCGGAGGTAATAAACAGATATCCATCCGGATCGAATGCCAATCGATGAGAGTAGTGACCGTTTCCCGACACAGTCGGATACTGCCGCCAGATTATTTCAGGTTCGTCAAACATCGCCTCTGTTCCATTTATAGACAAAGCCCCCCGAATTACAACAGCACCCCGGTTCAGCGGCCCGTCCGCTTCCGCGTAGGAGAGATAGATCAATTGATTTTCATCAAAGCGAGGATGCAGAATTACATCGCCCAGCCCTCCCTGTCCGCCGTAGGCAACATCTGGAATACCCATAACAAGAGTTCTGCTCAGGTCATCCAAATCTACAAGCAGCAACCTGCCCGCCTTTTCAGTTACCAGCAAATTGCCATCCGGCAGAAAGGTCATTGCCCATGGTTCATCGAAGGTTCCAAATGATTCAGTATAGAGTTTAGAACCACCGGTTCCTGTTATTGTTCTTTCTCCGGTTTGGGCATAGGCTGAAAATGAAACAAGGATAAAAACCAGAATAAAAAACATATTGAAAATATTATATCTCATATTTTACTCCGCTATAATAAATTTAATATTTTATGGAGTCGGAGGAAAGAAATATCATCCCGATTAAATAAATGTTATGCAGCATCACAAATTCGTTTGTTATTTTATGAATCAACAAATTAACGTTCCGTTTTCTTAAAATCAATCACCCTCTAAACCAGCAGCTATGGTGTTAAAGCTCCAGCCTCTCTACAACTCCACATTTTCCGATAAACACAATAAATGAGTCGCGGATAGAAGGTTCATCAACAGTTTTCACTGATATCGCCCCATCGGAATACTGCACAGCCTGCCAGCCGTCTGCAGTACGAACTATCCCTTTAACCCTGTACAGGTCAGTCCCTGCATCAACAAATAGTCTGTATAGAGATTTTTCAAGATCGGCTATAACAGAGATACCCGGAATCATCCGGGTTACCTGGCAGATATCCTGCTTTGCCTGATCCTGTCCATGATGATGCTCATGCACATCCTTATGAACAGTCTGTTTTGCCGCATCGAAAGAAACAGCTTCCACAGCAGCCTCATTGCTGCGGAAACAGCTTCGCAACTTATTCCCGTCCTGAAGCTCAGCTTCAACATCGGCAAGCGATGCACTGCTTCGAATGTCGCTTTTAGTCAGAAGAACCATATCAGCATCCGCCAGCTGACGGTCATAAATTACAAGCCTGCCCGCGAGCTTACCATACTGGTCAGAATCGACACAAAGAAGGGTCATCACAGCACAGCCGCCTGCCGTTCCAATTGATGCAGCTATTTCGGATGGGACGGCAAGACCGGTAGCCTCAACAAGCAGCAAATCAGGCTTTTCTTTTTCACAGATCTCGGCCACTGCATCGTCAAGCATCCCTTTAAGGGTACAGCAAATGCAGCCTCCGGTTATTTCACGCATGCTGTAATTCCCCTCATCGATCATTGCACCATCTACCGGGACTTCACCAAACTCATTTATGAGCACAGCCGTCTTCATGTCAGGAATAACATCACCGGAGTATTTTAGAAGATAATTTATAAAGGTGGTTTTTCCTGATCCCAGAAACCCCCCGATAATTATGCAGTTCATCATAATTCCAGCAGCCTTTCTCTACTTCCATACGTTTTTGCTGCGGCAACCATGGCCTTCATATTCTCGGGTCGGGTGTTTCGTCCCATAGCACATCCGGATGACAGGAATAATCCCCTGCCCCGTGTTCCGTTTATTATTTCAATAACCTTTTCAGTAACTTCGTTCGGGGTACCATGTGCGAGCGGATAGCTTGGATCAATATTTCCCATAAGAACTACATCATCTGGAAAAATCCCCCGCGCCTCAGCCATATCAACCTGCCAGTCCAATTCTATAATCTTAGCCCGGGTCTTAGCCATATCCTCCAGGATAGCAGTTGTATCTCCGCATATATGCATGCTCCAGGGAATTCCGTATTCCCGAACCTGCCTTGAAAGGGTTATTTCATGCTCAAGCGCAAACTGTCTGTACATATCCGGATGAATCAGATTAGGCCCCGCATATGCGTCACCGATACTGGTTGCATGTGCTCCTTCATCAGCAATAGCCTTTGCAAAAGCGAGATTGGCCTCACGGCACCAGTCAAGTGCCTTCCATATTATCTCAGGCGGTTCGGTGATAAGTTCCATCATAAAATTCTGCGTACCTCTTAGAAGGCAGAGCAGATCAAAGGGGCCCTGATCGGCACGACCCATGACAAAAATCCGGTCTCCTATTCTATCAACAAGGCTTCGGGTTGCTTCCAGCCAGACGGGAAGCCTGGCAGAGCTTAGGGGATCCGGTATCTCCATATCCTCAAATTGACGAAGATCAGTCACTGCTGGGTTATGCTCATCAATGACAGCCGGTTCATCAGGATTATCCCACAATACCTTTGCCCCGCAGGCCTCTGCAAGAGTAGCATCGTCAATATCGATTACACAGCCATCATAACCGTACTTCTCCTGGCTTATAACATGGCTCTCGGCCATCTTCCTGCCGTCCCTCGCAATATCACCTATTTTAAACCCTGCAGTTTCAGCTGCAAACATAAATGTCTGCGGTACAACCGGGACAAAATCAGCCAAATCACCGTCAAGTACGGTCTTACATCTCTCAAGTCCTGTCATTTCTCTCATAAGTTCCTCCTGATCCGTACTTATATTAACATGACTGTTTTTGTATTGCGTTATTCATAATACCGCAGTACTATCTCTAACATAATGGACAACCGTAATCTGATAGATATTTCTAAACACCGAACCTATATTGAACCGGATAAATCCCTGATGCCAGCAATTACCCACATCGGTCGTCTCGATTTCAGCTCAGCGACCCGGGCGCTTGAACCCCACACCCACAACGGAGCAGTTGAACTCTGTTATCTTGAACGGGGTGTAGCTGTATTTCAGAATACTCAGCAGCAATGGAAACTTGAGGGGGGCGATTGCTTTGTCAGCTACGCAAATGAACTTCATGGAACAGGCAGCTATCCTCTCGGGCGGATAAAACTGTACTGGATTGCCTACCACACCGATGAGCTCAGCCGGTGGCTTGCGGGAAATGCCCCGGATGCAGAGCGAATGAAATTCGCTGATGCTCTAGGCCCGGCCCTGCCTAGAATTTTTTCAGGCTCCAGGCGGATGGGGGCAGCGATAGATTCTATAATTGATGCCTACCTTGGAAACAGCAGCCTTAAAACAATTGAGATACAGACCGCTCTGCTGAATCTTTTCCTGCCGCTGGCCCAAAAAAAAGGTAAAACGCGGATTATATCCAACGAAATACAGGCAGTTATAAAACATATCGATCAATCGCTGAATACCAGGGTTGAACTACAAGCATGTGCGGATACAGCGGGAATATCCCTGTCCAGGTTTAAGACGCGTTTTAAGGCAGAAACCGGAATCCCGCCAGGAGAGTTCATTCTGCGAAAAAGAATCGACTGGGCCTGTAAACTTCTTGAACAGGAAGTATCTGTGACAGATGTTTCAATCGAATGTGGATTTTCATCAAGCCAGTATTTTGCCACTGTATTCAGGAAATACATGAATCAGTCACCTTCCGAATGGCTTAAAAACAAAGTTAGATAGCTTTTCCTTGCTCCGAAGACAGATCGATGTTAATATAAGTTTTGCTAAACCGTTTTAGCATCATGTAATGACGGAATGAATATGACCAACCAGAAAAAACCAACAAAAACAACCCTCCAGACGCTTGCCGGAAAACTCGGTATTTCTAAAACAACCGTTTCACTTGTACTCAAAGGCGATGGAGATAGATATAGAATAAGTAGAAAAACCCAGCAGAGGGTTCTAGAATGTGCAGAAAAAGAGGGTTTTGTTCCCGACTTCCTGGCCAGGGCCCTCGCGACAAATAAGACAGCAACAATCGGCATTATCTTTCCCGACGTTCACGAATCTTTTATGTCCGAAATGCTGAAGGGAATCGAATCAGTCTTTTATGAATCTGATTATTCCCTGATGATCTCAACAAGCGGATTCGATACGGAAATAGAAGACAGGAATATCCGGCAGATGCTTCATAAAAAAGTCGACGGCTTAATTCTTGTACCCTATGTACCTATTGCCCGGAATAATTACAAACACAGCTATATGAAACTGTTATCAAAGACTGATTGCCCCTTCGTTTTTGCTGACAGGCTGCCTGAAAATGCCGGTTCGTTAAACTGGATTATTCAGGATGATTTTGAAGCAGCTGAAAAAGCTGTATGCCTGTTATTTGAGAAGGGCTGTCGCAGCATAGGCTGCATGAGTTTTAACCTGTCAACATCATCAATCAATAACAGACTGGAAGGATTCAAATCTGGAATAGAAGGATGCGGGCTGCCTCTGAGCAGCAGGAGCATCATTCTCCTGGACAGGCAGGACCCGCATTCTGACGACATTACTGGAAGGCTCCTCAGGGACAATTCACTCAGGACTGAGTACGACGGCCTGCTGATAACAACCGGGGGGCTTGCTCATAAAACCGGCTACCTGCTAAGGAAGGCACTTCCGGCTGACAAAGTTCCTGTAATCGCAAAATTCGGACGGGATCCGGACTACTTTGATACGGGAATGATCCAGATAATTCAGCCGAATGTGAATATGGGAATAGCCGCAGCACGAGTGCTGCTTGATAAGATTCTGAACCGTGACAGAAGTCCGATTCAGAAAATACTTAAATCACGGATTATTGACATAGGAGAAAAAAATGAAGAGAAGTGTAATTAACAATTATCTCAAAGAGGCGGAAGAGATTTTCAGTAAAAATGGGTACCTGCTGCCCCCATGGGCAAGCTGGAAGCCTGAAGTATGGAAAAAGAATGCAGGGAAATGTAAAAACCTCTTTGACAGCTGTCTCGGCTGGGATCTTACTGATTTCGGTAGTGAAGATTTCCTGAACAGGGGTCTGCTGCTGGTAACCGTGAGAAACGGAAATGAAACTGATGACGAAAAACCCTATGCTGAGAAAATAATGCTGATAAAGGAAAATCAGGAAACCCCTTTTCACTTTCACTGGTCGAAGACCGAAGACATTATCAACCGCGGCGGAGGAAACCTGGTGCTTGAACTTTACAATTCTACGGAGGATGAGAAGTTCTCTAATGAAACAGTTTCTTTTCTCACCGATGGAATAGCTAAATCAGTAGAACCGGGTGGCAGGGTTGTTTTAACTCCGGGAGAAAGTATAACGCTTAAGACAGGTGTTTATCATCGATTTTATGCTGAAGAAGGAAAAGGTCCAGTGGTCGCCGGTGAAGTAAGCATGACGAATGATGACGCAGCGGATAACAGATTCTATGACAACTGCGGTAGATTTCCAGCAGTCGAAGAGGATGAATCGCCATACAGACTCCTGGTCGGAGACTACGATTCGTTTATAAAGGAATAAGATGATGCGGATAAACGGGATAGGCTGTTCTCTTATCGACAACCTGTATACCCCGGTTGATTTCAACTCAACCAGTTATAAAAAATGGACGGAAGCCGGCGGTATTCAGAACGGCATTATAACCGGTGGACTCATTTTCGGAGATGATCTTGAGACATCTTCTGGAATTCCCTACAGTAGTATCCTTGATGAAGTCACCGGAGGCGGAATAATTCCGTCAAAAAATATCGGGGGCCCCGGTGTAGTAGCGGTCATCCATATTTCGCAGATACTCAATAGCGACGGACATGAAATAGGATTTATCGGCAGCAGGGGCACTGATTTAGACGGTGAATACCTCTCCCGAAAGCTTGGACTGTTCAACATTGACAGCTCAAATTATATTACAGCTACCGGACACACGCCTTTTACCGATGTACTCGCTGACCCTGACTATAACTGCGGCAACGGCGAGCGTTCATTTATTAACTATATCGGCGCCGCCGGTGAAATGAGTACGGACATGATTCCCTCTTCATTTTTTGAGGCCGATATACTCATTTTCGGAGGCACAGGCTTAACCCCGAAAATCCATGATGATTTAAGCATTCTGCTGCGAAAGGGCAAACTTAAGGGTGCAATTAACTGTGTAAATACCGTTTATGATTTTCGAAATCAGAAAAAAGACCCGGCGGGTCCGTGGCCTCTGGTTTCGGAGAGAAAGGATTTCGGACTTATCGATCTTCTCATAACCGATAACGAAGAAGCACTAAGGATCAGCGGCTGTGATAAGAAATCAGATGCCGCAACATTCTTCATGGAAGCCGGAACCGGGTCCGTAATTATAACCCACGGTGAGGAAGACATTATCTGCTGCTCCGATGGCAGATTATTTACAGAAGAAAACAGCTTTACAATACCTGTTTCGGCTAAAGCCGGAAATATTATACGTAACACACCGGCAGGAGAAGCTGATACCACCGGTTGCGGCGATAATTTTGCCGGCGGGGTCTACGCCTCCGTAATCCGGCAGATCGAAAGAGCAGAGACAAACGGTAAACCCTCACTGAAAAAGGCTGCAGCTTTCGGAGCTGTCTCCGGTGGTTTCGCAGGACAGTATCTCGGCGGTGTATTCTATGAAAAAAATGATGGCGAAAAGCTGGCAAAAATACTGCCCCTGCTCAGAGCATATGAAAAACAGACAGGAGAATCTTATGCATGGTAATAGGAAAAAAGCTGTAATATTCGGCGCCGGAAATATCGGTCGCTCATTTATAGGCAATATATTCGCCTCAAACGGATGGAGGGTAATCTTCGTCGACGCAAACAGCGAACTGGTTGACCGCCTGAATAACCGGGGCAGCTATACGATACTAATCAAAAGGAATAACCGGGGAGACGAAACTGTCACTGTAAGCGGGATATCAGCCCTGCACAGCTCGCAGAGCGGCGAAATCATAGAAGAACTTTGCAGCTGCAGCCTCTGTGCTACTTCGGTAGGCCAGAACGCCCTTCGCTTTGTTGTTCCCCAAATTGCAGAAGCAGTTAAAACCCGCGCAGCATCCGGGCAGCCGCCGCTTGATGTTATCATTGCAGAAAATATCAGAAACGGGGCTGATTTTTTTCGCGGGATATTCATCGAGAAGGGTCTTGATGGAAGTGAAGCCGGTCTTGTCGAAACCAGCATTGGCAAGATGGTTCCGACTATGCTGAGGGAGGATCTGGCCGTTGATCCCCTAATCCTGCATGCGGAGGAATATAATACACTGATTCTTGATGCTGAAGGTTTTAAAAATCCAGTGCCCGATCTGCCCGAAATCAAAGCAGTTAAAAACATCGCCGCATGGGTAGACCGCAAACTGTTCATACACAATCTCGGCCATGCAGCAGCAGCCTACTTCGGTTACAGAAAATTCCCCGAACGACATTTGATTGCCGAGATTATCACCGACAACGAAATAAACACATTGGTTCGCGGCGCGATGAACGAGGCTGCGGCATCCCTGCTCTCCGAATACCCCGAAGATTTTACTGCTCAGACCCTGCAGGAGCATATCGAGGATCTCCTCTACCGCTTCGGCAACCTGGCTCTGGGCGACACTATATTCAGGGTTGGCCGGGATCTTTCGCGAAAACTGAACCGCAACGACAGAATTCTCGGTGCTGCAGGACTATGTCTGAAACACGGACTCCCCTGCAACAAAATAATGGAGGTATTTAATGCAGCTCTTGACTTCAGAGCTGTAGATGAATGGGGTGCGATGTATGCATCCGATACCGAATTCCTGAAAAAAACGGCAGTTTTCAGCATTGATGAATCCGGAAGCAGCAGCTTGATATTTTCACTGCTTGGTTTGAAAGATGATGATTTAATTCTCGAACAATTAATAAAAGAAAAACTTCTATTGAGAAAGAAAGATAAAACCGGAAATTAAGACAAAACATACTTGTACTCTTTTTTCGCTTGAGTAAAGAGTAATCCACCCGTATAATTTTTTAATGGAAGAAAACAGCACACAAATACGCGAACTCAAACCCCGGAATTACATAGCCTACGGACTCGGCGACCTCTACGGAGGCGGCTCATTTTTTCTGATATCAACTTTCAGCATGTATTTTCTTGTCTCGGTAGTCGGAATGAACCCTGTGCTTGCAGGACTGATACCCGGCCTCGGCAAGATCTGGGATTCAATATCTGATCCGTTGATGGGTTATTTAACCGACAACAATAAATCCAGGTTCGGACGAAGAAGGGTTTTCTTCCTCATAGGAATCATACCTATAATGGTAACATTCACACTTATCTGGCTGCCTGTCCCCTTCAAGAGCCAGATTTCACTGTTTATCTATTATTTTATAACCTATCTTATGTTCTACAGCTGCTCTACCATGGTGCTTGTTCCATATTCCGCCCTGAGTGCCGAGATGACAAATGATTTCAGCAAGCGTAACCGCCTGATAGGGACAAGGATGGTTTTTTCAATGGCTGCAACCCTGATTGGGGGCGTTGCCGCACAGCCGCTAATCAATTCCTTTTCGAGCCAGAGCATGGGACATTTGATGATGGGGCTTATATTTGCTATAATTTTCGCCCTTCCCTATATCCTGGTATTCCTCGGAACCTGGGAGATACCGATTGAAAGGAAAGTGAAAGATGAACGCAGCTCAATTCTTAAAAACTTCAGTTCAATCTACCGTAACAGAACCTTCCGAATCCACATCCTGATGTATATCTGCGCCTACGCAGCAATGGATATTCTGATGGCCTGGTTTAAATTCTACGTAATTGATTACCTGAAAAATCCGCAGGTTGTAACCTTCGGACTCGGAGCCATACTTATTACCCAGTTAATCGCCCTGCCCGTCTATGTAAGGATTTCGAACAGACGGAGTCATGCCTTTGCCTACCGTACGGGCCTTATAATCTGGGCTCTTGCAATTGCGGCCCTGACGATACATCAGCCCGGCGGCAGTATGCTCCGGCTGATCCTCAACTGCGTCTGCATAGGTGCGGGAATGTCGGCCGGAGTGATAATCCCTTTTCAGCTGCTGCCCTTTGACGCGGATGTCGACGAGCTTATAACAACTGAAAAAAGGGCCGGAACATACGCAGGCGCAATGACACTGATAAGAAAACTTATTCAGGGAGCCCTTGTACTCCCAGTTCTGGGCCTTCTGCTTTCGCTGATAGGTTATCAGACTTCTACCGATGGTGAAATTATAATCCAGACTGCTGAGACAATGCTGAGGCTGAGAATAATCTTCATTACGGCGCCCATGCTGCTTGCTGTTACAGGCATTCTCGTCAGCTTTCGTTTTCCGGTTACCCCTAAAACTCATAAAATTCTAATGAATGAAATAGACCGATTGAAAAAAGGAGGAGACAAGTCTGAAGTGTCGCCAGAAACAAAATCGGTCTGTGAAAAACTCACCGGTCTTGATTACATGCACCTTTATAAAGAATCCTGATAAGGATATAACAGAATCTCAAAACTAACACAGATTTTTTGTTCACAAGCCCCTTAAAATAGTTCATAATAACACGTTCATGATATATTATTTGACATTCCAGATAGATCGTGGTTTACTTACTTATTGTAAGTAAAATAATAAAAAGGAGATTCACGTCATGAAAAAGAAAGTAATTCTAATGCTCATCACTACAATCCTGGCTTTATCTGTAGTTATGATTACAGGATGTAAGAAAGAGGATGAAAGTAAAGCTGATCAGCCCGCTAAACAGGAACTCATCACCCTGAAATGGCCCACAATCTGGGTTGGTGAAGATTCAAAGGCTCCGATGATTGCAGCCCTTGTAGACGAATTCAATGCAATGAATGAAGGCAGGTATAAGGTTGAAATCGAGGCTAACCCGGATTACGACGCATATCGAAACAAACTTAACTCGCAGATCGCTGCGGGCGTTGTCCCCGATCTCTTCGTTTTAAACCCCGATCCTACTTCACTCTCATTTTATGAGGGCGATCTTCTTATGGATTTCGCTGAGGAACTGTCAGGCAGCTGGGGAGATAATTTTGTATCGGGAGCTATTTCCGGTGCAACAATCGACGGAGCTTTAAAGTCTATTCCTTACGAAGTCGGCTATACTCCGGTCTGGTATAATATGGATATTTTCAAGGCTGCAGGCATCCCGGACATCCCCAAAACCTATGATGAATTTTTTGATGCGTGTGAAAAGATCAAGGCTGCCGGTTTTATCCCGACAAGTCAGATGACCGGAGGAACAAACGCCTGGACATCAATGCTCTGGTTCTCTCATATTGCAGCATCAATAGGCGGACCTGATGTTTGGGAAAAAGACATCACCGATCCGGTATTCGTTCAGGCTGCTGAGATTCTCAGGATGATGTACATTGACGGCAATACCTCAAAAGATGCAGTGGGAGGAGATGCCGGGGTTTCAGGCGGACATTTTCTCGCAGGCAGAAGTGCAATGTTCATTAATGGCCCATGGTATATAGGCCGGGTAAAGAATGATGCTCCGGATGTATTCAAGGCTACAAAAATTGGTCCCGCGCCTGCTGTAGAAGGAGGATTCGAAGGCGCTCAGATAGGTTTTCCGCAGTCCAACCTGGCAGCCGGTGCTACTGATGATCCGGCAAAGAAAGAAGCTGTTATTGCTTTCATGAAATGGATGACTCTGCCTGAAAACGTAAAAAAGATTTCAATGGATGCAGGCTCAATGTTCGCTGTTAAATTCGGAGTTGATGACGGGGAAGATGTAGATCTTGTTCAGGGCCAGTTTATGAATGCAGTAAACGACTCAGCATTTGTTAACACCCATTTTCAAGCCAACTTTGCCACCGACGTTGTTGCAGAGTTCGGACAGGCTCTTGCCAGGATGGCGTTAGGCAAAGCAACAGCTGAAGAGTTCATACAGCAGATTGCCGATAAGATCGACTAGAACAAGGCTGTTCTATTTCTCTGCAAATGATTATTCAGAACCCGGCTGCCAGGTCGGGTTCTATTTTTAAGAGGTTACTTTATATGAGAGTGAATAAAAACTGGAAGCAAATCATCCTCTTTCTTTTGCCGGCACTTATTCTCTTCGGTGTATATTTCATCTATCCCCTCGGCTTTGTCATCGTGACAAGCTTTTCGAAATGGAATGGAATATCAGCGCCGGTATTTCATGGTTTTAAAAACTATATTGAACTTTTTCAGGATGAAACTTTCAGACTCTCTATGCGAAACAACATTGTATGGGCCCTTGTTCTGGGCTTTGTTCAAATCCCGCTTGCTGCTGTCATGGCAATGATTCTGGCAAGAAAACCTAAAGGCTGGAAGTTTTTTAGAACCGCCTACTTCCTTCCAAATGTAATTTCACAGGTAGCCCTCGCTATGATGTGGCTGGCTATCTATAACGCTGAATTCGGAATCCTTAATAACCTCCTTGAGATGATGGGTTTTGAAGGCCTGACCCGTAACTGGCTAGGTAATATGGACACGGCATTTCCTGCTGTTCTTGTTCAGCAGGTTTTCTACATTGGTTATTTCATGGTTGTAATTCTTGCATCGCGAATGGGTATTCCGGATTCCTACTATGAGGCCGCCGAGATAGACGGGGCGAATGTCTTTCAGCAGGAATTCTACATCACATTACCCATGCTGAAACCTATTCTCATAACCACTATGACCCTTGCCCTTGCCTACGGCATGCGGCATTTTGAATCAACATATCTCATGACCAACGGTGGACCAGCCCATTCAACCTCGGTAATGGGAATTCTTCTGTACAGGAACCTTGGAGCTTTGAATTACGGTGAAAGCAATGCAATCGGTGCAATCCTGATTGTTTTCGGAGGCGCAACCATCGCCCTTATCAGGTGGCTGTTCAGCAGAAATCTCGATGCCGACGATGGAATTCAATAGGAGGAAAAATGCATAAAACAAGAAGCCTTAATAGAACATCACCGGTTGATATAATGGCTAGAACGGGCAAATGGATATATCTGATCTTTTTTCTGATATTGACAATCCTGCCGCTCATATGGCTTATAATTTCCTCTTTCAAAACAAATTACGAGTTTGAAACACAGCCATTCGCACTTCCGGTTGTCTGGCAGATTCAAAACTATATCAAGGCATTTCAGATGGCTAACCTCGGTAGACTCTTCCTCAATTCTGTTATTGTCGCCATCTGTACAACAGCATTCAACACCCTTGTAGCCTCCATGGCCGCTTTTGCTATATCCCGCGAGAATTTCAGATTCAAGAATGGTTTACTGACCATAATCCTGTCAGGCGTTCTCATTCCTATAATCGCTCTCATGGTTCCCTACTTTAAAATCGTAAGCGGACTAGGATTATACGACACCCTGCCGGGACTCATAATTACCTATTCTGCAATAAATATTCCCATTTCCGTCTTTCTGATTCACGGGTTTATGAGTACAATTCCTAAGGAGCTTGAAGAAGCCGCAATCATTGACGGATGCTCATTCACTCAGCGATATACACGCATTGTGCTACCCTTGTCCATCCCCGGACTGGTCACCTCCGGAACCTTTGTTTTCATATACTGCTGGAATGAATTCACCTATGCAATGCTGCTTACATCATCAGAGGCAAGCCGAACGCTTCAGCTTGGTATACGTTTTTTCAGAAGCCAGTTTGTAACAGATTACACATCAATGCTTGCCGCAATCGTTATAACAATGGTTCCGACCATCTTCGTCTACATCTTCATGCATAATAGAATAATAAGCGGAATGACCTCCGGCGCCGTTAAGGGATAGGACGGAACGTTGAACCTGCAGTAAAAATGATAACCGATATCCATATACATTTCTGCGCAGCTGATCGATTTGATGAATTACTTCAATTCTGTGCGGAAGCAGGAATAAACCGTGCTGGACTGGTTTCTCTCCCCGACAAAAAAAACGGAAACTTCAACAGCGCCGTCCAGAAAGCCTTTAAATCAGCCCCGGAGAAATTTATCGGGTTCGGATGTCTTGATCATCGCAGAGAAAGGACTGAAAAAAACGGAGCCATGCAGGTAGAAGAGCTTTACAATGAGGGGTTTAAAGGCCTCAAACTTTTGCTTGGAAAACCGGCCGCAGAAGACGAGTTCAAGCTCGAAATGGAAAGCAGCTATATTGCAGGAGCCCTGAAAGCCGCAGCAAACCTGAACATGCCGGTGCTGTTCCATATTGCCGACCCGCCTGATCATTTCCCGAAACAGCCACCCGGGACCTTCAGCAGATGGATAGAACGCGGTGTCGAATTATTTTCAAATTTCCCGGAGACAACCTTTATCACTGCACACCTTCTGTTTCTTGCCGGAGGTCTGAGCAATCTCAGCCGCATTATGGAAACCCTACCCAATCTTTACCTGGACACTGCACCCGGCCGCTGGTTCTACCGCCCGCTATCTGAAAATAAAGACGCTGCAACAAATTTCTTCAATTGCTATGCTGACAGGCTGCTGCTGGGCAGTGATTCGATCTTTGTTTCGCCTGATATCACAACATATCCTATGTTAGGCATCGAAGAAAACAACAGAACAATAAGAAGAATAAACCGATTTCTTAGCGCTGGCGAACATGAAATAATAGACGATCCCTACCCAGGTAACGGTGGCGGCTGGCTAGCCTGTCTTAATCTGGATAAAGCCGTTATCAAAAAAATCACCCGCACCAATGCTGATCGCTTTTTCAAAGATGCATAATATAAAAATTGACAAATATCCACGGATATGCTTTACTTACTTTGTGTAAATAACTAACAAGGATAGGATATGAAACATTTGGTAAAACTGGGTGTAGTTTGCCTGGCTAGGACAACATTTGATTATAAGGCAGCCGAAAAGCTGTATGAGAATATAACTGAAAACCTGAAGAAAACTGAAAATGCGGAGATAATTGCAATTCCAGGGCTTGTCATTGAACCTGAAGATGCGCATGCGGCAGCACTGAAGCTTGCCGGAAATGACATAGACGGATTGGTAATAATCAGTGGAACCTTTCACCTTGGTCATCTGGCTCTTGAGCTCGAAAAAATCCTCCATAAACCGATTCTATTGTGGGGACTACCTGAACTTGAATACAATGGAGGCAAGATAAGACTCAATTCCGTCTGCGGCGTAAACCTGAATGCGTCCAACCTTTATAAAAGCGGTGTCCGTAATTATCACGTAAATGTCGGCTCATCGATTGACAACGACTGGGTAGACGCTTTGAGAATAGCTGCCGCACTCCGGAATGCTCACATCGGCCTGCTTGGCTACAGGGCCAAGGGGTTTTTCAACCTGGGGGTTTATGATCTCAACGTCTACAGCAAGATGGGACTTCTGATAGACCATTATGAACTCACCGAAGTCTGGAATCGCGAAGTGCCTGAAGAAGCATTATCAGCCAGACTCAGACAGCTGAAAGAAATCTTCGAAACCGATGAACTTTCCAACGAGCAGATAATCAGAGTTGCCGAGCTATCGGTAAAACTCAACAGCTTTATGGACGACAACAAACTCTCGGCTGCTGCAATCAGATGCTGGCCCGAATTCGCTGCAGAGTTCGGTATATCACCATGCGCCGCCATGTCTGTGCTTCAGAGCGAAGGCAGGATAATAGCCTGCGAGGGGGACATTGAAGGTGCAATCTCAATGCTTGCCCATTCAGCCGCAGGTGCTGAAACACCCTATCTCTTTGATTTCTCCCAGGTCGATTTCAGCGAAGACAGCGCCCTTCTCTGGCACTGCGGCGTAGCCCCCTGCAACCTCTGGGACGGTAGATGCAGCCGCTCGCTTTCAACCTACTTCGCGGGAGGCAAGGGCGTAACGGCAGATTTCGTACTGAAAGACGGGAATATCTCAGTTGTAAGGTTTGATTCAGCCGGAACCGAATATCGTATTTTCATAACCACCGGAAAAGTAATTCCCATGGAAAAGGAATTGAAAGGAACATATATGAAAACAAGATTTGAAAAACCGGTGAAAGATGTTCTTCAGACTGTTGTGGACAACGGAATAGCTCATCACGCATCTGTTGTATATGGTGATTTCATCAGACCCTTTGAAATATTCGCGAAAATCATGAAATGGAAAATAATTCGCTGATGGAACTGAAAACCGCTAATAACAGGTTTCTGCTGTACAACGATAAGGGTAAACTGCTGCTTGAACACAGCCAGAGTAAACCGCTGATAAGCGCGGGAATTGGAGTGCAGAAGGTTATTTCCAAATCCGGATTCTATAAAATGCGGGAAAAAAAGCCAGTAATGACCCTATTTCAAAACTTCAGGATAACTGAACATGAAACCGGAAAAGCAGAAATTGAATTTATAAGTAACGGCGGAAGTATCATCAGGGCGCGAATAACTGAAAATATTAATGGAATAAAGATCAGATTCAAGGATAGGGGGCGGCATTTCAACCGCTTCAGCATCAGAATACCAGCCCTCGATGACCAGTTCATCTTCGGCTGCGGGGAACAGTACATGGGACGAAACCTGAGTGGCCGCAGGGTTCCGATATGGGTTTCTGAACCGGGGGTAGGTAGAAAAATCAATCTGATATCCCTTTTTGCTGCAGTAAGCATGAAACATTATCCCCGATGGTTCAACACCTACTATCCCTCACCTGTATGGGTTAGTTCATCCGGCGGCTGGTTCCGATGCAATTCCACTATGTATACTGTCCTTGACTTCACCGATCCCGCCGGCCATTCAGCATATTTCTGGGGCGTACCCGACTCAATTGAATTCGGGAGGGAAGAAAGCGTTGCGGCCGCAGTAGGAGCCCTGAGCGCCGCGGAAGGCCGCCAGCCGAAGCTTCCTGAATGGGCTTACGATGGTCTTTGGCTGGGGACCCAGGGTGGAAATGAAAAGGTGTACGCTAAACTCCAGATACTCAGAGACGCCGGCGTAAAAGTGGGTGCTCTATGGTGCCAGGACTGGGAAGGCCGGCGCAAAACCTCTTTCGGCAGTCAGCTCAGGTGGGCCTGGGAATGGGATCCGCAACTTTATCCTGATCTTCCGGGTTTCATAAAAAAGCTCAAGGAAGAAGGAGTCAGGTTCCTCGGCTATAACAACACATTTTTAACACCCGGCAGCGATATGTTCGATGAAGCGGCCGCAAAAGGCTATTTTATAAAAAACCCGGACGGAAGCCCGTCAATGGTTGATGTACCCTTCGATCCCGCGGCACTCGTAGATTTCACTAACCCGGAGGCGAAAGCCTGGCTGAAAGAAATTATCAAGAAGAATATGATCGAAATCGGAATGGCAGGCTGGATGGCGGACTTCGGAGAGATGATCCAGCATAATACGGTGCTGGCTTCCGGGAAAAACGGGCTGGAGTATCACAACCGTTATCCCGTCGACTGGGCAAAACTCAATCAGGAAGCAGTCTCGGAGAGCGGGAAACAGGATGAAATAATCTTCTTTATGCGGGCAGGTTATGCTGGAGCTGTGAAAAGAACACCGCTGAACTGGACCGGAGATCAACTCGTTGACTGGAGCATAGGAGACGGTCTGCCCAGTGCCATATCAGCATCGCTATCGATGGGGATGAGCGGAGTGGGTTATGTTCATTCCGACATCGGCGGCTACACCGGACTGGCCTGGAAAAGACGCTCGGAAGAACTGCTGATGCGCTGGACCGAATTTGCCGCATTCACACAGGTAATGCGCTCACATGAGGGAAACCGTCCCGAGAAAAACGCCCAGTTCGGCAGCAGCAGCTTTCAGCTTTCTCATCTGGCAAAAATGACGGATGTCTACTGCATGCTGAAACCTGTTCATATGCAGCTGAGCAGTGAATACCGCGAGACCGGACTGCCACCCATACGGCATATGATACTGCACTATCCGGGCATATCCTTCGGAACCCCGGCATGGGCATATCAATATCTTTACGGACGCGACCTTCTAGTTGCTCCAGTAATAAGACCCCGCAAAAAAACCAGAAAGGTTTATCTGCCTGATGATAACTGGATTCATCTCTGGAGCGGACGGAAATACAGCGGGAACAGATTTATCACAATTGAAGCCCCCCTTGGATGCCCCCCTGTTTTCTACCGGATAAATTCAGAACATTTTTCACTGTATAAAAAGATTGGAGACAAATACCCGATTAAAGCCCCCCGGTAAAATACTCCTGGAAAACAATGTCGCAGGCGCCCATTCCGGCCTGCATTGGATCATAGAGAACCGCCTCCAGCCTGTATTCTCCGGCTATTCCATTGCAGTTAAGGATATCTGATGCTCCATCTGCAAGTCTGCGACTCAACTCAAGACTGCGGCTTATTATTAGAAACTTTCCCGGAGACAGAAGCTGGTTAAGGTTTCTGATTGCATATGCAAGCACTTCCGCTTTTTCATCAAGCACAGGGGCAAGTTTATCAGCCGGCTCACCGGAAGCGTAAAGTGCTGATTCCAGGTCAGTGATATTATCAATCCCTGCAGCCTTCCTAGTGGCCGTTAGAATGGCTTCCTCCGAAAGCAGGGTTTCAAGGCATCCCTTTGATCCGCATGAGCAGATATCTCCGTCAGGATCAATCGACATATGACCTATTTCCATTGTTGTGATATTTGAAGAAGTAAGAACCCGGCCCTGATTAATGTAGCTTCCGCCTACTCCGCCCCTTATAAGAACGGCCATGATATTTCCGTCGTTCTCCATCTTTTTACTGTGATATTCATTCAGCGCTATTACCGAACAGTTATTATGAACAATTACAGGCACATTGAACTTATCCTCAAAAAACTCAGTAATATTGAAATCATTCAACCCATCTATCCTGGAATAGAACAAAACCTTTCCGGTTTCAATATCTACCCTGCCCGGTGCACCGATTCCTATCCCTGCAAGCTGTCCCGGCACTATACCTGCGGCCTTAAGCGAACGCTCTATAAGACTGGACACTTTCCTGACAACAGCCTGGCTGCCTTTATCAGGATCGACATTCAGACTGTCCGAATACACCGGCTCTCTGACAAAATTTGAAATTACAACAGAAGCGGAACGCGACCAGAACTCAACTCCAACGACATAAAGGGCCTCCGGATTGAGCCTGTAGTAAACAGGCTTTCGCCCCTTCCGATCTGATGAAACCTTTCGGGCATCGGAAACTTCAATCAGCCCGTCTTCTTCAAGGTTTGTAAAAATACGCAGGATAGTAGGAGGCTTAAGTCCGGTTATTTCAACAGCCTCGCTCTGGGAAAAAACTTTTTCCTGCTGAATTAACCTGAGGACAAGTTTTTCATTTACCTTTCTGATGTCATTTCCCCGCAAAGCGGTCTTACTGTTTCTCATGGTATGTATTGTATTTATGTTTCCCGATTCTGTAAAGTGGATTTTCTTACATGATGTAAGAAACTACCCCGCTCTTCTTTACAAAGCGAATTGCTGATGGTATATTGTTAATACATTACTTACACTAAGTAACTTTAATAGGGGTTATAATGAATACTGAGAAACTTGATTTCCTCACAGAAAAAGCAAAAGAAATAAGAATCAGTACTATCGAAATGATTGGAAATCTGGGCGTAGGACATATAGGCGGGGCCCTGTCTATAGTGGAACTGCTCACCGCACTTTATAACGGCATAATGGATATTGACCCGGAAGATCCCAAAAAGGCGAACCGCGACAAACTTGTTTTATCCAAGGGGCATGCCGGGCCGGCTCTCTACGCAACCCTGGCAGACAGGGGGTTTTTCGATAAATCGTGGCTCTCAACCCTTAATGCCGGAGGAACTATGCTTCCGAGTCACTGCGACATGAACCGCACACCGGGGATAGACATGACAACGGGATCTCTCGGACAGGGGCTTTCCGCAGCAGCAGGCCTATGCCTGTCAAACAGAATGAGCGGCATTGATAAAAGAGTTTTTGCTGTAATCGGAGACGGAGAAAGCAACGAGGGCCAGATCTGGGAAGCGGCTATGGCAGCGTCCCAGTTCTGCCTTGACAAGCTGACGGCCTTTACCGACTACAACAAGATGCAGATAGACGGTATGACTGCGGATGTAATGGACCTGGGTGATATTGAAGGTAAATGGGCATCCTTCGGATGGGATGTACAGCGAATAGACGGCCATGATATAGAAGCAATTTTTAATACAGTTGAGAAAGCAGATGTCGAAACGGACAAACCATCGATGATAATTCTAGATACAGTCAAGGGAAAGGGCTGCTTTTTTGCCGAAGGAAACCTGTCAAATCATAACATGGCTTTCAACAGCACGCAGGCGGCAGAGGCCATTGCCCTGCTCAGGAAGGAGAATAAATATGGGAATGCGTGAAACTTACACTGAATCACTGATCCGGCTTGCGGAAAAAGACGAGCGCATATGTCTTCTTGATGCGGACCTTCGTGTAGGACATGGAACGAAGCCCTTTTACGATCGTTTTCCCGATAGAGCAATCAACTGCGGTGTCGCCGAAGCCAACATGCTAGGCATTGCTGCAGGACTTGCCGCAGGCGGAAAAATACCATTTGCAGAAACATTCGGCTGCTTCGCTGCGCGCAGAGCATTTGATCAATTCTTTATCAGCGGCAATTACGCCGGGCTTAACGTAAAACTGCTCGGCTCCGATCCGGGCGTTACGGCAGCCTTCAACGGCGGCACACACATGCCCTTTGAAGACTTGGCACTGATGAGGGCAATCCCCGGATTGACAATAGTATCTCCCTGCGACCCCTACTCGCTTGGAGAATTAATGGAGCCTCTGGCCTACAGCGACGGCTGTGTCTACCTCAGGATGCCGCGCAAAGCGGAGCAGCAGATATACATGGGTAATGAAAAAATTGAACTCGGCAGGGGCAAGGTATTAAAAGAGGGTTCAGACATAACCATTGCCGCAACCGGCTTCGTCATGGTTCCGGAGGCACTGAAGGCGGCGGAACTGCTCGATAAGGATGGAATCAGTGCTGCGGTAATAGACTTTCATACAATAAAACCGCTTGACACCGATCTGATTGAAGAATGGGCCGGAAAAACCACAATGATTGTAACAATGGAAAACCATCAGAAAAGCGGCGGATTCGGCGGGGCTGTAGCGGAACATCTGAGCAGTACAAAACCTGTGCCGGTTTTTCGAATCGGCATTGAGGACAGATTCGGCCAGGTTGGAACGGAAGCCTTCCTGAAACAGGATTACGGCCTCACTGCGGAGCAGTCTGCTCCGCTTATCAGGGATTTTTTCTATAAGTTGAAATAGAGGAGAATTAAAATGGCAGAAAAAACAGTTATTGCAATAGCTTCAGACCTGTCCGGGTTTCCACTGAAACGGGCTGTGGCCGAATATCTCAACGGCCGAAGTGATATAGAAGTAATAGATTTCGGAATTGAATCGGAAGATGTTCCGAAACCCTATTTTGAACAGGCTCCGAAGGTTGCCGAGGCTGTAGCGGATGGACGTGCGGAAAAGGGCGTGCTTATCTGCGGCACGGGTCAGGGAATGGCGATAGTCGCAAACAAACACAAGGGTGTTTATGCCTGCGTTGTAGACGGAATATTCTCAGGCGAGAGATCTAAGATTATTAACAACGCGAATGTAATAACCATGGGCGGATGGGTAACAGCCCCCTTCCTCGGGGTACAGATTGTTGAAGCCTGGCTATCCATGGACTTTGCACAGAAAATGGAGTTTAAAAAAGATTTTCTTACCAATGCCTTTGAAAACGTCAGAAAGATTGAGGAGAAAAACTTCGGTTAGCTCAAGCCTGAGTCTGAAGAAAGCCCCCGGAGATCAAACATTTTCCGGGGGCTATTTTATTGTATAAATGATTATCAGTATCTTGACATATGGTGCACAAGGTTGATGAAGTAAGGCTTGCCGGTGTACGGCCTGTCGGTCAACGTTGGGAATCCGAACTGCAGAAAACGTCCCTGCCTTACCACTGGAAAACCGTAGGGATAGGAGGAGTTGTAATCTCTAGCATAGTTCTTTCCGTTATCCGGGTCCGCATTACCTGAGCGGTAGACCGAGAACCTTCGCTGCTGGTATGTATCATATGTACCCAGGGTTGCATAACTAAGCTGTGTGGTGCTGTTGTGAGTAGGATCGTTTCCGCCGGCAAAGACTGTACTGCTCAGAGGGTAATCCCAGACAGAGTAATAGTATGTTGTAAACTGCCTGGTAATCGGGTTGTACAGATAATAGCTTTCAGTCGCAATCCACTGATATGCATAGACGGTTTCATCCTGCAATGCCTCGTTGGAGTAACTTTCACCATACCCTATCTGATTAGGATACTGATTTGTGCTGGTCAAATCAGTAGTAGAGTAACCCCAGCTTGACCAGTAGCTTTCGCAGGTGTCGAGAAATTTCACTCCCCCGTAACCCATGGCAACAATACCTGATTTAGAGCTCGTTGTAGTTGGCAGGGCGCTGTCTGTATTTGCACTGCGGTGAGCAATATTTCTCGTCCTGTTTGAACTTGAATAGACTGTTGCCCCCGGGGTAATAATAACCGGATCACCATAAATGATGTATCTGTCGTCAGTAGTTGTAAAGGAACTTGAGATCTGGCTATCCGGCACAAGGGCTACCGTCCAGTGGCTGGGCATTGAACCGCTTACCCAGGTTGAGTAGTCAGACTGGAAGGTTTCGTCCTCAAGCAGGGTTTTTATTTTCTGTGCAAGGAGCTCATCGGTTGTATCAAACACTCCGTTATTATTATCATTATAGATTACGGCAATGTACGCAGAGTAGGCTATCATTGTCGAACTGAAGTAGTTACTCTCCCCGAGGCTGCTGTTTACAGGTACAGCATAGATATAATAAAGCTGACCGGGAGTGAGGCTCATAGAATATGTAGTCGATGATATGGGCGACGAATTATACTTCGTTTTTGTTCCGTTCAGGACGGTCGAGGTGTATATATTGTAGGTAATCGCTCCGTATTCCGATCCATAGGATGTAAACTCAATATCAATGTCACCATTCGTCGTCTGGCCCTTGGTTGTACTGAGAATGGTCGGCGTACCATAAAAAATCATGTCGTTAGTCACCGTTGCATATGTATGGTTACCGGCTGCATCATAGTAGTAGACCTCAACTCGCTTAACTCCGTATCCGGATGAGAGCGACCATGAACGGGCGGTTGAATATGAATAGTAGGTATAGCCACCAGAGGTACCATTTCTTACATACATGGAGCTTACACTGAAACCGTCGGAGACACTGCTGTTTAGAGTAACCGAACTGCTGGATGTAGATGTTGCATTGCTGTTTATGTAAAAGGAATTAATAACCGGGGCCTTATTATCGAAACGTATTGAATCATATTTATAGGAAGATACATTACCTGCAGCATCCCTGACGCGGCAATAAATGTATTTATAAGCTTCCTCATATCCGGAACCGTAGATTGACCAGGATTCGCTGTGACTTGTTGAGGAATCGATTGTGTCCCAGCTTGCGGGCCATGGATCTTCGTAGTTTCTGAATTGGATATCAACTGGCTCACCGCTTGTTGTTACATAAAGGGTGACTGCGCGGTTGTTGGTATAAAGCGGATTGCCGCTGTTTATATAGAGGGTGCTTACAACAGGGAGTGTCGTGTCAACAGTGATACTGTGAGAACCCGATACCGACCAATTGCCCGCCAGGTCTCTCTCCTGTACCTGAAGCGTTATAACCGTATTATCTGCAAGGGCTGCAGGATAGGTATAAGATGTGCCAGTGGTTTCTCCGCTCCAGTCTGAATAGGTCGAACCCCCGTTTGTAGAATAGCGGTAACGGAATATGCTTATACCGTCGGAACCGCCGTGCTGCCACGTGAAGGTAGGAGTTGTATCATTTGTGGTTTCCGGGTTTGTATAACCGGAGGTTACCGTTGGTGTAACCGTCGGTCCCACGAGGTCGACATCAACAACCGCACTGCTCTGACGCCATACAGAATTATAATACTCATCAACTATCAGGGTATGCTCACCATGGGAAAGATCCGAAGACGGCTGATAATTTGTATCGCTCGACCACGGCGATGATGAAGGAATCCAGGAACCTCCGTCAAGCTGATACCTGTATTCTGCATCAGGGTCAGCTCCTGCTCCCGAACTCCAGGACCACGTCGGCCGTGGATTATTAGTCAGCGTCGGGGCAGTAATAAATGGAGTTGTGATATTCGTCGTGTCCACATCAATAATATGCGACACTGAGTCCGACCAGTTACCGGCTGCGTCAAGCTCCTGCACGGAAAGTTGCAGTTCATACTGTCCAGCTCCCTGATCAGAAGGCGTATAGGAAACAGCTGAATCCTGAATCGTGGTCGTGTCGCCGTATCTATCGATAAAAATATACCTGTATTCGCCTATACCTCCGTTTCCGCCCGATTCCCAGCTCCAGGTGGGGGTGCTGTCAGGCGTTGCCGCCGGTGCGAAGATTACTGAATCTTCAGGACCGGTGGTGTCCCAGATAAAACTGTATAGAGCCTGGGTTATATTTCCGGCATTATCGCTCACACTGAGAGTCAAATCATATTCGCCGTCGGCGGTTGCCTGAATAGTCGGGGTAAGGGTATCGGTGTTCGTAATAACAAGGTTTCCAGTTGCAGGTTCGGCTTCTGCCCATATATAGCTTGCTGTATCGAGCCCGCTGCCTTCAGTTGATTCCACCCAGTCCGGATCATCGGCGGTACGAGGGTCATAGATCATACCTTCGGAGCCGCCGGCACCAGAATAATTAATCGACCGGGGAATGTTCGTAAGAAAACTCTGCCCGTCGGCTGTGATCACCGGCTCGAGGGTATCGATAAAAAACTCACTGCTCACCTCGTTGGAATGGTTGCCGGCAAGGTCCCAGGCTGTAATTCTAAGCATAACAGGTCCGTCGTTTCCGCCGGTTTCACCGGGGGCCGGCGCGGTAAGAGAGGGCTCCAACACATCGCTGTACCCGACAGCAAGAGGATCGGCATCCCAATCGGGAGCCGGGTCGTTTGGGTCAAGAAGATATATTCTGTAGAAATCCGCACCCTCTGCGGCACCCCAGAAGGAAGTCGGTTGGGCAGAGTTGGTATAATATGCTACCGGATTTCCTGCGGAATCCTTAATAGTAATACTTCCGGGGAGCCCAGGCGACGTAACATCCCAGACCATCGGTACTGTCCCGAATGACTGGTTTCCTGCAGTGTCCGACACAGTAACCCTGAGGGTGTATTCACCCTCTATATCAGCGCTTACAACAGGATTCTTCTGATAGGAGTCCGGCTCAAATACAACGCTTCCTCCCTCGGGAGCCTCTTCAACCTCCCATTCATACGAAGCAATATTGTTCCAGTCTTCTCCGAGGACGGAATAAAGAGGGCTCCCTGCCGCAAACAGCGGGTTATCACCATGATCACCGTCATAGTTATCCGTGAAGGTCCCGTTCTGTTCCGAAGCTTCATTTATATTCAGGCTGACCGAAGCATTGAATGAGACCTCGGGCGGGGTTTGATCAAGCAGAACCACGGCTGTATCAGTTTCGCCCGGATCTGATGTAGTTGAAAGATTGGTTACAAAATCCTTAACCCGGGCTGTAATTGTTATCTCACCATCGCCTTCGGGCAGGGTTATTGTCTGCTGAGGTGACCATGGATCCCAATAGATCTCGGAGTCGGAACCAAGCTCATCAAGATCAACAGGGTTTCCGTTTACCGTTATATACAGCTCTTCAATTCCGCTTGTCTCGTCCAAGGCATCGATACCGATTGTCACAGTCTGTTCAGGTGCATTTGTAAACTTGATTATCTCATCAGGCTGATCCCCGTAGCTCACTATACCCGTTTCATCAAGAATATCGATTCCAGAGACTTCGGGAGCTGTTGTATCCATGCTGATTTTCAGTCTTTCGGGTGTTTCACTCTCATTAGAGGCTGAATCCATGAATTTATAAAACAGATATTTATAACCGTCGGAAGAGGAAAGGGTCCATGGCTTTGAAGTACTGTAGGTCTCCCATGACGCGTCTTCTTCAAAGGCTGGAAGACCGGCATCATTATTATCACCCCATATCTTCATTCCATAGGCCGAGTTATAGGTATCCGAAGCTGAAATATCCAGAGTAATTGACGGCGTTTTACTGGCATTTGGCTCAAAGGTATTAGAATTATCAATTACAAGCGAGATCTCTCCTTCCGGAGGCTCGGAATCAACGGCATCACTTGTTCTGAAAAACCAGTCTTCCGCCGAAGTCATTGCATTGCCTGCCACATCCTCTACATCGGCGGTAACATTTACAACATAGCCCTCATTTTGATTAAGCGAAACACCCCGAAGAACAGCGGTATTATCTGGGAAAAATTCATTTTCATCTTCAAGAATGTATTCAATCGCAGTACCGATTATTTCAGTACTGCCCTGGGTTAGATAAAATGAACCTGTTGTCAAACTGCTGGGGTTCATATCCTCAGAGAATGTCACATATACTATCCCCGCATTGGACGGATAATCGGTTGAATTAGGCAGAGGGAAATATCCTATTACAGCAGGAGGGGTAGTTTCATACAAAATTTCGGCAGGTGATACAGACGATACATTTCCAGCAACATCGACTACCTGTCCCTCGAAGCTCTGGCTGCTGCCTACACTGACACTTAAAGGGATATCGGCTATTGAACCGAATCCGTCCGTCATATCAATCCAGGCACTCCAGTCTCCGCCGGATGCCCTGTACCGGAACTGATGGGGTCCGCTTCCATCATCAGTATCCACAGATGAAACATCAAGATTTACTGAGTCTGTATTTGTCGCGGCTGTTCCGTAATTAATCCTGAATTGATTAATCTCAGGTGAGTATAGATCAACCATAATAGACGCATTTGCCGAGGCAGAGGATATATTCCCCGAACCGTCCTTAACTTTGATATAGACGGCCTTCTCACCTTCTCCCGCCGGCAAATCCAACTCAAATGAGGATTCGTAGCTTGTCCAGCCGGCCTCTAAAAATGAATTATCGAATGATATGTTCATCTGGGCAACACCGAAGTTATCTTCAGCATCTATTTCAACAGTGACAAGAGAAGAAGTCGACCATAGCTCATTGCCATTCAATACAACTGAATTTATTACAGGTGCTACCGGATCTCCATCTATTCCTGTTATGAACGACCAGGTATATTTTTCGGAAACAGGATTTCCATCAGTATCCATTACACCGTCGACGGTGACTGTATACTCAGTGCCTACCTCAAGGTCTGCACTGGGGGTAAAGATGATGGTATCATTCTCAACCTGAGGAATTCCCGACAATTTAGAACTCCCGTAACCGCTTACGAAGAAAGAGGAACCGGTAACTGTAGAAGGATCAAGAGATTTGGAAAACGTTACGGAAATGGTAGAAAGAGTGATAGGAACATCGCCTGCATCGGCTTCAGGAAAAACCGAAGTTACAACCGGCGGTGTTACAGCCTCTTCAACCTCGTCCACAATTACTGAGACAAGAGGGTTCTTACAGCTGAATAGCATCAAAATAACAAGAAGCCCACTCCATTTCCAGTCGAATTTTACACTTCCACTACTCACCAGCATCCTCCCCTTCACTTATTCGTCGTGCTCTTCGCCCCAGTAGGTTGCACCCTTATCCATAGCAGCTGAGGCTCTGACAATCGAGTTACCTGTTTTTCCAATGTAATTATAATTTTCAGCCAGCTCCGGACTTATTTCAGTCAATCTGATAAAGTCATCCTGAGCATCGTTAAAATTCTCCAATTCAAACTTCGTTCTTGCAAGCCCCGCAACAACAAGTGCATTATCGGGCTTAATTGCCGCAGCACTTTCATAAAAACCAAGAGCCCCACTGTATTCACCCTTCAAAAACTTGATATTTCCGAGATTAAAGGTAGGCGTATATGCATTTCTATCAAGCCTGAGTGCAGCCCTGAACTGCTCTTCGGCCTTATCGAATAAACCGTAACGACCGTAAAGAACGCCCAGGCTGTTTCGGGTACGGGCATTATCAGACAGGCTTATCTTCTGATTGTAGTAATCAACCTTTTCACGTATTTCCTGTGAAACGAAGGCGTCAAGGCTCTGGCTGTAACTGTCGATTATATCCTCAGCGTCAGGAAAAAGCAGCGATAGCGAACCGCTGACAAAACCAACCGGCTGGTACTCCTCCCAGGCCTTATGTATCGGGAAAAACCCTTCAACCTCAAGCCTGACCGCATCGCGCCATTGCTTGGCCCCGGTAGAAACAGCCTTCAGAAATCCCTGCTGGACAAGGGTTATTTCCACTGGAACCCAGGCGGTATCATCGACAAAGATAAAATCTTCGGTATTTGTAAAATCCCGTTTTGCCTCTATCTCACTCAGACCAAGCGAGAACGCCATGAAGATATGTCCCGGTACCGTAATAAATGCGGTTTCAATACCGACGGATTCAAGCAGTGCCGACATAAGAATTGACAGATCATCACAATCTCCAGCCCTGTAAACCAGCGACTGCGAAGGAAACTGCAGATAATCAAGAAAATACTCATTATCTGAAGCCTCTGCGTAGGCTGATTTAGGATCTATTACATAATTCATTCCGTATAACCGCAGTGTTTCAAACAGCCCCATAGCAATACGGAAATTCAGATTCAGCGGATTTTCTCCCATATCGCGTATCAGCCCGGCTGTATTCTTTGAAAATATAAGGACGGTGGGGTCTCTCGGGGTAACAAATGACGCAGCCTTTCTGTCGTCATCCCAGGTCATGCTGTTCCTGTCCAGAACACGAAGGGTCTGAGGATGATTAAAGCTGAATCGTTCTCCAAGATAGGTGTAATCAACCCGCACCTCGGCAGACACCTTCGAGCTTTCGGTAAGGTTCAAGATTCGGCTTGTAAAAATAGCATTAAGATCTACAACAGCCTCTTCCTTCCTGCCTAGCGAATCCAGCGACTCGCAAAGCATTGGCTGTTCCATATATTCACCAACATTAAAGTAGATATCAACATTGCTTATCGAACTGTTTTCTCCGTTTCTAAGGGTAACCGTTCCAATCGGGTTTGATTCATAATAGGAGTAGAAAACTGGAAAGATTGGTTCATGTTCCATATTTATAATATTAATCTTCTGTCGTCCGGATTCAGGGGTCAGTCTGAAGACTCCCCCGACCCATCCTGAAACCCCCTGATAAAGGTCCGTGAATGAATCTGAGGTCTGATCCCAACCCATATGATACTTATAACTTCCACCTGCTGTAATTGCAAAAGAGGGAGAAAGATCAAGAACTATACCGGTGCGCCCTCCGTAATAAGGATTGAAAGCGGAATCACCGCTCTGATAGACCCCGTAGGTGCCCCCGGCCTCGGGTCCCAGCTGCCAGCTCAGCCTGTCACCTATCCTGAAATCAAAGCCCGTACCTGCACCTATTGAACCCAGCGTCAGAACCTGGGCCTGTGACGGCTCAAAACCTAATCCAAAATTTCCCTCAAAATACATGAACGATAAGGAAGGTGAAATATACTGTGCACTTATTGTTGTTCCACCGCCTATAAGCCATGCAGCGTCTTCGTTAAATAAGGCAGAGCGGGTTCCAAGCGGGACATCTACACCGCCCCGGATATGAAAGGCAAGATTATCAGCGGACTGAGCAAAGAGTATTCCGCCCGGGATGAGAATCAGCAGTATTATTAAAAACCTTAAACCTTTCATATGGACACCTCCATTTTTTGGTCTTCAGTTAATATTTATAATATACCACTTTTCTTATGCTTCTGCAGTCCCACGACTACATTTCTTCAAAAAAAAATATTAGTATTGCAATCAGATTAAGAATTTTCCCGATTTAATCAGCTCAACTCTTTTACCGTTTTCGCAAAGGGCAGTAACATCAACTTCGGAGGAACCAATCATCATATCCTCATGTACCGCCGCTGTATTCATACCCATATCAAGCAGCTGGGCGTCAGTGTAGTCGCCGGGGGTTTTTAATGTGCCCGAATATGCGGCACCAAGAGCCAGATGACAGGCTGCGTTTTCGTCATACAAACCGTTATAATAGGTCAGGCCACCCTCAGCAAATGGCGATTGCGGATCAACTAGAGCGACTTCACCAAGAAACCGGGCACGGCCATCCCTGGCAAAGAGGGCGTCCAGGCTTTCGATACCTTTATCAGCGCCGTAGTCAGTGACCATCCCGTTCTGAAACTCAAACCAGGCGTTTTCAGGCACCTCGCCGAGGTTCTGATGCATTACAAAGGGTCGAGTCAAAGCAACCCGGCCATCCGCCTTTCTGAAATCGGGAGAGGTAAATATTTCATCTGTCGGCATATTGGCACTGAAGAGAACTCCTGTCGCAGATTCTTTCATACCGCCCATCCATCGGGCATTCTTATTGACGCCGACCCTGAAATCAGTTCCGGGCCCCTTGAATTCTATAAAATCAGGCGCCAGCTCCTCAAGATACCGGCTGCGCTTTGAATCAGTTTCAAACTTATCTCTCCAGAAGCCCACCGGGTCATCAAGATCGAGGCGCATAATTTTACAGACCTTCTGCCAGTAGGCATTCAGAGCCTCATCCGTATCGAGCTCAGGGAAGACCTTCACAGCCGATTCAGAAACAGGAATGAAGGTAAGTGTCCAGGGAAATGAATCACTCAGGACCCTCTTACGTCGGTATGAAATTATGGACTGATACTGTTTAAAATAATCCGTGGATACATCGCCGGGCAGCCCCCGGTATACATCACCTTCGGAAAAGCTCATATAGGAGATGGATTTCCATCCGGGTTCACAGCTCTCACGCAGACTTTCCTCATAATATCGGGGATATTCTATTGAGCGTTTCCCGGCTTTGATAGCCGCCGCATTTAAAAAATCATCCCTGTAACGCAGGGAGACATAGGCGGCACCCTTCTCATAAGCCTTATAGGCAAGATTTTTGACGGCTTCCCGGCAGCCCGGATCTACACCGACAGCAAGCTTGTCGCCTTCTCTGAAGTCGACGCAGAAGAGCATCAAATCTGCTATTTTATCGTAGTATTCGTTATTCATGGTTCATCAGATCTCGTCGGAAAGCCCTATAACATCTTCCAGTATTGACACCGCATCTTCAATATATTGCGGACAGGTTTTCTTAATTGCTTCTGCTTCCATCGCGTCCATGGCGTCCTTGCGAACGGATAGATCATAGCCGAGAAGCTCGGAACAGTTAAGCGCGCTGTATCGCTTCTGAAACTCATCCTTGAACCGCTGCCACATTTCTTCAGCAGTATTTTCATGACCGACATTTTCCTTGTAATGAAAAATAACACATCCTGCCCCGCTTACCGCACCGCATTTTGTATGAGGAAGCCCCGGAAACTCACAGTTATGAATATATTTATCTTCTTTAGGATTAATAATCACGTCTTTTTCAAAAGCACTGAAAACAGCTTTATCGCAGTCGCGACCCTTCATAAAGGTTTCAAGCGCAATTTCTTTTCTGGTCATGGTACCGCCTCTGTCGGATATTAGGGAAATAAATTACTGAATTGGATTATACCCTGAGTTTTATAGTTTGTGGGAAAAAATTGTTCTTTTTTATCAGAAAGACAGACGGCTAAACCGAAGATGAATCTGAAAGATATGATTGGCAGGATGGAGCCCGCAGATCATCAGCTAAGGTGAACAAATTAGCCTTCTGGGGCAACAGCTTGATGAAAGAACAATATGATAGGCTATTTTAAGCTGAGAGATGCTGCTTAAAAACAAAAACGTCTAAAACCAAATCCCGCACTAACCCACATTATATGATAGTATTACAATTGGAGAATATAATATGACCTATACGACTATTAAGACAGAATCAATTGATGAGAATATTGCTGTAATTATTCTAAACAGACCGGAAGCTCTTAACACCTTCAATACAACCCTGGCCGAAGAACTCTGGGACGCGCTGGTTTCAGCCAATTCAGACAAGGCTGTTCGAGTAATAATGATAAAAGGCGAAGGACGGGCTTTCTGCGCAGGAATAGATGTAAAAGAGCTTGAAGGGAAATCCGGCCTCGATTATGAGAGGTGGATTAAACGAATGGAGCGTCCACTGCATGGTATTTCATCTTTGTCAAAACCAGTTATAGCCATGCATCATGGAGTAGCCGCAGCGAACGGAATGGGGCTTGTGGCATCTTCTGATCTTGTAATCTCAGCCGATACAGCCAGAATGGGTTTAACAGCAATAAACGTAGGCCTCAACTGCATTGGACCAGTAATTCCTGTTTCAAGATGTATCGGTCGGAAGAGAGCTCTTGAACTGTTGTTCACAGGAAGATTACTGAATGCGGAGGAAGCCATGGCTATGGGACTGGTAAATAAGGTAGTCCCCGAAGCGAAGCTTGAAACAGACGCTTTGAATTGGGCAAGGGAATTAGCGGCCAAGAGCCCCGTCGCAATGCGGATTGCAAAGACTGCTTTCTACACCGCTGAAGATATGAGTTATGATAAGCAGTTCGCCTATATGAATGAAGCCTTTGCCCGCCTCTGTTCTACAGAAGATGCAAAGGAAGGGGTCAGAGCATTTTTTGAAAAGAGGGACCCTGACTGGAACGGAAGGTAATAAAACTGCGTCCCTTACGCTCAGAGCATACATGGCTGCTATCTTCTCCCGGCATAGGGATATTTTACACAAATCATAAACGGGGCTGTAACACTCACTGATTTAGAGTCGGCATATAGTCCCTTGCTGCAGTACTGCAATTTACTTCAAGTTTCCACATTCAGGTTGAATATGCATTAAAACGAGTGCAGTCAGCCAGGATGTTAATGTCAGCTTAAAGGCTATCTCAATAATTACTAAAAAACAGGATGTAGAAATGATTACAAAACAGCTGAACAGTGAAATGCATGTCAAAAAGTCTATACAGTTAATACTCTTTTCTTCCGTAAAATAAAATATAGACTAATATAATGGAGTATTGATATGGATAAACAGATCGAAGCCACTTGTGATGTCTGTCGTAACCTATATAGAGCCACAAGAAGGAAGCATTACTGTCCTCATTGCAATAAATATTTTTATGTTTGCAATCGATGTCATGAGAAAGGCGCTCATTGTCCCTATTGCGGTGTTCCCTTGAAAAGGAAGGCTGAGCCCCTTAAATAGAGCATACTTTAAGAATATAAAAAAGACTTCCTTTTAAAGCTTATTTCCCGCTGTTTCACCCCGGGTGGCGATCAATTAAGTTCTACCGCAATTCCGGCAACCTGAATGTGAGTTTCATATCCTTTCTGATTCAATAGCTCCGCGAAACTTTCCATAACTCTCTTTTCGCCGTGAATCAGATGAATCCGTTTCGGTTTTTCAATGAAAGCATCAATCCAGCCCAGCAGTTCATCACGGTCGGCATGTGCCGAGAAGGCGTGAATACGCTCAATATGAGCCTTAACCCTGAAAATATCTCCCATCATACGCACCTCATCAGCCCCGTCCAGCAGATGCCGGCCTAGAGTACCCTCAGCCTGGTAACCAACAAATAGCACAGTATTTCTCGGATCCCATATACCGTGCTTCAGATGGTGGCGAATGCGGCCGCCGGTACACATTCCGCTGCCGGCAATAATAATTGCCGGTTCCTTCAGTTTGTTCAATGCCATCGAGTCTTCAGTTTTCGGGGTACATACTAATTCAGGAAATTTGAATGGAGTATCCTTACGGGCCCGGGCATCTTCATCGTAGATCTCGGGGTGATCATGAAAGACCTCAGTAACCTTGATAGCCAGCGGACTATCGAGATAGATCTTAATATTTGGAAAGTCGGGCTTCTCATGAATCAGTTCGCTCAGAGTATATAGCAGCTCCTGCGTCCGCTCAAGAGCAAAGCTGGGAATAAGCAGCTTGCCGCCCCGCTCATATGTTTCTTTAATATGGTGAAAAAGGCTCTCCTTGCGCGGTTCCGGCTCTTTGTGCAATCTGTCGCCATAGGTAGTCTCTATAAATACATAATCGGCCCGGGGTATAATGCTGGGGTCTTCTATAATCGGCACATTCCACTGTCCCAGATCACCGGAAAAAATTACCGTTTTGGTTGCATTACCCTCTGTTACAAAGAGCTGCACAATTGATGAACCTATGATATGACCGGCATCTCTCAGGATAAACCTCAGCTCAGGAGAAATCTCTACGCTGCTATCGTATTCAGTTCGACGAATCGATTCCAGTACAGCTGGAACATCATCTCTTGTGTAAAGCGGTTCACGCGGCTCGAAGCCCCTGCGTTCCCTGCGCCGGTTCTCGTGTTCGGTGTCCTTTTCCTGAATAAAGGCAGAATCCATCAACATTGCCGAAAGCAGATCAGCTGTGGCGGGGTTCGTGTAGATAGAACCCGAAAAACCATACCTGGTAAGCTTCGGCAGCAATCCGCAGTGATCAATGTGACCGTGAGTAAGGATCAGAAAATCAATTGTCGCCGGATCAAATTCAAAGGGGGCATAGTTTCTCCGGTTAAGATTCTTGCTTCCCTGAAACATGCCGCAATCTATAAGAAAACGGTGACCATTGGTTTCTACAAGATGACATGAGCCTGTTACTGTCTCAGCAGCCCCATAACTGGTTACTTTCATTCACTTCTCCTTCCCTGCAGCAGCTTAATACAACGAATTGTTCATTTCCACATGAGTGAATTATAATATGATTTTTGTGAAAGATCATTGCGTTAAATCAGGAAAAGTCTTTTCGAGGGTTTTAATAGTTAATTCAGGTTCCGCTTGTATACCGCAATATGCGGTTCTCCTTTTGGATTTGATAAAATTACAAACCTCTTCATCATGACAGAGATTGCATTCTAATAGCTGCATCAATTTTATCGGCCAACGACCGATTTTAGTCTTGAATTTCCGGCAATATCCCCTTATTATGTTAAATATTTTTTTGAAATATCAGCCTGTGTCCGATTAAACACAGGCAAAAAGTTAAATATCAGGAGGAAAGGATGGGTTTAAACCTCGTCGTTCTTGTTAAGCAGGTGCCGGATACAGCAAATATCACCGGCGATGCGATGAAAGAGGATGGAACTGTCAACAGGGCAGCTCTTCCCGCAATTTTCAATCCGGAAGATCTGCATGCACTTGAGGCAGCTCTTACAGTAAAGGATCAGTACCCGGACACAAAGGTAAACGTGCTTACTATGGGTCCCCCGCCGGCAATACAGGTTCTCAAGGAATCACTCTACCGTGGTGCTGACTTTGTAGCTCTTATTTCAGACAGAAGATTTGCTGCAGCCGACACTTTGGCAACATCATATGCACTCAAATGTGCAATAGAGAAAATTGGTAATGTAGACATGGTTTTCTGCGGAAGACAGGCTATTGACGGTGATACCGCTCAGGTAGGTCCTCAGACAGCAGAAAAGCTAGGAATCAACCAGATTACCTGTGTTTCTGAGATTAACAGCATCGATACTTCAGCAAAAAAGGTTGATGCCACCAGATCTATTGAGGGGGGATTTGAAGAAGTCCGCTCAGGGTTCCCGGTACTCCTGACCTTCACCGACGAGGGGTACATACCGCGTCCTCCTTCAGCAATTAAAATGCTTGCTTACAAAAATGCATCGACAGATGTAAGCTCAGAAGCATTTGATGAAAGCTATCTCGACGGTGAAAGCGGCGTTAATACAAACCTGGCTCTCTGGGACATTGAAGCAATCAATGCCGATGTAGAAAGCTGCGGTCTTTCAGGTTCACCGACAAAGGTTAAGAAAATCCAGTCGGTTGTCCTCACTGCAGGCGATATCAAAATGGTGGACAACACTCAGGGGGCAATTGCCGAGATGGTTCACGATCTGATAGCCGATCACACAATAGGATAAGGAGAGACAATTGAGCAATAAAAATACAGTAATGGTCTTTATCCAGCAGGATGACGGCATTGCAGCCGATGTAAGCCTTGAGCTGGTATGCAAGGCGCGTGAGCTTGCTGACAGGCTCGGTGTAAAAGTTTCTGCAATACTTGCCGGTGACAAGCTGGAAGCCGAGGCCAAAAAGGTAATAACCTACGGTGTTGACGAGGTCTTTCTTGTTGAAGACAAGAGACTCGCCCACTACACACCAATGCCCTATACAAAGGTTGTATCGCAGATTATCGAGAAAGAAAAACCTCAGATTTGTCTTTACGGTGCAACCACTACAGGCCGGGATCTAGGCCCCAGGATTGCATCACAGCTTAAGGTTGGCCTCACAGCCGACTGTACCGATCTTCAGATTGGAGATCATAAAATCAGGGATAAAGAGTTCACAAACATCCTGTACCAGATTCGTCCGGCATTCGGCGGAAACATCATCGCAACAATCGTTTCACCTGAAAAAATTCCTCAGATGGCAACAGTCCGCGAGGGCGTTATGAAGTTGACCGAACCCGATGCAAACTACAAGGGTAAGATTACCCCTGTAAGCATTAAAATTGATGATGCGGATTGTATGACAGAAATAATCAAGCGGGTTCGTGAAGAAAAGTCTGTTAATCTCAAAGGCGCCCAGATTATCGTTTCAGGCGGTATCGGTGTAGAAACAAAAGAGAACTTCCAGCTTATCGAAGAACTTGCCCATGTTCTAGGCGGTGAGGTCGGAGCATCCCGTGCGGCTGTTGACGCCGGTCTTGTAAGCAAGGAACACCAGGTTGGTCAGACAGGGACAACTGTAAGGCCCAGACTCTATATTGCATGCGGTATTTCAGGTTCAATCCAGCACCGCGCGGGTATGGCTGATTCGGCAAAGATTATTGCTATCAACACTGACCCGGATGCACCAATCTTCGGCATAGCCCACTACGGTATTGTCGGTGACCTGAATGATGTAATTCCTCAGTTCATCAAGGCATACAAGGCGAAAGCGTAGCTTCGGCATAAGGAGATATAAATGGAAAACTTTTTAACAGATAACGAAGATATACTGTTTCATCTTAAACACATCGATCTCGATGATATCATCACATTGAAAGAAAATAACTTCGCAGAGAAGGACATCTTCCCTCACGCACCGAAGGATATTGAAGACTGTAAAGATTCATATGAGAAGATTCTTGGACTTATAGGTGAGATTGCGGGAGAATATATGGCTCCTGTTGCTGCTGAGGTTGACGAAGAGGGGGTTAAGCTTGTTGACGGTGAGGTTATTTACGCCGAAGGCACCCAGATGGCCCTCGACATGCTGGCAAAAGCCGACTTGATGGGTCTTGCTAACCCCAGAAAATACGGCGGACTCAACTGTCCCGTAACCCTGATGTCCATGGCAGGAGAAATAATGAGTCGGGCCGACGGTTCTTTCCTGAACTTCGGGCTGCAGCAGGATATCTCCGAGACAGTCAACAAGTTCGGATCTGAAGAGCAGAAAGAAAGAATTATACCGATGCTGGCTCGAGGAGAAGAGACTTCATCGATGATTCTGACCGAACCTGATGCAGGCTCAGACCTCCAGGCTGTTGCGCTTCGAGCCCACCAGGCCGAAGACGGCAAATGGTACCTCAACGGTGTTAAGCGTTTCATCACAAACGGAAACGGAAAGATTGCTCTCGTTCTGGCACGTTCCGAAGAAGGTTCGAAGGGAGCAGGCGGGCTCTCATTCTTCCTCTATGAAAGAGACGAGCACATGACCATCAGACGTATAGAGAATAAACTCGGTATTCACGGTTCACCGACATGTGAGCTGCAATTCAACAATGCTCCATGTGAGCTTGTCGGACAGAGACGCCGCGGTCTTACAAAATACACCATGTGGCTGATGAACTCTGCCCGGCTGATGGTATCGGGCCAGGCTACAGGTATTGCAGAAGCGGCCTACCGTGAAGCATATAAATACGCAACCGAGAGAATTCAGTTCGGCAAACCGATTATTGAGTTCCCGCCGGTTTATGAAATGCTGACCGAGATGAAGATTGCTGTTGAAGCAAGCCGAACCCTGCTATATGAAACATCAAAGTTCGTAGACCTCAAAGAGTGTTATGAGCATATCTCTGAAACCCAGCCCGAGCGAGCCAAAGAGGTTAAGGCTGAGATGAAGAAATACACAAGGCTTGCAAACCTCTTTACTCCTATGACAAAGCTTTTTAATACCGAAGCTGCCAACAGGGTTACCTACGATGGTATCCAGATTCACGGCGGCACCGGCTACATGAAGGAATTCAATGCTGAACGACACTATCGTGATGCGCGAATCACCAATATATACGAAGGAACCTCACAGCTTCAGGTTGTTGCAGCCATCGGCGGCATAACCTCAGGAACAGCATCAAGGTTCATTGAAGATTTTATTGAAAACTCGGATTTCAGCCACTGTCCTGAACTTCTAAAGCAGGTGGAGAAAGCTAAGCTGAACTTTGAAAAAACTCTCATCAAGATTAAGGAAACTGCTGACCAGGATGTTGTAACTTACCACTCAAGAAGACTTGTTGAGATGGCTACCGACATTGTTGTAGCACTTCTCTTTATGAGAGATGCAAAGCACGAAGAGCGTAAGATGAAGGTTGCTGAAACCTTTATTGCAAAAATGGTAACCAGGGTTGAGATGAACATGAACTTCATTGTTGGTGAGGAATCGACACTTCTGAAAAACTATCAGGACATCATCGGTTAGTTCATCTACCAAATTCTAATTTTCAGCGGAGATTGATCTTCGGGATAACCTCGACAATTCAGTCTCCGCTTTTTTATGACCATATTCAAACATTGTTTCATATAAAATGTGATAAACTGTTCCAAAACAACAGGTGGAACTTTTGCAGGGCAATAATCAATGATTTATGTATGAACAGTTTCAAATATGCATTTAATGAAACTAAATCTCTCCAGATCATTATCTCGTTGTTCAAAAGAGAGAAATATATTCAATTTGATTATAAAGACAACGGCCCGGGAAAAAAGCCTTCAAATAAACTGGGATTCGGCACAACAATGATTGAAAATCTTATTCAAGATCTTCCTGAAGGCTGCTGTTCAAACTACGGTCTCGAATGGAAAATCAGATTTGTAAGTAAAATCACTATTCAGCCGTCAGAATCTGATTCTTCAGAACCATAAACTTCCTCCGGCTGATAGAGATTGTATCTATCTTCTTCGTCCGAATATTCTCAGAACAAACAGAAAGATATTGATAAAATCAAGATACAGCTTAAGCGCTCCAATAATTGAAATTCTGATGTAATCAGTCTCATCAACTGAACCACTGTACTGTCTGCTCATTGCAAGTATGCGCTGTGTGTCATAAGCAGTAAGTCCCATAAACACGGCAATACCCACATATGAAATCAGATAATAGAGTGCGGGGCTCTTTAGGAAGAAGTTTATTACTGATGCAATAATTATCCCAATAAGCCCCATCATAAGGTAATGCCCCATCCCCTGCAGGCTGCGGCTTGTTGTTAGAGCATATAGACTCATAGCACCGAAAGCAGCCGCAGTCGTAACAAATGCAAGCGCAATGGTAGCGCCGGTGTAGGCCAGAAAGATAGTTGAGAGAGTAACACCGTTGAGTATTGCATACCCCGCAAAGGCTGCTGTAGCGGCACCTGAACTCATACGCATTATATTGCGGGAAAGATACATTACAAGAACAAGCTCACCTATGATTGCACCGAAAAACAGCATAGGATTACTATAGAAAGCGCTCATCAGTGCCATATTGCCGGAAAACCACCATGCAACTGCACCGGTAAGTCCCAGACCGGCTGTCATCCACATATATACATTCTTTATGATACTGCGCTCACGAACTGCAGCGGTATTAAAAGTATTATCATACTGACTCAAGTTAAAACTCCTATAATCCGCCAAGGATGGCGGTTGATTCCGATTAGAGTTTGAAAAGAATCTTTTCAAACTCCTGAATAAGAAAATTACATGGATGCAATTTTCTTATTAAAAATCGCCTCAAATGCCGTAATAGTCAAGCACTGGGGCCGAATTTTTACAATCTTTACAATTCAACCCGCTCCTACTCGTTATAATCCGGCGGATAACCGCCGTCTCCATAGGCGCCCGCTTCATTTGCGTCACCTTTGGTAAGGCTGCCTACAAGTTCAGTTATATCCGGATCCATATCTGCAAGCGTCGGATAGATTGCTGTATACTTCAGACGATAGTTGTTAGAATCGATGTTTTCAAAAATCTCCTGGCTATAAAAGTCTATACTCAGATTATCAGTATCAGTGTCAAATCTATTACCATGATATCTTATTAATCACCGCAGAGAGATTGACTGATTAGTCAGTCTTTATTATATTCAATTTATGATCGACAAAAGAGCGGCCCTGCTTAGCAGCGCACTCGAATTATTTTCAATCAGGGGTTATGAAAATACCCCCACAAGCCTTATATCGAAAAATGCAGGAGTTGCAACCGGCACGCTTTTTCATCACTTCTCCTCAAAAGAAGAACTGATCAACCAGCTATACCTGGACTGTAAGCTCAAGATGATGCAGCAGATTGAAAACAGCATCAAGGCTGCGAAATCAACAGATGATAAAATCAAGGCTGTCTGGGAAGCTATGATTAGATGGGCTCTTGAGAATGAGGAACGTTTTCTTTTTATAATGCAGAACAAGCGCAACTCATACATAAAAGAAGAAACCCGTCAACAGGTCAAAACCCAGTCAGATGAGTTAAAAGCATTTATTCTTGAGATTGATAATCTTAATACGCTTCGCAACCTGCCGCCTGACTTAATTGCTGAGATATCTTCATCAATGATTGACGGCGCAATCTCATATTTCAGAAGAAATCCTGAGCAATATGCAGACTCCAAGATCAGAGAAGCTGCATATCAGGTTTTTAAGAATGCTTTTATGAAATAGTTTCTTTTACACTAAACGGGGGACGTAATGCAGTATAGAAAACTTGGAAAGATAAATTTTGAAGTATCAGCCCTGGGCTTCGGCGCCATGAGGCTGCCCGGTATGAAGAACCCGCTTGACCCTAGGGTTGATGAGAAAGAAGCAATCAGAATGATAAGACACGCAATTGACAGCGGAATTAATTATCTTGATACCGCATGGCCCTACCATATGGGGGCAAGTGAGCGGATAGTGGGAAAAGCACTTCAGGACGGTTACCGCGAAAAGGTATTTCTTGTTACCAAGCTGCCTATGTTTCTTGTAAATAAAAAAGATGATTTCAACCGCTATTTAGACAGTCAGCTGGAGCGGCTTCAGACAGACTACCTGGATTGCTACCTGTTTCATGCAATGTCTGCAGGCGCATTAGACAAACTGGAGAAATTCAGCTTTATAGAAGATATGGAACGTGAGAAGACAGCTGGGCGGATTAAAAACATCGGTTTTTCGTTTCACGACACTCTCCCGGTTTTCAAAAAAATTGTCGACTACTACGACTGGGATCTTGCACAGATTCAATATAACTATCTGGACACCGCTGTGCAGGCGGGACATGAAGGCCTGCTGTATGCAGCGCAAAAGGGTATAGCAATAACCATCATGGAACCGCTCAAGGGCGGAATGCTTGCTAATCCCCCGGGTGAAGCACGCCAGGTTCTGGATGCAAGTTCAGTAAAACATACACCGGTTGACTGGGCTCTACAATACCTGTGGAATCTGCCCGAGGTATCAGTCGTGCTGTCGGGGATGAGCACTATGGAGCAGCTTGAGCAGAATATTTTGAGTGCAGAGAACTCCGGCATAGACAGCCTCAGTGTGGAGGAAAATAATACAATTGACAAAATAATCACAATCTACCAGAAACGAATCCTCGTGCCCTGCACCGCATGTAAATACTGCATGCCCTGCCCTGCTGGTGTAAATATTCCAGCGAACTTCGCGGCTGTGAATACAGCAAATACAAAACCCGTCACGTTCATGGATAGAGTTATGAAAGCCAGAAATAAGAGGGTTTACCGTAAAATGGATAAATCAAGAGACAAGGTAGACAAAAAAAATCCGAATGGAAATGCATCGCTCTGTATTGAATGCGGGAAATGCATACCTCTATGTCCGCAGGGAATAGATATACCGACAGAACTTGCAAAGGTTCACCAGGTGATGGGAAAAAGAAAGAAACCGGAAGATGTGTTTTAAAATTACAAATACCGGATTTAATGATAAAGCAGAAATTTTATGGAAATTCAAGCTGAATAAGGATAGGATATAGATATGAAAAAGATTAGTTTGATAATAATAACAATTCTCTTAGTCACACTTGCGGGATGTACAACAACCCTAGGCGGAGTCAAAGACAACCCTCAAAAACATGCTGGAAATGATGTCAGAATCAACGCAAGAATTGCCCTTGAGGTACCCCTGCCCTTTTTAGACTATTCTCTTTATCAGATTAAAGACGACACCGACAGAATGTTCCTTTTTACCGACAAAAAGTACAAGATTGACGACAGGATACGCATTCGTGTTCATGTAATCGGTATTTCCGACGGTAAATCCCTATCTGCTTTTGAGGAGATTGCACAGCAGACAGCAAACTATATGGTTAAACACAGAATGGAGTCTGAGGCCAAGGCCCGTGCACTGAGTCAGAAACTCGTAAGATTGATGACAACACTCGGCACGAAGGCGGAAGGCAGTTATTTCCTGATAGCCTACTAGGCAACAGGATTTATTAAAACATTAGAATTCACAGGCCGGTACAGATTCGGTTAATTTTTCGCTGAATCAAGCCGGCTTTTTTAAAACGCTCCCGGATATTCTTACCTGTCTCTGAGTTCTCTGAATAAGGTTCAAGTTTCAATTCCAGTCTCTTATCCAGCGTCATCAGCTTCTCTTCCTCAAAAAGCTTGTCGACAAAATACAGGACTGCGGCCTCATCTATTTCATCATCTTCATTGTGTATAATATCCATATGCTGCGCGATTATTTCACCGGTCTCAGGGTAGCCGAATTCAGACAGCAACCTTCCACCCGCACGGGCATGATCTGGTTCGGGTTTACAGATATCATGCAGTAAGGCGGCGGCCTTCAGAAGTCCGGGGTTCAGCCTGTGACCGCAGCTGTTCAGCCGTTCGGCATATCTAACTGCAAGCTCTGCTGTCTTTTCCATATGACGAACGGTTTGACCTGACGGTCTCTTTTTACGGATAATCCTATCTATTTCAAATGGACCGGGATAACAGACATCGAGGCGGCAATGTTTTTTTATCATAGATCTATATTCGGAATCATCGTCGATGTCATCCAGTATCCCGCAGTCATCAACCTCGACAGATTCAGTTCGAAATGCCGGGCTGCTTAAAACCGAATGCAGGCCGCGAAAATCGGGGGCATTTTCATCAGCCTCAAGAATTGCATTAAAAACCGTGTATTTGATAAAAGGCGGATGACCGGGGTTGCCATTGTAGACCGGCGAGATAATATCGGCATCCGAATGGTCAGCAGACTCAATAAGCATCGCCACAGTCCGCGGCTCTACAAACGGATAATCGACGGGAAGCATCAGAAACCCTTCAGTTTCATCGGGCAGAGCACGGACGCCCGCTAAAACAGAAGAGAACATACCCCGCTTATAATCCGGATTTTCAATTATTGCAAGCGGATAATCCGATTGCATGCGTCGAAGAACTGGATGAAGCAGCTGTCTTTTATATCCTGTAACAGCATAAACCCTGTCTACACCACCGTCACTTAGAATTCTCACGGCACGTTCAATTACAAGCTCATCACCTATAGGATAGAGCGCTTTATGAGCGCTCATCCTGCTGGAGTAGCCGGCAGCGGCAATAACAGCTGTAATTGAAGGATGTTTCATACAGCAATCATAGCATGATTACGCCCGGGTATAGTCCTAATTATTCAATAGCTTTTCAGCATTAAATCGTACAACACCGGACAGGGTATCAGGCGCCGGATCACCGTTCTGGAGCGGAAACCCCGGAAAATTGATCAGTTCTACTAAATTGGCACCTGTTATTTCAACAAGCGGAGCAGCCATAGGATTATGTGCGTTATCAATTATCAAGAAAGGCTCCGTCCTACCCAACTCGGCAATCTGACGGACCTCAAGAGGCTGCGGTCCGAATACCCCGAGAATCTCAAATCCAAGAGCCTGAACCAGGGGTTGCTGATGAAAATGTACAAGAACGGGTTTGCCGAATAGTCCGCTATCCTTCAGCCTCTGACGAGAGTATGCAATTTCCCGCTTGTACTCAGATATATTCTCTTCAGCCAGTGACACAGTCCCGAGTTTTTGCGCAATCGCCAAAACCGACTGCTCAAGCACAGTCGGTGCATAGCTGGTCATGATCTTCACCATCTTATCTTCAGGCTTGCGAAAACTGTCGAAGACTGTCTTCATTAAAACCTCGTATCCGGCATAGACAAGAAGATCAGCATCTCTTACGTTTTTAACGTCTGAGGGTTTAAGCTCATACTCAGGCGGGTGTTCCATACTTGAGGGCGCAAGCTGTTCGACCGTATAGTCTGCAGACCCGGCCGTAGCCATTTTAACATAGGCCGCCGTCCAGGAATTTGTTGCGAGCACCTCGATTTTTTCATCCGCCGAGAGCGGATAAACGGCAATTAAAATCAGTATTAAAAATATTATTTTGCTTTTACTCTTTAATGTATTCATGTTTCAATCCTTTTGTATTTCTGACAAATATAGTAATAATAAACATGACAGCAGCGGGAATGGCAACCCCCGCACTGACAGGAATATCAAAAAATAATGAGATAAAGAAGCCTGCAATTGAGAAGGCTCCACCCAGCACACAGGACAGTACCATTGTCTGCTTAAGACCGGTGGCCAGAAGTCCGGCAATGACAACCGGCAGTATCAGCTGGGCATCAAGCAGGAGGGCTCCCATAAGCTGCATAGCCGAGGCGACGACGAGTGAGGTAATCAGCATTACGATAAGCTCAAAGACATTTACATTTATACCAAGTGAGGCAGCGACATCGCGGTCATAAAAAACAGCAGTCAAATACCTGAAAAATATCAAAGCAAACAGAACGATCCCGCCGCCAATTGCAGCCGCTGAGATAATTGAACCCGTGTCGCTTGCATACAGGCTGCCCCATAGCAGAGTCAGCGTATCCTTCGCCGGTACATGAAAACGTGCAGTGATTACCGACGCTGCGGCGATTGTGGCTACCATAAAGAACATTGACAGGTGACCATAGTCTGATTTCAAAATACGCGAACTCTGGTTCAGAATCACTATCAGCAGCAGATTGACAACAAAACTGGTCACTGACAGGTTAAGCCCAAACGCCAGACCGAGGGCGCCGCCCAGAAGTACTCCGTGCATAAGCAGATAGCGTATCGGCAGGATGTTCATTCTAAGAATGAAAACTCCGCCGAGAGGAAAAGTGAAACCGGAAATGAGCAGAAGCACCAGGCCGCGCATCACCGGCGGGTATGTCAGCAGGTCGAACACAGTACACCATCCTTAAGGGTTTTAACCGGCCAGCCTAGTCTTTCCACCCACTCATGATCATGCGACACAAGGAGGATTGTCGGCATATGACTTCGGACAACATGCGTCAGCACATCAAGGAATTCGTCCTTTGATTCACGGTCGAGAAAGGATGTCGGCTCATCCATCAGGATGAGCCCGGCCTTCTGCGCCAGGCAGCGGGCTAGCGAGACGCGCTGCTTTTCACCACCTGAGAGGGTGTTTATGTTCCGCCCGGCCAGATGAAAGCATCCTGTACGCCGCATTGACACTTCTATCTGATATTCACTTTCAGATTTAGACAGCTTCTGCCCCAAAAGCCCCAGAGAGACAACCTCTTCGGCTGTAATCGGGAATTCAGTCTGTTTGATACTCTGATTGACATAGCCTACCGGCGAGGGTATTTTTTTAACCCGGGCCTGTGGCATTCCACCCAGAATTATCTCGCCTGAGAACGGCTGCAGCCTGCCTATCAAGGTTTTAAGCATTGTGGATTTACCAGTGCCGTTATCCCCGGCAATTACGAGCTGATCTCCGGCGCGCATCCGTATATTTAAGCCTTTGAGGATCTTCTTCCCGTCATAACCTGCTTCCAACTCTTTTATTTCAAGATCTATCCCCTGAAGCCTTCCGGCCCGCTTCCGGAGCATCCTGTATACATGGTCAAGATCCATTTCATTGGTTATCAAATCTTCTGTTCTGCATTCGATCTTATCTACCAGCTGGTTATATCCGCAATTCACCCCGTATCGTTCAAAAACCTCAAGAGCCGGAACACTTATAGTATCGATGAAACATCGCCTGAAACCCATCCTTGAAATAAGTGAAGCCGCGGCTCTTCCGGCTATTCTGTCATGCAGAAAAATATCAGCAGCCTTGAAGGCCATCGCATGCAGATAATCTTCTACCTCAAAAAGAGGATAAAGCCATTTTCCAGCACTCTCAAAAATCGTCTCATCAGCTGAGTTATATAACTGAAGCGATACACCTCCGGGAAGAGGTTTAGTAATATTATTGTTCATGTTACTGGATTTTCCCATAACTATATCTTACAATAATATTTATATTGAATCACTAGCAGAATATTGATAATTGTTAACAATTTATTAAATTTATTAGCAGTTTACATAAAAATCAGAAAAATGATAACATCCTATACACTGGGAGTAAATTAATTGATAGCAATAATTCATTATTTCATTGGATTTACAGCATCGGTTATAGGTGCTATAAGCGGTATAGGCGGCGGTATAATAATAAAGCCGGTACTTGATACATTCGGCTTTTTCAACATTGCGACAATTAATTTTCTTTCGGGCTGCACAGTGCTCTGTATGTCGGCTGCATCTATAATCAAAAGCCGCAGCTCAGAAGTTTCCATCGATTTAAAAATCGGCCGCCCCCTGGCTGCAAGCGGCGTAGTGGGCGGAGTTGCCGGAAAGTTCCTGTTCAATCTTCTTATAAAAAACACAACTGAAGAAAGTATAAACAATGTAATGATTATACAGTCCGCCGTCCTGCTTCTGCTGACGGTCGGGGTCTTAATATTCACCGTAAATAAAAAGAAGTTCAGACAGCACAGCTTTAAATCCCCGGCAATTATTTCCGTAACAGGTTTAATGCTTGGTCTCACTGGAGCCTTCCTGGGGATAGGCGGAGGCCCCATAAACCTGATGGTGCTCTACGTATTCTTCTCAATGGATTCGAAAACTTCTGCTCTCAATTCTCTTTTTATTATTTTCTTCTCGCAGCTTGCCAGCCTGATATTCACTATAGCAGGCGGAAATATCCCTGAAATCAACGTACTCGTTCTTGCTGTGATGATAACCGGCGGAATCAGTGGGGCAATAACTGGGTCTGCGATAACAAAAAAACTCTCCAACAATCAAGTCGATCGACTATTCATAATTGTCCTGATACTGATAATCATTATATCAATCAAAAATATCGCGCTTTAATACAACTGAACAAGAAACCTGATAGTATAGCTGCCTGTCGCCCCGCATCATATTATGCACATTTTATGAGATAATTATTTCTTCTCAGGGTACAGTTTTAAAACCTCGTACTTATCCGCAGCGCAGATTCCCCTTTCAGAGATAAGCCCCGTAATAAGCTTCCTCGGGGTAACATCAAAGGCATAGTTTGCGGCCGGAGATCCTTCGGGGGTAATATTAACAACCCTCAGACTGCCGTCTTCAACATCGCGCCCCCTGATACAGGTAACCTCTGCTGCATCACGCTGTTCTATCGGGATATCGGCAACACCATCCTCAATTTCCCAGTCGAATGTTGATGAGGGGAAGGTCACGTAAAAAGGGACTCCATTATCCTTCGCTGCAAGAGCCTTCAGATAAGTACCGATTTTATTAGCGACATCTCCGGTATAGCTAACCCTGTCAGCACCAACAAAGATAATATCAACCATGTTGTGCTGCATCAAATGACCGCCGGTATTATCTGCAATAATAGTATGAGGAACACCGTGCTGTTTCAATTCCCATGCTGTAAGCCGTGCGCCCTGATTTCGGGGCCTTGTTTCATCAACCCAGACATGAACATCTATCCCTTTTTCAAAGGCTGTATAGATTGGGGCGGTTGCTGATCCAAAATCGGCGAACGCAAGCCAGCCGGCATTGCAGTGGGTCAAAATGTTAACCGGCCCGTCTTTTTCAGAAGCAATTTCCTCAATCAGCTTAACTCCGTACTCGCCGATCTTCCGGGCGGAGACTTCATCTTCCTCTGCTGTATTTTCAGCGGTATTCTTTGCTATTGCAATCTTCTCAGTGATAGAATTGCCTGCGGATATAGCAGACAGCTGACGGTCGATCCCCCACTTCAGGTTTGCGGCAGTAGGGCGGGTTGCGTTTAGCTGTTCGGCAAATCGCTTTATATCCGCATCAAAATTATCAGGGTCGGCATTCAAGGCGGCAAGATACATCCCCATCGCGGCAGCAACTCCAATAAGCCCCGCCCCGCGCAGATGCATCTCCCTGATGGCACGGGCCATCTCATCGACGGTTCTGATATCTTCTATAACAAATTCAAACGGAAGCGGTCGCTGATCAATTATCTGTACAAGCTTCTCGTCATCTTTATTTATCCATATTGTTTTATAGGCTTTTCCGTTTACATTCATTCTGTCCTCCTATTCTGTAAACTGCGCGGCAATCCGTTCAAACGCTTCCTTTATCATCGGCCGGGGCGACGCCAGGCAAACCCGCTCAAAACCGGAACCTGAATCAGGGTCAAACATTGTACCGCTTTCAAGGATTACATTAGCGTCAACATATATCCGTTTCCTGATTTCTTCAGCAGCTAGATTGTAGCCCCTGAAGTCCATCCAGAGAATGTAGGTACCTTCGGGCCGGAATGCTTTAACCTTCGGCATTTCTTTAGAAAGAAACTCAAGAACCCAGTCTATCGTGCCGTCAAGATAGATTTTGAGCTCTTCAAGCCAATCCTCACATTCATTGTATGCCGCAATTACTGCATTGTATGTGAACGGGGACGGCATCGCGTTTCCAAGTGTCCGCAGAAAGGTTTTTCGTAGAACCGGATCAGAAATTACTACATTAGTAGCTGCTAGCCCCGCAGTGTTGAAGGTCTTGTTTATGGCCGTACATGTAAGAATGTGGCCGGTTGAATCAGCAACCTTTGCAAGGGGTACAAATTCTGAGTCTTTTCGTATCAGATCACCGTGAATTTCATCGGCCACTATAAGTACATTATGCTTTGCACAGATTCGCGAAAGCTCTTTTAAATTAGTATTGCTGAAAATCCTGCCGCTTGGATTATGCGGGTTACATAGAATGAACAGTCTGTTTTCGGGCTTTTGTGCCGTTTTTTCAAAATCTTCGAGATCAGGGCTGTAATAGCCTTCGTCATTAAGAATCATCTGATTGTTGGCAACAACCCGTCCGTTTCCTTCAATTTCAGCCGTAAAAGGATAATAAACAGGGCGCTGTATAATTACCCCCTCGCCAGGTTCTGTAAATGCCCTGATAGCTGTTGCGACAGCATGCACTGTTCCCGGACAGAAGACAATCTCTTCCTGCCTGATACTCCAGTTGTGTCGTCTTTCAAACCAGTCAATCACCGCACTGTAATATGCCGGCGGTGCCATAGTATACCCGTAAATCCGCTGATCAGCAGTGCGATGCATTGCATTAACAATCGGCGGAGGTACGGCAATATCCATATCGGCTGTAAAGAGCGGGAGGGTATCATCATCAAAACGCTCGGTAAATCCCATGGCCTTCAGCTTTTCACCGAAGTCCCATTTAACCGAACCGCTACCCCGCCTGTCAATTATTTCATCAAAATTATATTTCATCATGATTTAAGAGCTATTACTTCAATCTCAACCTTGGCGCCTTTAGGCAGATCCTTTACTGCAAATGCCGCCCGGGCCGGAAATGGCTCAGAGAAAAAATCAGCATACACCCCGTTCATTCCTGCAAAATCCGCGATGTCGGCAAGCAGAACTGTGGTTTTGACAACATCATTCATTGTGCAGTCTGCCGACTCAAGGATAGCCCGTACATTAGACAGAGACTGCTTAGCCTGAGCTTCAATTGTATTTCCGGCTAACTCACCCGTTGCGGGATCAACTGGTATCTGACCGGAAACATAGATGAAACCGCCTGCTTCAACGGCCTGTGAATAGGGGCCGATGGCTGCCGGAGCGTTATCAGTGTGAATTCTTTTTTTCATATGTGCTCCTGTAAGTTGAGAATATATTACCTTTATTGTATTCGGTTGACAACCATACTTTTTTAAAGAACACAGCGAATTAAAAAGTCAGGCTCTTTGCTTAGCTAAGGCAGATACACCTGCGCAAAAAAACGATTGTACTCAGCCTGAGCTTCATACTTCGTTACATCAGTATCACATTCAGGACACCAGTGTCCGGCGCGAAGCACCGCATTCGGACTGGCCGCAAACTCATGCCCCAGTGCACAGCGCCATTCAAGCGGTGTATAAATGTCACCCGACCTCATCGTCGAACTTAAACAATGGCCGCCCCGGAATTCAGCAGCCTGCCGGCAATCTTCAAGGCTTATATCTTCAATATATAGATCTTCATTCCATCCGTGATCCAGAAGTAGTTTATCAGGAACCCTGTCTATTCGATAATCTTCCCACTGCTCAGGTATTTTCTCCCAGTTTTCAAGGCTTCCCCAGAACGCCCGGATCCGCTCCGTAATGTTATTTTCAATCCAGTTACGGGTTCCGCCGGCCCTCCTGCTGAGGGGTTCGAAAATCAGTTTCCGCGATATTTTTCCCGGGAGAAGCCTCAGCAATCTGTAATACGAGGGAATATTGAGAGATTTCAAAAAGCCGGAATATGTGCTGCGCCTGAAATCAAGCCAGGCATTCAGTTTGTCGGAATCATCATACCATACACAATGAAAATTTCGTGTCGCAAAATCTCTGGGCTTAAACAATTTTTGAATATCAGCAATGCCGATTCGTGCAAAAATATTCTTTGTAAAATCATAGAATGTCTCACGGAATTCAGGTCCGCTGCCAATATTATATATATTACGCCAGAATTCATCCGGAAGATCTTTTGTACAGAGACTGTAGAGGACTCGGCCAGAATCTTCCGCTGTGGACCATTCAATGTGGGTACTCAACGGAGAGTGAAATAATATCGGTTCCATCATTCTCAGCATATCTTCATGAAGCATTCCGCTCTGGCGGAGTGATACCCACCTGTGTAATCCGGACTCGATTACTGCACGCTCAGCCCGCACCTTGCTTGCCCCATAACAGTCAAAGGTACTTATTCTTATCGGATCACCGGTTCGACCCCAATGAACTGGAGCGGGACGATTGCCCAGAAACGCCACGGTAGCAATATAAACGAGTTTTATGTGATCCGGAGCTTTCTGCTCCTTTATCGCCTGAATAACATTCAGTGTACCGCCGAGATTTATCTTGTCAGTCAACTCGGGGTTAATATCGGCTGCAGGGGGAATCAGAGCGCCTAGATGAAGGACATAGTCAGCCCCTTCTACCCCCTTCCTGATATCCGCAATATTACAGAGGTCGCCTTCAATAATTTCAACATTGGGCAGTTTAAGAAATTGCCTTAACTTTTTGTACTCCTTTTTAAGAGGCAGCACGAGAAGCCTGAGATTAATATTGCTGTTTCCGGACAAGAGCTTTACAGCTTCCATCCCCATATGGCCAGAAGCCCCTGTCATGAATACATTTGTTTTTAAACTATTCCTGTTCATATATATCAAACATAACGCCGCACAAATTTTAAAAACATCGCCCGGAGGTATGAAAGAGATACCAGTTTATAATGATTTTCTAATCACCCTTAGGGGTGACTTCGGATTTTAGCAAGGAGCTGGAGCCTGTTTGATACACCAGCTTTCCGGTAGATATTTCTAACATGTGTTTTTACGGTATTCTGAGAAATAAAAAGGCTCTCTGATATTTCATTATTAGAACGGCCCTCAATTAATAGCCTGACAATCTCCCCCTCCCTCTCGCTGATCTCCATGGCCAGGCAGAAACATTCAGTAAGCTTCGATAAATCTTTTTCTTCCGGTTCATAGCGGTGCATATAATGCCTTGAAGTAAATAGGTAAACATGAATCAGGAAGACGACATAAGATAAATAAACAAGCTTGTAGGCAGAATCCATTAGTCTCAACAGATCAATAACGGCAAAGATTCCAATGGGAATAAAAGAGATTATAATACTCAGAAGTAACTGACGATTACGAATTTCTCTTGTGCGCTTCAGAAAAATTGCAGCAGTCAGGGCCGGAAAAAATAAGAACAGGCTGCCGTAAATAAACAGTTCATTAAGCGCATGCGATAGAGCCACAGACCAGTCGCTTCCATGTAAAAACACAATAAAATACAGTCCGAACAGGAAAAAAAACAAAGCACAGACAGTGATAATACCAGTACCGATTCTATGACGTTTTTCATTAAGTTCAAGCAGGCTTAACATGTAGCGACAAACACCGTAAATAACAACAGGAACCGTCACACAGGTCAGCACAAGCAGAAAAAGAGAAATTCCCGGAGCTACCTGTCCAACCGCAGCGGCAAGCTCATCAGAAAAGATATTGTAAAAAAGAGATGCAAAACTGTGAATGAAAAGTGCTGTAAGAATAAGAAGGAGTCTGCCTACAATACGATCCCTTGTCCGGATAAAAAATACTGTACACAGAAAAGTCAGAGAGAAAATCAGAGAAAAATGACAAATTAAAAAAAACTCCGAGGCGAGTCTCCACATGTTTTTATTATAGCATAAATCATCCAGCTGGAACTTATTGATTATCACCGGAAACAGGGCTATATTTCATATTGAACGGTTATCTCAGCCGACGGCGATGCCGGGATGGTGTGTGACATGATTATTCTTCTATGAAATGGACGGCAAAGGGGGCTAAAGGAATCGATATATGAAAATTGACTATCTGAAAGCAAGACTGACAGCAGAGCTGTGCAGTTTTTTCGGAAATGACTTCAAAAGAATAGAACATGCCCTCGAGGTATTGAACTACTCAGAGATCATCGCTGCCAGAATTGGGGGCTGCGATAATGAAATAATCACGGCAGCATCACTCTTTCATGATCTTGGAATTAAACCGGCAGAAGAAATATACGGCCATAATAACGGAAAGCTGCAGGAAGAGCTGGGCCCTGCGGAAGCCAGGCTAATCCTGAACGGACAGGGATTTGACAAAGCTAAAACTGATATTGTATGCGATATCATCTCAAATCATCACTCAGCGTCACGATTCAAATATCCGGAACTTGAGGTGCTGAAACAGGCTGACGCGATAGTGAATAAACTGCATAACGAATTATAAGCTCATAATCGTATACAGCGAATCCATCTCTGCCATCTCGGTATAACGTCTCATCTCAACAATATTAAAACAGCCCGGAATAATTTGTTTCAACTTGTCCTCGGTAATCTGATGAAACATCAAACCCTCATAATTCTCAACCTCGCTGCCGTACCAGAACGAATGCATTACTATTCCGCCCTGATTTAATAATTCAGACTGCCGATTGAATGACGCAATCATATTATCATAACTGAGATGATGCATAACCTTATTAGAGAAAACAGCATCAAAGGTCCTATCGGTATCCAACGTTACCGCATCAAGCTTCATTAGATCAGCATTTGGATACAGTTTTCGATACCGGTTGAGAAAGATTTTCGAGGTATCGGAACCGGTAACCCTATAGAATTCACTCAGAAGGAGTAAGTCAACACCCGGGCCCATACCAATTTCAAGAACAGTACTGCCGGGATTCAGATATATGCCCAGGCGTTTAATCAATTCCATCCCGTCATACCCTTCAGCCATTTCAAGGTACTGCCTTACATTTTCGTCGCTGTCGTAAAAACCCATACTACCTGTGCTGATCAAAAAGAATCTGATTTCCGTCAGGATCTGTAATCATGAAGCTGCCCGGCCCATCTTCACCTTCAACCTCTGAATCCGGATTGTACCCGGCTGATTTCAATTTCACTGCGATTTCCCGTACATCCTGAAATTCCTCCAGCTCAGAGGCATCCTGAGCCCAGCCCGGATTGAATGTCAGCAGATTTTTCTCAAACATCCCCTGAAACAACCCTATTACAGTGCTGCCGTTTCTCAGGATCAGCCAGCCCTGTTCTTCATCTCCACCGAATGGCTTGAACCCCAGAGCTGTATAAAATTCCTTCGATTTCTTTATATCTTTTACTGCAAGACTTGTTGAAAAGGCTCCTAACTGCATATGCACTCTCCTTTGTTGAAGAATCCTCATTCAGATAAAACTATTATAACCCGGTTTGATCATTATGAACACAAGACATTTCAGCCTTGACTTTATGAACATCGTTCATTATGATGCCTGCATGCCGAAAGTAATACCTCAGCTCGACGAGCAGATTATTAAAAAAGCGGAAGTGCTGTTTATCCGTGATGGATTTGACGGAGTCAGCATGCGAAAGCTGGCCGCCGAGGTTAATATAGCCGTCGGGACATTATACAATTATTATCCCAACAAGACCGTACTGTTCTATTCAATTATGGAAAAGAGCTGGAAGCGGACTTTTGAAGATATAAAAACGCTTGTAGAAACGGCATCTAAAGAAGGACGCCCCCACCGCCGTGAAGCTATTGAATTAATATACGACGGAATAAAGGCCAGGGGGGCGTTTACAAATAAAACCTTCGAGCTTGAATCATCGGTGAAGCATGCTCACAAACTTAAAACCCATGATCCGGGGTGGCAGCGTAAGCTGATTATTCTTCTGGCTGAAACCCTTTCCCCGCTTGGAGCCGGTTTTGCAGGAGCTGATCGGGAACGCATCATAAAGATGATGATCGCATCAATCCGCTATTTCATTCAGACATCAGACTCCGATTCGAGGGATGCGGATATTGACTTTTTATTGAATATTGTCGAGGAGTGCAACTAATGGAACATAAAAGAGAGATAATGCTTCGCGAAGCTCCGGTTAACAAGGCTATCACCAGTATGGCGGGGCCTGCAATTATCGGGATGATGGTAAGCGCCATCTATAATATTGTTGATACATTTTTTGTTGGCATGCTGAATGATACTGCATCCCTCGGGGCCACTACAGTACTTTTTCCTGTGTTCATGCTGATATCGGCGGTCGGAATGACCTTCGGTATGGGGTCGGCATCGGCAATTTCCCGCAAGCTCGGCGAAAAACGCAGGGAGGAAGCCTCACAGGTCGCATCGACAGCGTTTTTCACAACTATGGGAATTGCGGTTGTTTTCATCATTCTTGGAAATATATTCATACATCAGCTGCTAAGCCTTTTCGGTGCAACCGAATCAATACTTGCCAAGGCCGAGATTTACGGTTCTGTTATCATAAGCGGTTCCATTTTTCAAATGCTGAACATGAACATGAACAACATGCTCAGGGCTGAGGGTGCGGCAAAAGTAAGTGGTGCAGCATTGGCCATTGGCGCGATACTGAATATCATTCTGGATCCACTTTACATGTTTGTGTTTGATTTAGGCCTTGCAGGTGCAGCATGGGCTACTGTTACCGGTCAGGTTGTAAGCACTTTCTTTCTCGCAAGTTTTTTTGTCCGGAGAAAAACGATTGTCCATATTGATCCGAGAAAATTTCATCCGACGGTTTCGACATACGCTCAGATTATGAAAATAGGTATTCCGACATTCCTGCGTCAGGCTCTTAACAGCTTTGCTATGGCAATGCTGACAAACGCCGCTGCGCCCTTTGGAGACAGCGCGATTGCCGCCATAGGGATAACACTCCGGGTTGTAATGATGCCGATGATGGTTCTTTTCGGATTCAGCCAGGGTTTTCAGCCCCTTGCAGGTTATGCCTGGGGTGCTAAAAACATAAGCAGGGTTCGTGAGGCTGTAAAATTTTCCGTAAAATGGACCAGCATCTTCGCCATCTCTGCCGCCGTTATTCTGTTCACGGGCGCCGGCTTGATAATGACTGCGTTCTCGAAAGATCCTGAGGTAGTAGCAAGGGGGACTCTCTCTCTTCGTCTGAATGTAGTTATCATGCCCTTTCTTGGCTTCCAGCTGATCTATTCATTTCTCTATCAGGCGCTAGGCAGAGGGCGCCCGTCAATGCTTCTTGCTGTTGCACGCCAGGGGTTTTTCTTTCTGCCGCTGGTTCTTATTATGCCGCGAATCTTCGGTCTGACCGGGGTCTATTCAGCCCAGCCTGTAGCAGATGTACTGACACTGGCCCTGACAGCCCTGCTTGCCGTTGGGATTTCAGGAGAGTTGAAAAAACTTGATACAAACAAAAACGATGCAGTTCTAAAAAATTGACAAACACCCTCCGCAGGAATATCATATTCAGGGAGGTGATATGGATTACATTGTAGCAAGAGATCTTAATAGTCTTTATATTATTCTGGATATAATCTGGCTTGTTGTTCTGACTGTCATTTTCCTTTATTCAGGAAAAAAACAGGCGGTTATAGTTGGTGTACTCGCAGGGCTGCTGTACTTCATTGTCGACTATGGCGGATTCTATATGCTTGCCGGGACCCGAAGCGTAGAAGGCGCTCCCACCGGCTTATTTCTATTCTGGCTATCTATGAGCTATGGCTTTACAAACTTCACATGGATCTGGCTATTGCTTGAAAATGATGGACACCAACTCGAATGGTCCCTGCTGCCGATAATTGGCTGGCTTGGCGTAGGTCTTCTTGCACAGAACTTTGGTACGAATTTCCATCAAATTCATATACAGCGATATGTCGGCAGCTATCACGGAATTATGGCTGCAATTCTAACTGTCGGTTACCTGATTCTCATTATCCGTAACCTCAATAGTAAACACGGGCAGGCTCCCATTGCCCGGCTTATTATAATAGGTATTGGAGTTCAGTTTGCCTGGGAAGCAGTACTACTGCTTACCGGGATTCGCCCGGCCGGAGTAAGACCACTGATCATAAATTCTCTTATTGAAACAAACCTCGGTATGCCTTATATCTATCTGATTGAGTTAAAATTAAATAATAAAACTGATTAGACAGACTGCACCGTCTTCGTTGTAGAATTCGGCACTGCCGCCAATCTGCTTGGTGAGCATTTTTATCAGCTGAATCCCGAAACTTCCGTCTCTAATGTGCTCAGGATCCCCGAATCCTATACCGTTATCCCTGAATGTTATACTCACCTGGTTGAGATCCTTCTGAACGCAGATCTTTATAAGGTTTTCGTTCATAGCGTCGGTAAACGCATATTTCATGGCGTTTGTCAGCAGTTCATTCAGAATTATTCCCAATGAAAATACGATATCAGTCGGAATTATAAAATCCTGTAGATTTTTCTCAATAGTAACAGTGTCACTCTGCGGGTAAACACCTGCAATCTCATCGATTAATTTTGTAAAATAAGCTTTGGAAGAGGTAGCCATAAAATCTTCTGATTGATACAGCTTTTCATACAGGATCCGCATTGAACTCAGTCTGCCGGCAGCATCCATGAGTACTCCGCTAATCTCATCATTATTTATATTCGAATCCTGAATCATCAGGAGGCTTTCAACCGCAGCCATATTATTCTTGATTCGATGGTGAACCTCACGCAGGATGATGTCTTTCTCTTTAAGAAGAGCCTCGATTTTCTCCTCAGCCTGTTTTTTTTCGGTTATATCATCAACCTTACCCATTACACCGACTACCTGGCCGCTGTCAACAATAGGAATAAGATGGTATTCCAGATATAGACGATTTCCCCACTTGCTTTCATAGTCTATAAGATTATGCACTGGTTCGGCAGTATTTACAGCCTTACTGAAATCCGCCGAAAAACCGATATCGACCAGTGATTTAAACGTAAAAACATTGATTTTTTTGGTCTCTTCAAGTGATGGGGAACCAAGAATCTGGAGCATTTTTCTGTTCGCTTCAATTACATTTCCATCGAGGTCCATATACAGTATTCCGGAAACAGAATTATCGAAAAGATTCCTGTAACGCTTTTCACTGTCTTCGAGAGCCTTTTTCATTAGTTTACTCTCGGTGATATCCTGGATTATACCGGTAACAGAGCCCTCTGTTTCATCATATTCCGCAACTGAACGAACCCAGCGGATTTCTCCATCTCTTTGGCGTCTCAATTGAAATTCAACATCGTAAATACTAACTCCCATGATCAGATCTTTCAGCTTTTCATCGAGCATAGTTCTATATTCAGGAAGAGGAATGCGCTGAATTTCAGCAAGTGTAAAATTTTTCTTTGATAATCCGTAAATCTCAATGGCAGAGTCTGTTCCTACAACGATATTTCTCTTCAACTCTATCTTCCATGAACCGAGATTTGCTATTTTTTCCGCACGGGAATAGTGATCACTGCCGAAATAATTAGAATCCATCTCCGTTATTCTAATACACCAGTGAAGCAAATTCCAGTTTTTAAGCGGTTTTCATTCAAAAACATTGAATTATAAATGATGAACAATATATACTCAGTCCATGAATGCAACAATAATAACAATAGGCGATGAACTTCTTATAGGACAGGTTGTCGATACAAATTCTGCATGGATGGCAACCGAACTCACTAAACTCGGATTTACAATTGAAAATCATATATCTATATCCGATACCGGTGATAAAATACGCTCTACAATTGACAGATATCTTCCGGAGAACGACCTGATAATCTTCACCGGCGGACTAGGCCCCACCAACGACGATATAACCAAAAAGGTTCTTACTGAATATTTTAATTCCAGTCTCGTTCTCTCTGAGGACGTTCTATCTGCAGTTGAGGCAAAAATTAAAAGTTACGGCTCAACAATGAATGATCTAAACCGAGAACAGGCCCTTGTCCCCGCCGCCGCAAAAGTACTTATGAACAATCACGGAACAGCTCCCGGGATGTGGTTTGAAAAAGACGGAAGGGTTGTAATCAGCCTGCCCGGTGTGCCTTCTGAGATGAAGGGTATTTTCAATGATCATATCAAGCGTGAACTCGGCAGTTACTTCAGCCTGCCGCATATAATCTATAAAACGATAATGGTAAGCGGTATATCCGAAGCACATCTGGCCGAGAAACTCAGCAATTGGGAGGCCGCCCTCCCGGCCGGCGTCAGCCTGGCTTATCTGCCGTCTCCCGAGGCTATAAGACTTCGACTGGGCGCAAAGGGCGTCGATGAGGCCTCAGTTTTAAAACTGCTCGATGAACCGATAAAAACCCTGCATGATATCATTGCCAGGTATATTTACGGATATGATAACGAGACGCTTGAAGAGGTGATTGGCCGCATGATAGCAGAACGCGGCAGCCATCTTGCCTGTGCCGAAAGCTGCACCGGGGGCACAATTGCCCAGAGAATAACTGCAATTCCCGGCTGCTCTAAATGGTTCAAGGGCGGCGCGGTGGTTTATTCAAACGAAGTAAAATCAGCCGTCCTCGGAGTTGAAGCTGAAACCCTGGAGCGATTCGGCGCCGTCAGTGAAGAAACGGTTACCGAAATGGTAAAGGGCGCGCAAAAAGTCTTTGGCGCCGAATACGCGGTAGCCACCTCCGGAATAGCCGGACCGACAGGCGGTAGCAGCGAGAAACCGGTGGGGACAGTGTGGACCGCCGCAGCCGGACCCGGATTTATAGTAACAAAAAAATTCAACTTCGGTAAAAACCGGACAATGAATATACGACGGTCAACCGCCGGGGCGCTGAGCCTGCTACAGAAAGCGATAAACTGTAATTAACAGGAAAACAAGCACCGGAGCGAGTCAGTTCAATATAGCTATACTTGAATTGATGAGTTTCTTTAATACCGTGACGACCGGCGAAGAACATGAGCAGCCCACAATAGAGTCATGACCGCTGCCGACCAGTTGATGAAGATTAAACCCGTCCAGACGCCCCTCTCTGCCATACCGAAGGTAAAACACAAAAGGTAGAAGACTGCTGCCGGGGCTGCAATCTGCCGGTAAAGCCCCATCCACATTATCATCGCCGGCTTTTTCAGCCCCTGGAGAAGCGAATTACTTTGAAACAGAATGATATAGCTGTAAAATGTAAATCCCTGAAGCAAGAGGTAGTTATAACCTATTTTTATTACTTCTTCGGTTTCAGTGAACAGACCAATCAGATGCCTGCCGAATATCAGCACCGGCGGCAGAATCACAATCATCAGACCGGCTCCTGCAAGAAGCGACAGCCTGAATGATTTTCGAACCCTGTCAGGATTCTCCGCTCCGTTATTCTGTCCTACGAGGGCTGCAAGGGCGGTATTCAAACCCGAGGAAGGCACAAGGGCTATCTGTTCCACCCTCACTGCCGCTCCGTAAGCCGCAACTGGATTACGGCCGAAGGCGGAAATAAACCAGGTAATAACAAAGGTTCCGAGGGCCATAGTCAGAAAATTCATTGTAGCGGGAACAGCCTGACTGAGAATCTCCCTGACAGCCTGAAATGTTGGAACAAAATCAGGCGCCTTTACCTTTCTAAGCCCCCCGATCCTTATAATCTTACTAAATAGGTAGATAGTCGTGACAACCTGAATTATTACTGTTGCAAGGGCTACCCCGGCCTCCTGCATATTGAAAACATACATAAACAGCGGATCAAGGCCTATATTCAGAAGAAACCCGACTATTAACGCATTGCGGTAGGATTTGGTATCCCCGCGTGCGGCAAGTGCGGCTGAAAAAATATAAGCGGTATTTATTACAGGCATGCCGAAAATGATAATTCTGGCATATGAAACCGCACCGCTGAGAACAGCCCCCCGGCTGTTCAGCAGGATGAATATATCCTCGAGAAAGAAAAAAAGTATAATCCCTGTGATAAAGAATGAAATTATTGATACAGTTATTATCCGCGCCAGATATTTCCTTGCAGCTTCTTCCCTTCCAGCACCGATTGCATTGGAAATCAGGGCCGCCGCCGCACCGGAAAAGCCCACCCCCAGAGCCATGACCAGCATGTACATCGGGAAATTTATAGACAGTGCAGCCAGAGAATCAGTTGATAGACGGCCAGCCCAGTAGGTATCAACTACATTATACATCGTATTAAAAAAAGCGCCTGTACTCGCTGGAACAGCCAGCCTTCTCAAATGCCCGGTTAACGACCCCTTTGTCAAATCGGCAGTATTATTGTCCATTTAATCTCCAATTACCTTAGTTCTAAGGTAATAAATAATATAGGTAAAGACAATGTTGATTATGACAGATGATTTCAATATGATAACCCCATGACAGATATAGGTGCGCCCGCTTACAGCCTGAGAAACAATATTAAGAGAATAACAGTTCTCGGTGCGCCCCTGCTTGCAGGCCGCCTCTCGCACTATTCCCATCAGGTCGCAGACTCCATAATGCTGGGTCATTTCGGCGAAGGAAGTCTGGAACTTGCTGCGCTCGCTGTAGCCGGCATGTTTTTCTGGGTTCTCAACACATTTCTATGGCCTCTGTCCAACGGAATTCAGGCAATTGTTTCACGAAGGCTCGGCTCCGGCGGTGAGACGGCAGGACCGTCAAACCTCGGGCAAATTATGGATCAGGGTATTATTACTGCATTGATTTTTTCTCTTGTCGCTTTTACACTTTCCTTCTTTACAGGCCCGTTGTTCCGACTGATTCTGCATGAAGAGCGAATAATTGAACTATCGCTGGACTATATAAGAATACTCAGATGGTCTTTCATCCCGCAGGGCGTTCAAATAATCATAATGCGATTCTTTTCCTCAATACATAAACCCCGCTATTCAATGATTACAAGCTTAGTTTCCAACGGCGTTAATATTATCCTGAACTATATTTTTATCTACGGTAAATTTGGACTGCCCGAAATGGGCATAAAGGGGGCTGCACTGGGTTCGCTGCTGTCCATGTGGATAGCACTTCTTTACATCCTTTCCGTGACTTTGCGCAAAGAGTATATCAGGAAATACCGTTTTTTCCATTCCCGTAAACCGGACTGGAGGATCATCAAAAACATTATAAGAATTGCAATGCCTCCTGCAATACAGAACATACTCGCAATGCTGATTATGCTTTTCTATGAGGCAATGGTCGAGAACATCGGGGCCGTATATCTTGCATCAACACATATCGTTCTGTCGTTTTATCGAATCAATAAAACAATAGTAGGAGGATTTTCACACGGTGCAGCAATCCTGATAGGTAATGAACTCGGCGCAGAAAACAAAAGGGCGGCAAAGGCTGTCATGCACGCCGGGTATTTGATAGGTGCGGCCATCGGCCTGATAATATTCATACTTGTATTCTGTTTTCCGGGAACGGTTGCATCAATTTTCGCGGCACCGGGAGAAACCCTTGATACAGCAACCATTGCATTGCGCTTCTTCGCCATTTTCTTTTTCTTTGAGATTTTAGGATTCACCTTCGAGATGGTATTCACAGGCAATGCCTGGGGTAAATTTGTTCTGTTTTCTGAGTTTACCACAAACATCCTCTTCATCCTGACCTTTACGTTTATCACCACAAGGCTGTTGGGAATGGGAGTGAATATGGCCTGGCTTGGATTCGGGCTTTATCAGGTATTTCATTCACTACTGCTTCATATCGGATACAAATCCGGGCACTGGATGCATGCAAAGGTGGATTAGCAGCGATATTTAGTGGCACTTACCGATATTATCAAGTAAAATAATCCTATGAATATTAAAAACAGAATTAAAGAACTAGGCCTGTCACTGCCGGAAGCGCCCTCGAGCGAAGGAAGGTATACAACGGGAGTGATATCAAACGGATTGCTTTACCTTTCGGGAAACGGGGGCCCTGATCCCTCAAATCTGAAATACTACGGCAAACTGGGGGCTGAAGTCACAGTTGAAGAAGGCAGGGAATGCGCGGCCGGTGCTGCTCTGACGTTACTGAGCACCGCTGAAAAACATTTAGGCAGTCTTGAACGGATAGAACGTATTGTAAAACTTACAGGATTTGTAAATTCTGTTCCGGATTTCACTCAGCATCCGGCAGTAATTGACGGTGCATCTGAACTGCTGATAAAGATTTTAGGTGAAGAGAAAGGGGCACACGCCAGAAGCGCAATCGGTACTGCAAGCCTGCCGTTCAATATCCCAGTAGAAATAGAGATAATAATACAGGTAGCATCATGATGTATTTTGACATACATGGCCATAATGCCGGCCTGCTCCCCTTCATCCTCCGCGCGGCTACCCTGTTCCGAATGCCGAAGGACAGAAGTGTGAAAGAGATTATATCAGCCGGATTAACAGGCGGCTTGATATGCGCAATTGGAGACCCTGAGACATACGGTTTCAGAGATCTGAAAAACGATACGAAAACCGTCCTCAACCAGATTTCAGACATCGGAAAATCCATATGCGAAAACGGTTCAGTGATCGTACTCAGCCCTGCGGAGCTGAAAGAAATCGCGGACGCTGACCGGAGCGGTTTCATTTTGGGAATTGAAGGCGGCGATTTTATAGATGATGAGATGTCGGCGGTAGACGCTGTATATAAGGCCGGGGTAAGATTAATTGCGCCGATGCACTACAGCATAAACAGCCTCGGCAGCATCGATTTAGGATGGAAGGGCCGGATAATTCCGGAGGGTGATAAAACGGGACTTACCGAAAAGGGCCTCCGCTTTGTACAGAAGGCCAATGATAATGGAATAATTATTGATCTGGCGCATGCCGATGAAATGACAATTGCCGAGGCAGCCGGACGCAGTAGAACCCCTGTAATCTGTTCACATACCGGCCCTCGCGCACTCACGGGTTACGGCAGGCATATAACTGATCTATCGCTGAAGCTCATCGCTCAAAGCGGGGGGGTAATCGGGCTGTGGCCATTTTTAAACAGGGGAGAAGGTACTATAGACAGCGATGCGTTCAAAAAGCAGGCACTGTATATGCGAAATCTCATCGGAGCTGAGCACATGGCCGTCGGGACTGATTTCAACGGAGTACCGGGTTATATGAAGGGATACAGAGATATTACTGAAAGCTGGAAAATCATGAATCTTCTGTCTTCCGCAGGCTTTACTGATGACGAGACAGAAGGTATAGCAGGCCGAAACTTTCTACGAGTATTTAACGATGTTGATTCGGCAAAGAATGAAAGCTGAAGCCTGAATACAATTAAAAAGCCTTCTTTATCTGCGGCCTGCGAACAAGCCGGCCCTGTGCTGCAACCATCCGGGGCTTAGACAGTGCTGAAAGATCCTCCAGGGGATTATCGGCTGTGACAATAATGTCGGCAGCCTTACCTACATCAAGACTGCCGGTGATCCCGTCAATTCCTAATATCTCAGCTGTAGCGATTGTACCGACTTCCAGTGCCCCGGCTGCAGTCAACCCTGCATGTTCCATGAGAAAGCGCAGCTCGTTCCAGACGTCATAATGTGAAACAAAGGGCACACCCGAATCTGCACCGCAGCCAATTTTCACCCCTGCCTCAACAGCCTGATTAACGGCTTTTATCTGCCCCTTCATGACAATCTCGGCATTAGCGAATTTGATATTATCCCAGGATGTTAACTCCTTCCTGTTTTCCATTATTCTGACGGGTGCTGACAGGGTTGGAATATAAGCAGAATAACCGCGAAGAGAGTTCGGATTCTTAAGAAAAAGATCAATCATCTGCCGGTCAAGCTCGCTGCCGTGCTCTATTGTATCAACACCCCCAAGTAAGGCTTCCTTAACACCTAGACTGCTTTCTGCATGACAGGCTACCATAAGCCCCCGTCTGTGTGCTTCATCGCAGACAGCTGCTATCTCCTCAACCGTCATATGAACACATCCGGCCTGGCCTATTTTACGCGCGTCGGTAACACCTCCGGTGCTTATAAGTTTGATCACATCAACAGAATGCTGATCATTCATTCTTACAGCCTTCCGGCACTCCCAGGGTGAATCAGCCGTGAGCGGCGTGAGCATATCTCCATGTCCTCCGGAAGCGCAAATCAGCCTGCCGGCCGTAAGCAGACGGGGAAATGCATCACCGGAATCTTTAAGTTCGTTACGGACGGCAATATCATAGTAAAGCGGGTCGCCCAGACTGCGGATAGTCGTTACCCCGGCATTAACTGCATTGGTGATATTCCGTTTAATCATATTACCTGCAAGCTTCCGGCCAGGCCCAGTCGACAGGAATTTCAGCAGAATCCTTGTAGACTTGTTAAATCCTATGGACGGTTTTCCGCTTGCAATCAGATGAGCATGGGCATTTATAATACCGGGCACAAGATAGCAGCCGTTAAGGTCTATCTCCTCAGAATAGGATTCAACGGTTGAATTACCCGATACAATTTCCTTAATCAGACCGTCTGCACCCACGCCCAACGATACACCATGCTTAATATCGATATCCGCCCGTCCGTTGATCAGGCTGCAATTCTTAAGAATAAACGAGGTCATTAAAGCAGTCCCTTTTTGTAGAGAATCCTTGCTGCAATTACTGAAAGCAGCGCACTCAGCGGAATCATTGCCGAGGTGGGTACATCAGCAGCAAGAAAGACCAGGATTGTTATCACGAGTGGGGTAATAGCTAGTTTCCAGTTTCTCATTATCCAGTACGCGCCGAGAGCACCGAAGAGAGCCGGCAGAACATTATCGAATGCCGGTTTGAGTTCCGGCCTGCTTAATACCGGTGAAAGCGGAACAATCAGCAGGACTCCAAGAAAAATGATAACTGCTGAAACAATTGCGGATGTTGCAACTGAGATTATCGATATAATTTCCGCATCTTCAGATGCAGGATCTGTATCTGAAATTTCAAGAGCCATAACAGCCGCCGGCACCTTGAGATTAGACAGATTGCCGGTAAGAAAACCGAGATATGTCGCACCGCTTCCGAGAATAGGAGCATATGTAAATATTTCAGCAAAGGCCATCGGTACCATAATAAGTGAAAGGCTTAAGACCCCGGAGGCAATTTTTCCGAAGGGCGGAAAGATATTCCATCTCAAACTGATAATTACAGGGATTGCGAGCAGCATCAGTGCACCTATGCTCATCGTCAGCCTGCCTGTTAAATGTATTTTATCATCAAAGGCTTTTAATCCGTGATCATTCATTATAGTACCCCCTTAAAAATGTTGGAAAACAATATAGCTGCTGCCATGGCTCCTATCATACTGAATGAAAGAGCAAATTCCTTTAGCCAGGCAACCTTGAATTTCCGTTCAATAAAAGTAGAAATCAGCATAATCACAGCGCCTGAAAGCAGGGTGATAAGCTCAATACCGCCGCGTGTTATCGGAGGCCCGATAAACACTGATATCAAACCCATGTATGCGGCCATAATCAATGCATGCATCCATGTTGAATCTTTTGCCTGCACCTTTTTAAAACCGCTTGAAATCCTTTTTAGAAAGAAAACGAGAATGATAGGCGCAGAAATAGTTCCGAGGGTCATAATCCAGGTGGAACTGGAAAAAACTTCCGCTGTATAGCCGTCACCACCGAGTCCGCTTATACCCATTATTTCCGCACCCATACCAGCGGCCATAAGCTCATATGATGCTGAGCCCAGAACCGATAATCTTATCCACGGAAACGGAATCCCAAGGACAGGAGCCATTGCAATAAGCGATATCACAATCGGGATAGACGGGACTATAGAAAGCACTGCACTCGATTTTACAGCTTTCAGCATTCGGGCTTTTTCAATTCCCCTGCGCTGACCTTCCTTCCATGCAGTTACAAAAAAGATAATAGACTGGCATACGATAAGAACAAAAATGACGGCTGCTATAAGAAACAGCAACCCGCTGTTAGCAACATTGAGATAGTTTTCCATTTATGACTCCGGTTAATTAATTACAATTATTCTATTTTATTAACAGGACTGTGTACATCACAAAATTTGCAAAAATAGTTGTTTGTATTAATAGTTCTATGGGGGTACAGTAAAACAAAGCAACGTCCCCTATGATTTGCTGTATCTTGAATGGAGGGAATTACCTATACTATTAAATTAATCTTTTGACGTTTAATCTTTACCGGAGATAATCCGGTATTTTAGCGAGATATTATGGAGTTCAAGCTTATTATTGATCCCCAGCTTGTTGTAAATATTCTCATGATGGTGTTCAACTGTTCTGATCGAAATATTCAGTTCGCGGGCAATTTCTTTGTTTGTAAAGCCGGCAACTGACAGGTAGAGGACATCAGTCTCACGCGGGGTAATACCGAAGCGCTCTTGAAATCCTTCCAGGGTCTGCTCTTTAGTAGCTACACATACTGCGCCGATATACTCGTCAATCTCATTTTTTACCCCCTGAATCTGCAGTACATAAGATGAGCGGGGCTTTTCAAGACATTTTATTGTTACGTGTAGAGCACTTCCTGTATTGTTTCCATGGACCATATCCTCTAGCTCTTTTTGCATCCGTTCACCGCAATGAAACAGGCTGCAGATGGAATAAGGCTCCTTTATTTCTGCATACTTCGCCAATCTGCCTGCACAAGGGTTCTGAAACATCACTTCACCCTGCATATCCAGTAAGAAAACAGGTTCATCTATACCGCTTATGAGTTCGGCAGCGTACCTGTCAGGAGCAAGAACCATTAAATGATATTTGAATATTGCAACTCTGACACCGATTAGAAGCGGGGTTACAATTATCAGAAATGCTAAATTGGAGACCAAGGATTGCAACACTCCGGATCCTGTATAATATAATCCAAGAGACAACACCCAGCCTATCGTCCCAATCAACTGTGAATACATGATGGGTCTCAGTTGTTTTTTTTTTCGTTCACTGAAAGGTTTTTTATAGCGATATAAAACAAGCATGAAACTGCCTACACACAGTAAGATAAATACTACAAAAGATATGTTAAGCCAGAAATTACTAGGTGAACTGTAATTTTCCCATCCCCAGGGTGTATGAAAAACATCCTGAATTGATTTCCCCAAAACTGCTACCAGGCCAATCAGAAACGATGGCAGATATATGAAAGGAATCAGCCAATTATACATCAACCGCTCATTCTTAGATATTAATATCATTGCAAAATGAAGCATTATAGAAGGATAAAACGATGCGGGGAAAACAAGCATACGATTCCAGAATAAGGCGGTATCGTGGTCGGGAGATGTCACATACTGATTAAAAAAAAGACAAACCAGCATATAATCCAAGGCAAAGATCGAGTAAATAATGTTTATAAGACGACGGCGATTCAGCCTCAGCACAGCGATAGAACCTTCAAAAGCAATGAGGGCACTTATCATGCATAGAGCAGAAAACACAATCATTATCCCAATTGTAAAATCTGCAATATGAGTCGTCAAGAACGTTTTTAGAATCTTTTGAACCTTTAGAAATTATAAACAATTGCAAAAACAGGCATAACCCCCGGCTCTTTCCAGCCTGAGTCAAGATTGTGCTCAAACATTGCGGCAACTCCTGCCCGCAGCCCGAGTGCGTGTTCCTCATTAAATCTGTACGAAATAAGAAGACATGCACCCGGTAAAAAACCGTAGTACGGATCATCAATCATCGGGTCCCAGTCAACATAACGCCCTTCGATAAAATCAAAGTATGCAATTGGCAGACCTGCTTCGAAATCAAGCTGAAAATGTTCTTCGGGAAGATTCAAATGATAGACAACAAGCACGTTATAGGTGAAACAGGTCCACCCCAGAGGGGACACACCGAAACCGGCTTTCATCCCGATTGAATCATTAAAAAAGTATTCAACATCAAGCTGAATATGCAGCATCTGGTTTAACTCAAGTGAAAAATCCCAGGGACGTTCGAGCCTGGAATCGTCAGCGGAAACGTTGGCGACAGCCAGAATTAATAAAATCAGAAAAAGAGAACATTTTTTAAACATAAGCTCCTCCGATTACATATTAATAATACACCATTATTTATCCTTGCATATAAGTATTTTTTTATCTTGATTGTTTTTATTCAACGTAATATGATCGTATTATGAAGGCAAGACAGATCTGCCGATGCTGGTGGACAGGTTTCTAATTATCCCTCCTCGTTACCATTTTACTTTTTACAAAAACTAAATTTTACTCTATTAACAGGAGCACTCGATATGGAAAATCTTGACAAAGCCTTAAAATCAATGACCTTCGAATTTTTCGGAGGCGGAAACCACAAAATGACGGCAGAAAAATTCATGAATGCCGAGAACACATTCTTTTTAGATGTTAGAGCCATGGAGGAGTTTGAAACCCTTTCATTCGGACTTAAATATCACATGCCCTCGGCACACATACCTATTAACCAGGTATGTGACCGCATAAACGAATTACCGAAGGATAAAACAATCGGTATTTTCTGCGCATCAGGGAACAGGTCAACAATGGTATATCTATACCTGAAAGCACATGGCTTCGACAACGTTCGGATAATCGAAGGTGGTTACAACGAACTTGTAGCCGAACTTAAGCCCGGCAAGCTTCTTCAGAAGCTTAAAGAACCGGTTTTATCATGAACTACATCATATTATCCCTGATAATATTAGCTATAGCATTCCTCATGACGATGACCGGACGCGGCGGCGGCAACTTCTATGTTGTCGCTCTCGTCGCCGCCGGGATGTCTATGCACCAGTCTGCTGCTTCGGGCCAGTTCATCCTGATGGTGACGGCCCTGTGCGGCATGTTGATCTTCAGCAAAAATAAACTCGTTGACTGGAAGCTGGCCCTCGTAATTGACCCGGCCACCGACGTTATGGCCTTTGCAGGCGGGTACTTCTCAGAGTATATCGGCGGCGTTTACCTGAAGTTTATCTTTTCCGCTATGCTTGTAATTGCGGGATTCCTCATGCTGATGAAATTCAACGACAGACCCTTACCGGAAATTAAACGTCCGGGATACTGGCACAGAACCTTCGGTGATTCAAGTTATGTCGTAAACCTCTGGATTGCAATACCCGTCTGCGCTGTTGTTGGACTTGCCTCAGGTGCATTAGGAATATCCGGCGGCTCATTCAAGGTCCCGTTGATGGTACTGCTCTGCGGTGTACCGATGCCGATTGCTGTTGGCACATCTTCGGCTATGGTTGCAGCTACTGCCCTTATGGGTTTCATAGGGCACGCGGCGCAGGGACATTTCGAGCTTCAGGCAGCCCTGCCTTTTGCTGCCGCCGCAGCAGTTGGCGGAATCCTCGGCGGGAAACTGGCGCTTAAAACCAAACCCAAACGCCTCAAGCTAATTTTTGCATTGACAACCCTTGCCGCAGCGGGATTTATGGTTGTAAATGCACTTACGAGCGTTTGATACTACTCAGCTTAGTATTCTCAGCGCGGCAGTTTCGTCAGTGATGAGGGTGGTAATCAGACCGCCTGTTAAAGCAGCTTTTATAGCGTCAGCTTTTTCAGCACCACAGGCAATACCGACGCGCTCGGGGATATTCAGAAAATTGTCAAATTCTATCCCGATAATCCGGTAATTTACCGGAAGTGCCAGCATATTTCCCTCTGCGCCGTAACTGTATCCGCACATATGGCCTACAGCTCCGGCCCGCAGGGTGTCTTCAGCCTCATCGTAAGAAAGAAAACCAGCCTTTACAAGGGCTGACTTATCAGGATCATTTGAAGAGAGACCTACGAACGCGATGTCGAGGTCGGAGGTTCGCTGCAGAGTTTCTCTAATGCCGTTCTCAGCAATGAGCATTTCTTTTACTTCAATATTTTTTACAAGTACAGGGCACTGCAGCGGGTAGTACCTTGCATTCAGAAGTTTAGACAATTCGCGGGCCAAATCAGCTCCGTCATACTGGGGATTTGATGCGCCGAGGCCGCCCATAAGCTGAACAACCTCGATGTCGACGACATTCAGGTGCTTCATCTGATGCACCATCTGAAAAAGAGATGTCCCCCAGGCAACACCGACCTTCATGCCGTCTTTGATAGCAGAAGATGCAAATGCAGCCGCTTCGGCGCCGGCTCTGCTTAAAACAGCAGCAGAATCTTCATTTGAAGGGACTATTACGGCTTCTCTAATACCGAAACGATCGCGAAGCCTGTCGCTCAAGCCGCGGGAGAACGCCGAACTCTCGCGAATTCTTATTTCGACAATCCCCTCTTCACGGCATTGCTTCAATATATTTGAAACAGTCGGCCGGGACAGATTATATTCCCTGGCAATTTCCTGCTGTGAGATTTCATCGATGTAATATCTTCTGGCTAATTCAACCAGAAAGTCCCGGCTTCTCTGCATTATTCAACTCTAGTTCTTTTTTTTTGGGGGCAAATGAATACATTTACCGAGAGCATCTGCAGCGGCTTCCATGAAGGCTTCCGATACAGTTGGATGTCCATGAATAATCTCGGCAACCTCATGCGCAGTTATCTCCATTGACATAAGGGCTGCGGCTTCATTGATTATTTCCGATGCGCCAAGACCTACAATGTGAACACCGAGTATCTCACCGTATTTTGCATCAATTATTACCTTGACAAAGCCGTCAGGAGCACCTGCTGAGAGAGCTCTGCCGTTTGCTGCGAGAGGAAAACTTCCCACAGAAATTGCACCCTGTTCAGCTGCTTCGGCCTCGGAAAGACCTACACTGCCGACCTCCGGTACCGAGTATACCACGGATGGTACATACCGCAAATCGACAGAGACCGGTGCATGTTCGGAAACTTCTTTCGAGTTGACCCCTGCATGCTTAGCAGCATTAACTGCAGCAGCTTCACCCATCTTGAATGCGGCATGTGCAAGCATCTTGCGACCGTTAACGTCACCGGGAGCAAAAACACCCTTTACGGAGGTTTCCATTTCATCGTTTACAACAATCTTGCCGCGTTCGGTTTCAATGTTCAGGCCGTCGACACAGCTGAGATCAGCGCTTCTTCCGATTGACAGCAATGCCTTATCGGCTTCAACACTCTCACCATTTGCGAGAACGAGTTTAAGCCCGCTCTTTGTTTCTTCAAACTTCTCAAGACCAATGCCGGTTTTAACATCGACACCCTTCTTCTTGAGTGATTTCAGAACAAGGTCGGAGGCTTCCTTTTCCATAAAGGGCAGGATCCTTTTTTCAAGCTCTACAATAGTTACCCTGCTTCCAAAGGCCGCAAAGACCATCGCCATTTCAACACCGATCACTCCTCCACCGATTATTGCAAGAGCGGGGGGAACCTCCTGGATATCAAGAATCTCATCACTTGTGAGAACCTTTTCACTCTCAACACCCGGAATCGGAAGCTTAACAGCCTTCGAACCGCCGCAGAGGATGATTGATCCGGCGGTAAGCACAGCATCTCCCGATTTACCTCCGGAGACACTGACCTCAGTTGCAGACTTTGCCACACCTGTTCCATAGAAAACATCAACATTGTTTGCCTTTAATAGCGACCCGACACCGCCGGTAAGCTTTTTGACAACCTTGTTCTTTGCCTTAACAACAGTGGGCATATCAACATTTACCTCGGTTGATGCAAGGTTAATTCCTCGTGAAGCCATTTCTTCAAGTTCATAGATGAAATCGGCACTTTTCAAAAAATTCTTTGTGGGTATACAACCGCGATTAAGACATGTACCGCCGAGAATGTCTTTCTCGACACAGGCGGTCTTTGCACCAACCTGGGCAGCTTTTATAGCGGCTACGTAACCGGCGGGACCGCCGCCGATTACTATTACATCATATTTATTTTCAGCCATTTATTACTCCGATAAATATTTCCTGCACGGATGCAGGCTTAGGAGATGAAGTTTGAGACCTTGGTCTCAAACTTCTTAATTAAAAGAATTACATGGATGTGATTCTTTCAATCCTATGCAAGGATAGTAAGCGGCGCTTCAAGGAAATCCTTGACTGTCTTGATAGCTATTGCAGCCTCGGCTCCGTCAACAACACGATGGTCGAAGGTCAGGCTCAGGCCCATTTCTTTACGGACGACAACCTCTCCGTCAACCATTGCAAGCTTATCTTCCACTGCACATACTCCAAGAATACCAGCTTCTGGCTGATTGATGATTGGTGTGAATGAGGTTACACCGAACATTCCGACATTGGAAACAGTGAATGTTCCGCCTTCCATCTCATCCATCTGAAGCTTACCTTCACGGCCTTTAACGGAAAGCTCCCTGGCCGCTGCAGAGATTCCAGTAATTGAATACATGTCGGCATCTTTGATGACAGGAACCAGCAGCCCCTTAGGTGTGGCAACAGCCATTCCAAGGTTGATTCTGCCCTTATACAGAAGCTGATTATTTCCAGCAAGGCTTGCATTCATTCTAGGATTAAGTCTAAGCATTCTTGCTGTTGCAAGCAGTACAAAATCGTTAATCGAAATCTTTACATCAAGTGATTCGTTAAGACTCTTTCGCATTGCAAGAAGCTCTGTAACATCAGCCTTGGCATTCTCTGTTACAACGGGAATTTCGGTGTGACTCTGAAGCATTCTCTTACCGGTAATCTGCTGAATCTTTGTAAGATCAACAAGTTCATCCTGATAATTCGGAACAAAAGCCTCATCAACTGCACCGGACATTCCTGAAAGTGCAGTCAGGTCAGCCTTGAAAATCTTACCGGCATGTCCTGAACCTGCTATCTCAGAAAGTGAGATGTCCTGGTCGGCTGCAACACGGGCCGCAAGAGGGGTTGCTGTAACCGCGGGTGCTGCCATGACATCAGCTTCGCGTACTTCCCCATGCTTTCCACTGGGTTCAATATCGGCAAGGTTAACATTTTTCTCGCCTGCAACACGTCTGGCTGCGGGGGTTGCTTTAACTCTGTCCCCAATCATGTCTGCCTTTGCTGTCTTCGGAGCAGAGGCTGGAACAGCAGGAGCTGCTGCGGCAGGTGCTGCTTCTGCCGGTGATGCTTCTTCAGCCTTAGGCTCAGCTTCGTCCTCTTCAGGGATCTCTTCACCGGGTTCGCCTATCCAGGCTATTACTTTAACAACAGGAACAGTTGTACCCGCCGGATGTACTATCTTAAGAATTGTGCCATCATAATCGGATTCAAGCTCCATAGAAGACTTATCGGTCTCAATCTCGGCAACAATATCGCCCTGAGAAACGACATCACCTTCTTTTATGAACCATTCAATGATAACACCCTCTTCCATCGCCATGCCCGTCTTGGGCATAATTATTTTTTCAGCCATTTTGCCCTCCTACAGCAGGTTCTTAATAGCAGCTGTTATTTTTTCTTCTGTCGGTACAACCTGAGCCTCGAGGTTCGGGTTGTAAGGAATTGGAACATCGAGTCCACCAAGTCTCTTAACCGGAGCATCAAGGTAGAAAAAAGCGTCGGATTCTACAACAACAGAAACAAGCTCTCCGCCGAATCCGCCTGTCTGACATGCTTCATGCACAACCAGAACCTTACCGGTTTTCTTTGCTGATTTGATAAGTGCTTCCTTATCAAGGGGCACAAGGGTTCTGATATCTACAACTTCTACATCTATACCCTCTTTTGCCAGATCTTCAGCAACCTTGAGGCTTCGCGGAACCATTCGTCCGTAGGTAATAATTGTTACATCCTTACCTTCACGCTTAACATCTGCCTTACCTAAGGGGATAATTTCATCTTCACCGATTTCAGCCACAGGCCCCTTCTGTCTGTAAAGGAGTTTCTGTTCAAGGAAAACAACCGGGTTGTTGTCTCTGATAGAAGCCTTGAGAAGCCCCTTTGCATCAGCGGGTGTAGAAGGAATGACAACCTTAAGACCGGGAACATGGGCTACCCATGCTTCAAGACTCTGGCTGTGCTGCTCTGCAGCGCCGGTACCTGATCCTCCCGGGGCCCTAAGAACCATAGGAACAGCACCCTGACCACCAAACTGAAATCTGTTTTTAGCTGCCTGGTTTGCAAGCTGATCCATTGCAAGAGTCATAAAGTCTGAAAACATCATTTCGGCAATAGTCTTCAGCCCGGTCATAGAAGCACCTGCGGCACAACCGGTAATTACCTGCTCTGAAATTGGAGTATCCTTAACTCTTTCAGGGCCGAACTCTTCGAACATACCTTTTGATACGCCAAATGCTCCGCCGTATACTCCAATATCTTCACCTATAAAGATCAGATTCTTATCCAGGCGCATTTCTTCACTCATCGCCTCATTTATCGCTTGCGCGTATGTTATATCTCTCATTTTATTCTCCTTATAGCAAGTGCTTAGTCTGCATATACATCATCAAAGATGTTTTCGATCTTGGGTTCCGGGCTGCTCTCTGCAAATGCAACTGCATCCTTAATGTCCTGGGCAGCCTGTGCTTCAATAGCTTCAAGCTCAGCTTCAGTCATCACCTTGTTTTTAAGAATAAAATCCCGATGACGTTTAATCGGACATTTTTCCTTCCACTCGGCGACCTCTTCTTTTGTTCTATATATCTGCGCATCAGATTTGGAATGCCCCATCCACCTGTACGTATTAAGTACCATCAGCATAGGCCCGTTTTCAAGAATATACTTTTTTGCCTTGATTGTTTCTTCATATATATTGACGACATCATTTCCATCAAGAGCAATACCCTTCATCCCGTAACCTTCAGCACGAATTGAGATATCATCAATAGCCATAGATTTTTTTGTACTGGTAGACATCCCGTAATAATTATTTGTACAGACAAAAAGCACCGGGAGCTTCCATGTAGCGGCAAGGTTTAATGACTCGTGAAAGGATCCCTCGTTTGTCGCACCGTCACCAAAAAATACGACTGTGATATTGTCTTCTTTATTGTACTGCTGCTTCAAAGCAGCACCGGTGGCAAGAGGTATACCTCCGCCGACAATTCCGTTGGCTCCGAGGCTTCCTACTGAGAAGTCCGCGATGTGCATACATCCGCCCTTCCCCTTGCAGTAACCTGTTTCTTTACCGAGGAACTCAGCCATCATTTTCTTGATGTCCATGTTCTTTCCTATACCCTGATTATGCCCTCTGTGTGTCTGAAGAATATAATCCTCAACTTCAAGAGATGTACATACACCAACACCGGTTGCCTCTTCACCGATACAAAAGTGGGCGGTTCCGTGAACCTTTCCTTCAACGAATAATCTTGCTGCAGTTTCTTCAAATTTTCTGGTCTGCACCATCTTCAGATACAATTCTTTATGTGTTTCTTTTGACAGCTTCATTATAGCCTCCCCGGAGGAAAACTTCCGCAGGAAGTTCGCCCCTATGTCAATATTTAATTTTCTGTGTCTGTAGTAAACTTAGTAAATTTATTAACTTTTGTAAAGTATATATGAATAGTTTTTACATTTGTCAACTATTAAGCCTTTCCTGGGTTAAGCAGTTGTTATTTCGATATGAAACTCGCGTCATATAAATACAGGCATATTATAATCATGAATAAATCTGCTATACTGATTATATGAATAATAAGCAGTCGATAATTTCAACCCTTAATAAACGGATCATGCTTCTCGACGGAGCAATGGGCACAATGATTCAACAAGCCGGTCCTGCCCGAATAGACTTCAGCTATAATGACAGGCAAGCACCGGGAAACAACGATCTACTTAATTTAACAAGACCTGATCTCATTAAATCAATTCACAGTGAAATGCTCACCGCAGGAGCTGATATAATAGAAACAAACACATTTAACAGCACATCTACCGCTCAAAGTGAGTATGGAATGCAGGACTTAGCATATGAGCTTAACCTTGCCGGGGTAAGAATAGCTAGAGAAGCAGCCGACAGCCATATGAAAAAATATCCCGGCACAGATAAATTTGTTGCGGGGATCCTCGGCCCTACAACCCGCACCCTGTCAATGTCACCCGATGTCAACGACCCGGCTGCTCGAAATATTACTTTCACTGAACTGGCGGAATCATACTCAACCGCGATAAAGGCTTTGGTCAACGGCGGTGCTGATCTTCTTATGATCGAAACAATCTTCGATACCTTAAACGCCAAGGCTGCAATCTTTGCCGCACACACTTTTTTTGAACAATCAGGCAAGGAAATCCCGTTGATGATTTCAGGCACAATAACCGATGCAAGCGGTCGAACCCTGTCCGGCCAGACAGCTGAAGCCTTCTATCATTCAGTCGCTCACGCCCGTCCGCTTAGCGTAGGATTTAACTGCGCCCTGGGTGCTGATCAGCTTAAAAAATATGTCAAAGCAGTTTCTGATACAGCGACATGCTTTGTAAGTGCACATCCTAATGCCGGGCTGCCTAACGCAATGGGTGAGTATGATCATAGCCCTGAGTTTATGGCCGGGATTATAAGCGGATTTGCCGAAGACGGTATCATTAACATTGTCGGAGGCTGTTGCGGAACAACCCCTGAACACATCAGGGCCATAGCTTCTGCGGTCGAAGGCATTAGCCCAAGACAGTCGAGGGAAGATTCCCATACACCGGTGTTCACAGGCCTGGAACCTCTCAGCCTCAACGAAAACAGCCTTTTTATAAATATAGGTGAACGCACAAATGTGGCTGGATCAGCGAAATTCAAGCGCCTTATTGAACAGAAGGATTATCAGCAGGCGCTTGATATTGCACGCTCACAGGTAGAAAGCGGCGCTCAGATGATAGACATTAACATGGATGATGCAATGCTGGAAGCGAGGGAGGAAATGACCCATTTTTTAAAACTCCTTGCATCTGAGCCTGAAATAAGCCGTGTACCTATAGTGATTGATTCATCAAGGTGGGAGGTAATTGAAGCTGGCCTTGGGTGTGTGCAGGGAAAATCAATCGTTAACTCCATAAGTCTGAAAGAGGGCGAAGAGGTGTTTTTAGAGCACGCCGCATTGCTGATGCGCTATGGGGCTGCAGCTATTATCATGGCTTTTGATGAGAATGGGCAGGCGGATAATTTCGAACGGAAAACGACAATCTGCCGGCGGGCATATGATCTGCTTATTGAAAGACTCAACTTTCCGCCGGAAAATATCATTTTCGATCCTAACATTTTCGCAGTCGGAACGGGAATAGCTGAGCATGCAAACTACGGTATTGATTTCATTAAGGCAGTCGATTACATCAAATCTGAGCTTCCTCATGCGATGATAAGCGGAGGAGTCAGCAACCTGTCCTTCTCATTCAGGGGGAATAATCCGCTGAGGGAAGCAATACATTCCGTATTTCTCTATCACGCGATAAAATCCGGAATGGACATGGGGATCGTAAATCCCGCACAGCTCACTGTATATGATGAAATACCCTCCGATCTGCTGAACCGGATTGAAGATCTGATTCTCAACCGCAGACCCGATGCTACCGAGCGGCTGCTGGATGCGGCCGAAGGCCTGGTCTCCACATCTAAAACTATAACCGAAGATCTAAGCTGGCGGGAAAACAGTGTAGAGGACAGACTATCACATGCACTTGTGAAGGGGATTACAAAATGGATAGATGAAGATGCTGAGGAATGCCGTAAAATCCTTGGCGATCCGGTTCTTGTAATAGAAGGCCCCCTTATGGCCGGGATGAACCGGGTCGGGGAACTATTCGGCAGCGGAAAAATGTTTCTGCCCCAGGTTGTTAAAAGCGCCCGGGTAATGAAGCAGGCTGTATCCTGGCTTATGCCCTTTATTGAAGCGTCAAAGAAAGATTCGGGCGACAATGGCGGGTCTACAGCTGCCGGAAAAATAGTTCTGGCGACAGTAAAGGGTGATGTTCACGACATTGGCAAGAACATTGTAGGGGTTGTCCTTCAATGTAATAACTACGAAATAATTGATCTTGGTGTTATGGTAGAGTCGGATAATATACTTGATACAGCGGAGCGTGAGGGGGCTGATATAGTCGGACTTTCAGGTCTAATAACCCCGTCACTTGAGGAGATGCGCAACGTTGCCTCAATGATGCAAAAACGGGGAATGAAGCAGCCCTTGCTTATAGGCGGAGCGACAACCTCGAAAATACATACAGCCGTAAAGATCGCCCCGCTATATGATGAACCGGTTATTCATGTTAAAGATGCCTCGCTCTCAGTCGCAGTGGTATCAAAATTTTTATCAAATACGGAAAAGGCTTCTTTTTCCCGCTCTATCCGGCAGGAACATGAGAGACAGCGTGAGCTCTTTGAAGCAAAAAGCGGAAATATTGAATATATTTCACTTAAAGAAGCCCGCCAAAAACGATTCAAGCCAGAGTACAAACCGGTCAAACCAGCCTTCACAGGACAGAGAAGCTTTCCGGACTTCCCGCTTGAGAAGCTGCGTGATTACATTGACTGGACCTTCTTTTTCTATGCCTGGGAAATAAGCGGAAAATTCCCGCAAATATTCGAGGATAAGGATAAGGGCACTGAAGCCAGAAAATTGTATGATGATGCAAACCTTATGCTTGATCAGATTATTGCCGACCGCTCCCTGACTGCAAACGGAACCCTGGCATTTCAACCCGCTGCATCGACTGACGACGACACAATTATTATATACACCGATGATACACGCAGCAGTGAACTCTTTCGTCTGCCGACACTGAGACAGCAGCGAAAAAAGGAAAAAATACCTCATTATTATGCACTCAGCGATTTTATAGCTCCGGAAGGTTCGGGAATTAATGATTATATCGGCTTCTTCGCAGTCACTGCCGGTCACGGTATTGAACAGCTGACCGCAAAGTACACTGAGGCTGTTGATGATTATTCTGCCATCATGGCTAAAATCCTTGCCGACCGTCTTGCAGAGGCCTTTGCCGAGGCTATGCATGAAATGGTTCGAACACAGCTTTGGGGCTATGCCCCTGAAGAAAAGCTGGCGCTGCGGGAGCTGCTGTCCGTAAAGTATGACGGCATCAGACCGGCTCCAGGATATCCTGCCTGCCCGGCTCACAGCGAGAAAGCTGTTTTCTTTCCGCTACTCGATACAGAAAAGACTGCAGGAATAACATTGACTGAAAGCAATATGATGGTGCCCGGGGCATCAGTATCCGGCTATTACTTCTCACACCCCGAATCCCTTTATTACAGCGTCGGCAGGATAATGAAGGATCAGGCAGAAGACTATGCAGACAGACTCGAATGCAGCCTGTCCGAGGTTGAAAAACAACTGGCAGCATCACTCGCATATGAACCCGATGGAGAATAAAATGACTTATACTATTGATACCGACAAATGTACGTTCTGTGGTCTTTGCGCAGAAGAATGTCCGTCAAACATCATTACAATAGATAAAAACAGAAAAAAAGCTGAAATTACAGACGACGGCAGATGTATCAAATGCAGCCACTGCGGAATGATATGCCCGGTTGGCGCAGTAAGATACGGAGACGAAGAACTTTTGGAATATGATGCTGATGCCGCTCGTCTTGCCGCGGAACCGGAGACAATAAGAGCTTTCGATCATATGATCAGCTCAAAACGTTCTGTAAGAGCATATAAGGATACTGAAATTGCAGAAGGGGAACTGGATGCAATTTTACACGCCGGCAACACAACCGCGACCGCTCAAAACAGCCGGCAGGTTGATGCTATGGTACTCACCGGCAAAGAGGTTGCTGACGCCTCAAAAGTAATTGCAGCTGTGTCTATGAAGGTAATTAAAGCAGTGTTAAACCCTGTGATTAGACGAATACTCAGCCAGACTAAACTAAAATCCTATGCCGATAAAAATTTGATCGAAGATTATCACAAACGGGTACAGGCTACTATAGATGGAATCGACGACGCGTTCTTTTTCGGTGCCCCGGTTGTTGTTATATTGACGTATCCTGTTAAGGGAAAACGCTTCGGCCGTACCGACTGCGCCCTCGCAGGGGAAAATATGATGCTCACAGCACATGTCAGGGGTATAGGCTCATGCATGATAGGCTTCGCTGAGGCTGCGCTTTTTACTAAGAGACTTCGGAGGAAGGTCGGAATCCCCTCAGACAGAAGGATAGGACTGGTATTTACCTTAGGCTATCAAAAACCTGAATACTACCGGTACCCCAAAAGGGAAGAATGGACAATATAGTAAAAAATGGTGAAAAACTTCACTTCTTAATTTCTAAAGATTTCAAATCAAGACTGATGAAACGCTGTTGGTTCCTGTCGTCCCCCCAGATACTTTCAGAATCTGTGGCATAAATTTATCAATTTTGAACTAATTCAAGAATCCAACGAACCCAGCTTAAGATGGTCGAAGCGCGTCGGGAGTAGGTTGAGTCACTATTGATTTTATATAACCCAGCCTCTTTCATAATCTCAACGACTTCTTCTCGTGTAGGTTCTTCAGCTTTATGAAAATATAATAATAGAACTTCTGCAAAAACAGTATGTTTTAAAATTAATTCCGCAAACATCAATTGTTTTTCTTTAAATTTCAATTCTAGAATATTTTTACCCTCAGTTGTTAAGCGACAACCAATATCATCTCGATTTGAATCTTTAATGAGGCCAAGATATCTTCCAGCATTAGTATAATAATCAGTTTGTCTTGGATCAAAATCATAAGTTGTTGTTATTTCATCCTTGGTTAACGGTTTATCATTAAGTAATTCACAAAGATTAATAATTCGCTCAAACGAATCCGCCTGTGGAAATGGTATCTTGGGCTCACGAATCTGTGTTGTTGTATGTGAAAGTTCAAGTAACTCATCTATAGTAATTTCCTGCTTTTCAAGCGAGTAAAGTCGTTTCCTTAACAGAGTTATAGAATTTATCTCATTTTCATTCTCAAATTTATACTCATATAAATGGAAAATGCCATTAGTATATATCATAAATATCGGGCGAATCGATTTATTAATCTTCCTCTTCCATAATCTATAAGGATAATATAATTGCCTAATCAAAAAATCAGTAGATATCGAGTTCTTAGCTTCAACCAAACACAATGAATCTAAGCTTTCAAATCCACCATCAATTTCAATTTGTGAATTTGAAACATCGATATCAATTTTAGAATCATTTAAAGAACAATCGACTTTAAATGAAAAAGAGTCTGAACTCATCCGCCCGGTCACTGTTGGTAATAATTCAGCACCTAAAAAATCTTCCAACATACCTGACGCATATGCACAACTGATAGCAGCAGCTTCACTTGTAATGTGATTTGTATTTAAGCTCTGCAGATATTGTGGTAACACAACAAAATTTATAGGTTCATTCTCATCAAATTCTATATCTTTATAAATTTCCATTGGCGCAATGACATAGTCACCTCTAGTCACAGGTAATATTGAAAGTTTGTTCTCTCTGAATATTTCTGGCAAATTCGCTTTATGATCAAATTTGGTCATAAGCCGCGCTTCCCGAAATTCATTTATTTCAGTGGCACTTATTCTAAAATTACCCTCTGATTTTATAACAGATAGAATATTCTTCTTTAGAAAGAGTTTTTCCCAAGCAAGATCATTCTTAGTCTTCTTTAAACTCATAATTTCTAACCAAAACTTCTTTAACAGCCCCACGTTTCTCAGCTTTAGAATTTACCGCCCTATTTGCATTAATATGAAAGATTTTATAATTTTTGTATAAACCATTAATAAAATCAGTAGAAGAATTAGACAATAAGAAATGAACACCTTTCTCATCTAAATGATCACAATGTTTTTTAAGTCTAATCTGTTCATCTTTGTCAAACCCACCTTTTGTATAGCCGGTAAAATTCGCACTATTTGATACTGGATCATAAGGAGGATCCAAATACACAAAGGAAGATGGGGTAATTTCATTCAATACTTCACTATAATCAGTATTTAAAATATTAATATCATTATTAGAAAAATAATTGTGAATTGCCCTAATTGTAATATCATTAACGATGTTTGGGTTTTTATAGCGTCCAAATGGCGTATTGAATTCGCCGGCACTATTCACTCTGAAAAGCCCGTTATAACAGGTCTTATTCAAAAATACTATGCGTGAAGCACGTTCAATATTGCTTAAATTTTTATAAACCTCTTTATCTCGATCTAAACCCCGAATTTCATAAAAATATTCCTCTTCATTTTTATGTTTTTTTAAATCGTCAATTAGGTCCTCTGGACAGTCTCTTATAACTTTATAAAGATTAACCAGTTCGGAATTTGTGTCATTAATAACAGCTTTATTAGGCTGAAGGTGAAAAAGAACTGCGCCACCACCAATAAAAGGTTCATAATACGTAGTCTTGCTATTATAAACTTCTTGAGGAAGATGCTTTTCAATATCCTTTAATAACTGTCGCTTTCCTCCTACCCATTTAACAATAGGAGATACAAGTTTATTTAGTTTCTTTTTTGCCATTCCCTAACCTGATAGTATTCTTAAAGTTATAATACACTTAGACATTAGGGGATGCAATGATGAAGTAAAAAAAAAGACCGGAATAATTCCGGTCTGCTCAACCGCAGGCTGCTTTTTTCAACAGGTACCGCCTGCTGAGGATTGAATTGTTAATCCCTTCTGCCAGAAGGTTTCGATATAATCTATAACAGCATTTTCGACAACATGTTTTATACGTTCCTCAAACTGAAACATAAACCCATCATGTTCAAGGGCGGTCATATTTTCATCAGACTCATCCAGAGCCATACTCAACTGAGGACCGCCTCAGCCAAACCCCTGAATGAAAACAGTAAAAACCTTTCCCGGTTTTGAATCTGCAAATTCCTTCAGAGGACCCTTTGCCTTATCAGTAATAGTCATTTCCGGAAATTACTATATACTTCTGTAATAGTCAAGAATCTATCTCTCCTATTTGACTACATCCTTTTTCTCACCCCCCTCTCTGAAATAAAAGCCTGAACCCGTCAGTCAGCTTCATGCTCTTGCCGGTGCGGAGAATTGCAAGCCTGAAAATTTTACCAGAGCCTACGGCCACCGCAATAATTGAGACAAGCATTATCGCAACACATAATATTATATGCAGCATCCCCGGAGGTGACACTATAACTCGAACAAACATTGTCATTGGAGCGGTAAGCGGAAAAAAGGACATGAAAACAGTCACAGGCGCTTCAGGGTTCATAACAAGATAGGAAACCATCACCATAGGAAGCACAAGCGGGATAATAAAGGGTATCTGCAGCTGACCGTAACTCTGCTCATCCTGTGCAAGGGCTCCGCAGACAGCATAGAGCCCGGAATAAAGGAAAAATGCCAGCAGAAAAAATAGAATCAGGTAGCCGAGCATATCCGCGGAAAGCAGCGACGGCATGCTGATATCGAGGGCGGGGCCTACAACCTTCATCAACAGCAGTGATACGCCTATCCAGATACCGTACTGTATAATACCGGCAATGCCCATCCCGGCAATCTTGCCGATCATCAGGGTCGCTGGTCTCACCGAAGACAGCATTACTTCTACAGTCTTGCTCGTCTTCTCGGTTACAACCGAGCGGCCTATCATCTGGCTGTATAAAAGGGTTGTCATATACAGTAGCATAATAAAAGCGATTGCCGTATAGATGAAATCATTGAAATTCTGACCTGCCTTGTCAGCGCCGTCGCGATTCAGCTGAACAATATCAAACTCAGGCACAGCAGTCAGCATCGCAACCTGTTCCGAAGCAATACCGGCTTCCGCCGCTCGCAGATTTGTAAGGATTCCCGCGATAGTGTTTCGAACTGTCTCCGTCATTATTATATTGCTCCCTTCTCGTGTATAAAACTGCAGGGTCTGAGCATCTATAGCATTTTCAGGCAACACAAGGACACCTTCTACATTGCCATCAAAACAATCTTCACGGGCAGCTTCAAAATCAAGAGCCCGATATATCGTAATATAATCCGGGCTTGATGCAATAAGCATATCTGCAAGCCCAGCCTCTCCGTATACAGCAATACGCACATCGGTTACTTCATCAATGCCGCGCTGAGCTAAAAGACCGGGAACTACGGCAACTGCTATAATCAGAACAGGCCCCAGAATTGTCAAAACTATGAAACTCTTGCGAGCGGCGGTTCGGCGAAAATTATATTTTATCATGACAAGAATTTTATTCATTTCGGGATTCTCCTTCTCCTGCAAGATCAATAAAGATTTTATGAAGACTAGGCCGCTGAACCTCGAAGCGGCTTATTTTTAGTTTTTCAACAACAGCTTTCAGCAGTTTCTGCTCCACTTCAGGTTCATTAACTAATGAAACCTCGCACGATCCGGGCCACTCAATCAGTTCTTCAACAAATGCCAGATCACGAATAAAGGACGCAGTTCCCTCAAAATCAATAACAACTGTATTTCGACCATGACGGCTTTTTACCTCTGAGACTGTTCCGTCAGTTTTAGCCTTACCTTCTTTCAGGATACATATCCTGTTACAGATTTTCTCAGCATGATCCATGATATGTGTAGAAAAGATGATAGTCTTCCCCCCATCCCTAAGCTCTGCAATTATAGCGCTCATCTGATCGGCACTGACGGGGTCAAGACCTGAAAATGGTTCATCAAGAATAATGATGTCCGGATTATGCAGTATTGTTGAGATAAACTGTATCTTTTGACTCATCCCCTTGGACAAATCATCGGTCATGTTTTTTTTCCATTCAAACAGCCCAAAACGTTTAAGATAGAAATCTATGAGCTTCATCGAATTCCTGGCCGGCATTCCCTTAAGCTCAGCAAGGAAAACCAGCAGTTCGTCTACAGCAACCTTCTTGTATAATCCACGCTCTTCAGGCATATAGCCTATACGATCTTTATCTGATTCCAGGATCTTTCTACCGTCAAAAAGGATTTCACCGCTGCTCGGCTGAATTATGTTCATTATCATCCTGATTGTTGTAGATTTTCCTGCCCCGTTAGGCCCCAGAAGACCGTAAATTTCTCCGCGCTCAAGGGAGAATGAAAGCCCCTTCACAGCTTCGATGCTGCCGTAATTTTTGTGAACGTTGATGATATCTATCATTACTCACCCCTTATATAATCTTTTACAACCAGGAAGGATAGTTATTCAATTATATAACAAAAACCCCGGGAAAGTTTGTCACTTAGTTGCTGAAATAGAAATTCTTGCTTTGTAGTTTAAGGGGTAGTATATTTAATAGATAATAATTTTAAGGAGTGACAATGAGTATCAAAAAAGAGATGCAGGATGCAATTAATGATCAGATAAATGCCGAAATGTTCTCAGCCTATCTTTACCTATCAATGGCCAGCTGGTTTGAAGATGAAGATCTTCCGGGATTCGGCAACTGGATGAGATGTCAATATATGGAAGAAACGATGCACGCAATGAAGTTCTTCAACTTCCTGAATGAACGCGGCGGCAGAGCAGAACTTAAACCTATTGAAGGTCCAGATATAAACTGGAATTCATATCAGGAAGCGTTTGCAGCCGTTGTGGCCCATGAGGAATATATAAGTGAAAGAATTAACAAACTTGTTTCACTTTCAAGAAAACTTGAGGACTACGCGACTGAAAGCTTTCTAATGTGGTATGTCGATGAACAGGTTGAAGAAGAAGATGAAGCCAATAAAATTCTTGCGAAGTTAAAAAGACTTAAGGAAGACTCAAACGGACTTCTTCGCTTCGACAGCGAGATGGCAGGTAGAGCAGTAGCTGCTGCTGCAGTCCCGACAATTCTTGATCAAGCTTTGGTTGATTAAAATAGATACTGATAAATTGGAGCCCGGGGAAACCGGGCTTTTTCTTTGCTTTTTCAATATATGAAAGTTCTTTCAGTAAATTTAAGTGGTTTTTACTATATTTGACCTATATAAGGCGAAATATATACGTTTTCATGAAAATTTTCATTTGACAATTCACTATTTTAGGGTTTATGCTAATTTTATATGAAAGTACTTTCATTAAGTTCTTTCAGGAGATCTATGGCCAAAACAAGTGAAGAAAGAATGACAATCTACGACGTCGCAAATGAAGCGGGGGTGAGTATTACAACCGTTTCAAGATTTCTTAATAATCCTAATAACGTAAAGGATTCAACCGGCGACAGAATTGCAGAAGCAATGGACAAGCTTGACTATATTCCACAGGGAAATACCGGAACCAGAGCAAAACGTTCAGTAGGACGAATCGGTGTACTAACCCCCTTTTTCCCGATGCCTTCCTTCGTTGCAAGGCTTGACGGGGTAATTCCCCCGCTGAGAGAAGCAAATTATGAAGTTATAATCTATACCATTGAAAATCCTGAACAACTTGACGAGTATCTTACCTCGGTTCCGTTTACAAGACGAATTGACGGACTGATTCTGATATCAGTACACCTTACAGAGGATCAGCATCGGATACTGAGCGCTTCAGGACTGGATATTGTAATGATAGAATCCGACGACGAAAATTACTCAAGGGTATTAGCCGACGATTTCAGGGGCGGTCAGACTGCAGCCGATCTTTTTCTGAAAAAAAACTACCTCCCCTGTGCTTATTTCGGTGACATAAACAACAACCTGTCCTACAGTTGCCACCCTTCGGAATCAAGACTTATAGCATTCAGTGAACGCCTCAAACAGGGCGGATATCAGATTGAAGATAAGTTTATCCTTGAATCCCGGACCACCGTTGATGAAGCGCGCCGGGTTTTTTCCGAACTACTTGCAAAAGGTGAAAGGCCTCGAGCAATTTTCGCCATGTCCGATCTGCACGCTATAGGCGTTCTGAAGGCAGCAAAGGATTTCGACATAAAGGTGCCGGAAGAACTCGCAATTCTCGGCTTTGATGATATTGAGGCGGCAGACTGGATGGAGCTTTCAACCATTACTCAGCACCTGCTTGATTCAGGCAGAATAGCCGCCGGACTACTGCTGGAAAAGATGTCCGGCAAGGTGGAAACAATACAAAAAGTCAACCTCCAGATAGGGTTGATTGAACGGTCTACGACCTGAGATCGGACGGATACGTCCGCCGTTTTCAGTATATATGGATATCGCGGCAATATGCCGTAAAAGAGGAGATTTATATGAAAAAAACACTTTTAGTTCTGTTAAGTCTGCTGCTGATTGCTTCTTTTGCAATTGCAGGCGGCCAGCAGGAAGAACCTATGTCTGCAGCAGTCGATGCAGATGACCCGTATGCAGCCGTACGGGGCACTGTCGTAACAATGGCCGGACCCTTCGTAGACAGCGATGCGGTTAAATTTGAAAATTCAGTGAAGGCATTTGAAGAAATGACCGGCATTGACATTCAGTACGAAGGTTCAAAAGAATTTGAAGCATCAATCGCTATTTCAATCGAAGGCGGTTCACCGCCAGATATTGCAGACTTTCCGCAGCCGGGTCTTCTTAAGAACTTTGTAGCAAAAGGCTACGTTGTAGACCTCAATAAAACTCTTGACATGGACGCGGTTAAATCTAACTACATACAGAGCTGGCTTGATATGGCTACAATGGATTCTCCCGACGGACCTATCATGGCCGGTGTATGGGGCCGTGTAAACGGTAAATCATTGGTATGGTACAACAAGGCTGAGTTCGATGCAGCAGGATATGAAGTACCTACAACCTGGGCCGAACTTGAAGCCCTTCAGGATATGATAATGGCCGACGGTGATTCTCCCTGGTGTGTAGGTATTGAATCTGGTGCTGCAACCGGCTGGGCCATGACCGACTGGGTTGAAGAGATGATGCTTAGAACCACCAGCCTTGAAAACTATGACAAGTGGGTAGCAGGCGAACTCAAATTCGACAGCCCCGAAGTTCGTGAAGCAATCGAAACAGTTGCAGACATCTGGTTTAAAGACGGTATGGTTTACGGCGGACGCAAAAGCATAGCCACAACATCATTCGGCGATGCACCCAAGGTAATGTTTGAAAAACCGCCCAAGGCATGGATGCACAAACAGGGCAATTTCATCACATCATTCTTCCCGGACAACGTAGTTGCCGGCACAGATTATGACTTTTTCTACCTGCCTACAGTTAAAGAAGAATACGGACGCCCCGTACTTGTTGCAGGCGACATCTATGCAATGTTCAACGATAGACCCGAAGTAAGAATGGTAATGCAGTACTTTGCTACCGGTGCTTCAGTAGAAGGCTGGGTAAAGGCAGGAGGAGCAATCTCACCGCATAAAGACTCAGAGCTTTCATGGTATACCAATGATGTAGACCGCAAGGTTGCAGAGGTTATTCAGAACGCAACATCAGTACGCTTCGACGGTTCGGATCTCATGCCCGGTCAGGTTGGCGCAGGTTCATTCTGGAAAGAAATGACGGCCTATGTATCCGGTTCTAAAACCCTTGATGAAGCCCTCAAGGCAATTGACGCTTCATGGCCGGAATAATAGAGATTAGGTTTCAATAATTTAAAAACGGGAACAGGTTCATAGAGTTGGGTCTGTTCCCGTTTCTTTACCAAATCCGAGGAGGTACTAACAAGATGGATATTGATACCAGAAGAAATCCTGTTTCACTGGCCGCTCTCGTTATTCTTACCGCAGTTGTACTTATAGGCGGATTCCTGCTGCTTCAGACGGATGCAATGCAGAATATTAAGATCTTTTTGACTTTATTCGCAGTCGTCTGGGGGCTCGGAAGTGCAGCACTTCTGTTTTTCACCCTCAACGCAGTTGCCGAATCTATGCCGCGGAAAATCAGATCGGTTGCGGTAGCGATAGTATTTGCCGGACCGGCAGTTTTTCTGCTTATCTGGGCACTGGTTCTGCCTACTTTCAGAACTTTGAGATTTAGCCTCATGGATGCCCACGGCACCAATTTTATAGGCCTTGCAAACTATAAATTTGCATTCACTGATCCGATAATGCTTGAGGCATTCAGAAATAACCTTCTCTGGATGGTTTTCGGAACGGCATTCTGTGTAATTATGGGACTGGTTATTGCAGTCCTGGCGGATAAAAGCCGTCGGGAAAAACTCTTCAAATCACTGATATTTATGCCGATGGCTATCTCTTTCGTCGGTGCCGGAGTTATCTGGAAATTCATGTACGCCTATAAGGGCGAGGGATTCAACGTCACGGAAATCGGATTATTGAATGCAATAGTTACAGCATTAGGCGGAGAAGCCCAGGCATGGCTTCTAATTCCGTTCTGGAACAACTTTTTTCTGATTGTAATAATGATATGGCTGCAAACCGGTTATGCAATGGTTATACTGTCTTCAGCCATAAAAGCCATTCCAGGTGAAATCAATGAAGCTGCACGTGTAGACGGTGCAAACTCTTTTACAATATTCTTCAAGATTACGGTTCCCTACATCATGCCGACGATAGTCACCGTTACTACAACAATTCTTATATTCAGCCTGAAACTCTTCGATATTGTCAGAGTTATGACAGGCGGAAATTTCGGAACAAATGTTATAGCAAACGAATTCTATCTAAGACAATTCACTTACGGTAATTCAGGTCAGGCTTCGGCAATCGCTGTAGTACTGCTCGTTGTTATTATACCTGTTCTCATGTACAACCTGAGAGAGTTCCGAGGCAGGAGGACACTGAAATGAAGAAAGTAAAAGACAAGAAACACAGTCCGATTGTTACAATAGTTCTGATAATAATAGTTGTAGCATGGACTGTTCCCACCCTCGGTGTTTTTATCACATCCTGGCGTGATTCAAGGGATATCTACTCTTCCGGATGGTGGACGGTTCTTCCTCATAAAGACACTGTAAAAACCGAAGAGTTTGAAATGCCGAGAGATCTTGATATGGATCAGCCCATTGAAATTGAGGGCGTTACAGCCGAATTCCAGGAATGGCGAGAGGGAATTGAAGTGGAAGAAGGCCGGACCCTCAGATGGTACGGCAACAAGCGTTCCAGAAAGGTTGAGGTGTACGAAGAAAAATGGATAGGCTTCGGAGCTAACCTGACCCTCCAGAATTATAAAGACGTTCTGTCAGCGGGGACAATCACCTATGAGGACGCCCAGGGCAATACAATCACCAGGCAGGGGAATAATTTCGCCGATGCGGTTCTCAATTCAATTGCGGTAAGCATACCGGCTACTATTATTCCAATTCTCATAGCCGCTTTTGCCGCCTACGCCTTCTCCTGGATGGAGTTCCCGGGACGTAAACCACTGTTTATAATGGTAGTTGCCCTGCTTGTCGTTCCGCTGCAGATAGCACTTATTCCGATACTCCGGGACTATACGAACTGGGGACTGAACGGAACATACCTTGGAATGTGGCTGGCACATACAGGCTTCGGACTGCCTTTAGCTGTTTATCTTCTATATAATTATATAAGCAACCTGCCGCGCGACATCTTTGAGTCGGCGTACCTTGACGGGGCAACACCCTTCGTTACATTCGTCCGCCTCGTGCTTCCGCTATCCATTCCGGCATTAGCAAGCTTTGCAATATTCCAGTTCCTCTGGGTCTGGAACGACTACCTTGTAGCCCTCGTCTTTCTTGGAGACAAGAACCGTGTAGTTACCGCAGCACTTGCTGCCATGGTTGGCGAAAAGGGTCAAGACTGGCATGTACTTACAGCTGGTGCATTCATGAGTATGATAATCCCACTGGCCGTATTCTTCGGCCTGCAGAGGTTCTTTGTTCGAGGAATGATGGCCGGTTCGGTTAAAGGATAGTTGCATTATACAGCCCTGTATAATGCAATTAAGAAGTATGGAAATCCTGTTTCCATACTTCAGCCTGCTTTTTACTGCTTTTGGATAGATCCCCGGAATACACCTCCTTCCCCCATATTTTTCTCATTCTACAGGAAACTGAATAAAAGCCTTTACAAATTTGCGCCTCTTCGCAATATACTGTAGACTGATTATCATGCATGCCATTGAGTTTCACAAGTTAACCAAATACTACGGAAAGGCCAGAGGAATTATTGAAGTTGATTTCAATGTTGAAGAAGGTGAAATCTTCGGTTTCATCGGGCCTAACGGGGCCGGAAAATCTACGGCTATAAGAACAATTCTGGGCCTGATATTTCCTACAAGCGGTTCTGCTGATATTTTCGGCAGGGACTGCATTAAATATGGCCCCGAGATTCGTGAGAACATCGGGTACCTGCCCTCCGAGGTGTTCTATTATGAGAAAATGAAGGTGATCGATCTGCTGAAATATTCAGCCGGTTTTTACAAAAAGGACTGTACTAAACGCCTTTATGAACTTGCCGATATCATGGAACTGGATCTAAAAAGGCGCATTGAAGATTTATCCTACGGAAATAAGAAGAAGGTGGGCATAGTTCAGGGACTGTTGCATCAGCCTAAACTGATTATCCTGGATGAACCGACAAGCGGCCTTGACCCCCTGATGCAGCAGAAATTCTTTGATATTATTTCTGAAGAAAACAGTAAAGGCTCAACAGTATTCTTTTCATCTCACATCTTAGCGGAAGTTCAGGAACTCTGCAGCAGAGTAGCAATTATCAAAGAAGGGAAAATTATCAAACTTGAAGATATTAAAACACTGCGACAAGACAATTATAAAAAAATAGTAGTCAAGGGCGACAACCTCGACAGTTCAGCCTACCGGATTGAAGGTGTAAGCGAGATGACCGGGGATACACGAACCCTGAATTTTTTCTACAGGGGCGATATTAATAAACTGTCCAGGATAATCAGTTCTCAAAAAATTGAGGACATACTGATTCAGGAACCCACCCTCGAAGAAATCTTCATGCATTACTATAAATAGGCCGTATTATGAATATTTTTATATATGAGATGAAAACCTATCAAAATTCTATAATAATCTGGAGCCTGTCGATTTCCGCCTTAATGCTGCTTTTTATGGCTATATACCCTACATTCGCAGAGGACGCAGCTTTGATGGAGTCAATTTTATCCAATTTCCCCGAAGAATTCGCCAGGGCTTTCGGGATGGGCGGTAACCTTTCCCTGACCTCTGTTCCAGGCTATTTTAAATTTATATTTATCTACATTCAGCTAGCAATATCTATCCAGAGCTCCAATTACGGTTTTCATTTTCTCTCAGTTGACGAAAGAGAATTAACAGCAGATTTCATAATGAGTAAACCGGTATCACGTAGAAAGCTAGTAATATCAAAATTCAGCGCGGCTTTTTCAGGATTAATAATTACAAATACAATCACCACTGCCGCAGGCCTTATTTCAATTGAACTATTTCGGAATGGAAACAGTTATGATGCAGGTAACATTCTGGTTCTTATGTCTTCAACATTCTTCTTTCAATTATTTTTCTTATCTGCAGGAATGCTTGTTTCTGTTTCAGTTAAAAAAATACGCAGCGTTCTCGCCTATTCAATGGGTCTTGCTTTCGGAATGTATATTATAAGCGCATTAAAAGAAGCGCTCGGCATGAAGGCTCTGGGGTACATCAGCCCCTTCTACCATTTTGAACCGGGCTACATGATCGAGTTTGGAAAATACAATATGGAAAGAGCATCTATCAGTTTTGCCTTCATTATTGTTTCAATTGTTGTCAGCTGGAACCTGTATATGAAACGCGACATCCATTCACTATAGGAGATGATTTCAATGAATATAGTCTTAAGAGAATTGCGCTCAAACTTGAAATCTCTCATTATCTGGAGCGGATGTATGGCCACCCTTATATTAATAATGATGATGGAGTTTGAGGCCTACTACGATAACCCCGAAATGGCCGGACTGCTCGATGCCATGCCTCAGGCTTTAATGAAGGCTTTTTCAATAGCCGGCCCCAACCTTACAACCCTCATCGGATTTGTCAGCATAGCCTCCGTGTATTTTTACATTATGCTGGGAATATTCGCAGTTCTTCTCGGCAGCTCAATTATTTCAAAAGAAGAACGCGATAAAACAGCTGAGTTCTTTCTTACCCTCCCTATATCCAGGACACGTGCGATTTCAGCCAAACTGATCGCAGCAGTCATCAACTGTCTACTTCTTACCGGTGTAACAGCTGCAGCACTTTATTCCTCAGCGGCACCATACAACCCGGATCAGGAATTCTTGAGGTTCTTCAGACTGCTGATGTCGGCTCTTTTTATCATTCAGATGATTTTTCTCAGTACGGGAATGTGCACAGCGGCTGTTATCAAACACTATAAAAAATCTGGTAACTATTCCGTGTATACCCTGCTGACTGCATACATAATTTCAGTAGTTATCTCAATGGACAATAAAATAGATTTTCTTAAGTATTTTACACCTTTTAAGTATTTTGAAGCTCAGTATATTGCTGCATCCGGAGAACTTGAACTCAAATATCTGATTATTTCCGCTGTTATAATTATTGCAGGATTTACAGGTACATATCTGATTTACCCGAAACGTGATTTATATATATAGTTTTATTGCATATTGACGAAAAACTCGTATAATTCTTCTCAAGGGGAACAGAATGAATTTGAGTGAATATTTTAAACCTTTCCGTGAGAACACAATAGGTTTTGACGCTAAAATGCAGCTCACCTCCGGTGATACTGGCGGAATAGTCTATGCCGATTGGGTTGCAAGCGGTAGAATGTATGAGCCTATTGAAGATTTTATGCGTACAGAGATTGCTCCCCTGGTTGCCAACACTCATACAGAAACAACCCTCACCGGAACGACAATGACCAGAGCCTATCACGACGCCCGGAATGTCATTAAAAAACATGTTAATGCGGGGAAATCTGATTCTCTATTTCTCGTCGGATTCGGCATGACTGCGGCAATAAACAAACTGCAGAGGATCCTTGGTTTAAGGCTGCCCGAAGGCTGCCCCGAGAGCTGCGGCGGGGCAAAACCCCTGGTTATTATTACTCATATGGAACATCATTCAAACCAGATTACCTGGGAAGAATGTGCGTGCGACGTCGAGATTATCCCCCGCGTAGATGAAACAGGACTGCCAGATCTTGAAGCTCTGCAGTTCATGCTGGATGAAAACAGAAACAGGCCCCAGATTATAGGCGCATTCTCAGCATGCTCAAACGTAACTGGTATAATCACGCCCTACCATAAAATGGCGAAGATGATGCACAGAGCGGGCAGACTCTGTTTTGTCGACTTTGCCGCATCAGCCCCATATGTCGACATTGACATGCACCCCGAAGATCCGGAAGAGGCGCTCGATGTCATCTATTTTTCACCCCATAAATTCCTTGGCGGCCCGGGCTCATCCGGTGTACTTGTCATGAATAACACCCTCTACACAAGAGACGTTCCTGACAATCCGGGCGGCGGTACGGTAAAATGGACCACCCCCTTCGGCAGCCATTCCTATGTCGATGAAATTGAGATGCGGGAGGACGGCGGTACACCGGGCTTTCTACAGGCTATAAGAACTGCGCTGTGCATCAAACTTAAGGAAACCATGGGTACCGTGAATATTCGTGAGCGTGAAGAAGAGCTGAAAAAGATTCTCCTGGAAGAATTATCCAAAGAACCTCAGGTTTATCTTCTGGAACCCCAGAACAGAGACAGACTGGGCATTATTTCAATCTACGCCCCCGGCGAGCATCACAACCTTATAGTTAAACTGCTTAACGACAAATTCGGAATACAAACCCGGGGTGGTTGCAGCTGCGCTGGTACTTACGGTCATCTGCTGTTTTCGATTGACCAGTCCACATCCCAGAAAATAACCGACATGATAGAAAGCGGCGACCTCACTCAAAAACCCGGCTGGGTACGCATTTCACTTCATCCGACAATGACTGATGAAAACGCACGGTACATTGGAAGTTCTGTTGTCAGTGTAATCAGAAACTATAAGGCATGGGGTCAGGACTATACCTTTCATCAGGACAGCGGAGAGTTTACACTCAAGACTGATGGGCCGGAGCTGCCCGGCATACTTGACAGGTTTAAAGCAGTATAGATTCACATGGAGCAGGATGATCTGATATCAGCCGCTGAAACGGCTTCAATACTGAGCATTTCCGAAGCGAGTGTACGCAACTGGGTAAGACACGGATACCTCCACAAGAATGACGGCTGGTTTGATAGAGCTGAAGTTAAAACACTGCTGGAAAAAATACGCTGCGGTGAAATAGACAGACTGAACAGCAGGGCTAACAAAAGGCATCAGAATGGCAACCTTCTTCCGACAGGAAAGCTGCATGATATTGCTGCATCTTTAATAGAACAGGACCTGCCTGTTTGCGATATCATGTTTTTGATTTGTCTACATCAGTTTTGTGAAGCAGGATTATGCAGAATTGAAAAACCAATTCATATTAATGAAAACCATTGCAGAACCCCAATAATTTTCAAACACCTCTCATCATATATGCCAGTTTCGAGTCTGTCTAAACTCGAAAATACCTGGAAAAGAGTCAAGTCAATTAAGTTACCTCACACCCTTCCTGCTGATTCCGATACCGCAGGCAAGATTTACCAAGCCCTTAATAGCAGAGGCTGCCGTGCTTTTACAGGCTCATTCTATACACCTGTAGATACTGCAGACCAATTAGTTACCACCTGTCTCGATATGGTAAAGGACAAGCCTGTTTCAAAGGTTACCTTCATTGACCCCTGCTGTGGAACTGGTCAGTTTCTTCTCTCATTTATAAAGGCTGGTGGCTCGCCCGAAAATGCTTTCGGGATTGATGCAGATCCTACTGCGATCTTTATTGCAGCCTCCAATCTCCTCATCCAATGTCCGGAACTCTCGACAACACCTCGACTGTTTCTGCAAGATGGCTTGATGGATACAATAAAATGCTCCGGTAAATTTGATCTGAGTGTTACTAACCCTCCCTGGGGGGCAAAATCAGTTGAGAACAAAACAACACTTTCAAAAATCTATCCATCGATTAAAAGCGGCGAAACCTTTTCGTACTTTATAAATCGATGTATGAATCTGATAAACAGGCAGGGCATGGCAGGATTTGTACTGCCTGAATCTATCTTAAATGTACAAAAACATATTGATATTCGCCGAATGCTAATGGAAGAATCCAGGATTATAGAGCTAAGAAACCATGGGAAGATCTTTAAGGGAGTATATACAGGTGTAGTAACATTGATAGCAACTAAATCTGCAGGAAAACAATCTTCAATGTTAAGATTAAACAATGATTTCACCTTCAGCATCATAACCGACCGCAGGAGCACAAAACTAATTGATAAGCTCTATGATCTTCCTCACAGTACTCTTGAAAATAATGCTGATTGGGCATTGGGGATTGTCACAGGAGACAATGAAAGGTATTTAACAGCTGAACCGGCTTCAGATACAGAGCCGATAATCCGCGGCAGCAATATTCATCCAGGTATGGTGTTCCCGCCGCAGCAACATATCAGGTTTACTCCATCACAATTTCAGCAGACCGCTCCCGAATGGAAGTACCGCATTAAAGAGAAGCTGGTATACAGATTTATATCAAAAAAATTGATATTCGCAGTAGAATGTACCGGTATGCTGACCCTGAACAGCGCAAACATTCTAATTCCCTGGGTGGACGGATTCACAGCCGAGGAGATAATGAATCTGTTTAATTCAGAAATTTACAACTTCGTCTATCAAAAAAGATTTAACTCAGTTAAGATCCTTCGAAGCCACCTTGAGCAACTACCGCTGGTTGAATTCTCAAAGCTGGAAAATTTATTTTCTGATAAGGAACTAGAGTTTATAAAAGCCTCGCTGTAAAATTATAATATTGTTGAAGCGGTCTTTTTGGAAATACTTATATGATGGCGCATCAAATCTTCGGCACCATCGACATCGCGCGCTATAAGCTTTTCAATAATATTTAAATGTTCGGTAGTACTGTGCCTCATTCTATCCGGAACGTTCGAAGTCATTATTCTTATTCGCTGATTCTGTGAATGGAGGTTATCCATAAGCTTAATAATATAATTATTATGCGTCATCTTAGCCAGGAACTGATGAAACTGACTATCAAGCTTGGTCTGGTCAAGAACACCGAGATCATCATAAGATTTAAACTGCTCTGCAAACCGTTGAAGGTCTTCATCATTGAGATTAGGCATCGCGAGTTTCACCATTGCAGGTTCGACAATTTCTCTAACCGCATAAATCTGACTTAAGTCGTTAATTGAAATACTTGAGACAACCACACCCCTGCGGGGCATAATGACTACAAGATTTTCCTGCTCAAGATTACTGAGTGCTTCCCTGATTGGAGTTCTGCCTATCCCGAGTTCATCTATGAGTTCTTTTTTGTCTACAACATCGCCTGGAGCTAATTCACAATAAATTATCTTCTTTTTTATAATATCGTAAGCCTTCTCTTTGTAGCTTTGAACCTCTTTGGTACCCATATTTACTCCGAAAAATTAACTTGCAATAAAATACCATATTATACATTTTGTGTCTGCTTCTTTGGAACAGATGCCACAAGTACAACGATCAACAGCCCGCCCTGAATCAGATTCTGTGCGGAAGCCGGCAGCCTTGAAACATTCAGCAGAGCAACCAGAAGAGTAAGGAACAATGCCCCGAAGAAGGTGCCGGCAACGCTTGACTTACCACCGGCAACACTCGTTCCGCCTATTACCGGCGCGGCAATTGATGTAAGCAGGTACGATAAGCCCATATCCTGAAATGCGCCGCCGAAATAGCCGCCGAGGAGGGTTCCGGTAAATCCTGCAAGAACAGAGCTTAATATGAAAGACTTAAATACAGTTCGTACGATTCTTACACCTGCAAGCTCTGCTGCAAGCCTATTCTGACCGGCGGCATGGAGGTGCTTGCCGAACTGTGTTTTATAAAGCAGGACCCACATCAGAACCGAAATTATTATCGCAATAAAGTTTAGCGGAGAGACGCCGAAAACCCTCAGTTTCTGAGTGAAAAACGACACGCTCATTACCGGCATACCCGTTGTGTGTGTTGAAATCATCAAAACGGCAGAATAGATAATAAAGCCCATTGCCAGGGTTGTAATCATTGCCGGCACCTTAAGGTACATGTTGATGGTACCGTTGATAATACCGATCAGCGCACAGATAGCCAGGGTGATAATCAAGCCCGGCACTATCCCCATTCGCACCATCAGGACTGATGATACATAGGCCGAAAGCGCAACGGTATACTGTATCGACAGGTCGATTGAGCCCTCACCAGAGGTAATGACCGTCATCTGCCCCATTGATAGAAGTATGAGAAAACTTGCAAGTGTTGCATTTGTAATCAACGTACCCATGGTCATTCTACCGGTAACTGCACCAATCAGCACCCACATCACAAGGGAACCGAGGGCTGCCCATATCCAGATATTTCTTCCAATCCACTTTGAAGCATTTACTTTAGCAGTATTCATCATTTTGCCTCTCCCTTTTTAGTCACGAGTTTTATTGCGAGAGCCGCAATCAGGATGAATCCCGTAACAGCAGTCTGAAGATTTGAGTTAATCTTCAGAAAAGTAAGCATTGCCGAAATGCTTGATATTGCCAGCGCACCTGCAACAACACCAACCGGAGAGCTTATACCGCCCTTGAACTCACAACCACCGAGGATGATCGTTGCAATACTCAGCATTTGGTAGTTTGCATAGGCATTGGTATCACCGCCGTTTGCAACTGCCGTTACCGACAGCCCCGCAAGTACGACCATCAAACCTGATACCATGTAAATTACAACCATTGCAACTAGATGAGACCAGCCTGCTCTTGAAATTGCTGCCGGGTTACTACCAACGCCGTTGATAATCATTCCGTATTTTGAGCGCTTAAGTATCCAGAAGGTTAAAAATGCTGCAAGCGCCGATATTACAAGCGGCATAGGTATGAACGGAAACTTGAAACTGAAAATTGCTTTAAGCCACGTTGGAGCTATTCCGCCGGGTGTAGGAGAAATGATCAGCCCTAAACCAAGCCAGATAAACGATGCACCAAGCGTTACTACGATTGCTGGTATCTTGGTTAGATGTATCATTGCTCCCATTGCACCATACATCATGATAAACAGTATCAAAAACAATACACCAAGCCCTGGCGTATTAAGCACTGTAAATGCGACAATAACGTTAACCATTCCAACAGCCATCCCGTTACCCATATCAATTCCGCCGGAAACAACAAGGAACATCTGCCCGAGAGCGATAAACACAAGCGGCACGGCTGAACCGAGCAGGAGGGTTAATCCATTATAAGAAAGAACTCGCGGCTTTAGAGCGATGTTGATTCCCATAATCAGCAAGAAGGTGAAGATCGGCAGAAATGACCTGCTCTTAAGAAGACTGAGTAACCTATCCTTAATGCCGCTCTGGTTTTCATCGGCTGCGGAGCTTGAGCTTCTGGTATTTCCCGTTATTTCCTTAAATGATGCGGTCACAAGGTTCTTAACATTGATTTCTGCACCCTTAAGCTCAGAGATTACCTCACCGTCATGTAGAACATAAACCCTGTCGCACTGCTCCATCTCGAGGTCTTCAGTACTATGTAAAATTACTGCTTTACCCTGCTCCTTTGCCTCTTCAAAAAGCTTGTATATCTCCTGCTTTGTCTCAATATCAACACCGCAGGTAGGGTCATTCATTATTATAAGATCTGAATCATTGGCAAGACCTCGGGCGATAAGAGCCTTCTGCTGATTACCACCACTTAAGCTTGTAATGTCGTCATCAATACCTTCAGCCTTGAACTTGAGTTTATCATACCAGAACTGTGCGTTCTCGTCATATTTCTTCCTATTGATTAAGCCCTTTGAAACACTCTTCTTCAGGCTTGAAACAAGGATGTTATCTTTAATATTCCAGAGCTTGAAGACTCCCTCGTTATTTCGGTCGCCGCTGACGTAGGAAATTTCTGATTTGAGTTTGATAGCTGAATGTTTGCTTCTAAAGCCTGAAGAATAGATCTCTTTTAGAAGAGCCTTCTGTCCAGAACCGGCAAGACCGGCAATGCCGACAATCTCACCCTTCCGGACCGCAAGATTAACATTCTTGAGCTGTCCGGCACAAAGATCGGTTATTTCAAGAACTGTATCATTCTTATTATCTACATGTTCACCTCTTGAGGATGATGTTTTAACCTCACCACCTAGAAGCTCAACTATCTGCTCGGTAGAAGTTTCTGAAATATGACCGGACCAAGTGCATGAGCCGCCCTTCATAATAACAACCTGGTCACAAGCCTGATCAATTTCATCAAGTTTATGTGAAATATATATAATTGAAACTCCTGTATCAGCCAGTTTCTTGATGCTTTCATGAAGCTGGATAATCCTGTTACTGGTAAGTGATGATGTAGGTTCATCAAGGACAAGAAGCTTCAGGCCTTTGTAAGATGCTGCACGGGCAATCTCTACCATCTGCCGCTGTGAAAGGCTTAAGTCACTGACCTTTGTCTTTACATCAATTCCATGATTTGGAAAAATCTCGCTTAGGTATTCATCAGAGACAACCATAGCTTCCTTTCGCCAGCCCATTTTTCCGAACGGCTTATGGTCCAGATGGTTAACCATGAAGTTCTCATAAACACTGAGGTTTGAACAGAGAGACAACTCCTGGTAAGCACAAGCAATTCCTGCACGCTTTGCCTGGTTTGCGTCATAGCTATCTGTATTTACTTCAACATCAAATACAATTCGGCCCTTTTCAATCGGATAAACACCGGTTATTACCTTCATTAGAGTTGATTTACCGGCTCCGTTAGGTCCTACTAGCCCGATAATTTCGCCCTGGTTAATATCTAAACTCATTCCCTGCAGAGCTATTGTATGTCCGAATATCTTGTAAATATCTTCGAGCCGCAGAAAGTGATTCTTGTTTTCCATTATAGTTCCTTCCATCAATAATCGAGTGTGATTATAATATATTTTTAAATTGAACAGTTATTGAAATTAAACAAAAAAGTGGAAATGTTCCGGCCTCTCAGGCCGGAACATTGAAGCTTATTCCTGAGTGTAAAGGTTTTCTTTAATCCATTCGTGAGTACCCGCAACAAATGCAATGTCGTCTGCAGCAAGGTCTGCGTAATCCTCGATCATGTCCTGGTAGATGTAAGCACCACCGAGAGTACCTGCAAATTCCATATCTTTAGGTACGTCAACGCCGTCAAGAATATCGATAGCAACATAAAGACCAAGAGCTGCAGTCCATGCGTTTGTACACCATGACATTGTTTCGTATCCGTTAGCCTTAGCTTCTGCAGCCCACCAAGTCAGGAAGTTTCCTCGGTTACCACCAATGATAAGAGGAATCTCGCGCCCTGCAGCTTCAAAAGCCTGCATTGCACCGTAAGCGTCTCCACCCTCACCAATTACTGCGTCTACTTCGGGACAGCTTGGGAGGATTGATGCAACCTGCTGCTGTGCAACAGAACCGGTCCATTCACCGTACACTTCACCAACAATATTGATGCCTGGATATTTGTTAAATATATCCATCATACCTGCGTAGAACTCAGCATCTGCAGGAACACCTGCAATACCTCTGATAATGATAACATTACCTTCACCATCAAGACTGTCTGCTACGAACTGGGCCGGAACATTGATAATCTTTCGGTATGGGAAGTTAATCTGGTAAGGAGCGTTTGTAGTTACAGGTCCGCCGTTTACCACTACAACAGGAATACCAGCGTCAACAGCGCTTTCGATAGCACCATTAAGACCTGAAGCTGAACCCGGATCAACAATAATTGCATCTACACCGTCAAGAATCAGTGATTCAATCTGTGAAACCTGAGTTGCAGTGTTCTGGTTTGATTCAAGAATTGTGTAATCTGCGAGCACACCTTCTGCGACTAACTGATCAGCAAGCTTAATGAATTCAGCTTCTTCAGCCTGTCTGTATGTATTTCCGTTAAATGAGTTACTGAAACCTATTACGTAACCATCTCCTGATTCCTGCTGTCCTCCGGCAAATACCATGGTTACCATGACTACCAGAAGAATAGCTGTCATAAAATTTTTCTTCATGTCTTCTCCTCCATAAATTTTATATCATACCCATAGGCATGAAATTACATAGTTCAATACCCAAATGAACGGGCTCCGCCGTCGACAGAAAAGTCCTGTCCGGTAATATATGTTGATGCATTACTCAGAAGAAAAAACACCATCTGAGCAATGTCGTCCATTCGACCATATTTACCAAGTGCAATCTTTGCAAGTATCTTTCGTTCTCGATCCTTATCAACAACCTGCTTGTTCATATCCGACTGAAACCAGCCCGGTGATACAGAGTTTACAAGGATGTTGTCTTCCGCCCATTCAGTTGCGAGCCCACGGGTAATACCACTAACACCAGACTTTGTAGCACAGTATGGTACAACCCTTGAGAAGCCCATGTAAGCGGCCATTGAGGTAATATTTACTATCCGGCCGGCTGATTCAGACTTCTTCAGGTATGGATAAGCAAACTGTGATGCAAAATACAGTGCATCGATATTAACAGAATGAATCTTTGCCCACCATTCAGGGGTAACATCTTCAGCTCTAACAAGTTTGGTTATTCCAGCATTATTTACAAGAAAATCAATACCATCCTTGCTGCCTATTTCATCAATGGTCTTTTTTAAAAGAGCCATATTGGTAATATCGACCTTATAGCTGACAATACACTTATGGTATTCTTTCTCAGGAACTGTAATATCAAGGTTATAGACTTTTGCCCCCGCATTTGACAGCAGCATAGCTATTCCCTTACCTATTCCGCCTGAAGCTCCCGTTACAATACCGGTTCTGCCTTCTAATGAAAATAACGATTCAAGTGTATCTGCAGTGAGTTTATTCATATTAGACCTCAGTCATTTCCTTTTCGAGGAAGTTAAATCCCCAGCCGGCGCCCTCTCTCGGGTATGTGAAACCATCTTCAACACTCAGTTGATTATCAATAATTCCATCAATCCAGTCGAATGACTCTGAACCGTATACCTTGTCTACAGTTGTTAACAGCGGAACATCATAGTCTTTGTAGTAATGCGGAAGTACCGGAACATTATAAGAAGAAGCAAGTATTGCCGACCTTCTCCACTCATCGACACCCCCAATTCGGATAATATCCGGCTGCCAGAGGTCAAGTGCATTTCGTCTAATGAGCTCTTTAAGGGGTTCACAGTCATATTCACGTTCACCCATAGCAAGCGAAATGTCAGTCTTATTTCTAAGAATTTCATATCCTGCAAAATCGGTATGAACTATAGGTTCTTCAAACCAATAAATATTAAGGGCAGATGCTTTAAGTGAAAGCTTCATAGCAGACGGAAGATCCATTCCCTGGTTTGCGTCCATCATTATCTTGATATCATTTCCGACTGCTTCGCGAACCTTTCTAAGTCGTTCAATATCCTGCTCAACCTCTGGAGAGCCTACTTTAATCTTAACGGCCTGAAAACCGCGCTTCTTATAGTTTGTAACCTCATCTATTAATTCCTTCTCAGAATATGAGAGCCATCCGCCGCTTCCGTAAACAGGAACTGCCTTATAAGAACCGCCAAGTAGTTTCCACACCGGCTGGTCTAGGGTCTTGCCCCATGCATCCCACATCGCAACATTCACAACTGCAAGTGCCCATTTATTAATTCCGTTATGACCGAAATATTCCATTTCTTTAGAAAGATCATCAGCAAGTTTAAGTGTTTCATTGACCTCATAACCGTTTACGAAGTCTTTAATGTCTTTCAAAGCACCGATAATCGCGTTAGGATTGTAATGGAATGACAACAGGTAACCCTGCCCTTTCACTCCTGACTCAAGAGTGATTTCTGCAATCACAAAAGCTATTTCTGAAATATCATGTGTTGAATCAGAAATATTCATAGTCTGTTTTGAGACCGCTTTATAAAATCTTAAATCTTTAATTTGATTCTTAGAATTTCCCATAATTGTAAAACTGTTTCTCCTCAATTGATATTCTCGATATATACAACTGATATATCTATTGTTGCACTGAAAAATCATATTGTCAACAAAAATTTACTAAAGAACTACACCTGTTTTAAAGAGTGAAATGTCACGGACCCCACGTTCTTCCGCCCGAACCTTCTTCCCGTTTACTATATATGCTACCGTGTTAATAAAATCTTTAAGCACAGATTCTACCGCTCCCCTTCCATCTGCAATAACACCCGCATCAAAATCGATCCAGTGCGGTTTCTTTTTTGCAAGCTCAGAGTTGCTTGAAATTTTAACAGTGGGAATAAATCCGCCGAGAGGATTACCACGGCCGGTAGAAAACAAAACCAGCTGGCAGCCCGCCGTACCGAGAGCTGTTGTTGCAACAATATCATTGCCCGGCGACGATAGCAGGTTTAGCCCGTTTTTGATTACCCGCTCTTCCATTCCAAGCACATCAACTACTTTGCTGTTACCGGCCTTTTTGGTACATCCAAGTGATTTGTCTTCAAGGCTGGTGATTCCGCCTTTTTTGTTCCCAGGGGAGGGATTTTCATAAACTGGCAGATTATGAGCCATGTAATACTGCTTAAAGTCATTTACCATCTTTACGGCCTTATCAAAAACTGACTTATCAGCACATTGCTCAAACAGGATGTGCTCGGCACCGAACATTTCAGGCACCTCGGTTAATACGGTGGTACCGCCACGTTTAACAATAAAGTCCGAAAGCAGACCAATCAGCGGGTTTGCGGTGATACCGGAAAAAGCGTCCGAGCCGCCGCATTCAAGGCCTATTTTCAGATCGGCAATACTGCCAGGAGTACGTACGTCTGCTGAAGCCCTGACTAAAAGCTGTTCAAGCAGTTCGACACCGCGGGCGACCTCATCTTCGTCCGACTGTGCCTCAAAGAAGATAACCCGCTCTGAGTCATAATCGTCCGGCATAGACGCCTTAAAGGCATCTATCTGATTATTTTCACAGCCTAGCCCTAAAACAAGCACACCACCGGCATTTGGATGAACTGTAATATTCTGGAGCAGAGCCTTTGTACGGTTATGATCGTCGCCAAGCTGAGAGCATCCGTATGGGTGCGCAAATGTATGCACGCCGTCTATGCCGTTCAACTTGTTTTTAGTCTTAAACTTTTCGACTATCTCCGAGGCTATGCTGTTCACACAACCGACCGTAGGTACAACCCACAGCTCGTTACGTATACCGGCAGCTCCGTTTTTTCGCCGGTAGATACTGATTTCAGGCATTTCAAAATCCAAGTCTGCAATTTCTTTCTCTACTGGTTTATACTCATAATCCTCTACACCGCTCAAGCCCGTTTTCACATTATGGGTATGCACACTTCTACCGGGAGCAATATCTTCGGTTGCAATACCGATTGATTCACCGTACTTCCGGACAATATCTCCCTGTCGAATGGTTCCTGAGGCGATTTTATAACCTCGGGGAATATCTTCGGTAAGAGTAATAGATTTGCTGCCATCCACAACAGCTTCTCCCTTCTCCAAATTGATAAGTGCAACGACAACATTATCTTTTTTATGAAGTCTTATTACCTTAGTCATTTAGCCTACGGGTAAGCGCCGCCCTCATGCCGTCTTTGCAGATATTTAGTATGTTTTCAGCAACAACACCAGTTAAGCCTTCAATTGCAGACAGCTTTCGCCCCCAATGCTCTTCAAGTGAAAGAACTTCTCCCGCGATCTTTTCAGCCTCTTCTATATTTGTCGGAGCAGTCTTCCATAAGCGCTTATAAAGCTCAAGGATTTTTGCATCATCTTTCATCTCATAGCGTTCCGGGTTACCATTGCTTATGCGCTCTCCCCTGTAGAAACAGATCAGCGCAGACAGGGCGATGGCCATCATAGGCGGAATCTTTTTATTTGTATCAACATAGTTTAAAAACTGCGGCAGAAGCCTGGTTTTAAACTTGGTCATAGAGTTCAGCGAAATGGATATCAGCTGATGCTTAACATAGGGGTTTCTGAACCGGTCAAAAACACTGTCGGCGAAATCCTTAACGTAATCTACTGGCAGCCCAAGGTACGGGATAATTTCCTCATTTACAAGTTTATCGAGATAGCGACCAAGAAGATCATCCTCAATTGATTCCTTTACAAGATTTAATCCGGAAAGAAATGCAACGGGAACAAGGGACGTATGACAACCGTTTAAGATACCGACTTTTCTGACCTTATAAGGCTTCAGGTCATCAACTATCTTAATATTGAGCCCGCTATCCTCAATCATAAGCTCCTGCGCAACTACATCGGGTCCCTGAATTACAAACAGGTGAAAAAATTCACCGGTTACAATAAAATTATCTTCATATCCCAGCTCGTTCTGAATCTCAGTATACTCATCACTGGGACGTCCTGTAACTATTCTATCAACAAGGGTCGAGCAAAAAATGTTGCATGTCTCTATCCAGTCGGCAAATTCAGCACTCAAGCTCCATAATTTACAGTATTTAAGTACAATTTCTTTAAGCTTGTCGCCATTGTAATCTATAAGCTCACAGGGCAGCAGGATAAATCCCTTATTATCAGCTCCGTCAAATGCTTTATAACGCTCAAATAGAAATCTTGTGAGCTTTGCGGGATAAGTCCCCGGGGGCTGATCATCAAAACGATCCGCCTCATCGTATGCAATACCTGCTTCGGTGGTATTGGAAACGATAAATCTCAGATCAGGATTCCCGGCAAGCTCAAGAAATTCATGATACTGTTTATAGATTGGGATTTCCCTTACAACTGCAGAGATTGTCCTCTTTGTATCCTGAAAGTTTCCATTTTCATCAAACCCGCGAAGAACAGAGGTATACAGCCCATCCTGAGTATTTAATAAAGGGGGGATATCAGAATCTATAGGTCTAACGACAACAACACCCGCATCAAACCCCTTTTTTTCATTTAGAATATCAATCTGCCAGTCTATGAAGCATCGGAGGAAGTTCCCCTCCCCAAACTGAAGTACTCTTACCGGCTTCTCAGGATAATTAAAATTGCTGCGATTAAGCTTTTTCATTCACAGCACCTCAGCCAATATCAATAATAAACTTGGTCACGGCAGAAGGATTACTATCCCATTCGGCAATTGCATCACCGGCCTTTTCGAAGGGGACCACCTTGGTAATAAGACCTGTAACATCGAATTCCCCTTCATTAACCATATCGATAACATCCTGAAAATCTACAGCTGTGGAACCACGTGAGCCCATGATATCAAGTTCTTTTAAGAGAAACTTCTTTGTTTCATAGGTTACAGGTCCTTTTGTATAGCCTACATAGACAACCTTTCCGGCATAGGTTACAAGGTCCACAGCCTTAATAAAAAGAGTTTCAACACCTGCAGCTTCAAGAACCATGTCGGGCCCGAACCCGGCTGTAAGTTCTGCTACCTTCGCATCAAGGTCTTCAATACTTGAGTTTATAGTATGCTGAACACCAAGAGTCTTTGCCAACTTAAGCTTATCATCATCAATATCTACTGCAATTACCTCTGAACCACTTCGAACAGCCTTGAGCATTGCGCCGAGGCCGACCATTCCACACCCGAAGATTAGAACTTTTTCACCAAAAGCAGGCTTGCCTCGACTTGCAGCATGAAAACCGACAGCAAGCGGTTCGATCAGGGCAGCAAGATTTGGGTCATTTGTTTCAAGTTTTAATACCTTCTCATATGGTACTGAAACGAACTCTGTCATTGTTCCTTCACGCTGAACACCAAGGGTCTCGTTATTTTCACAGGCATTGAGTCTATTCCTTCGGCATCCTCCGCATTTCCCGCAATTTGTGTATGGAACAACAGTTACAAGATCGCCGACCTTCAATTCTTCAGGAACACCTGCCCCTATTTCTGCCACGTATGCTCCAATCTCATGGCCGGGGATTCTCGGATACTTCACAAGCGGGTTTCGCCCCCTGTATGTGTTTAAATCACTGCCGCAGTAGCCTACCCTCTTCAGCTGAAGCAAAACTTCACCATCTTTAACCTCAGGCTTTTCGACCTCGCCAAAGGAGAACTTTCCAGGTTCATCAATAAAAAATGCTTTCACAATATGCTCCTAATCAAACTTAAACGGATGCTTTCCGTGTTTTCTGCCGGCTTCATACAAAGCCAGAATATTTTCTATCTTTGTATCATCGTGGATACTGTGGTCGGATGAAAGAATATGTCCGCCGCCCGCTGCAGCCTTTATACATTCCTTAACTTCCTGCTCAATATCCTCAGGTGTACCGGTAACCAGAGTTGTCTTGTTATTGATATTGCCCCAGAACACTTTATTGCTGCCGTAGATTTTTCTTAATCCTGCCAAATCCATCTCGGCAGCCTTTTCTACGGGGTTATAGTTAGAAATTCCGGTATCAAAAATCATCTCAATAAGCGAGTTCAGATTACCGTCACTATGCATAATCAGCGGGACTCCAAGACTCTTTATCTTTACTGAATATTCAGCAAGATAGGGAATTACAAACTCTTTAAATTGAGCAGGAGCTATTAATGGAGCGGTATTAAAGCCGTAGTCGTCTGCAAAAAGAATTGCATCAGCACCTTCATCAACAAGCATTTCCGCTCCGCGTATAAAAAAGTCGGTATACTTTCTCATAACCTCATGAATTAGCGCAGGGTCATCGTACATGAGCATACTAAAGTGGGTCATTCCGAACAGTAGCCATGTTGGGGTAAAAGGCCCTCGGATATTTCCGATAATTGCCATGTCGGTTTCTTTGGCCATCTTCTTTGCAAGTCTTATCTCGGCTGTTCTATCACCGTCTTCAGGGCTCGGGAAATCATAATTATCCCAGTCGTTTCTGTTTGAAAGAGGATGCTCAATTGGAGCGTCTGCAGGCCATGTAACCTCTGACTTTCGGTATTTAATACCCCATTCATCGGTGTATTCATACCCCTTACCATCCTGGTTAGTCATACCTGAATAACCGCCGAGCGGAATTACTGCAAGGTCGTAACCTACCTTCTGCGAACACTTTATTATGTCTTCGGCATTGTACACTTCGGGAACATAACCGATCATTTCCTTATAGAACGGCCGGCTGTATAAAAATTCAGTTATCGGTATCATATCCGGCTGTCTGCCGGTCAAGGTATAAAGAACCCTTTGTCTCGATGTGAGCTCCATGTTTTCTCCTATCTTATATACATCTGATATATCTATTGTTGCACAGAAATACTATTCTGTCAAACTTGAATACTTCAAAAGACTACTTAATTGTAAGAAACTTCAAACACACAGGTGTCGGAACAGCAAAAGTCTTTCCGGTAAACTTTAGACTGCCGTCAGTATGGTTAATCTCAAAAACCTTGATGTTATCGCTGTCCTGGTTTCCAGCAAGCAAATACCTGTCTGTCGCATCAATAACAAAGTTCCTGGGGGTTTTACCGAGCGAACTTGTCTGACCAAGTGACTCAAGTGAACCGTCGTCGTTTACCTTAAAGGCTGCGATATTATCTATCCAACGTGTTGCAGCATAAAGAAATTTCCCCGAAGCTGTCATCTGAATATCTGAGCAGTGAGCTTCGCCATCGAAGCCTTCTGGAACAGTCTTATATGTATCAATCAGGATCAGTTCACCTGTATTTTTATTCCTTTTAAACGCCGCAACCTTCGCACAAAGTTCACAAGTTATGTAAGCATAGTCTTCTGTAGGGTTGAAAATAAAATGTCGGGGCCCTGAGCCTGCAGGTACATCGACATCGCTTTCATAAATAAGCTTTCCACATTCCATATCCAGCCGGTAACAAAAGATCTTATCAAGACCAAGGTCGGTAACATATACAAAAGTATTGTTTGAATCTACTAGCACACAATGGGTATGCGGTCCCTCCTGTCGCTCAGGATCGGCACCTAATCCCTTATGCTGATTCTTATCAATTACTTCAGAGAGGCTTCCGTCAAGGTTGCGCCTGAACAGTACAACTGAGCCCGACAGGTAATTTGTTACAAGAACGAAGCTGTTTGTCTGATCCATAGAAATATAACTAGTAAGTGTGCCCTTAGACGGCTGCATGTTCAGGTACTCTAAAGAGCCGTCTTCACTGTTAATTTTATATGCCTTAACAAGCCCTTCCTGCCATCCGAAAATTTCGCTGTTTGAATAGAGGTATTCACCGCTTCGATCAACAGTGAGATATGACGGACTGTCTATCCCGGTTTCAACACTCAACAATTTAAGCTCAAGCTTTTCCGCATCAAACTCGTAACAATATATTCCCTCTCCATTTGTTTCACCCAAATATGGTGCCGGTCTTGTAAATGTTCCTACATATAAAACAGTACGTTCTTTTGACATTATGCATCCTTAAAAAGAATTTTAGATATACAACTGATATATCTTATGAGTATAAATCCAAAGTCCGCGCCTGTCCAGTTAAATATCTAATACTTTTGAACCAAGAAGAAACATGCCCCCCCCTGTTGCTCAAAGTCAACGAAATCAGGCAGAATAGGGTTACAACATCAACCACCCAAAGGAAGGAACCATGTATACTGCGCTTTTAATCAGAAACAGTAAAGCCCCTTTACCATATCGTCCCGAAATGGTGAAGTATGCCATTAAACATGGAAACAAGCCTGCAGCTCGAAAGTTCCAAACCAGCACCGAAATAGTTCGTAAATGGCGTAAGAGATATGTCGAAGGCAAACTCCCCGCAATTACGAGATAATTCAAGACGGCCTCATCATTCTCCAAATAAAATCATACCATTCTGGTATTTCAAGATACTTGATATATGTAAAACAGCTCAAAAGCGAAATAAGAGAATCAATGCTATTCTTATCAAGCGCAAATATAATATCACTTACTCAACCAACACGATATTGAGGGTAACGGGTGAATCAGGTTATATGCCTCAAAAAAGGAGGAAGTATCAACGAAAGAGAGACCTCAGAGAGGTTAAAAATATGCTGAAACCGTTTGAGAAGATTCATATTTACAACAAGTATCTTGATGATATACATGAGTTTTACACTGCATATCGTGTGTTCAGGCTTCCAGAATACCGGATTACGGCCAGATGTATACGCGCAGGCGCATTATTTTATGCATATGATCTGGGAAAACATCAACAAATACGACGATGTTTCTTTTTAGGCTTGGAGAGCATCTTCAAAATTATGGGGTCGATTTGAAAACCGTAACAATCCAGACCTATATATGGTACAGAGTGTGCCTCTACCTGGAACAATTTATATAAGTGTGTATTCACAAAAGCAGTTGAGTAGGTTTGGAAGTCTGAACTTAAAACAATCCCGCCTGGAGCTAAACATGGCAGAGCGATGTTGAGACTTCACTCAGATTGATTGAGGACGAGTTTTATGCATTTGAAGAATTTCCAACCCGCCTTCAATTCTTCAAAAATGCGGTTTTCTACCAGCGCTGGTTTAACTGTGAACGCAATAATTCATTTAAGCACGGTACTCCATCGGAGATTATGAAGATGACACAGGTTAAATATGATCTAGGAGTTATGCTATTGAAGCCTATATTGATTAACAGTATTTATCGAAAATACAAAGATACATTCAAGATCCTTGCTGCATGATTTCATCTTTGCAACAGGGGGGGCTTCTTCTCTATTCAGATCCCAAAATATCCAATACTTCTATTAATCCAGATAATCTTCCGGCAGCTCAATAGCCCTGAGCGTATCGAGACCGGTAACCTCACGGCAATGCAAAGACAGGTAAGAAATACCTGTGTTTTTGAATCCGCTCGCATCTAGGTGCTTTCTAAGTTCTTCTTCAAGAGATGTAGGTTCGTCACATTTATTCACAATTACCTTCGACAGTGGAATATTCAGGTTTTCAAGTTCTGTTATGATACCTGCTGACTCAGAAAGTGAAAGACTGTCGGAGTTTTTAACCAGTACAACTGAACATACTTCAGGATTTTTCAACATTTCACTGAGTTCAGAATTCTCGACTATCATAGAATTAAGCTTATCAAGGATCTGATCGGTCTGACCGCCTATTGTCTTATTCCCCCTATTTATCTTCTCAATAATCTCCTTTTTTTGAAGTATCATTTCACGGAATTTTTTCAGCTCTTCAAGCCAGAGCAGGTTAACCTGCGGAAGGGCGAGAAACTTCATTGTCAATGCTGTAGGCGGTGTGTCAAAAACTATAATATCGTTTTCAGCATATCTTCTCAGGGTATCCTTAATTGCGAGAAGTACAGCATATTCTTCAAGTCCGGGGGAATATCTAAGAGTTTTGAAATACTTATGAAGGTTGAATGCCTCCTGATATTTGTAGACTGATTTAAATGTTTCTTCGGTTTCTTTCAGATACTTCTTTACCCAGTCAGATAGCGCTGTCTCCATTACTTTTAAACCGGGGGCGAGTTCTTTAGGCTTTGCCGACAGTTTTTTTTCAAAAATATCATGCAGATTGTGTGCAGGATCTATAGAATTTAGCAGAACAGTCTTTCCTGATAAAGCCGCCCTATAAGAAAAGATTGCTGAGTTGGTTGATTTCCCTACTCCGCCCTTCCCTGCAAAAAATATAACTTTCATGGTTCTCCCAGTGTTTCGATAATATCAGCTAAAGCATCATTAGCAGTTCCGACTTTATTAAACATTATCTTCATCTCACGCTCCATCAGAGGCATCAGCTGAAGGCTGATATGGGCGGGAGGTGAAGGCATTCCAATAAATGACCCCATTACAAGGAGGCTGAAGATATTTTCAAGCTCACCTGCTTCATATTCGATTATGCTTACTGCCTTATTTCTATTTGCGGCAGTAAAAAACTCACGGACCTCACGCAGCCCGTTTTTTATCTTCTCTTTTATAGATTCGATTTTCATATCAGTTTATAGAATTTCATCTCAGCCGCAATCTTTTTTCGATACGGAATTACACTGTATATACCATAAAGACATGAGAAAAAGGCGCCATATAGATAAAAAGTCTGTACAGGGAAAAAATAGGCAATATCTGATGCAATACAGGAAATAAACACCGAAAACATTAAAAGGGACTGAAGCCGCTGATACCCGTCAAGTTTCGCAATTCCGGTTTTTGCTGCATTCCTCTGAAAACTTGATCGCAGAAATATAGGAACACCGACACCTGAGAACAGCGCGATCACAAACATGAAATAACCCCAGGTTTTTGTGCTGAACAGAGGCGGTTTTATTGCAACAGCGGTATAATGGAACACAACATCACCGAGAAATAAAAAAGCCGCGACGGCAATATAAAGTACAAACCTCTTCTTCAGGATACCGATAGTTTGATCAAGAATAGAACTCATAATTTTCCCGTTTAATAGATTTTAAATGAGGGGCTGATAAGCCCCTCAGAATTTTTATTATGCGGTAGCTTCTATCGCCTGGTTTTTCGAAAACCATTTTGCAAATGTCTCAATAGTCATCCATACAACAATCAGGATAACGATTGCATTTACAATGTAGAGAAGCGCATTGCCTGCGCTAATGAAGGTAACCTCATTGTAAATCAGACCCCAAAGGGTCATTACAACCATGAAGACAGCAGGAATAAGTCCCACAAGAAACTTTACCCCGCCATTCTGCTTAAGATACATTGTAATTGTCAGCAGCGCAAGACCAGCGAGGGCCTGGTTTGTTGCGCCGAAGAGAGGCCATAGTTTAAGAGCTCCCGTTCCGGTTGGGCCGGTAGCAAAAGCCAGGATACCGGCTGTGATAACTGCAACAGCAGTAGCTGTGTACTTGCCCTGAAGAAAACTTGCCTTCACATCTGAACCAAGTTCCTGGATAACATAGCGCTGAATCCTTGTAGCTGTATCAAGTGTTGTACCTGCAAAAGAAGCCACAAATACGCCCATGATTACTATACCGATAGCTTTTGGAACACCAACAAATGAGATCATATTAGCTGCGCCTTCAACAAATGCACCGATCTTGGAACCAAGGCCTGCTGCTGCTGCCCATGATGAGTAGTGCTGAGTCCATGCAGCTGTTCCTGTCAGGACTACCCCGTCAGGACCATTATAGGCAATACCGATACCGGCTGCGACAGCAATAATTACAAGGGTGGCCAGAGCGCCTTCCATTACCATTGAGCCGTAACCTACAAACAGAGCATCTTCTTCATAATGAACCTGCTTCGCTGATGTGCCCGAACTTACCAGTGAGTGGAAACCGGATATGGCCCCGCATGCAATTGTAATGAACAGCATCGGCCACATCGGAGGAGCGCCTTCAGGAACCATCTGCACTGCAGGAGCAACTACATTGAGAGCTCCGCCGAAAGCAGATGCAAAAACGCCTATTACCAGAAGTGCCATGGCAATCAGCAGCTGCCAGGAGTTTATAAAGTCACGCGGCTGAAGCAGGGTGGTAACCGGCAGGGTTGATGCAATGAAGGCGTAAACAAGCAGAATGATTGACCAGACCCCTGTTGCGGGAATTCCGGCGATTGCAGGCATTGAAAGAGGCAGGAAATGCCCCAGAATTACAGTTACATACATAGCAACAACAGCTACAGTAGTTGCAATACCGACCTTTGCACCTTTCTTGTATAATGCATAACCTAGAATAATGGAAATAGGGATCTCACACCATACAGGGAATACCGACTGCGGGTACATGTTGAAGATAATTGCAATAACAAGTCCGAATACAGCAATAACAATCCATAGCTCAAGAAGAACAAGGATAAAAAAGATTGTTCTTGTTCGGGGGTTAATGTATTTTGCAGTAACCTCCGAAATCGATTTGCCCTGATTCCTAAGAGAAATAACGAGTGAGCCGAAATCGTGTACAGCTCCCATAACGATAGTTCCTACAAGAACCCAGATGAGGGCGGGAATCCAGCCCCAGATAATACCGATTGCAGGACCAACTATAGGACCAGTACCGGCGATTGATGTGAAATGATGTCCGAAAATTATTCCTTTCTTGGTTGGAACATAATCAACACCATCTTCCATATCAACTGACGGGGTCGTGTTATCATTTGAAAGATTGAAGATCTTCTTTCCAACAAAACGCCCGTAGAGTTGATACGCAACAACATAGCCAACAAAGGCTACGACCATGATTAGGATTGCATCCATGGCAACTTCCTCCAGAAAATAAATTTGTCTATGTATATTTAACACCAATTTCGGGCATATGTCAAAAACAAATATTTTTTTATAGATAAGCAAATATCTAATATTAGTAAAACACTCAGGTTTTCAGAGGAAAGCCGGTCAGCCTCTAAGGGTGACCCTGCCTATGGAATCAGCCGTTTTCCTGTTTTCTGGCATTAATCCAGAATGCAGCATAAAAAGCAGCTCCAATAATAAAAATGAGCAAAACACTTAATACACCATATGGACTTGCTGCCTTATCCAGAGCTGAATGAGATATTCCCGGATTATTCCCGGCAATTATGCGTGAAGCCTGTATACCGACGAATCCGAAAAGCCACGGCCCATTATTGCTGAGAACTTTCCAAATATTTCAAAGAAACCGAAGAATTCGTTAGACCGCTTTAAATCTGGAATCATCTTTCCGAACATTGAGCGCGAAAGTGCCTGAATTCCGCCTTGACTCGTAGCAACAAGTACAGCCAGAAGCCAAAAATGCCAGGTTTCAGAAATATTGAATCCGAGAATGCATATCCCCATGTAAATAACAATACCGACTGCCAGCATTATCCGCGACCCGAAAGACCTTGCCAGATTTCCATAAAGGATGGCAAAGGGGAAAGCCAGAATCTGTACAAGCAGAAGCGCCAGCATCATCTGCGTCGCATCAATCTGTAAGGCTGAACCATAAACCGTAGACATGTAGATAATTGTATTAACTCCATCTATATAAAAGAAATAAGCAATAATAAACAGCACCATTACCTTATTACTGAATATCTCTTTCGCAGTTTTACCCATGTTTCTAACTGAGTCGCCTAGCATCCTCTTCGATCGTTCTATATAATTCGTCTGTTTTACATTCTTCCACATTGGTATCGTGAATACGGCCCACCAGACACCCGTGAGGCCAAACGAAATCGCCATAGCCGGATTCACGGGGATGAGCATGTAAAGGATCAGGAAAACAACAAAAGGGATTGTAGAACCGCCTATGTATCCGAGTCCGAATCCCCAGGCGGAAACCTTGTCCATTCTCTCATGAGAGGTGATTTCCGGCAGAAATCCATCATAAAAAATATTGGCACCGGCAAAACCGAAATTGCTCAACGCATATAAGCCAAGAATAAACTGCCACTTCGGGGCAAAGGGCATTCCTGCAAGAAACACGCAGGAGGTTGCGCCGATAGCAACGAAAAAGGTAAACAGCCTCTTTTTCATATTCTTGAAATCGCCCAGGGTGCCCAGCAGCGGAGCCAGGATTGCGACCAGAAACTTTGATGCTGAAGTAACCGCTCCCCAGGTTGCCATAGCCCCTGTATTGTTTTCAAACAGCGACATAAAAAATATCGGTAAAACTGTTACCACTACAATTGAATGAGCCGAATTTGCCCAATCATACATCATCCAGCTTTTCTCTTCTTTTGAAAATTTCTCTCTCATGATTTTTCCTTTGTAAATATTATACACACTAGTCTGAAACGGCAGGTTAAAAAAAGGTTAAAAAAACTGTATGATTACGGGAAAGGAGCCGCCTCATGCCAAAGGAGAGTACCCACCTCTATCTTGCAGAAATAGCGCGAAAAGCGCTTTCAGCCTCAATCCCGGAAGCAACCGAGCTTATTGATTCCGCACCAAACCTTTTTATGACGGGCTCAGTGTCGCCGGATTCAATCTTCAATTATTCATTTGGCCCGGCACGGGAATTCTTTCGCAGCTTTAATCATTATGCACATGACTCACAGACTCATCATCTGTTGTCATTTATTCCGCGTATTGCAGATGCCGGTATGTCACTTGCTCCCTCATTTTCATTTGCCGCAGGGGCCATATGCCATCTCTGCGCTGATGCGGTCTTTCATCCGCTGATTTTTTATTTCACCGGTAGCGATACAATCAGACATTACACCTTCGAGTCTGAGATTGATAAAAGACTTCGTAGTATTTACCCTGAACTCCGGGAGGAGCTGCTATACAGACGCTTCAGCAATATAGAGACTAACCGGGATGAATTTGCAGACTGCATGAAAGCTCTCCATCTCCCCGAAAGTGCGGCAAAACTCGTGCCGGCTAAAGAGCTCATCTCTATGTTTCGACAACACAGCCGCAACCAATCCTTCTACGGACGAACCCTTTTTGCAGGCATTGCCCGATTGCTTAAACTTGTTTCCGGTGGAAGAAAAGACGAACTGCCCGCTCTGTTATATAAGGACGCGCCGCTTGCCACAGCAACAGAAAGCGAGTATTTTCTCAACAAGAATATCGAATATAAGAATCCATTATCCGGGGCCCGTCAAACCGCAAGCTTCAATAAACTTGAGCAGGATTTTCTGTCGTTATTCACTGAAACCATGACAAAAGTTCTACAAACATTCACATGCTCTAACCCCACGGCGTTATCAGAGTTCTGTCCCCGAAACCCCGAATCAGGCTTGCCGGCCCCCTATCCGCCTGTATCAGAACCGCTTCAAATGCAATTTTTCAATTTAAAGAGTTTTCGTGAAGTTTGGGAGTAGTAAACTAAAAACTCGCATTGCATATTTTACGAAGCTGATTTACCTTTCTTAATACATTATAGATAGAAATAATGATATCCATAGAAAAGATTGTTTTTTATACCCCCCAGTGGCATGATGAGATGCTTGAATTCGCAATGTTACTCAGCGGTTCGGTAGATGTTTTCATTGGATGTGCCAGCTACCGGATGCTCAGAGGGAACATTCTTTTGACAGGCTGAGATTCCTTATGGCTGAAAAAGCTCTTGCATCAAAAAACAGCAGCACCAAATCTGAGTTATTCAAGGATAAGCAAACGTGTCAGTTTCGAAATCAATTCCCCACTGCTGGATGAAGGTGCTGTGATGCTCAGCATTATAGCCTACAGCAACCAATACCTGACTCCATAATTTACAAACAACTTCCATCTCTACAATTATTGGCCACGGGCATCATTGATAACATAAACAAGTTTTTAGTTGACAGCTCCTTGTTAACATAGTAATGTTAATTGTTAACATTACTACAACCATGTGAATATAATTGTATTGTAATCCGGAACTAACGTGATTACGGACAGTTAATATATTTTAAATTATTTTCAAAAGGAGAACTAACATGAAAAAGGTAATCGTAGTAGCTCTTGCATTAGTCATGGCGACTGTTGCAATCGCATCCGTTACTGCAAGTGGACAACAGGAAGGCAAAATGGTTATGGGTATATCAATTGATAACGCGTTCCCCAGCCGAATTTCAACTGTAATGGGCATTATCAGCGAAGCTGAATCAATGGGTTATGAGGTTGTTAAATACAATGCAAACGGTGATGCACAAAAGCAGAATGCTGATGTTGAAAACCTGATTAATGAAGGCGTTTCAGCCATCCTTGTATGCGCAGTTGATATGGATACTATTGAAGTTGCCCTTATGAAAGCAAAGGCAGCAGGCATCCCTGTTGTATCCTATGACCGGGATCTTCCTGAAAGCGAATCAATCGACTGTTCAGTAGGTCCGGACTCATACTCAGACGGTCTCTACTGCGGAAAGCACTTTGCCCAGGAACTCAAAGACAAGGGTGATGTAACCGTACTTGAACTTCTCGGAGCACTTAACGATCAGAACGGCATTGAAAGAAGCCGAGGTTTTAACGATGGTCTCAAATCAGCAAGCAACGTAACAATTATACAGGCTCCTACAGGAGCATGGCAGCTCGATATTGCACTGCAGGCTGTTCAGGATGCATACCAGGCTGATCCCGACATCGCAGGTGTTTTTGCACCGGCATGTTTCTTTGTAGCCGGTATTGAAACTGTTCTATCAGACCTTGGAAAACTCCACAAAGTCGGTGAACCCGGACACGTTGTAGTTGCCGGTATCAATGGTGAAAAAGGCGCCTGTGATTCAGTTATAGCAGGAACATGCGACGGTGTTGTTGTAATGGGTACAACAGCTACGGGCGTAACTGCAGCTCAGTTTGCAGACAAACTCATCAGGGGGGAAAGCGTTAAACGTGATTACTACCTTGTTCCCGGAGATTTCTATACCACAGCGGAAGAGATTGAAGCAAACAAAGCCAATATATGGGGGTATGCGGAGCTTTCTCTCGATTAAGATTAAGCAAGTTTAATGCACCTTAGGGCGGTTCCCGCAGTCATCATACTTGCAGGAGCCGCCTTTTATAGTAGATACAATTTTATAGATTCTTAAAAGAGGTAATCAGAATGTTAAATGAAGGGACGGCACCCATTCTTTCAATTAAAAATCTAAAAAAAACATTCGGCCAGAAAACGGTTGTCAATGATGTATCCTTTGATGTCTTTCCGGGTGAAATTATAACCCTTGTAGGAGAGAACGGCGCAGGGAAATCGACGCTTAAAAATATGTTGTGCGGATTGCTTGAGCCGACAGACGGTGAAATTCTCATTGACGGCAAGGCCGTTAAAAATATTATTCCCATGGAACACGGGATTTCAGCCGTTCACCAGGAACTCAGCCTTTTTCCGAGCCTTTCGGTAGCTGCAAACATCTGTATTTCATCACTACCGGGCAGATCAATGAACGTCAATTGGAAAAAAGCTGAACAGATAGCTAAAAAACAGCTGGATTTTCTTGGCATGGATATTGAGCCCAAAACCATCGTTGAAACCCTGGGAACAGGCAAGCAGCAGATTGTCGAAATAGGAAAAGCACTACTTCACTCAGATCGTCTGCTGATTCTTGATGAACCTACAACTTCTCTTACATCACCAGAGCGCGAAAAACTATTCTGTATAATGGACATGCTGCGCAAACAGGGTGTTGCTATAATCTTTATTTCACATTTTATGGACGAGGTCATGCGGATGGGCGATAAATATATCGTTTTACGCGACGGATTTCAGGTTGGCACAGGTTTAATAAAGGATATTGAACGGCTGAAATTGGAAGAGCTTATGGTCGGCCGCACAATCGGTGAAATGGTAATGGAGCTGGGCACACCGCAGGAGGAAGAAGCTCTCAGGGTTGAGAACCTTTCTTCGTATGATTTCGCCGATGTTTCATTTTCAGTAAAGAAGGGTGAAATCATCGGCTTATCAGGTTTAATCGGTGCAGGACGAACCGAGGTTGTAGAAGCAATAATGGGTCTACGCCCTTCAAGCGGTAAAGTTTTTATAGATGGAAAAGACATGACTCCCGTTAAAACACGCGAAATCCTAGATAGCAAGGTAGCTTTTGTCACTGAAGACAGGAAGGTCAGCGGTATATTTCCAAACAGATCTGTGCGGGAAAACATCTCGGCCGCCGATATCAGACGCTTTCTGGATAGAAAGATAAAGGGATTAGGATTTCCGAAAGAGGAAGAGAATACCAGAACTGTAGTCAAAGAAAGGGATATTTCAATACCCCACATCGAATCAAAAATAACAAATCTATCTGGTGGTAATCAGCAGAAAGTTATTATCGGACGGTGGCTTGCGACACAGCCGGAAATTGTGATTCTTGATGAACCCACAAAGGGTGTGGATATCGGTGCAAAGTCGGACATTCATGAGGCAGTTGCAGCACTTGCCCGTAAAGGCGTTGCTGTAATACTTGCATCATCTGATTTACCTGAACTCCTTCAACTGTCTCATAGGGTTCTGGTCATGAGAACCGGACATGTCGTAGGTGAATTCAAGCGGGATGAATTTGACTCGGTTAAAATCATTTCTCTTGCGGCAAGCTCCGTGCATGAACAATAAAAGAGGTAAGCTATGCTTAAAATAAAGGAATATCTTTCATCCAAACTGTGGCTATCAGTAGTTATCGCTATTATAGTTTTATGTGTTGTGTTCTCATTTCTATCTCCGGCATTTTTGCAGTGGAGCAACTTCCAGGCCGTTCTGGTCCAGGCTTCCATCACGGGGGTTATGGCCGTCGGTTTAACCTTCGTAATAATGACGAGCGGAATCGACATTTCGATTGGTGCTATTCTGCTTCTTTCGGCAACAATATTCGCTTACACGGTGAATGGAACAGGTTCGTTCATGACAGCATTCATCGCAGCAATAGCAACCGCAACTGCAGCCGGTATTATAAACGGGCTTCTTGTTTATTATTTCAAGATGGCCCCTATGATTACAACCCTTGCAACATATAATATATTTAATGGAATAGCCCTTCATATCAGCAAGACGGAAAATGTGCCTATAGACAGATGCTTCACATTCCTGGGCAACGGTAGAATTTTCGACGTACCGATTCCACTGTTGATTCTCTTTGCAGCAGTTCTTATAGGAGCCTACCTTCAGACTAGAACGCGGTTCGGAACCTTTGTTCGTGCAGTCGGGAACTCACTTGATTCAGCCGCTGAGAGCAACCTGCCCACAAGACGAATAATCATTACAGCCTACCTGCTGGCGGGCCTAACCGCCGGTCTGGCCGGTGTGATGCTGATATCGAGAACGGCCGGACTGCAAAACTCATTAGGCGTGGGAACGGAGTTCACATGTATCGCAGCGGTAGTCCTCGGCGGTACGGCGCTTTCCGGAGGTTCAGGCTCGGTAGTGGGGAGTGTTTTCGGCGCGGTATTCCTTGTGCTCATCAACAACGGGCTCAATCTGATGCAGGCGTCGCCCTTTATCTATGATGCGGTACGCGGCGTTGTTCTGCTGGCTGCCGTAAGCGTCGACAGGATGTCTACCGCCCGACAGGCGAAGACTCTTCTTGAACAGAAGGCCATACGCATCGGTAGTACAATGGTGCGACAGTCGTCATCATTATAAACGGAGACTTGTATGACTGATATTAAACATACTGAAATCAAAAAAAGAATAGTGAGGAACTCTGCTGCGGAATTCCTGCGAAGCTACCCGACAATCCCAATCATCATTCTTATGATAATCGGGTTCTCAGTTACAACCAAAAACTTTCTTAATCCGGGCACCGTGCGCACAATGATGGCAGTAAATACAGTTGCGCTCATTGCCGCTATCGGAGAGACCTTTGTACTGCTCACAGGAGGCATCGACCTTTCGGTAGCAACGGTAATAAGTGTCAGCGCCGTGATCAGCGCCACCCTGATGGAGATAACTGGTGCAAACCTTCTGGTCGGAATTGTCGCAGCCGTAGCAGTAGGCCTGATATTCGGAACAATTAACGGCATCCTAATAGGATACGGGAAAATGACGCCTTTTATCACAACAATGGGTACCAACCTTGTAGCCCGTGGAATCGCCTTCATGATGTCTTCCGAGGGACGCGGAGTCAAAGCTTCAAAAGAGCTGATACAATTCGGGTTTAAGACATTTCTCGGCGTACCGCTTATAACCTGGATAGGGCTTATACTTATAGTTGTATTTACAATTTTACTGAAACAGACATTCTGGGGTCGAAGGGTTATTCTGACCGGAAGTAACCGAACCGCAGCAAAATACTCGGGAATAAACACTGCAAAAACCGAGGCAAGCGTTTATATCCTCAGCGGTCTGCTTGCAGGCATTGCAGGTTTCATCAGTATTATAAATCTCGGCGCGGGTATCCCCGGAGTCGGCGACAGCCTCCTGCTTATAATCATTGCGGCAGTCGTCCTGGGCGGCACAAGTATGACCGGCGGAGAGGGTTCGGTTATGCGAACGCTGATCGGTATTATTCTACTGGCGGTTCTGACACAGGGATTAGACCGTCTGCATGTAGAATTCTATGACCAGTACATAGTCATGGGTATTCTGATTTTTATTGGAAACTCGCTTACAATCAGGATTACGTCAAGGTCAAGCAAGGCAATGCACTAGCCTCTGCATTTACACTTTTATAGTGTATAGAATTTATAAAAGCCGGATACATCATTATATCCGGCTTTTTTGTTTTTTAGACGGTTTATATCAACGGTCGATTGTATTTCTACAGAACATCTTTAATCCTTGAAAAATATCTGTCTAAATGGAAAATCCTGATATCAGGAAGACATTCGGGGTATTACCCCTCATGTATCTTTTCTCCGTATTGTGATAGAAAATCTGATAACTGTTTATAATTCACCAGCAACTTTTCATAAAGCGCGGCCCTTTCTTCGTCAGGTTTTGAGACTGACTCAACAACATGCAGCTCATCTATCAGTGAGAAATCGTTCCATAGACCGCAGCCGTACAGGGTTAAGGCTGCAGCACCCAATGCAGCGGCCTGTTGGTCGACAGAGCTTTTCACGACATCAAATCATAGATTTCAGACAGGATCTGCCTCCATACCGGACTCTTGCTTCCTCCACCGACAACAATCATGCGGCTGCTGACTCCGGTAAGGTTTCTCAATGCACCCCCGAAGCCAACACCTTCCATAACTGCACGTGTCATATGGGCTCAGGAATGCTGCAGGGTCAGCCCCATAAATCCGCCTCTTATAAAAGGACTCTCATCCAGGGCGTTGCCGTCAGCAAGGGGCGGATTAAACAACAGATGTTCGCATCCGGGCCTAACCGAAGCGGCAGATTTATCGAGTTTAGAACTACTTGCCTGTTAGCCTAAATATGAATACTTTATGGAAACAAAGAATATAACGGAGATATAAATGAAGATACTCGCAATAAACGGAAGCCCGCGCAAGGGTGGAAATACCGAAATTATTCTGAACGAGGTTATGAAGCCGCTTAAAGAAGCTGGATGGGACACTGAGCTGATCAAGATTGGTGGAACCCCGATGCGTGGCTGTCTCGGCTGCAGAAAATGTTTTGATAAATCCGACGGCACATGTATAGTTGCAGCCGATATGTTCAATGAAATAGTACCGAAGGCCTTTGAGGCAGACGCCCTGCTGCTTGGTAGCCCGACCTTTTACGCCGATGTAAGCTCAGAGATGAAGGCCTTTATAGACAGGCTCGGTTATGTAGCCGCCGCAAACGGCAGAGCATTGAAGGGCAAAATCGGTGCAAGCGTAAGTGCCGTACGTCGAGGAGGTTCAATCCATGCCGTAGACAGCATGAACCACCTCTTCCCTATTTCGGGCATGATAATTCCCGGTGCAACCTACTGGAATATGGTTTACGGCAGAGGGCCCGGAGAGGTTACATCAGATGAAGAAGGCATGGCAAACATGAGAAACCTGGGCCGTGCAATCGACTGGCTTGCAAAGGCAACAGTTCATGCGCTCGACAGCTTTCCGGAGTTTGAGTAGAGATAAAATGAACAGACATACCGATCTTTAGCTTATCTACCGAGCAAAAAGCCCCTCGACCGTTTTCATTCGGCTGCGGGGCTTTTTTTTATAAAAAGAAGCAATTATAAAATTGATTTAAGATATTCCAGAGACTTGATAGTATCTTCCCCGGATTTTCCGGTTCCTTCGTATTCCTGAGAAATAAAACCTTCATAGCCGGATTTTTTCAGTAATGATATCATTTCGGTGAGCGGAACCTCTCCCTCACCTGCTGTAATTCCTGTCATTTTTTTACCATTAAAGGAGACCTGTTCTCTACCTGCATCACGACTGATTACTGCAGAATAATTATCCGAAGAATCAGTGATAAAGTCTTTGAAATGAACATAAGCTGTTAGAGGCTGAAGCTTAATAAGCGCATCAATTGGTTTCTCATCAGCAAGCAGCGCGTTAGCGGTATCAAAGTTAACCCTGAACTGAGGAGAGTCAACAGCTGACACTATCTCATAAACATCATTTGAATGAGTTGAATGCACGCCGACATTTTCTAACACCATAATAATATTGTGCTTCTCTCCCTCAATTGCGGCCTTTTTGAAACCTTCAAGAATTATTGCCTTCTCTGCTGCATTACCTGCATCCTCACCGCCGGTTAAAACCCTCACGAAGGGAGCCTTCAATTTGACAGCGGCCTCCAGATCCTTTAAATAGTAATTCCAGGCTTCATCTGTGCCGGTAGAAAAATCGTTTAAAATCGTATAACAAGAAACCCTGAGGTTCAGTTCCTGAAGCTTTTTAACAACCTCTATAAGATTATTCTCATTATTCATGTAGTAACTTACAAGTTCCACATACTCGAACCCCGCTTTTTTTGCCCAATCAAGAAAAGCAAGCTGTGACCAGCCATTCTCCTGAATAACTCTATCAAGGCTCCACATACTAACGGATAATTTCATCATTTCTTATTCCATCTTCTAAAGTGCTAATTTGAATATATTATAGATAGCATCACGATCAATGAAATGCCGGGAAATCAGGCTTCCATTTTCCTGGCCGCTTACTTCCAGAACCTTCTTTGTAAACATGCCAATGGATTCTTCACCAATTCCAACCTCAGAAAGTCGGACAGGAACACCAATCTCTATAAGGTATTGCTCAAATGTATCAATTGCTTCTATAGCAATATCTTCCTCGTCACGTCCATGGATATTTATCTTAAATATATTTTCTGCCATCTCCACATATCGCCTGATATTGAGCTTGTATGTGAACCTCATCCAGGCAGGCATTATAATAGATAAAGTTGCGCCATGAGGAGTATTGTTGTAGGCGGAAATGACATGTCCTATATGATGCATCGGATTGCCGTGGTCAGCACCGGTATTAGTCCATCCATTCCAGGCAATAGCAGCCGTCCATTGAACTATCGAGCGGTGGTTTATATCTGTAAGGTCGGCAAGAACCTTACGACCTTCATCCATCAGAGTGCTGATAACTCCTTCTGCCATTCTTTGCTGAATTGGGGATTCATCATCAGTGTTAAGATAGGTTTCCATAGCGTGTGATATTGCATCTGCTACACCTAGCGCAGTTTGTTTTGCCGGTAATGTTATAGTTAAGGAAGGATCCATAATTGAAACTTTCGGGAACAGGACTTCACTGAAAACATAGGATTTTTCCTGAGTCTTCTCATTTGTCAGTACAGCTCCCCAATTCATCTCAGAACTTGTTGCCGGCAGGGTCGGTATCATTATTGTAGGCAGAGAGCTATTAGGCGGGATAGCCACTTCCTTATCATGCCGACTTACAATCATTTTCCATATCTTATGCTCATAATCAACACCTGCAGCAATAAGCTTTGCAGAATCCATTGCAGAGCCTCCGCCTATACCGACAACCAGATCTATGCCTTTGGCTCTGGCGAGCTCAACACCTTTTTCTACATGGTAAACAAGCGGGTTTGGAGATATTTCATAATATTCGGTAACTTTTATTCCTGCATCTGTAAGTAAGGCTTCAACTTTTTTAACGGTTTCCTCAAGAACACCCAGATCTTGATAAGAGACAACCATTGCATTACTTCCATATTTCACAGCCTCCTGCCCTAAGACTTCCAGCATTCCTTCGCCAAAAATTACGCGAGTAGGGTTATAAAAGTTAAAATTGTTCATCAATCCTCCGCTAAAATCTTTCCTGATTCAGACATATAATGAGCAATTTGTCTAAACTTAGGATAAATCTTGTCATATTTCCCGACTGCTCCCGGCTCGGGGACTTCAGCAGTCTGAAGATGATGTATTTTATCAACTATACTGTAATCTTTCCATAGTCCAGCACCTTTTGCAGCAAGGGCAGCTGCACCGAGAGACGCGGCATTTTGATCTATATTGGTTTTAAGAATCTCCATATTAAATATATCTGCAAACATCTGCCTCCAGAAATCTGACTTACTTCCCCCTCCCACCATGAGCATGGACCCTGCCAGCTTACTTGTTTTGGCAAGGATTTCCAATGCAAATCGCAGGTTCAAGGCAATACCTTCAAAAACGGATCTAATCATATCGCTTTGGGAATGAGATAATGTTAAACCTACAAATCCGCCTTTAATAAGCGGGCTTTCTTCTATCATAGACCCTCCCGCAAGGCTTGGATTAAAAATGAGTTTATTTGCACCAACAGGCGACTCAGCAGCCAGTTCATTCATCCGGACAAAAGCATCCTTCCCTCCGGATTCTTCCTGCTCTACAAGATTCATTCCGACTGTATTCCTGGCCCATTTCAGGCTGCTTCCTGCAGCAAAAATACTAGTAGCTGAGGCATACATCCCCTCAATAACATGAGCAAATACAAAAGTCCGGTTCGAGGAATTAAGCACCGGCTCATGAGAGGTCAGGGCTATCCATGAAGAGCTGCCCAATGATGTGTATAATCTGCCGTCTTCAATTCCTCTAGCACCTAGAGCCATACAGGAATTATCAACACCCCCACAGATAACCTTTACCTCTGTAGACAGTCCAAGCAGTTCAGCTGCTTCTGAGGTCAGAGTTCCAACCTCACTATCAGATGCAAGTATTTCAGGAAAAAGCGAAGGATCAAGACCGGCGGCTTCGATAAAATCAGCCCGGTAATCCATTCTCAAAAGATCATATGCCCCGCTTCCGGATGCATATGAATGATCAGTGCACATTATGCCGGTCAGTTTATAATTACAATAATCCTTGGTACCGATTATCTTATAAACCTTATCGAACATTTCAGGCTCATGCTCTTTATACCACATCATTTTAAAGAGCGAATAGCACTCAGGAGGGAATCCGTTACCGGTAGTCATATACCAGTTTTCATAGTCAATGACCTTAAAGAAGCTTTTTGATTGAGCTGATGCCCTGGTGTCGGACCAGATAGGGGTATTCTCCCTAAGGAGATTCCCCTCTTTATCCAGGGGCACGACTCCAAGGCTGTGTCCGGAAATGGCCAATGCTGCAATCTTACCCCGATATTCATCTGTAAGTAATTTTTTTGTACTTTTTATTATACCGTTCCACCAGTCAGCAGGTTTCTGCTCATGCATATTCCCTTCAGGGTATGAAGTATTGTAGGAATAAAATGAGAAATCCTTTTCAACTCCATTCAAATCGAAAACTGAAGCTTTAACTCCGCCGGTACCAAGGTCATATGCGATAATCATTTTATCCATCACTTATTTTTTCTTGAGATATCAAACCATACGGCTACAAGTAAAACCAGACCTTTTACAATATTCTGCCAGAACGACGGAGTATCAAGCAGACTCATTCCGTTCTGAATACTCTGAATAACAAGCGCACCAATCATAACACCCGATATTGTTCCGATTCCGCCAAGCATACTGATACCGCCGATAACACAGGCAGCAATTGCATCAAGCTCAGCACCTGAGGCAGCAGCAGAGGATGCAGAATTAAGCCTTGAAGAAAGGAAAATACCGGCAATAGCAGCAACCACGCCGTTCATTGCAAACACAATCATAGTGGACGCTTTAATGTTAATACCTGCAAGCTGGCATGCATTTGCGTTTCCGCCTATTGCATATATCCTGCGGCCGAATACTGTACTGCTGAAAACATATTGAAAAATAACAAACAGAATTAAAATTATCATCAGGGCTACAGGTATTCCCTTATAACTTGCCATCATATACATAAAGCCGAAAAGCAGGCCGACAGTCAGAATTGTCTTAATAATTTCGATTATCAGTGATGAGGTCGGAAGGTTCATCTTGATTTTCTTACTTCTTCCGTTCCACTGGATAAACAACATAACGACACAGGCTAAAACTGCAAGAACATAACCAAAAACGGGCGAAAGAAATCCGGCACCTAATCCCTTCAGGATTTCAGGCATTGGACTAATTGTTATTCCATCGGTCATTCCCAGAAGCACTGCGCGAAATACCAGCATACTCGACAATGTGGCAATAAATGCCGGTACACCGCGATATGCAACCCAGAATCCATTCCATATGCCGACAGCCATTCCTGCAATTAATGCAATTGCTACTGCAAACCAGAATGGGAGGCCCATCCAGGTGGTCAGCATTCCTACCAGCCCCCCTGCAAGAGCGGCAATTGAACCGACAGTCAAGTCTATCTGCCCAAGCACAATTACCGGAAACATTCCAGTAGCGAGTATTGCAGTAAATACAGCCTGCCTGAATAGGTTGGTTAAATTTCTCGGTGTAAAATACGAGCCTCTTGTAAGAACAGTAAAAACTATCCATATTATTACAAGAGCCATTACCATCATATATTTACGTAAATCTATTTTAATGCTTTTTTTAGCTGAACCAGCTCCAGCCATATTAATATCACTCATCCTTTTCTCTCCTTATTAGATACCGGCGGCCTTTTCCATAATCATTTCCTGAGTTAAATTCTCAGCACGATTATCTAGAACACAGGTTAACCGCCCGCGATGCATAACTCCGACATTGTCACTCATCCCCAGAATTTCCGGTAGTTCCGATGAAATCATAAGAATAGTCACCCCGCTTTTTACAAGCTCACGCATAATTGTGTATATTTCCTGCTTTGCTCCAACATCTATCCCCCTTGTAGGTTCGTCGAGTATCAGAAGCTCAATATCACTAATTAGGTTTCTGGCAAGCAGTACCTTCTGCTGATTTCCACCACTCAAATTAACAATCTTTGTCTCAATTGTAGCGGTTTTGATCCCCAGATTATCAACCATCTCTTCTGTTCGTGTTACTTCCAGATTTTTATCAATAGAAAGGAAGTTAACAAAAGATTTTATAAACTGAATGGTTGTATTTTTCTGAACGCTCATAGTCGGAATAATTCCATAGACTTTTCGATCTTCAGTACTGTAGGCGATGCCGGCCTTTAGAGAATCTACCGGCGATTTTACCTTCAGCGGTTTTCCTTTCCAGAAAACCTGACCATCACCAATATACCGATCTGAACCATAGGCTGTACTGATAAGCTCAGTACGTCCTGCTCCAACGAGTCCGTAAAGACCGAATATTTCCCCCTTTCTGATGCTCAGCGAAACATCTTTTACAACCTGCTTATGAGTCATCCGCTCTCGGACATTGAAGTTTTTCATCTCAAATATTACTTCATCACCGGGAAGCTCTCCCATAACCGGGTACATCTCAGAGATTTCCCGTCCGACCATCATACCTACGAGCTCATCCTGGGTAATATCCTTTATATCTGCTGAACCTACACTCTCACCGTCCCTAAAAACGGTTACCTTGTCACATAGTTCCATTACATCATCAAGCTTATGTGATACGTAAATTATACTTGTACCTTCATCCCGAAGTTTCATCAGGATGCCGTGCAGTAATTCTGTCTCTTTTTCAGTGAGAGATGCTGTAGGTTCATCAAGAATGAGGATTCTGACACCGGTAAGCCTGATGGCCCGTGCAATTTCAATGAGCTGCTGTTTACCAACGCCGAGGTCTCCGACCAGCATAGAAGGTAGAACTCCTTCAAGATTCAGCCAATCTATCCATTTATATGCTTCTTTTGCCATGGCGTTTTTATCAAGAATACCGCCGTTGTTAATCTCATGTCCTACAAACAGGTTTTCTGTAACTGATAGAAGGTTAAAAAGACTTAATTCCTGATGAATTATTGCAATTCCCTTTCTCTCGGCATCAGCAATATGCTTAAATTTAGAAACCTCTCCATCAATAAGCAGGTCACCTTCATAATCAGTATGTGGATAGACCCCGCAAAGGACCTTATTCAAGGTAGATTTTCCCGCACCGTTTTCACCGCAAATAGCATGAATCTCCCCTTCTCCAAGGGAGAAATTGATATTATCCAAAGCACGCACACCCGGAAAAATCTTCGTAATATTACGTGCTTCTAAAATCGTTCCCATTCGGTTACCTCCTATACTTAGCCTGCTGCTGACTCTTCAAGAATTTTCAGAGCGGTCTCTAAGTTCACCCCGAAACGTCTTGCCCCGGCTTCATACATCTCTATAAGCATTGTTAGATTTCTGACACCTCCGGAAGCCTTTATTAATGCCTTATCTCCAACTGTTGATTTAATTAGCTTTACATGCTCAAGGGTTGTCTTACCGGCCCAGCCGGTTCCGGTCTTAACAAAGGCGGCGCCTGCTTCGAGGCAAATTTCACTTGCTTTAACTATTTCTTCGTCCGTCAGGGCTGTAACTTCGATAATAACCTTAAGGGATACATCACCCAGCACGGCCTTCACATCCTTAATATCCTGCAGCACCTGATCATAGAAACCGGACTTAAACCAGTTGATATTCATAACCATATCAACCTCATTACATCCTGCCTCTATTAGCTGTTTTGCCTGAATAACCTTCAAAGCAGTATCATCTGAACCGCTCGGGAAGCTTACATTTCCTACTACATGAATATCAGGATGATCTGATAACTCTTGCTTACATTTCACAATCAATGACTGAAAGGTTGTCACCTGTCCACATTTATACTGAATAGCTGCTTTTATCAATTTATCCAGATCCGAATCAGTGTATTTCACCTGTACACAGCTCAGATCAAGCATTTTAGCTATTTCATCTGTTGTTAATTTCACGCGAATCTCCTTATTCTATGCCGGCTGTGCTGTTTTCAGCATCTTCTTAATATCTTCTGCAGAGACAGGAGGAATACAACTGAGCATTCCGCCTTCTCCGAAACTAACCTTTTTTACTCCGTCAATAATTGAATCAAGATCAGTATCTTTGACCCCAACCTCGTTAAGAGTCACCGGAACTCCTATAGCCTTAAGGAACCCCTCAAATGCTGTTATACCTTCAGCAATTATCTCGTCTTCCGATTTTCCACCCGGAACAACTCTCATCACATTCAGAGCAAACTGAAGATATCTGTTTTTCCTGCGTGATGAGAAACTTTTCATCCATGCAGGCATTAATGCTGAAAGTGATGCACCGTGAGCTACACCGAATAATGAGGTCAGATTATGAGCCACTTGATGGATAGGTGTCCACGCATCCCCCGGAGACGCCCACCCGTTTATCGCACATGTAGCAGCCCATTGAAGATTTGCCCGTGCATCAATGTTTCCGGGTTCATTCAGGGCAAGTGGAACATAGTCGATAACTGTACGCATTACCCCCTCCTGAAAAGAATGCTGCAGAGGAGAATCTTCCTCTCCGTTTATGTAAATCTCAAGTACATGTGAAATTGAATCAGCTGCGGCACATGCTGTCTGATAAGCAGGAAGAGATACAGTCAGCTCCGGATCAATTATTGCAGTATGCGGGTACAGACATTCCGCCCAGATAAAGGATTTCTCTTTAAGAACTCTGTTACTGACAACTGAACACTGGTTCATCTCACTGCCGGTTGCAGGAAGAGTAGGAATCATCAGCATCGGAAGTGCATCTTCCGGCGGAACAACCTCAGTGCCATATTGGCGACTGTAAACCATATTCCACAGCTCCGCCTTATAAAATACTCCGGCAGCAACAGCTTTAGCTGCATCCATGGCAGAACCTCCGCCAAGGCCTATAATCAGGTCAACTTCATTGTTCCTGCAGAAATCAGCCCCTCGTGCAATTGTTGTAATATCCGGATTAGGTTCAGCTTCAAAAAAGGTATAGACCTTTATTCCCTCTGCCTCTAAAAGCTGAACAACCTTAGCACAAAGGGGTTCCAGAAAGCCTAAATTGCGATAAGAGACAATACAGACCTTCGTGCCTATCTCCTTTGAAAGCAGTCCGACATCCTTTACAGTTCCAGGGCCAAAATGGACACGCACCGGATTATAAAAATCAAAATTATTCATACTGTTTCATTCACCTTACATTTATTTCAAAATGCCGCCTTCTCAACGACAGAAATTTTCATATCTAATATCTATTGGACTTTTTTATAATAAAAAGAAACCCGGACCGGACTTACTGTAATTTTTACATATATCCGGCCCGGGTTAATAAAAGCTTGGACTAATTCTTATGACCTTGGGGGTCTTTCACTCTCAGGAACATTGATGTATACATCATCATAGCTATGAAAACCATCGGCTATAACAGTATCCATAAGGGTATCTTTTGTAGTAAGAACAAGGTCGAGTGCGTATGTAGGAACATCAACCTTACCGTTGTTATTTGTCTTGTTACAGTAGCTCATAACATCTTCGCCGTTTGCAACCTTTGTAGCGAAATCTATTGCTGCATATGCAAGCTTGTTAAGAGGTTTGTAAACAGTCATGTACTGAGTACCTTCAGCAATGTGCTGACATGCAATAAGATCTGCATCCTGACCTGTTACAGGAACCTTACCTGCGAGCCCCTGAGCAGCAAGTGCTTCAATAACACCAGCAGCCATTCCGTCATTTGCACAGAGAACAGCATCAATATCATTGTTGTTTGCAGTAAGAGCATCTTCCATAAGCGGAAGTGCTGTTTCAGCCTGCCATCCGAGAGCATTCTGTCGGCCGACAATTTCTATTGTTCCATTATCAATAAGAGGCTGAATGATGTTTCTCTGACCAACTTCAAAGAGCTGTCCGTTTGAATCATCTTCATTTCCGGTCATGATGAACCATTTCCCAGAAGGAACCACTTCAAGAAGAGCAGAAGCCTGCATTTCACCAACACCGATTGTATCAAAGGTTACAAAGTAATCGAGATCAGCATTTTCAATCATTCTGTCGTAAGAAATAATCTTGACTCCGTCTTCATGACATGCATCTACTGCACCCGACATTGTCTTTGAACTTACAGGCATGATTAAGAGTACATCAATTCCATTAGTCAACATTGTCTCAATCTGGTTGAGCTGAAGGTTTTCATCTCCGTCCGCAGATTTCACAATTACTCTAACACCGGATGCTGCTGCAGCTTCTTCCATGTAGAAAACATCCCGCTGCCATCTTTCGAGTCTGAGGTCACCCATTGCAACACCTATTGTAGTAACATCTTTACCACCTGCTTCCTGCTGTCCTGCAGCAAAAACGATTGTTGATACAGCGCAAATCAGTAAAATTGCGATTGTAAGAACTCTTTTCATTTCAATCTCCTTGATTTTGATTGTTCATGATTATGTCATTATAATGTTTAGCTGTCAATGTTTATTTTGCTTGATTTATAGCTAATTTCAACATTTTTATAGCTATTATAACTGTATTTGGGTTAAATTTATTGCATTCATTATAATGTTTGAAGATTTTTAGAGAAATATGAACTTGTCATGTCATTAATCAATTACTTTTTACTCCTCATTCTTCGTTGTTATTTTAGTATATTTCTATATATATAGACATAAAATATATTTTACATGCGAAAAGAGAAGAAATTATAATATTTGTTATAATGTTTAAAAACAGTCTATATCGTAGGAGGCCTATTTCTCATTGCCATGCTGTATTTATAACGATCAGCAATAATTCTGAGGGCGGCATAATCAAAGGGCATCCCCTTACTATAGGTCACACGTTTAACGAGTAACAAAGGGGTTCCCGGGGCAATATCAAGAAGTTTTGATTCAATTACTCCGGCTGTTTTTGCAGTTATATCCTCTACAGCGGAGCTGATTTCAATATTGTAATTTCGCTCAAGAAACGAATACAAAGATGTGAGGTTTTTAATCCTGCCAGCAAGCCCGGGAAAATGTTCAGTAACCAGATAGTTTTCAACGATGGCAATGGGGACACCGTTTGCCTTATGAATACGCTGTATATGCAGAACGGTTGAATCTTTTCTCAACGACAATTTCTCAAGAATTCTGCTTGCCGGCACTATTTCTTCAACATGAACACTACCTATGGTAACATCGTAGCCCTGCTTCTTCAGAGTTTCGGTAAATGATGTAATATAGTTCAGGTTCTGAGTAGTTTTAAAATCCAGAACCTCCGTGCCCTTACCCTGTTTTACATACAGAAGGCCTTCTTCGCTCAGCATTTCTACGGCACGTCGGATAGTAATTCTACTGACGTTGAAAATCCGTTCAAGCTCATACTCAGGGGGCAGAATGTCACCGACATGGAATTCTCCATTCAGAATCTTATCTTTGAGAAGACTATAAACCTTGTAATATGCAGGAACCCGTTTAGCCATGATAGGAATCATAAGAGAAGCCGGTATTATTTGCAAGCAATTTTCACAGAATCAAATTAGCCCCTCAACCGGCGCAACCCGAAGAGGGGCTAATTTTTAAGATAAAGCCTGCTGCTTACACGCCTTCTTTCTGCAGGCGTGCAAATTCTCCAACAGTCTGATTAGACGAAACTGAATAATCCGCAAGAGGAAGAAGGTTTTCATGAATGGAATCAATTATCCATGAAGCCTGGGGAAAGAAGTAATCTTCCATCTCAGCAGGAGGTGTTATCCAGTTCCTGGAACCAACAACAGCCGGGGGTGCATCAAGGTAGTCGAATGCGAGCCTGCTGATATTAGATGCTACGTTATGCAGGTATGAACCCCGCTCACTTGCATCAGAGGAAAGAATTACTTTTCCCGTTTTTTTCACAGATTCGATAATTTTATCGTAGTTTAGCGGATTGATAAATCTAAGGTCTATTACCTCCGCAGACAGACCGTGGTCAGCTTCAAGAATATCGGCTGCCTTAACAGCTTCGTAAAGAGTTGCACCTATTGTTATAATAGTTACATCTTTTCCTCCCCGCTTTATAGAAGGTTCGCCCTCAGGAGTTTCATAATATTCCACAGGAACCCCGGCCTTCTCAAACTCTTCGCCGACACCGTAGAGTTTCTGGCTTTCAAAGAATACGACCGGGTCGGTGCTCTTGAGTGCGAGATTCAGCATACCCTTCGCATCGGCCGGAGTAGCGGGAAAATAAGCCTTCAGTCCAGGGATATGAGCAATGAGTGCTGACCAATCCTGCGAATGCTGTGCCCCGTATTTATTACCTACCGATACACGCAGCACAAGCGGCATCTTAAGCTCACCACCGGACATGGCCTGCCATTTCGGCATCTGGTTGAAGATTTCATCACCGGCGCGCCCGAGGAAATCGCAGTACATCAGTTCAACCATGGCGCGGCCGCCGCTCATAGCATATCCTACAGCTGTACCCACAATTGCAGCTTCGGCAATTGGCGAGTTAAACAGCCGGTGGTACGGCAGCGCCTCGGTGAGTCCGCGGTAAACAGCGAATGCTCCACCCCAGTCGCGGTTGTCTTCACCATAGGCAATAAGGGTCGGATCGGTGTAGAATCCCTGAATTGCTGCTTCAAAGAGGGCATCGCGGTAAACAAACTGCTTTGATGCTGGGAGCTTCTTGCCGCTCTCATCGAATGCATAGCGCGCCTTGCGTGCATTAGCCTTAACCCGCGGGTTCTCCTCAAGCGGCATCAGAACCTCGGGTTCGCGATCCTCAAGTTTTTCAGTCGGAGTATTCGAAAACATCACAGACTCAATAAACTTCGCGTCGACATGTTGGGAGATTGAATCATCAATAGCAATACGTATTGTATCACCAATCTTTTTGGAAACCTTTGCCTTCATGGCCTCAACTGCATTGTCATCCAGAACGCCGTTTTCTTTCAGATAATTTTCAAACTCAACAAGGGAGTCTTTTTCACGGAAAGAGGCTATCTCTTCCTTCGTTCTGTAGGATGAAGAATCGGATGGCGAATGGCCTGAAAGTCTGTATGTAATTGTATCCATGAAGACAGGGCCCTTACCCTCAAGCAGAATCTTCTTTTTACGCGCAACAGCATCTGCAACTGCGAGGGGGTTGAATCCGTCGACACGTTCTGAATGCATTCCCTCAGGGTTAACACCGGCGGCCATTCGTGCGGCTTCCCGGTAACCCATTGTTTCACCCATCGGCTGACCGCCCATACCGTAGAAGTTGTTGAATGCGTTTATCATTACCGGGGGTGCACCGCCGAGCTCCTTATCCCAGAGGGTGCGGTATTGATCCATTGCGGAAAAGACAATTCCCTCCCATACAGGACCGCAGGCAAGCGAGGCATCGCCTATGTTTGCTATAACAATGCCGGGCTTACGGTTTACACGCTTGTACAGGGCTGCTCCGACTGAAATGTCACCGCTTCCGCCGACAATAGCGTTGTTCGGCATTGATCCGAAGGGTGCGAAGAAGGTATGCATCGAGCCGCCGAGTCCCCGGTTGAACCCCTGTGCACGGGCGAAAATTTCTGCAAGAGCGCCGTAGAGAATAAAATTCTCAGCATGGTCGCGTACGTTTTCGCCCCTGTTGTGTTTATCTACAACTGAAAGGGTTTCACCGCCGAAGAAATTTTCCATGGTAGTACTCAGGGTTGCTTCATCAAGCTTCTTAATTGCTGAAAAACACTTGGCAAGAATTTCGCCGTGGCTTCGGTGAGAGCCAAAAATGAAGTCGTCGGTATCAAGCACCAGACTCTGACCGACCGATGCCGATTCCTGACCGGCGGAAAGGTGGGCAGGCCCCCTGTGGTTGTATTCCATTCCCTGATATGCACCCTCTTTCTTTATCTGATCGAGCATTGTTTCAAACTCGCGGATTATCAGCATGTCGTAATAGGCACCGATCAGGCCTTCACGACCGTAAAGCTTCTCTTCCTTCTTAAAATCCGGCTTATAACTGTTTGCTGGAATATCATTTATCTTGATTTTTCCGCTTGCTCTGACCTCTACAGGGTCTATCGTAATTGATTTAGGCATTTTTCTTACTCCTTATAGTGACCAGCATACATCTCTGATAACTTCAGATACCGATGGATGCGGGAAGATAATTTCTCTTATATCCTGAACACGAAGTTCAGCCTCAATAAATGTTGCGGCAGTTCCAATCATTTCAGAACAAACAGCACCAATCATATGTATTCCTAGAATCAGGTTTGTATCGGCATCAGCAATAACCTTGCAGAAACCGGCATCTTTTCCGTGCTCGGCAAGAAACCTTCCGTTCGCACGCATCTGCATTGAAGCGCAGTTTACGTTGTATCCTGCATCCCGTGCTTCACCTTCCGTTAACCCACATCCGGCCACCTCGGGCATTGTATAAACAGCCCATGGGACCGCGTTATATCGCATAATGCTTCCGCCGGTTGATGCGTCATCACCTGCAAACATATTAGCTACAGCGACCTCTGCCATTCTGGACGCCGAATGAGCCAGTAAAGATTTTCCGGTAACATCGCCCGCGGCCCAGACGCCTGGCAGGTTTGTATGCATTTTCTCATCTACAACAATACCCTGACGGCCGATATCAAGGCCGGTATTCTCCAGGCCGGCAGTAATCGGCCGTCGCCCAACTGACATCAGAACCATATCAGCATCAATAAATGATTCAGCCTTTTCTCCGGATTTTTCATCGGTCTTTTCAAATTTAACCCCGGATGGGGTTACCTCAGTAACCTTTGCACCAAGCTGAAAATCAACCTTATCCATCTTCTTTCTAAGCAGAGCAGCGGCCTCAGCATCCATCATCGGACATATTTCATTCATCATTTCGATTACATGAACCTCAACGCCAACACTGCTGAAAAAGGATGCAAACTCCACACCGATAACCCCGCCCCCTATAACAGCGAGCTTTTGAGGCAGCTTATCAAGGCTTAGTATTTCCCGGTTTGTAACGACGTTCGGACCGTCGGCTCCCGGAATAGGCGGAACAAAGGCCTCCGAACCGGTTGCTATCAGAAGATTTATCCCCTCATAAACCGTTTTATCGACAGAAACAGAGGTTCCTCCGGGGAACCCGGCTTCACCTTTTACAACCTCAACACTCCCCTGTTTCATTAGGAACGCGATTCCCTTCCTGAGCGTTTCAACGGTTTCCGTCTTCCACGCCATCGCCTCCGTAAAGTTAAACCGTGGATTATCAAAATGAACACCGAACTTAGACGATTCCTGACCATAAACAAAATGCTTCGCAGCATTAAGAAGGCTCTTCGTCGGAATACATCCGTAATTGGTACAAACCCCGCCTAGATGCTCACGTTCAACAATCAGCACCTTTTTACCCATATGACCGGCTCGTTCCGCTGCAATATATCCTGCCGGTCCCGCACCTACTATAATAAGATCATACATATCCTGATTACTCCTTCAGTTTAAAGCGCCAGATACAAATCAAGGTTTTCAACAGCCTTAATCACAGCCGCGCAAAAACGTGACGCCGGAGCACCGTCATTTGCCTGATGATCATAGGTCAGAGAGAAACCGATGTGATCCTTATACTCTATTCCGTCTCCAGTTCTTACCGGTTTCAGCTGTGTTGAACATACTCCGAGAATGGCAACCTCCGGCGGATTGATAATCGGGGTAAAGCTGTCTATTCCAAACGCGCCAACATTGCTCATCGTAAAGCTTGCGCCGCTAAGTTCATCCGGCTGAGCCTTTCCATCGCGACAGGCCGCAATAAGCCTGGCCGATTCGTCAGACAGAGCCTTAAGCGTCAGCCTGTCGGCAAACCTGATAACCGGAACAAGTAGCCCCTTGGGGGTATCACATGCAAAGCCCATGTGAACACTGTCGAAGTAGCGCATGCTATCCCCATACCAGTGGGCATTGAACTCCGGATACTCTTTAAGCACTCGCGAAACAACAAACATCAGAATGTCGTTAATGCTTACCCGGCCTAAGCCCAGCTCTTCTGGGGCATCTTTCAGCTTTCTGCGGTAGTCAAGCAAAGACTCGGCAATTGCACTGAAACTGTGAGTAAGCTGCGCAGTCGAATTCAGTGATTCCATCATCCTGGCCGCTGTCAACTTGCGTACACCCCGTACTGCTTCATCCCGGAAACTGCCCGGAAAATCAGGCATCTGCACCTGTGAAGCTCCTGCTGCAGCCGGCGCTGCCGTTTCAAGATCCTGCAATCTAACCCTGCCGCCTATTCCGCTTCCTGAAACAGGAGCACTGAGCCCCTTCTCTACCAAAGCAGCAGCTGCCGCCGGAGTCAGTGGTTCAGTTTGTCCTGCTACGGTAAGAACATCCCTTTCAATTATCCGGCCCTTCGGTCCACTGCCGGCTACAGTTGATAAATCAACACCCTTAGCGGCTGCAATGTTTCTTGCTCTTGGAGATACTGCTGAATTATCACCGGACTTGACCGCAGCGGAAGATTCCGGTATTCCGTACGACGCATCCCGGACCGTCTCTGGTGCTGCAGCCCCGGCTTCATTCACCAGATCGCCATCAGCTCTTTCTTCCACAGAAGCTCCTGCAGCAAACTCAGCGTCAAAGCTGCTGATATCTTCACCCGGTTCCCCGATAACCGCTATCATTTTCTGAACCGGAACTTCGGAATCAGCGGGATAGTAGATTTTAAGAATTGTACCGTCGCAAACAGATTCAACTTCAATTGTCGCTTTATCCGTTTCTGCTTCAAGAACCGTTTCACCGGTTTTTACAGTCTCACCCTCTTTCTTACTCCATTCCAGAATCACACAGGATTCTACAGAATTACCCTGCTTGGGCATAAGTAACGCCGTTGCCATATTTTCTCCTCTGTCAGACTAATCTAAGATTCAGTCCCTTTTCATTCAGTTTATTAATGACTTCTTTATCAAGCCCGTTGTCGGTTATTATCAGATCCATTCGCTCAAGCGGAAGGATCTTCACAAAACCGATTTTATTGTACTTACCGGAATCAGCTACAAGAATAGTCTGTTCGGTTCTTTCCACCATCTTCCTGATGGTTTCAGAACTCTCCACAAGCTGTGTAGTCAAACCGCCTTTATATGAAAATCCCTCAGTTCCGATAAATGCTTTTTTTACATGAAACTCATCAAGCTGTCTTATTGTCTCGGGACCAACCATCGCCTCTGCCTGCGGTCTGAACTCCCCCCCGACGATAGTCAGGTTTAAGCTGGGGTTCATGCGCGCATATGGAAGCAGCAGAGTGGAGTTCGTCACAATCCGTATGTCCCTCTTTCCAAGAAGAAAATTACCTATCATTGCCGTAGTTGTCCCTGCGACTATCATCACAGTATCTCCATCTTCAACCATTGAAGCAGCTTCTTTTGCAATTGCACGCTTGACATCAGTCATATCACGCTGTCTTTCAAGGATATCCGGATGCATAGCCGGAATCGCCCCGCCGTGAGTTTTGTAAATCACGCCCTTTTCTACAAGGTTAGCAAAATCACTCCGGACTGTTACTTTAGAAACCTTGAGCCGTTCGCTGATTGCAGTTACACCAATCTTGCCTTCTTCTGACAGTATGTCAATAATCTTTCTTTCTCTTTCCGTAAGATTGTTCATAAGTTTCTTATCTCTTTCTTTTCACCTTCTAATCACTTTCTATGATATTTCCATCTTGTTTTTCTGTCAACAATTATTTTGAGATATTCGTGAATAATATAAAGAAATAAGCAGAGAAAAGAACTTATTCCATGCAGTCTGACGAGGCAGACCGTGGTTTAGCATAATTTTTCTAATACAATCCAGTAAACTGCCCTATGGCAAAAATAGTAACCGATACAATGGCTGATGCAACAAAGGTCATTACGACACCCGCGACAGCCATATCCTTGATTGAAAAATAGCCTGCGGAATACGGTATTACATTTGTAGGGCTTGATGTTACAAGGATAAAGGCCATTGAAGCAGTAAGCGCTGCGGGCATGGTTATTGAAAGCGGATCACCCCCCAGATTCACCCCCAGGGCTATCATAATAGGGATAATAATGGTGGCAGTAACCGAGTTGCTTGAAAATGCAATTTTCAAAAAAGAAACTATCAGGATAACAAGGAATACCTGCAGAAGAGGATGGACTCCGCCTATCCCGCCCAGAAAAACAACCGACAACCAGTTTGCGGCACCGGTTTTATACAACATCATCCCGATTGAGATTCCGGTAACAACAAGAAGGATGCCGCTCCACGAAACCTCCTTCTCGATGGTTTTCCATTGAAGGGTTTTGAGCCCCGGAACAAAGAAAAGACATGATGTCAGAAGCACCGGCATGGAGATAGGAATGGATATCCCCAGCAGCGACTCGAATATCGGGGTTGTAAGCCATAGAACCACGGTAAACAGAAAGAGGATCAGGGTAACCGTCTCTTCCCTGGAAAAAGGAGGAAGATCTTGAAAGTCTTTCTGCAGCTCTTCCCTGGTCTTTTTCAGGTATCTCATCTCAGGTTTATAAAAGAGCATAAGAATTGTCCAGCCCGGAACAAGAAGAAGCAGAGCCGCGGGAAGCCCGTAAACCATCCAATCTATAAAGCTGACGTCAACTCCGACCATGTCTTTAAGAAACCCGATTGCAAGAGGATTAGGGCCTGCTCCGGAGGGGGTTGCTATTCCTCCGATGGTGGAGCCCCAGCATATTGCTATCATCAGTGCCTTGCCGAACCTGCTCTCAAGAGGGACAGCACCCTCCTCTTTCAGGATTGCGGCCCCCAGGGGCATCAGCATAGCTGCAACTGCCATATTTGTTATCCACATAGACAGCAGGGTACCTACCAGCATAAATCCGAAAACTATCATTCCAGTCGAGTTTCCTGTTTTAGACAGCAGAAAGACTGATATACGTCTCCCAAGCCCCGACTGAGTAATAAAAGCTGATAATATTAATACACCGATAAAGAATACAAAGATATGATTTCCGAACCCGGCAATAACAATCTCTTTAAAGTTATCAACACCAAGAACCGCAAGCAGAAAGACCCCAAGCATACCGGTGATATGAAAGGGGACAGCCTCGGTAACCCATAGAATCAGAGCAAAGATCATGACCCCCATCGCAACCTGGGCGTCATGATTCAGTACTGCTCCGGCTGCATGGGTAACTGCCTGCGGGAGATTAATCATCATGAATAAGGCTGAAAGCACAACAGCCGCGATAAAGAATATCACAGTTTTAGATGTTGATTTCTTATTCAGCTCTTTCATGCTCAACCTCCAATGGCTTCTTTCAGGAGCTCACCCACAAGGCCTGGACGTTTCGCGACACGGACACCGACTGATTCGAGGAGTTTCGTCTTATCTGCAACCGACCCCGAGCCGCCGCTGACAATGGCTCCGGCATGCCCCATCCTC
>JAQQAL010000018.1 GCA_028532855.1 Candidatus Thalassospirochaeta sargassi
ATGTCGATGTATTTCTGAATTGAATTAATAGCTCTATTTAATGAAAAGGCCGTTCGATTTGTACTCTAAATCGACGGCCTTTTATTATTGCCTGTTAAGGTTGAAAGAATGTTATTTGATTACCTGTTCAGTTTCTTTATCGAAGAAGTATAATTTTCCTTCGTCCGGGGTGAAGTAAACCTCCTGCTCTACACTGAAGCTCATAGTAGGCGCAACCTTCGCAATGATACTGCTCATGTCGGTCGCAAGGTGGAGTTGGATTTCATCACCTAACTGTTCAATTACCTGAACTGATGCAGTGATAGAGTCTTTTTTTGACCCTTTGGGGTTAACCTGAAGATTTTCGGGTCTTACACCCATCATCACAGACTTGCCTTCATATGCGTCAAGCTTTTTATTTTCATAGTCCGTCACCTCAATTTTAAATTCGCCCTCATCTGCAAAAAGCTTTGAGCCTTCTTTTTTGATGGTTACGGGCATGAAGTTCATTGGAGGAGAACCGATGAAACCTGCAACAAAGAGGTTGTCGGGTTCATTATAAAGGGTGAGCGGCGACCCTATCTGCTGTATCAGGCCGTCTTTCATTACGACAATCTTGTCGGCCATTGTCATAGCTTCAATCTGGTCATGTGTTACGTATACCATTGTAGCTTTTAGTTTGTTGTGAAGGCTTGATATTTCAGCACGCATTTGTACTCTCAGTTTGGCGTCAAGGTTTGAAAGCGGTTCATCAAACAGGAATACCTTGGGCTTTCGAACGATGGCGCGACCAACTGCAACCCGCTGTCTCTGTCCGCCTGAAAGAGCCTTTGGTTTTCTGTCGAGCAGGTTCTCAATGCCGAGAATTCCCGCAGCTTCTTTAACTAGTTTGTCGATTTCGTCTTTAGGAAATTTTCTTATCTTAAGACCGAAAGCCATGTTGTCGTAAACGCTCATATGCGGATATAGCGCATAGTTCTGGAATACCATTGCTATGTCGCGGTCTTTCGGCGGGACGTCGTTTACAACCTTTCCGTCAATAGTAAGCGAACCGCCTGAAATCTCTTCAAGTCCCGCAATCATTCTGAGTGTTGTTGATTTACCGCAGCCTGAGGGGCCTACGAGAACAACAAATTCCTGATCATTGATATCGATATTTGCATTATCAACGGCCTTTACGTCGCCGGGATAAATCTTGGTAATGTTTTCCAATTTTACTCTAGCCATATTGCCTCCTGGATTATTAATATTAGCACTGGTATTGTTGCTTGTCAAACAAAAACGCAACAAAGCTAAAACAAAAATCAATAAAAATGAAACAATACTGAAACAATAAACTCTGAATTGGCTTGCCTTGTAGTAAATACTGGAGTATGATTGCTTTGAAGATATGAAAAAGCTGAAATATATGGAAATAGCCGATGGTATATCGGCGGATATAAAATCCAAGCGGCTTGCAGAAGGGGAAAGGCTTCCCGGTGTGCGTGAACTTGCCGCTGAATGGGAAACCAGTGCCAACACTGTTTTGAAAGCACTGGATGCGCTTGTTTCGGAAGGCCTGATTAGGAAAACCCAGGGCAGCGGTATTTTTGTCACACCCCGAAACAATCTATACGGAAACGGGGCTAACACAGAGACTCCGTCGCTGGAGCTGATTATGTGGGATATTGATGTTCCTTTCAATCACAGTCTTCTAAGTGCGATAGAAAAGGCGGCGACTGATGAGGGATTCCAACTGTCTGTCAGAACGTCAGAGCAGGATACTCAGGTGAATCCTGAGTCAGCCTGTATTATAGTGCCGCTTGATGCTCCCGGGCAATCGACTAATCAGATCAGCAAACGAAACACTATCTACCTTGGCGAATTCAATCCGGCACCATCTTTCGAAGGCAGCTACATCTCGGTTGATGTGTACAGTGGTTTTTACAGGGCTGCTGAATACTTACTTGCAGCCGGTAGGGAAAGAGTCGCATATGTGGGATCGGTATCCGCTAATGTCAGGGATCCCGGTCGTCAGGCTGTTCGTGATTCGATGCAGGGAACCTCATACGGTTTTAATAAACAATACTCGGTTGCTGCTGAGGGCTGGGATGCAGATACAGGTCGGGAAGCTATGGAAAGGCTGCTGTACGGCGATGATTTTCCGGATGCTGTAATCTGTCTTAACGATGCGCTTGCTGCCGGTGTTTATAAAGCCTGTAGAGCTGCAGGTTTGTCAATACCAGATGATGTTGCAGTTATTGGTGCCGGTGACCAGGATGTTGCCGGCTTTCTTGACCCGCCGCTCACAAGTCTTAAATACCCGTCAGCGATCATGGGAAGGATGGCTGTGAGTTATCTAAAATCACTCGAACGCGGACATATTAATGCTTCAGAGCGCCTCAGGGCCAGGCTTGATATGGAGCTCATTGTACGGGAGTCTGTTCAGCTGTTTTCAGATGACGCTGAGTGGCTTTAAGCCGGGCTGATGGATTTTAAGACAGGGCCTTCAGTGGGTTGTGGCCGTGAACGCGATCCTTGACGGCTAGGACAGTGAACGGTTTTTCAAGGTGCTGGTGAAAAAGGATATCATGTCCGAGGCAGAGCCCCATCTCGATAACCAGATCAGCCCGGCTGGCATTAACAGCCCTTGCCTGACCTATCGGATTGCAGTTTACGCCACCGGTAAGTTTATCACTGATTTCGGTTTCTTTTACACCGTTTACGGTGCACCTGAATGAAAGAACCTTTAACCCGGTTTCATCAAGCAGTTCTTTCAGCCTGACCGCTTCTTTTTCCATTGAAAAACAGTAGGCAATCCCGACGGTGGAATACCCCTGAAGTTCAGCGAACTCTATTATTTCATCCACACGGGACAGGCTGCCGGCCCGTCCGCCTGCAACAAGCTTATCGGCGTTTTCGTACAGCGGGACCGCACCGCTCTCCTTGTAGGCGGCAACCACCTCATCGTGGCTGCCGTTACAGTCTTTAGCGTTTAGTTTGCAGTTCTTGTTTGTACAGTTTAAACAGTTCATGCTTTTACCAGAAGTTTTTCCAGTTCGGAAGTCAGTTCAGCAAATCGGCGCATTGCAGCTTCAACCGGCTCGGGTGTGCTCATGTCAACTCCTGCAGCAGCAAGGGATTCAAGCGGATACTTTGAGCCTCCGGATTTTAGGAAGCCTAGATAGTCCAATCTGTCCTGTTCGTCACCGTTAAGCACCTTCGTAGAAAGGGCTATTGCAGCTGCAAGGCCCGTAGAATATTTGTAGACATAGAAGGCTCGGTAGAAATGCGGGATTCGTAATCCTTCAAGATCACTTTCCGCAAAGAGTTCAACCTCTGAGCCGAAATACTTTTCAAGGAGGCTGCGATAGAGTTTTCTTACTGACTCAACAGACAGCGGTTGTCCCTCCTCAACCATCCGGTGGGCAAGGTGTTCAAATTCCGCGAACATTGTCTGTCTGAAGATAGTTGCAATTATATCGTCAACCTGTTTTCCGATGAGGTAGGCTCTCATTGAATCGTCTTCAGCGTGCTCAAGAAGATATTTTGCAAGCAACTGCTCATTGAAAGTAGAAGCTACTTCAGCCTCGAAGATTGTATAATTATAATGCTGAAAGGGATTGTTTTTCACCGAATACCAGGAGTGCATTGAGTGTCCGCCCTCGTGTGCAAGAGTGAACACATCGCGCAAAACATCTTCCTTGTAGTTAATGAGGATGTACGGATCTCCTACATAGGAGCCGGCTGAGAATGCGCCTGAGCGTTTACCTTTATTTTCATAGCGGTCAACCCAGCCTCCTGTTAAGCCGCCTTTGAGTGTAGTGCAGTATTCTTCTCCAAGGGGAGCCAGGGCTTTGATTATGACATCTACTGCTTCATTATAGCTATGCTTGACCTGAACGTCGCTTACAAGTGGAGCGTAAACATCGTAGTGAGCGAGTTTGTCTAATCCAAGTGCCGCTCTGCGCAGTTTATAATATTTATGCAGGGCCGGCAGGTTTTTACCAATTGTATCGACGAGGTTATCATAAACCTTCTCCTCAACCTTATCAGGAAAGAGGGCTGCAGCTCTGGACGATTCATAGTTTCTTACGCGCGAACGATAGATGTCGAGGTGGACGCTTCCGGCGTAAAGAGATGCAATTGTGTTTTTATGTGTTTCGAATCCCTTGTAGAATTGAAAATAAGCTTTCTCTCTGAGTTTACGATCAGGGTTGATCAGGAATGCTGCAAAGGTGGACTGCGTCAGAGGAACTTCGCCGTCTTTTGTTTTAATTGTTCCGAAGTCCATATCAACATTAGTCAGGGCAGAGAATGTTTTATTTGCAGTCTGATTTGCTTCAGCCTGCATTGCAAGAAGCTTTTCTTCATTCTCTGAGAGTACATGGGGTTTAAACCGCAGAATCTTATTTAATGTAATTCTATATTCGGCAAGTGATTCATCAGCTAGGAACTCTTCCATTTTTTTTGAATCAATAGCCTGAATTTCCGGGGTTTGCCAACTTGTAGCCGCAGCAAGATTTGTAGCTATCGACATGTAGCGTGCGAATCTTTCCTGATTCTCACCACTTCCTTCATCTTCATTAAGCCTCAGGTGAGCATAGTAGCCTAATCTCTCATCAAGGAGTTCGATTTCGTTCATGTATTCAAGGCAGGCTTTTAATGAAGCTGATGAAGAACCCAGGGTTCCCCTGAATTTTTCGATCCCGGGAATGTATTCATTCAGCTGAACAAGTCCTTCCTCCCATTCTTTGTCTCCGGGATACAGTTTTGAGAGATCCCATTTATCTTCTTTTTTAACGTCTTTTCGCTCCGGTATGCTATTCAATTTCGGCTCCTTTAAGCAGATTGTTCAATCGCATTGCCGCTCTGCCTCGGTGTGATATTAGATTTTTTTCAGCGTCGCTGAGTTCCGCTACTGTTTTTCCCTCGCCGGGGAGGAAGAATACCGGATCATAGCCGAATCCTCCCTTGCCGTATGGTTCGTCTGCGATATAACCCTTCATGGTTTCCTGCACAGTGTATATTCGGTACTGATCAAGAATTGCCGACATGCAGCATACGAAAGTTGCCGTTCTTTCCTCGGGACCCCTCACGCCTGACATGCTCTTCAGCAGGAAGGTGTTGCGTTCCGGGCTCTCCAGGTCGGGACCGTGCTCTGGGCTGCCGAAACGAGCTGAAAAAATACCCGGTGCGCCTTCGAGTCCTTCTACGCAGAGTCCTGAGTCATCTGCGATTACCGGTTTTCCTGCGAGGCTGAATAGGGTCTGAGCCTTTAATACTGAGTTCTCAAGAAAGGTTTTTCCAGTCTCGTCGCAATCGAACTCGATACCCAGCTCATCAGGAGTGACAAGATTTATGCCGCTCATAATCTGCTGTAATTCATGTTTCTTGTGCTGGTTGTTTGTGGCCAGCAGAAAGGTTGGTTTACTCATGGGGTCTATTATTTCAGTAAATGCAGTCATATTCAACAACCGTTCTGCCTCATCCCGATAAAAAACTGCACCGCTTTACTCTGAAAGTTTTCATGTCAGCATATAGCCCTGTAGTATTGACTGTTGCTGGTCAGGGCTGATAAGCTTAAATCATGTTAGATAACGATTGTATTTTCTGTAAAATGATAAGGAAAGAAATTCCTGCAACTGTAATTTATGAGGATGATCTGGTGCTTGCTTTCATGGATGCAATGCCGATTAACCCCGGCCATTCGCTGATTATTCCAAAGCAGCATCAGCAGTTTATTTCGGATATTGATTCTGAGTATGCGGCAAGGATGTTTGAGGTTGCGCGCAGGATTGATTCAGCAATCCGCGAGAGTGCTGCTCTAGGCGGATTGAAGTGCGAGGCTCTGAACCTTATGATTTCAGACGGCCCCGCGGCCTCTCAGGAGGTATATCATACCCACCTTCATGTTATTCCGCGCTGGATTGGCGACGGAGTGCACTTCCAGTTTCCGAACAAGCCGAAGGGGCTGCTAGGCGGTGATGAGCTGGCTTTTTCCGCAGAAGAGATTAAAAAGAATTTAAAAGGACTTTAGGCGAAGATCTCTGAGAAAACATCTTTAAGCCTCTCTTCAATCTCATAGCGGCTGCCGTTGTATACAAAACCGGCTGCCCGCATGTGCCCCCCGCCGCCGAATGATTTTGCAATAGCTCCAACATCAATTTTGTCACGGCTCCGGAGGCTGACGGAGCATTCATTTTCTGATTCTTCGCGAATAAATATGACGGCCTCGCAGCCTTTAACCGAAAGCAGCTGGCTGTAGATGGTATCGGAATCGCGGTTTTCTGCACCGAAGCGCTTCTTTTCATCGAGCCCTTCATAGATGCTGATACAGCGCCCGTCAAAGAGCGGTACGGCTCGGGAAAGCACCCTGCCGGTAAGGATCTTACTATCCAGCTTTCTGCCTCCGTACATGCGAAAGTAAAGCTCTTTAAGTGAAATTCCATAGCTCAGCAGTTCGGATGCAAGCTGCATGCTTGCGCTGTTTGAGTGATCAAGATGACGGAAATACCCAGTATCGGTCAGGAACCCGAACATCATATCCTCTGCTTCTTCAGGGGTCGGCTCAATTTTTAGTTCCTTGAACAGCTGGTAGATCATTACTGTTGTAGATGGTGAGCCGCCGTTGACGAAAGATACATCGCCGAAAGGCTGCCCTGACGCGTGGTGATCAATTACTGCTGTCGGAAGCCCCTTTATTTCTGAAGCGAAGATCTCTCCGATGCGTTCGGGGGTGGAGCAGTCTGTGATAATTACGGCAGCCCCGTCGGTTGAAATATCTGTATCGGCAAATGATTTTATAAACAGTTCTTCAATACCGGCTGTTTCAGGTCTGATGAATGGTCCTGCCGAGCACAGAACTGCGTTTTTGCCGCTGCGGTTAAGCATGGATGCAAGCGCTTTCTGGGAACCCAGGCAGTCTCCGTCGGGTTCTTCGTGTCCGATAATAAAAAAGGTCTTGTGTTTACCGATGAATTCAATGAGCTCCTGGGGTACGGATCTAAGCATGTCTGCTCCTTAGTAATTAGTTCTGTATTGTGAGTATTTCAGTCTGCGGGCCGGGGCCGGAGATTATAAGCCTGCCATCCCTGATGTAGGCATCAATCTCGGTTCTCATTCCGAAAGCAGGCGAATACAGCCCGGGTTCAATTGAAAAGCATGAGCCCTCAAGCAGCAGGCGTCTGTCGGGGAATTCAACAGAATCCAGGCCTGCGCCGCTTCCGTGTACATTTACATCGATGCCGTGGCCAGTACGATGTTTTATCAGTTCTTCATAACCATTCTCAATCAGCACCTTGCGGGTTTCCCGATCGGCATCGAAGCCGCTGACCTCATCGCCGGAGGCAAGTTTTTCATCTATAAAGGCCGCACATCGATCCCTTGCGGCGGTAACAGCGCTGAACATTGTTTCTATCTTGTCCGGGACTGCAGACCCTGTCCAGCCGAGCCAGGATATGTCTGCGAAGATACTGCCTGGGCGATCGAACTTAGCCCAGATGTCCAGCTGAAGCACTGAATCGGCTGTTATCGGGTTATTGTGTTCTTCCGGGGCGTAATGCGGATTGCCGGAATTGACACCACAGGCAACTATCGGGAGGTGTTCGGTTATCATGTTTCGTACTTCAAACTCATCAAGTATCAGCTGCTGAATATCCCTTTCAAGAAGAGGCTTACTGCTTTCTTTAACCGAGGTGAAATGCTCAATAATACGCGACCATACTATACTGACAATATCATAGAGTTCCGCTGAAGCATCCTCATGAGATTTTATGCCGTCTGCATCCAGCAGGCCGCTCAACCGCTGAATAAGTCCGGCTGATGAATAGAGTTTCATGCCGGCGTCTTCAAGGAGCAGGGCTGTTCCGTAGTCAAGGGTCGATACTGTCGTAAGTTCTCTGGAGTACTGTGCTCCCCATTTTACACCGAATTTTTCCGTGTATCCGGACAGCAAGTCTGATAGCGATTCCCGGTTGTTGTAGATGTGCAGGGTACCGGGCAGTGCTTCAAGACTGCCGGGTTCAACTGCATGACATATCCGAACAGGTTTGCCTTCCGCCGGCACCAGGTAATACCAGGGCCTGGAGTTGATTCTATATTGATCAAGGTTAAGTATTCTGTCGGAGACAGGATCGCGATGAAGAAAGTTAAAAAAAAGCCATCCGTCGAGCTTTTCGCCCGCGATGGCTTTCTGAATGTCTGTAATCATTGGCTGGCTACTGCCGTTACAGTTCAAGCTCTATTGACTCGACACCCTCAAACTTTGCTGATATGTCGTTTGTCGGATCAAGATCGCCCCATGTAAGGTGGGTTCTATCCTTATGAAGGTATAATCGAATATGATCGAATGTACCGTCTTTCCAGAAAATTGAGAAATAAGGATATGCAGCAGAGTCGCCGTAAATAAGTTCGGCTTTTGCTGATGCTCCGCCTATCCATTCCATCGGGACGTAAAAGGTTGCATATTCCATTTTTGCATTTCTGTACAGGATTTTATATCCGGCTTTATGCGGATAAACCTTCATTATATCCATGGTTCTTACGAAATATGGTGATTCTGTCGATTCGGCGAAAATTGCGCCGGCTACACACAGAAGAATAAGGACTGCTAATATTGTCTTTTTCAAAGCGGTGCCTCCTGAGTTATTACCTCAATTATATAGTCTTTGAATGTCCTAAATCAAGTACAAAATTAAATTCACTGGTTTTTGGTTTATCATGGTTCGTCTAAATTAAGGAGGATCCCGTAATCACCTGTCTTTAATTCATTTTCTTCAAGCAGTTCTTGTTTCAGACGCTCTATTCTCATTTTTTCCTGTAGATCCTCATCTTCCTCGATCATAACCGGGCTTTCGAAATCAGCATCTATTTTAACCGCCATTACGTCTTTATCATCTTCAAGGAAACCTATTCCATAGTCGCGGGCAAGGTTTCCAATCCTGAACTGATTGTAATCTTCCCTGTAGGCTATCATACTGTCCGCGTAGCTGTTTTTCTGTGGAACAAGCTGGTAATTTGAGTAAATAAGCTGAACTATCGCCTGATAGTAGTTTCTGCCGTTCCGGCTGTGCACATTTACCCGCTCAAGTTCTTCTCTGTCGAGAAGCAGGCTTATCTTATGATTGTCCATAAGCAGCAGGTCGCGAGCTTCATCGAATGAAATGCTGCTGCCGGGAAAATCGAGTTTTAATTGCTGAAAGATGTTTTTGCGTGGTAGTTTATTACTCATTATGAATAATATAACGCAAAACGGTGTAAAAATATGACAGATGAGCTAAAATAAGAAGTTGGCATGAAAAATTTAAATAACCCCCAGCTCTTCCGCAAGCTGGTGGCGTTCTGCAGCTGACCCGGGTTCCAGTTTGGAAACAATCTTTGAGCGCTGATTTTCAACGGTTTTCCTGCTGATGAACAGCTGCTTTGCAATAACCGATGTCGGAATATCTTCTGCCGTCATTCTGAAAATGATATTTGATCGAGATTTCGGTGCCTGCACCAGGGGCCGATTCTCCGATCAGCACTGCACCGATGTTTCTGGCCTGTTCATGCATAAGTCTCATTCCCAGGTGTTCGCTCCGGCGTGATTCATTTCGCAGCTCTGTATTATCGAAGCCTTTGCCGTTGTCTCTAATTCTTAGAATCAGGTATGGATGACTTGCAACCAGCTTGACGGACACTGCCGTTGCTTCGGAATGCTTTCTGATATTGTTCAGCGCTTCCTGGGTAATACGGTAGTATACTAGTCGGACCTCATCTGAAATAAGCTCTTCGTTTAATGCATTTACTGTAAGTGTAGTTGATATTCCGTTTTCTGTTTCGAAGTCAGCTGCCAGCTCGGTTATCCCTTCAACAAGCCCTGCCTTGTTTAGGTGGAGAGGGGCTATGCTGTAGGTCAGATTCCGAAGGTTGTCCGAAATATGCCTGAGTTCCGCTGATAATTTTTCATTCTCCCGCATTTCTTCAGTAAGCAGAATGCTGCCTATTTCCTGCAGAATTGTGTCGTGTAAATACGAGCTGATATTCAGACGCTCTTTTTCCCGTTCGCTATTAAGCAGCTGTACAATCTCTTCGCTGTTTTTCAGTCTGCTCTGCGTAAGCACATACTTGTGGATTGATGCAATCATGAATATGAACTGAATTATTATCCCCGCTGCGAGGAAGTAGAAAATCGTATTGAAAAAATCTATTCTGTTTTCGATAATATTTTGATATTCCGATATCAGCCTTAGTAGATTATCTGACTGCCGCTCAGGGCTTCCGCTGCTTTAAAGCGATTCAAGAAGCGCTGTGACTTCTTCTCCGCCGGCACCGAAATAAGCGCCCTCAAACTGAGTTATTAGCTCCGGATAGCCGCTTCCTTCCGGCTGCCGTCCTTCAATTATTTCGGTATATAATTCAACAGCCTTGACGAGGTTTAAACTTGCTTTACAATTTTTTTGCTAAGTTTGATGTCATGGGACGGCGGGGGATGCTGATTATTATTCCCGTTTTCACGATTCTCAATCTTGCATTCAGTGCATTAAATTCCTACGCCCTGCGCTCGCCGCTTTTTCTTGATTCTTTTTTTACCGTTGCCGGCGCAGTCTGCTATGGGCCTCTTGCGGGGGTAATTATTGCAGCTGCTACTAATCTAGCGATGGAGGTAGTATACGGTTTTACCAGCTGGTACTGGCCCTTTATGATTTGCGGTATTGCAACGGCATTGATTACGGGTGGTATGGCGAAACGCGGATATTTCAGCAAGCAGATTCATCTGACAATAGCAATCTTTGCGGTAACGGTTTCAAATGCCTTTCTCGGCGCCTTCATTGCATATCTGCTTTTCAGCGGCGACTCAGGCGTCGGCATAGACGTACTTGTGTCCGCTTTTACAGAAACCGGTATGTCGGTGCTGACAGCTTTATTTGTAGCCCGTCTGCCCGCCAACCTGATAGACAAAATGATTGCGGTTTATGTTGGATACGGGGTGTACAGGCTGTATCAGCGGGGGCGGGAGGTTTGATACCTACTCTACTTTAATTGCCACCTCAAAATCGAAGAAGGTGTCCGATACACGGTATGTTATCTATTAAAATCCAAACTTTTCGTAAACAGCAGAGTTTTTATCCCATTCAGAGAAAACTGATACTGATGAAATATCCCCGCTTAAATCTACTCAGCCGATGGGGAAGGAGAGGGCGCATTCCATGTCGATATTACAGCTGTAATATTCTGTTGAAATGAATTCTGCCAGTTATTCGCTTAGTCCGGATGTAATAAGTTTTTCTTCGGTATCCAAGAAATCATCTGCAGGTACTCATGAAAGTGAATCAGGTATTGTGCTGCTGAACAGATGATAGAATTCCTGTTAAGGCAGCCTGATTCGCTGGCTACTCTGTTCCTTGGTGAGAAACTGCTGAGAACCCCTATACCTCTTGTACGGTCTCCGGTAGAAATTTATATGTTTCAGACTCATCCGCAGATTGATACTTACTGAAACCTTGTCCGGATTTTCAGCTCGGTTGGGTTACAGGTATGATGATAATTCCGTTTAGCCTCCGGCAAGTTCGGTTATCATGGCGGCTGCTGTTTGTGACCTCGCGGACTCGACACTTGAACGGACATTGATAGAAATATCTTGTAGTTTTGAAACGCAGCAACTATTATAATAATATTAAGGAGTCGGGATATGAGAGCTGCAATTGTGTACTATAAGGACAAACATGAAAAACTGCTGAGAAATCTCTCTGAAGCTCTTGCAAAAGGTCTTGAGGAGCAGGGGCTTACGGTTGATATACTGGATGCGAAAACAATGATGTCGAAACTTGCTGTTTACAAGTTTATCGCATTTGGAACTGAGTCCACCGGAACATTCGGAGGAAAGCTACCTGAGGGGTTTACGGAGTTTCTGAAGAGTTCCGGAGCCATGATAAGCACAAGGACATTCGCCTTTGTTCTCAAAAAGGGTTTTAATCCCGATAAGAGCCTGCTTTCTTTAATGTCGGTGATGGAAAACGAGGGTTTGTTTGTGGTCTCGTCAGAGGTTTTCAGCAAAGCTGATGAGGCTATAAAGGCAGGGAAAGCGATAAACGTTAAATCAGGACTCTGAACCGGAATCTGTTAGTTTGACAAACGATGAAGTTTACAGAAAGCAAAACAAGATTCAGTACAACTGCAATCCTTCTTTTTATGTAAAACGTCTATACAGGTTCAAGCACAGACAATATTAAAAAAGCAAAAAAATCACTAAATATCCGAAAAAATTGTGTATCTATCCCGCCCATTTTCTTTACTTTTATAAAGAGCAGTATCAGCTTCTTTTATTAGTGATTCTATACTGTCAGCCTTACCGGGAACACAGCTTGCAACACCAAGGCTAATCGTTACTATTTTAAAAGGTGACAACGGATGTAGAATCGCCAGTTCTTTAACGGATTGTCTTATATATTCAGCCGTCCTTGCGGCCATCGATTCATCACCCTCTACCAGGACAATGAACTCTTCACCGCCATAACGTGCAATTACATCTGTAGGTCTTGCAAGTTTTATCCTCATGGTTTCAGAAACTTTTACAAGACAGAGGTCTCCTTTCTGATGACCGAAATGGTCATTATATTTTTTAAAATGGTCTATATCTATCATTATGATAGAAAGAGGTTCGCTTCTTCTTCTAAACTCTTTCCATTTTAAATCCATAATGGAATTCATATGCCGGATATTATTCAATTTTGTTAGACCGTCCACCTGCGAAAGAATCTCGAGTTCCTTTGTTCTATTACGAACTGTTTCTACAAGCTTGTTGAACCCTATTAATAGAACTCCGACTTCATCATTACGTTTAATATGAAGCATTTCAAGTTCAATCTCAGATGATGCCATTTTTTGAACCTTCTCACTCGCGGCTCTCAAGGGTTCAAAATAAAATCTAAGGAAAAAAACTATTATTGCGGTTGCGAGAGCGATCATGAATAATGCGTTGAATGCGAATATTTTCGCATGTCTATTAATTACCGCAAAAGCCTCCTCTGCCGATATTCTGGAAACTATAAACCAATCAAGAAGGTTAATGTTGCTGAATGCTGCAATATTTTTTTCACCGAAAGCGTCAATGGTTACTCCGGTTCCTTCAAACCCCTCCATAGCCTTATCATGTAGTTCGTTTATTCCTTTTTCCGGAACTGGATCTAAGATATCCCTTTCAAAAGGGGGAACGATAAAGACTCCATCTGCTCTTGAGACAATTAATATACTGTCGCCAGTCATGTTTTCCCTGGTGAAAAAGTTCTGTAATACTTTTTCAGCACTTAGAAGCACTGGAGAGGATAAAACAGCCTTTACCTCACCCTCTTCATCTCTAATAGCCTTTGCCAGTATGATTATTGGGCTTCCCGAAACCCTGCCGAATCTTGGAGAACTGATTACAACATCCTCTGTCTCTAGGGCTTTGAGAAACCATTCCGACTCAATAAAAGAAAGAGTACTTCGATTTTCAACAACAGGAGCTTCGGCGATAGTCGCAGTACCGTTTTTGGAGATAAGCAAATATCCAAGCTCGATGTCCGAATTGATAAAGTACTGTTTCTGGAGGAACTCAGTTACAGCGTCTTTGTTTTCAAGATCCATATTCATAAGAAGTGTTGCCAGTCTATCTGTATGGTCAATACGTGCACTGATGCGACTCTCTACTTCTCTGGCAAACAAGTTGGCCATCCGGAGCTGGTCATCTTTTGCCCCTTCCAGCACGTTGTCCAGATCTACTTTATACAGGATAAGAGTGCTGAGTAACACGATACCTGACATGATGAAGAAGATGAAAATTGAAAGACGAGTTTGGATCTTGTTCACAATTAGACCACATTTAAATTAGTTTATAACATATAAAAACATGTTAGTTCTGATTTTATCAGATGAAAAGATTTTTTTAAATACTTTTATTGATTTAATTTAATTAGAATAGTATGTGCTTTTATCCCTTGATGATTTTATATCAGTTGCAATACTTCCGGGCTTGTAAAAGAGATTCGGCTTACCCTTATTTCAGACTTATACTCAGCTCTGTTCCTCCGAAACCGTGAACGTTGCAGGCTGCTTTTACAATGACGGTTTCAACTGTTGCAGGAATCTTTATACCGGTTTGACTTCGTGTGAATGGTTGCTCATTTACATGGGGGTGTGTTAGTACCCGTCTTCCGTATTCTTCGCCTGTTTGGCTGTCTACAACAACCCAGAGGTCAGCATAATGGTTCCAGCCGGTATCGTTGTGAAGAAGGGTGACATCAAAACGCCAATCCTCCAGGTTCTTTATCGCATTTACTTTGATTACATGTGCAAAATTAAGATCCAGCTTATTGATCGGTATATCTGAAGATAGTATGATATTTTCTGCCCATAACGGGAACGAAAAACCAATAATGATTACTAATAAAAAAATTACACGTTTCATAATTAGAAGATACTATTGGATTATTCGAAAAGCCAGAGAATTCAATTGTGTAAATTGTTATGATAAAAAATGATAAATCGAATTCATCTTACCTTATAAAAAAATCCTGTCCGCTAATCGAACAGGATTGAATATGATTGCCAAGCTGTTGAATAATTTTATTCAAACAGTATCGCGTAAGCCTCTTCGGCTGTTTTTACAAAATGAAACTCAAGCGTACCACGGACTTCGGAGGGTAGTTCATCGTAGTCTTTCCGGTTGCCTTCCGGGATAAGTACATCGGTCATTTTATTGCGGTAGGCGGCAAGGGTTTTCTCCTTCAGGCCGCCTATCGGCAGGATGCGGCCCGTAAGGGTGACCTCACCGGTCATCGCGAATTTCTTCTTTATGGGTTTGTTCTTGAATATAGAGAGCAGGGCCGTAACTATTGTAATACCGGCGGACGGGCCGTCCTTGGGGATGGCGCCCTCGGGTACGTGAATATGAATGCTCTTCTCTTCGTAGAAGTCTTTTTCAAGGTCGAATTTTTCATAGTTGGAGCGGATGTACGACAATGCTGTGCGCGCGGATTCTTTCATCACGTCACCGAGCTGGCCCGTGAGAATGAGCTCCCCCTTGCCTTCAATCAGCGCCGCTTCAACCGGCAGCAAGGTCCCTCCAAGTTCGGTCCATGCCATGCCGTGTATAAGACCCGGGCGGTCTTCTGCGTAGACAAGGTCGTCTGAAAAGAGTTCCTTGCCGAGCAGTTTTTTTATGCTGCGCGCTGTTATTGTTTTGCTGTATTCCGCATTAAGGCTTTCGCCCTTTGTGAGGGCTTCCCGTGCTGTTTTCCGCAGTATGGCCCCTATCTGTCGTTCAAGATTTCGCACGCCTGATTCCATTGTATAGTTATGTATAATCTTCAGCAGGGCTGATTTCTGGATATCTATATTTGTTTCAAGCAGGCCGTTTTCTTCCTTCTGCTTCGGAATGATGAACTCGGCAGCTATCTTGAGCTTTTCGAGGTCGGTGTAGCCGGGAATCTCGATTATCTCCATGCGGTCGCGCAGCGGGTAGGGGATGTTGTGTATCGAGTTTGCTGTAGTAATAAACATTATGCCCGATAAATCATAAGGGACCTCAAGGTAGTGATCAACGAAGGTCGAGTTCTGCTCGGGGTCAAGAACCTCAAGCAGAGCTGATGCAGGGTCACCCTTGAAGTCACTGCTCATTTTATCAATTTCATCAAGAAGGAATACGGGGTTAGAGCTGCCGGCTTTCTTTACTGACTGAATAATTTTACCCGGAAGCGCTCCAACATAGGTTTTGCGGTGTCCCCTTATTTCGGCCTCGTCTCGTACTCCGCCAAGCGAGATTCTGACGAATCTGCGGTCTAGGGCACGGGCCACAGACTTTCCAAGTGAGGTTTTACCGGTTCCCGGAGGGCCGACAAAGCAGAGTATTGGCCCCTTCATCTTTTCTCTTAGCTGTCTTACTGCGATATAGTCAAGGATTCTGTCCTTGGGTTTTCGCATGTTGTAGTGATCTTCATCGAGAATATCTGCTGCCCGCTTCAGATCTTTATTATCTTCGGTTTTGTCCGCCCACGGCATGTCGGCAAGCCATTCGAGGTAGGTTCGAAGCACCCCGGATTCGGGGCTCATTGGCTGAAGCTTTGAGAGTCTTGCGCCTTCCTTCTTTGCTTTTTCAATAACCTCTTGAGGAGCCTGACGAGCTTCAATTGTCTTTACATAATCATCAATTTCAGTGGCCTCGTCTTTCTCTTTTCCGAGCTCTTTGTTTATTTCTTTGATCTGCTCGTTGAGGAAGTATTCCTTCTGGTTTTTCTCCATTTTCTTGCGGACACGGCTGCTGATGCTCGTCTGCAGGTTCAGCATCTCTATCTCTGCCTCGATGAGGACGGCAATTGCGTCAAGTCTTTCTGCTGTATCTATAATCGACATAACTTCGAGCTTAAGCTCTTTTTTAACCTGAAGATTTGCGAGTACAACATCAGCGAGTTTATCGGCAAACTCTGCTTTTTCTGCATTTTTGAGTGCGTCTTTTGCTATGGATTTTCTTAAACTGCAGTATTTTGTGAAAGACTTGAGCACCGCGGCCATAATAGGAATCAGGGCGTCGTCGGTTTCTGTGTTGATGCTGATTGGTGTGAGCTGAATATAAGAGTAATTTCTTTCCCTCTTAATTCTGCGGACTACTCCGCGCTGTCTGCCCTCGACAAGAATACGTGCTGTACCGTCAGGCAGTTTCAATACCTGCAGGATGTGGGCAATCGTTCCTGTGTCATGAATATCATTAATGCTCGGGTCTTCGTTTTCGTTGTGCTGGCATACTACAAAAATCATTCTGTCGGCGGCCATGGCAGCATCGACAGCATTGATGGTGCTCTCTCTTCCGGTAAAGAAGGGGGTGACCATATATGGAAGTAAAACTAAATCTTTTAATGCGACAAGCGGTAGTTCCCGCTTGTCGCTTTTAAGTCCGGAAGGTACTAATTTCATGCGGATTTTTTTGAAAAGGTTATTTCAGGTTTTTCCTTGTTATTAACGACATCGGATGTCACTCTAATCTGCTTGTCACCCTCGATTGAAGGGAGATCAAACATGATGTCCATCATAATTGTTTCAACGATTGCGCGAAGTCCACGGGCTCCTGTTTTTCGTTTGACAGCAAGTTCGGCAATTGCTTCAATTGCGCTGTCCTCGAATTCAAGCTCGACATCATCAAGTTCAAGTAATGCCTTGTACTGTCTGATGATTGAGTTACGGGGCTCGGTGATAATACGCTTGAGACTATCGACCTCAAGGTTTGAAAGTGTCACGTTAATGGGCAGTCGTCCGATAAACTCAGGAATAAGTCCGAACTTAACAAGATCGTCCGGCAGGAGATCTTTATACAGGCTGACAAGATCTTTTTCATCACTCGGTTTTACATCAGCCCCGAAACCCATCGGATGCTGACTTACCCGTGCCTCAATCACCTTGTCGAGTCCTACGAATGCACCGCCGCAGATAAACAGAATATTCTTCGTGTCAATCTTGAGCATTTCCTGATTAGGGTGCTTTCGTCCGCCCTGCGGGGGGACTGAGGCTGTAGAGCCTTCGATGATCTTCAGCAGGGCCTGCTGAACGCCTTCGCCGGAAACATCGCGGGTGATTGATACATTCTCGCCCTTACGGGAGATTTTATCAATTTCATCAATGTAAATAATGCCTTTTTCGGCTGCGGCAATATTATTGCCGGCGTTCTGGATAAGCTTCAGGAGGATGTTCTCAACGTCTTCACCGACGTATCCGGCCTCGGTAAGGGTTGTAGCATCAGCTATGGCAAATGGAACCTTCAGCTTCTTGGCAAGTGTTTTCGCAAGAAGCGTTTTACCGGTTCCGGTCGGACCAATCAGCAGAACATTTGATTTCTCGAGTTCTACGTCCTTATCCAGCTTAGTGTTCTGGGTAATTCTTTTATAGTGGTTGTATACAGCGACAGACAGAACCTTTTTTGCGTCTTCCTGGCCAATAATATACTGATCCAGATAGTCTTTGATTTCCTGCGGCTTGGGAACCTCTTCGAGGTATTCGCCTGTGAGGATGTCTTCTTCCTCTTCGAGAATCTTTTTGCATACATAAACACAGTCGTCGCAGATGTAAACACCCGGGCCTGCAATCAGCTTTCTGGCCGCATCTGCGCTCTTGCCGCAGAACGAGCAGACTTTGTTGTTTTCGGATTTATTTCGAGCCATTTTCCCCTCTTGCGAGCACTTTGTCTACAATGCCGTATTTAACTGCATCTTCAGCAGACATGAAGAAGTCGCGCTCGAGATCCGAGGCTATTTCTTCTATGCTCTTTCCTGTATGATGGGCAAAATAATCGATGGTCATTTTTTTAAGTCTGACAATTTCTTTTGCCTGAATCCCAATATCAGTGGCCTGACCCTGAACACCGCCCCAGGGCTGGTGAATCATGACCCGTGCTGAAGGCAGGATCAATCTTTTTCCGGGTGAGCCGCATGTAAGCAGAAGTGCTCCCATTGAAGCGGCCTGACCAAGGCATATTGTCTGCACATTTGATTTAATGTGCTGGATGGTATCATAGATAGCCAGTCCGGCGGTAACGGAACCGCCGGGTGAGTTTATATAGATACTGATGTCGCGCTCAGGATCCTGAGATTCCAGGAAAAGCAACTGAGCAACTACCAAATCAGCAGTAAGATCATTGATTTCGCCGTCAATGAAAATAATTCTGTCTTTCAGCAGTCGTGAGTAAATGTCGTAAGAGCGTTCTCCAACGCCGGTTTGTTCAATAACAACGGGCACAAGGCTGTTCATTTTCTCGTTCATGCTGTTAATTTACTCCTTATTCTGTATCAAGTCCAGATAATCTTTTTTAGCTCCCTCTTTGATCTCGGCAGACTTAATCAGTAAATCAAAAAGTTTTCTGTTGCTGATATCATTCTTCAGGTAGAAAGACATGCCGTTCTGTTCGAAGTAGTTTTTAGTATCCTCATAGCTCATGCCGGCTGACTCAGCCTGCTTTTTAATCTCTTCATCAACCTCTTCGTCACTTACTTCAATTTTTTCTTCTTCAATAAGCTTCTCAGTAATGAGGTATGTTTTAACATTCTTTTCTGCTGCCGGACGCCATTCTTCCATCATCTCATCTTTAGTTTTGCCCTGGGCTTCTATAATCTGCAGAACCTGATCTTCGGGCATTCTTGACTGTGAGATAAACTGGTTCCAGGACTGATCCATCTCAGCCTTAATCATTGATTCAGGAACCTCGATTTCGGAACCTTCAATAATAAGGTCCATTACGGCCTGCTTGTTTTTCTCATTAATAATATTTTTAGCGTTTTCGGTGAGTCTCTTCTTTATTGAAGCCTTAAGGTCCTTCAGTGTTTCAAACTCATCACTGACGTCCTGTGCAAGATCATCGTCGAGCTCGGGAAGTTCTTTCACCTTAACACTGTTGAGTTTTACCTTCAGGGTTACCTTTCGACCCGCGAGGTTTGAATCGGTATCGTCTTCGGTATACTCTTTCTCAATAGTTTTCTCTTCGCCCGCAGCCATTCCGGTAATATCGTCGTCCAGCTTGTATACATTATAGCCAGAACCGATTGTGAAAACAAAATCTTCACGCTTGCCGTCTTCAATCTCATTGCCGTCGGCATCGAGCTCGCAGTAATCAATATTTACAATATCATCCTTCTCTGCTTTACCTTCCGCTTTTTCGACAACGGTTGAGTTCTGCTCTCTGATTGTTTCGAGCTCTCTGTCAACTTCTTTTTTGCCGATTTTACATACCGGGGCTTCAATCTCAAGTCCCTTGTAGTCACCGATCTTTACATCAGGCATTGTGTCGTATGTAACAGCAAAGGTGAAATCGTTATCCAGTTCGATAAGCACTTCTTCGTCTTCGCTTTCCTGCAATACGGGGGTTGCATAGGGAAGCGGCTTTTTGTCTATGTCTTCATAGGCTTCTTTCAGGCTGTTTTCCATGAGGTTCATTGTTGCCTCTCCCCTGATTGATTCTCCGAACTTCTGTTCGAGAACCTTTGCGGGTGCCTTGCCCTTTCTAAAACCCTTTATGTGGGCGTCCTTCGCGTATTTGTTAAGCAGTTCGTTGTATTCTTTATTTACCGCGTCTTTACCAACTGTTACTGTCAGTTTTACAGATGATTTTTCCAGATTTTCTAGATTCTTGCTTACGATCATTATTAATCCTCGTTTAGTGTTCCGTATTACGGTGGAATGTAAGTTTATAGCCGTTGCAGGCTTTGTAAACATGAAAAAAAAGGCGATTAAGGGAAAACCCAAAATCGCCTTTGTGGTAGAGCGGGAGACGGGAATTGAACCCGCGACATCCACCTTGGCAAGGTGGAGCTCTACCGCTGAGCTACTCCCGCTTGATGTTGTTGTCACAGCAACCGTCGTCAATGACGACCGTCGTACTTTGACGACCATTTAAATCAGCACCTAAGAGGCACAACATATCAAAAAGATATGCGAGAGAAGGGACTTGAACCCTTACGCCATAAGGCACCAGATCCTAAGTCTGGCGTGTCTGCCAATTTCACCACTCTCGCAGTGTAACTACGGAGAGTGACTCTCCATCGGAGAGTTTCCGCATTATATACGCTTTTCAAAAACCTCGTCAATGGGTATCTGAAAAGTTTTGAGCCGTGTAGGGATCGAACCTACGACCCGCAGATTAAGAGTCTGCTGCTCTCCCAGCTGAGCTAACGGCCCGTTTTATTCCAAAAAACAAAAAATTACCAAACGGTTTTAAATACGTGAAAACGAAGTTTTCAAATATTAAAGCCCAAGGCTTTAATACACCCGGCAGGATTCGAACCTGCGACCTACGGATTCGAAGTCCGGCGCTCTATCCAGCTGAGCTACGGATGCACGCTCCTTGACGCAATGTCAGGCGCTTAGGGTGGATAACGGGACTTGAACCCGCAACACCCAGAACCACAATCTGGTGCTCTACCGATTGAACTATATCCACCATGATGTGGATAGGAATATGCTATATTTTAAGTTTTTTGTCAAGCATGATTATTAAAGGAAATACAGATATTGAATAGAATTATTTAAGTTTTGTAATTGTGATTATATCGATAATATAAAGCCTGAAACTACACATACATTTCTAAGCGGAGAGCGTAGGCTCGCGTCGAAGAAGCTGATGATGAAGGATTAAGAGACACCAATAAAACAGATTTCCGGTATTTTGACTGTTCATAAAGGTGAATGTTACCGCACTGCTGCAAGGGGAATAACCGGAGCAATGGCTGGGTAGGAATAAGGTCGGGTTAGCAATTTGAAGGAGAACACCAACAGTTTTATTTTTTAATCGAAATGTTCACTCCAACTGAATCTATTTAATTTTCTTTACAGCCCTGAGAAGTATGAAGTTCAGGTTCCAGCTGACAATTTTCCCGTTCAGGGCTTCGGCTGTAATAGTCCGAAGCTTCTCAAACTCCGCCTGCGGAAGTTTTCCAGATAGGATGCCTCCGTATCCATTTGCATCTGAATCAAACCACTTTAGAATCTGCTGACTGCTTATAGGTCGTTTTTCTTCAATCAGATAAGTACTTTGTTCAATCCTCTCATCAGTAGAAAAACCCGCTTTCGCGATGTCAGAAATTAAATTACCGGCATTCCAGTTAACAAGCGGGTTTGATTTGCTGTTGTAAAGGTCTTCTTCAGCCGACCGAAGAGCTGAGAGAAGTCCCTGGTTTGATTCAAGTATCGCTAATTCGGGCAAGTCGGAAATTCTCTGCGCCATAGTCGGAATAAACTGGTTTATGACCAGGCAGCCGCCGGGTTTAAGGAGTTCCCCTGCAATCTTCAATTTTTCGATCCGGTCGACGGAAGATGTTAATCTGTCCCTGCAGAGTATCGTTTCAAACAGCAACCCTTCCGGCAGGAATTCTTTTATGTCGGCTTCACAGCTGCCCGGGGGCAGCTCGATGGGTCTGCTTTCAAGCGGCAGAGATTCCGCGTAATGTCTGCATATTTCAGCCACTCTTTCTCCGGCAGGCAGGTAGTATACCGACCCCTCGGGGGTTCTTCTAACAGCCTCCCATAGGAATACGGGGACAGCAGGTTCAAGAACAAGCAGGCAGTCATGGCGATTGATTCCTGCCGGCTGTTCTTCGGCTACCCGTTGGTGCTGTTCCCCTGCCTGCCCGGAGCCAGTTACATGGGCATCAGCCGCAGGTCTTTCGCTGTCGATTTTATCAAAAACTCTATCGCGGATTGTTGTAAGTGTCCGTCCCGACTCGCGGTTCAGCCTGTAGAGCCACCGTTCGGCGCCCTTGTCCGGGGGCGAGAAGGTCAGAACCTCGCTGGTCTGGTCTTCGGTCACGACGGCCAGCTGAATCTCGCGCTGTCGCAGAAGCCTCTCGCGCACAGCGGCCTCATATCCCTGCCCGCTGGGCTCATAGAACATCCGGCCCTGGAGGCCTGTAGGCAGATACTGCTGTGCGACCCAGTGGTCCTTGTATGCGTGCGGGTAGAGGTATCCGTCGCCGTGGCCGAAGCCCTCCCTGTCGCGGCCTGCGTCCTTCAGGTGGTTGGGAACCTCTTTTGCAAACTCCTGCTCGACGGCGCCGAGGGCGTCGAAGAATGAGAGGGTTGTGTTTGATTTAGGAGCGGTCGCAAGATAAAGTGCTGCCTGGGTAAGGTGGAAGCGGCCTTCGGGCAGGCCCACCCTGTCGAAGGCGGCCGCCGCGGCTTCTACAACCCCAAGGGCCTGCGGATCGGCAAGGCCTACGTCTTCGCTTGCGCTTATCAGCATGCGGCGGAAGATGTAGCGCGGTTCTTCGCCTGCACGAACCATTGTCGCAAGCCAGTAGAGGGCTGCATCCGGGTCCGAACCCCTGATTGATTTGATAAATGCGCTGATTGTGTCGTAATGATAGTCTCCTTCCTTGTCGTATAGAAGGGCTTTTTTCTGAATGCTTTCTTCAGCTGTCTCCATGTTGACTGTGATGGGTGAATCAGGAGCTGGTGGAAAAATATCAGCGCTTGTTTCAACCGCAAGCTCAACCGCATTAAGCAGGCTGCGGGCATCGCCGTTGGATGTTTCAATCAGATGTTCTAATGCCCCATCGACAAATTTCACATCAACGCGACCGTATCCCCGGGCGACATCGTTTACCGCCTGCATTGCAATGTCATGCAGGTTTTTCGGTGTCAGCGGTTTCAGCTGAAATATCCGGCTGCGGCTTACCAGCGCCTTGTTTACTTCAAAATAGGGGTTTTCGGTTGTCGCACCGATTAGAATAACAGTGCCGTTCTCAACCCAGGGCAGCAGCGCATCCTGCTGTGATTTGTTCCATCGGTGCACTTCGTCGACAAAAAGAATAGTTTTGCGGTCATATAGGTCGCGATGGTTCTGGGCTTCGGCTATAGCATCGCGAAGGTTTTTTACCCCGTCGAGCACTGCGTTCATCGTTATGAAACTGGAGCTGGTTGTGTTTGCTATAACCCTCGCAAGGGTTGTTTTGCCGGTGCCCGGCGGTCCGTAAAAAATGATGGAAGACATCCTGTCCGCCTGAATGATTCGGCGCAGCAGGCGTCCCGGGCCTGCAATATGATCCTGGCCTATAAACTCATCCATATTTCGGGGTCGCATTCGAAATGCAAGCGGGGCTTCTTTACTATCGGTTTGAGAGAACAGCTCCATAGCGGAAGTATAGATTATGGTGTGAGGCTGTGCAAGCAGGATTGACTCTGTAATGTCAGTTAATTCAACCGCCACCGAACTGCGGTATGATATTGATTTTATCTCCGTCATGCAGTTTTGTCCGGTTGTAATCTTTAGCCGCAATATCGATATCGTCAATTCTGATGTGCATCCTGACATGTTTCCAGTTTTTCATCTGTATCAAATCATATAAGCTGCTTTCATCCGGAACCATGACTGTATTGCCGTTCAGTTCTATCTTTATGCTTTTTCCCAAAGCAGGTTCAGGTTCCTGATATTCCGAAATTCAGCAGCCTCAAGAATCTTTTTTACCCTGTTGATATCTGAATCCGTTTCTCCGGTAACCCGTATACCTGATTCATCTTCCGCTTTGAGCTTTTTCAGAATGCGGTCGAGTTTTTTATAATCCATTCCAAGGGCAAACTCGTCAGTAATGCCAGGGGCGATATCGGGACTCGGTTTTTTCTCAATTATCTTTTTTGGAATACCAAGTTCACGGCCGAGGGTGAAAACATCGGTTTTGTAGAGGTGGATAATCGGTTCGATATCGGTTGAGTCGTCTCCCCATTTGATGTAGAAGCCGGTAAGAAATTCGGTAAGGTTTGTCGTGCCGATAACTGCATATCCCCTTTTCTCAGCCTCAAAGTACATCCGAACCATCCGCAAACGGTGTTTTGTCCGGTAGTAGGCCAGGTTTCGACGGTTTTTATCGCCTCCTGCTGTTTTTAGATCGTTTATGTAGGGAGTATCGGTACTTTTCCAGATGTTTTCAGCATATCGTTCCTGCCATTTCCTCGGAAACAGGCCTGCAGGCGGTTTCATTCGGTATACGCCTAGTTTTCGTACAAGCGGGGTGATGGGTTTCAGTGAATGGTTGATTCCAAGAAATTTGCAGACAAGCCGTGAATCAGCAATCGTTTCAGTAGATGAGTCTCTTTCTGGAAGAAGCAGGCCGTAGACCCTGTCTTTTCCCAGGGCTTCTGTAAGCAGTTTTCCCACAACGGCAGAATCAATACCTCCGCTGATACCTATTACAGCTCCAGAAAAACCATACCGGGCAATTTTCTCACTTATAAATTCTAAAATACGTTCTTTTTCAGAGGACATATTCACCTCCTTCTGTAAAGATAATCACATTCTATTTATCGTGCAAGTTGATAATCTTCTTCCATCGGTCTTTATTAAAAGCCTGAAATCCGGTAAATTTAAAATCAAATTATGACAGATATGTATACAAAGTTAAGCGAACTGATCGGGGCGAAATTTTCCGGATGCGGAGAACGGATGATTGGAAGTGAAGAATCTTTCCGTTCTGCAGTTCTAGTTCCGTTTCTGAATATCAATGGTGAAGAATCTATTCTCTTTGAAAAAAGATCAGCTGATATACGTCAGGGCGGCGAGATATGTTTTCCCGGCGGTATGGTTGATGAAGATGATGAAACTACTATTGAAACAGTAATCAGGGAGACGATTGAGGAGACGGGGATAGACCGGAATCTGATCGAGGTGAATGGAAAATCCGGTCATCTGGCAACAGGGATTGGTACCCTTATTGATGTTTATCTGGGGCGGATGGATATCAAATCGCTTGAAGAGCTGTCACCCAATCCCCGTGAGGTTGACAGGCTGTTCAGTGTTCCAGTTTCTTTTTTTATGGAGACATCTCCCGAATACTACAACTACAGGACGACGGTTGAACCCTGGTATTATGATGAAGAGGGGCGGCGGGTTGATCTTTTTCCGGCACATGAGCTTGGTCTGCCCGAGCGTTACCACAGGCCCTGGTCGCATACGAAAAACAGATTTGTTGTGTATAAATACGACGGTGAAGTTATCTGGGGAATAACAGCTCGAATTATGAATACTGTATCTAAACTGATGAAAAAGGCCGCGGATTAATACTGAACTCTATCAGTATAAAAAGACAGCGGCCTGATTGGGACCGCTGAAAAAGGAGTTAAGTAAGTTATGAAATATCCGGAAACTATATAAGCCGATAATTTCCGGAAATCATACTAAATAATATGCCTCAAAATACTTCAGGTCAAGAAGTTTGTAGGTATTCTTATTTATTGATATGAACAATGCTAGCCGGGGGAAATCCGTTAAACCATGTAGATGATGACCTGCTATATGCACCGATGTTCTCACTGTACAGCATTTCACCGATTTCCAGTTCGGGGAGTTCTTCGGCAAGTGATATTGTATCAAGGGCATCACAGGTCGGCCCGAAAACCGAACAGATCTGTTTCGGTCCGGTTTTAAAGGCCTGCAGATGATAAGAGCAGTGATCAAAAATAATCCCTGAAAAAGTATGATACACGCCGTCATTGATATAATAGCAGCGTTTACCTTCACGGTCTGCTTTGCCGATTACCGAGGAGACCGATGTGCATGCAGTTGCAACCATATAGCGCCCCGGTTCGGCGATTATTTCAATTTTGTCGTCAAATAGCCGGTCAAGCTCAGAGTTGAGTCTGCGGGCCAGGTTATTGAACGGCTCGACATTGACATCATATGGGGCAGGAAAGCCGCCGCCGATGTCGACTATCTTAAGTTTCTTATAGCCCTTTATTTTAGCTTCATCAATTATACCTGCGACAACCGATAATGCCTGTATATAGTTTTCAAAATTCGTTGTCTGACTGCCGACATGGAAGCTCAGGCCTTCTACAACAAGCCCCTGTTTATGTGCTTCTTCTATCATCTCAACGGCTGAGCCGGGCTCTGCCCCGAATTTTGATGAAAGTTCTACCATTGCTCCCGTATTCGGTACTTTTATCCTCAGAACCAGACCAGCGTTCGGGGAGTGTTGCTTGATTTTTGCTATTTCTTCTATGTTGTCGAAGGTAACGAGTGGTTTGTACGAATCAAGTTCCTTCAGGGTTTTTATATCCTTAATCGGATTCGCATAGATTATTTTTTCCCATATAAATTTTTGACGTTCTTTCTCAGAAAGAGATTCGATGTTTTTGTGAACAAGCAGAAACTCGTTCATAGAGGCCACGTCAAAGCTGGAACCCATGTCATAAAGGGTTTTTATTATGTCCGGATCGGAATTTGCCTTGACGGCATAAAAAATCTGCACTCTCGGGAGATGCTCTTTAAAAGCAAGATAGTTTTTTCTGATAATATCATGATCGACAATAAAAAGTGGTGTGCCGTGCTCGTCGGCCAGGTGCTCGAGAGTGCTGAGTTTTGCCAAGTTTAATCCTCCAGTGCCAGAAATTCCTTCAGCTGTCCTTTCGCCTGAGTCAGGGCTTCTGTATAATTCTTGCTGATATTTTCCATATTCTGAGAAAAGGCTTTCTGGAAATCAGGATCATCCATCGGATCAATCTTGATTTTTGAGCCTGTCTGAGCATAGAGGGCTTCTTCCTTCTGCTGGAGTATGGGCTGGAATTGTAGAGTGAGCTGATTTAAAAGCTGATCCCGATTCTCCAGGTACTGATCAAAAAACTGGGAGAGCTGTTCAAACATCTGAATAATATCTTTCGGGTGATCTGAAAGTGCTGCAAGCCCTTCAGCCGCTCTTTTGAATGAACTTTTATATTCAGAATCCAGCGGAAGCTTGATGAGGGACATCAGAGAACCTGCTGCTCCGGCTGTAAATGATTTCCTGGCCTTTCCCTTTTCTTTTTTGATCGCTTTTTTAAGCTCGTCCGCTTCTGTTTTTCCATCAAGGAAGGAGAGTGCTGCTCTTCGACCGCTGATCTTGAATTCTTTCTCCATCATCTTGTCTTTATCGACTTCCATGCCCTCTGTCCGGGCTAATGCTATTTCAAGTGCTGATTTAATTTCTGCCATGATTTGAATATAGATCCCTTTTCGTCAGGAATCAAGTAGAAACCCGGGCAATCTTACACTTGGGGTCAGGAAGACTTGTATTCAGATTTAAAGCGTGTTTCGATTGAATCTGCGTTATTGACTGTTTTTCGCAGCCATTCAAGCTGGATCTCAGCCTTCTCTTCCTCTGAAAGCTGCCAACCTATGTCGCTGCTTCGGAGTTTCCAGCTGAGGTGGTGCAAAATCAGCGCGCAGGCAACGGAGATGTTGAAGCTTTCGACAAAGCCGTGCATGGGAATCTTCAGAAACTCATCAGCTGATTCTTCAACCTCCCTGCTGATTCCTTCAAGCTCGGTTCCAAGCACTATTGCGGTTTTTCCTGTGTTTAAATCGAAATCTTCAAGGTCGGTATCGTTAGTATGAGGAGTAGTGGCTACAATGCGGTAGCCGTCCTTCTTTAATCTTTCCAGGCACTCAGAAGTGCAGCTGCCGCTATTTGCAGGACTGTTCCGGTTGATTGAAAGCCATTGGGATGTGCCCATATCAACATCCTTGTTAGGGCTGAAACGGTTTTTGTTTTCAATAATATGAACATCCTGAATGCCGAATCCGTCACAGGAGCGGAGAACGGCACTGGCATTATGCGGTTGAAAGATGTCTTCCAGCACGACTGTGATGTATCTTGTGCGTTGTTCAAGAACCTTCATCATTCTGGATTTTCTGTTCTCAGTTGTGAATGACTGAAGATGTTCCATCAGTTCTGAATCATAGTTTTTCATTCTTTTTCTTCTCTTTCGGAGAAAAGGGGCGGCATCCAGGATCCTAACTCGGCAAGGTTTTCGGTGAGGTGGTTTATTTCATCACGAAGTACGAAAATACAGTCATTCTTTTTTGCAGTTCCTACAACTATGTCTTCAGCAAGAGCCCGGCATGTAGGCGCGCCGCAGGAACCGCAGTCGAGTCCCGGCAGTTCATTCGCAATTTCTTCTATTTTTGCCATCTTTTCAAGGGCTTTTTTGAAGTCGACATCAAGCTTGAGTCCCTGTTTAGGCTGTATATCAGTATCCATTCCAAGAACGGCATGAGAATCCGGCTTCAGTCTGCCTCCGCGATCTTCTTCGATTAGTTTTCCGGCTTTCCGGATTATTCTTGCCTTGCTTATATAAGGGTTTTCAACTGTCAGGGCGCCTCCGACGCAGCCGCCGGGGCAGGCCATTGCTTCTATGAAATCGACGTGTTTGATTTTGCCGTTTTCAAGTTCTTCAAAAAACTTAAGTACATTTTCAATACCGTCAACTGCCACCGTTTCCGGCCATTCTGTAGAATGACTTTCGCCCTCGCTGCGCGCCCAGCTGACTCCCCAGTATGATGCGCGACCGAGTTCCTCGACTTTTTCCAGATTTCCGGCAGCAGCATGAAGGGGGAGGAATATTTCATTTATTGCAATCACACCGTCAACCGAAGAAGCTTTTGAACCGATTGGTTTTTTTACAGCAGTTATTTTGGCGGGGCATGGACTGATGAAAAAAACACCGATATTTTTCTTCTCGGGATATATATCGTTTTTGATAATTCTGGCCGCAATTTCCATAGGCGATTCTATCCGGACTATCTGATCCAGCAGAGCGGGAAATCTTATCTGAATAAGCCTGACCACAGCAGGGCAGGATGAGGATATCCATGGAACTTTTTCTTTCTTGTTTTTCAGTTTCTTTTTGAGTTCGGAGGTTACTATATCTGCAGCCTCAGCCGCTTCGAATACATCGTCAAAACCCAGCTCTTTAAGTGCTGTGAGAATCTGATCAATAGAGAAATGATCCTTGAATTGTCCGTAAAGGGTAGGCGCAGGGACGGCTACGGTAAAGTCGAAGTTTTTAAGCATGTCCAGTGTATCAGACTGTGCCCTTTTAGCATGATGTGGACATACTCTGATGCATTCCCCGCAGTCGATGCAGCGTTCATCAATGATTGAAGCCTTGCCGTGTCTTACACGAATTGCCTCAGTCGGGCAGTGGCTGATACAGTTTGTGCAGCCCATGCATTTATCTTTATCCAGTATTACCGAATGAATGTTGCTCAAAGATCTATCCTTATTGTTACCTTTGTTCCTTTTCCCGGTTCAGATTCTATATCGAGTCCGTTGGAGTTCTTTTTTATGTTGGGAAGTCCCAATCCTGCTCCGAAGCCCATTTCTCTTATCTCCGAAGATGCTGTTGAATAACCTTCCTGCATAGCCAGTTCAATATCCGGGATACCGGGGCCCTGGTCCTCGAAGATAATCAGAATATGATCATCTTCTATAACAACACTTCCCGAACCCCCTCCGCCGTGAATAATTGTATTTATTTCCGCTTCATACATAGCTATAGCGGTACGCTTTATTATGGGTGAGGGAATTCCCAGCTGTTTCAGCGTTTTCTTAAAATTACTTGAAGCCTGTCCATATGCCATGGGGTCATTGGAATCTATATCAAATTTTTTGCTGAAAAGTGCCATTACGACTCAATATAACAGAGAAGAGGGGATCAGTCTACGTATTTGGAAATTACTTCGATGAGGGTTTCTTCATTCAAGGGTTTAACTACGACGTCGTCCATTCCTGCATCAAGGAATTTTTTCCTGTCTGAGGGAAAGGCGTGTGCTGTTAATGCGATTATCGGTAAATGCTGTCCGCCGGTTTCTTCTTCCCTTATCTGGATTGTAGCGTCTATTCCGTTGAGCCGGGGCATGCTAATGTCCATAAGAACTGCATCATAATCATTTTTTTTGATGGAATCTATGGCCTCCTGGCCGTCGGAAGCCTCATGTATATCCCAGCCGTTGCGCTCAAGAATAGTTGTAATATACATTCGATTGATAGCTTCGTCTTCGGTCACGAGTAATTTAAGTTTCTTTTTTCTGATGTCAGACATATGTATCTCCGCTTATCATTTCACTAGATCTATATTCTAAGAGATTAGTACATGATATCGCAAGTAAAAAGATTGTTTTGCAACTATTTTTTACCCGGGGTCTTCATGTTAATCATATCCGCAAGGGTGAATGTGTCGGAACTGTCGTCTGAGTACTGTTTTATCAGTTTCCGGGTGACCGCACGTTCTTTCGGGGATGGTTTTCGATATCCCCCGCGGTTTTCCGGTTCCTCCTCATATCCGCAGGATAGTGAACGGCAGACATACAATTCACGTCCCCTGCGATCCTTTGTCGGCATCATCATCCTTCCGCATAGCGGACATGGCTTTTTACTGAATTCGACAGGTTTGTAATCTTTGCCGCCGGATTTTACAGCTGCAACAAGCTCTCCGGTATTTTTTCGTATATCAGAACTGAACACTCCGGCTTTTTCTTTTCCTTCAGCGATTCTGCTAAGCCTCTTTTCCCATTCAGCGGTAAGTTCAGCGGATTTCAGCTGCTCGGGAACCAGCAGAAGGACCTCTTCACCGGCCGGGGTAAGCTTCAGTGCTGAGCCGGAACGCTCCATATATCTGTTTGAGAGCAGTTTTTCGATGATGTCAGCCCTGGTTGCCGGTGTTCCAAGATTGTTTTTTTCCATTAATGCAAGAAGGCTTGCCTCTGTATGGTGTCCCGGTGGGGTTGTCTGTTTCTGCTGCAGGCGGGTTGATTCAATTTTATACTTCTGTCCCTTCTTCAGATTATCTATCTTACCTGAGCCCGATCTTTCGTTTTCTCCGTTTTCTACAGCTATAAACTCAATATTCCGCCATCCTTCATCTGTGACTCTGCTGCTTGAGACAAAGAATGATTCACCCTCTGCTCTCAATTCCGCGCTGCGTTTTACATAGCAGTGAGGGGGGGAGAGGACAGCGAGGAAGCGTTTTACTATCATGTTCCATAAGGCTTTTTCTTCAGCGGACAATCGTTCGGGTTTTACCGTCTCCTCGGTTGGGATTATCGCATGATGATCGCTGACCCGACTGTCATCGAATAGCCGCTTTCCCGGTTTTAGGCTGCTTTTCTGTATTTCTTCCGCGCGTACACGCCAGTCGGTTGCGTATAGAGCTTTGAGGCGGTCCTTGATAGTTGGTTCTATATCGGCAGTAAGATGTCTTGAGTCTGTTCTTGGGTAGGTTACTATTTTATGTCTTTCATATAAGCCCTGAAGAATTTTAAGTGTCTGCTTTGCGGAATATCCCAGAGCCCGGTTGGCATCCTGCTGAAGTGCTGTAAGGTCATAGGCCAGCGGAGGCGGTACACTCTGCTTTTTTTCGGAGATATTAACTACCTCGGCTTCAGTGTTCTCGAGCTTTGAGGTCAACTCCGCACTTGCTTTCCCGGAGAATATTCTTCCGCCTGATTTTCCCCGCCATGAGGCTGAGAATCCGCCGAAGTCGGCTTCAAGCAGCTGATAGGGTTTTGGTTTGAAATTGCGGATCTGTTCATCTCTGTCCTGAATCATTGCCAGGCTTGGGGTCTGAACGCGACCGGCAGACAGGCGGGTGTCGTAGGTACAGGATAGGGCGCGGGTTACATTCAGGCCTATCAGCCAGTCTGCTTCAGCCCGGCATTCAGCAGCCCTCATCAGATTGTCATAATCTCGGCCGTTTTTTAATGCAGCAAAGCCCTCCCGTATGGCTTTATCGGTCTGAGAGCTGATCCAGAGTCGCTGGAAGGGCCCCTTGTATCCGCCAAGTCTCATAACCCATCTGGCTACCAGCTCGCCTTCACGCCCTGCATCGGTTGCAATGATCAGGTTATTTACTTCTTTCCGGTGCATAAGTGATTTAATCATGCTGAACTGTCTTGATGTGCGGCCTATAACCCTGTGCTTCATCCGCTCAGGTATAATCGGAAGATCCTCTGCGTTCCACTGCTTGAATTTGGGATCATGGGCACCGGGATCCGCAAGTTCTACAAGATGTCCCATTGCCCATGTGACAATATATTTGTCGCCTTCAATATGACTTTTGGATGATTTTTTACAGCCAAGGACACGGGCAAGCTCCCGTCCTACACTTGGTTTTTCAGCAATGATCAGTGTTTTCATGCCGCCGATTTTAATATGAAACGGATAAAGAATAAAGAGCGGGAGCATAAGTATAAATGTGCTTTATTTTTTGATTCTATTTGATTAGAATAATATAAAAAAAATTACTTCACCGGGGTATTCAATGACAATCAAGAGAAAAATGTTCACTGTAGTTCTTGGCGAACTTATTATGTTCCTGGCAATAATAGCTGCTGCCTTGCTAATGCTGCTGCCGGCACTCAGATTGAATACGGAATTTGCACAGTTGTCTGAGCTTTCTGAACAGGTCCAAACAACCAGGTTGAGTATAATCGGAATTGTAACATCTCCGATGGAGATACAGTACGAGGATGCACTTGTCGAAAAAGCGAAACTCACTGAGAAGTTTGCTGCTGTTGCAGATAGTTCGGAACTCGGCGGGATTAACGAGAATGTCTCTTCAGCCCTGGGCTCTATTCTGAAGCTTGAGGAAATGTTCAATGAGCGCTGGGTTGTACTGGAAGATAACCTTCTTGAGGTTATGGAATACTCTGAGCAGATTATGTTTACAAAATCAGCACCATTGCTAAATTTTTACAAGGCGAAGTTAACCCAACGAGTGGATGATTTCAATTATGTGATGGAACGGGTTGATAGTCTCGAAAGGAATATCAGCATTACTGACGGAGCTTTAAACTCCGCCTATGATGTAATCATAACCCAGGATGGAATAATATCGGCGGAACTCTCACACAAGATTCGCAGCATCATTATTCGTACTATTATTATTTTTATCATGCTTATAACAGTAATTATCATAACTGCATCAATAGTTGTAGGGCGCATGGTTCGGAGTATAAGCGCTCTCAGCGAAGGTGTTTCAGACCTTAGGAGGGGGAAACTTGATACCAGGTTCAGCACCCTGTCTAATGACGACATTGCGCTTCTCGGGGAGAATCTTAATGATTTCACAGGCGAGCTTTCAATTTCTATCCGCAGTATAAAAGAGTCAAGCCACAGTAATGTTAAAATGAAAAATGAACTATCAGAGGCTGCAGTTAATGTGAATTCATCTTCAGAGGGAATAACCAGAGCTGTCGGAGCCATCCGTGAAGGGATGGTTGATCTGGACAGTAAGGTCGCAGAATCCGGGGCAGCTGTTACTACAGTAAATTCAACCACTGATCAGCTTAAAGGTATGCTTGAAGAACAAACCGCCATGATAGAGGAGTCAACCTCTGCGGTGACCGAGATGATTGCATCGGTAGACAGCGTAAGCGATATAACAGCTCGAAAAACCGCTTCAACCGAACAGCTCGTTAAAACAGCGGAAACCGGCGGCAACCGCCTGGACCAGACTATTTCCATAATTCAGGATATTACATCAAATTTAGACGAAATACGCGGGACAGTTTCTATTATCCAAACAGTATCAGCGCAGACTAATCTTCTTGCGATGAACGCAGCAATTGAGGCTGCACATGCCGGAGATGCAGGTGCAGGGTTTTCTGTAGTTGCAGAAGAAATCAGAAAGTTGGCGGAAGCCTCGGGGGCCAGCTCAAAGCAGATAGGCACTGTTTTAAAGGATGTAGTCGGCAGCATAGAGAAGGCTGCTGCTTCAGGTGATGATACTAAACAGGCTTTTACCGATATTAATAGGGAAGTAACAGGAGTTGCTCAGGCCTTGAATGAAATTAAGTCCAGTATGGATGAGTTGTCGGCAGGTGGAAGTCAGATTCTTGATGCTATGACCAGTCTTCAGGGGTTTACAGCTGGTGTAAAGGATGGAGGCGATTCAATGGCGGATGCTGCGGGCAATCTTGAGGATGCTTTTAGAATAGTCGAGAGGGTTTCGAGCGGGGTTCTCTCACAGATCGGCGGAATAAGCAGCCAGCTTGAAGAGATTACCAATGCAGCCGGAGTTGTTTCCGGTATCAGCAGGCGTCTGAATAGCGAAGCTGAAAAACTTGAGGCTGAGGTTGAACGATTCAGCCTCAATGTTGAGGTTGACAGCGTCTCTGTGAGCCCGGCTGAAACCGACGAGGTGGCGGACCTGCAGTTTGTTGAGGATGCTGAGAAAGCCGCCGGCACTGAGCTATTCGCCGCTCTGGTTGTAGATGAAGCCGCCGATTAAGGCTGTGAACGGCGCAGTGAGGACCAGACCGAAGCTGCCGACGAGAGTATGCAGGATTTCAGCGCTGACGTAGGTCAGGTTCAGGATGTTTGCTGCGGGTGTTCCCTGGGCCATCATTACCATTAATACCGCTGTGTAGCTGCCTGAATAGGCAAGAAGCAGGGTTGTTGTCATCGTTCCTACCACCGCTCGTCCAACCTTTATTCCCGAGATAATCAATTCCCTGGCGTGAATGTCCGGACGTTTGTGCTTAATCTCATGCATGGACGCTGCGATGTCCATGCTAATGTCCATAACAGCACCTGATGATGCAAGGAATATGCCTGCTGTAAAAATCGCGCTTAAATCAAGGTGGGCATAACCGGAGTAAAGCAATGATTCTGAGAATGGTTTTACAGCTCCATGAACCTTGAACAGATTACCGAAAAGAATTGAAAGAATTGCTGTAAACCCTATTCCGGCCAGGGTCCCGAGGAATGAAATAATCCCCTTTTTCGACATGCCGCCAACAAGAAAAATAATTACAGCCGACATCATCATAACAATACCCAGCGAGAGCAGTATCGGATTATAACCATTTAGGAAACCCGGCAGCAGCAGCTTCCAGATTGCAACTCCCGTGAACATGAATGACAGCAGGGCTTTTGCCCCGGTCCAGCCCGCATATAGTAAAAGCAGTCCTGCGAATAAAATCAGCAGAAACAATTCAGTTCTTATACGAAAGTGATCAACGGGGTTTGCATATACAAATTCCCCATTTTCATCCATATCTATAGTTACAAGTGCAACATCGCCAACAGCAAACATTTTGTCCAGCTCGAGTTTACCGATTAGCATATTGTTTGAATCGGTCACAAGACCTTTGAATTTTCCATTGAGAATTTCCATTGTGACACCCTGGTTTCCTGTTTTAACAATGCCGTACTGCTCGAGATCAGTGTTGTCAACAGCGGTTATCCTGCCGCGCGCCCTTGTTATATTTGTTTTCTGTCTGTCCTCAAAACCGGTTGGAACAAAAAGTACACCGATTGTCAGTACGCAGACGATCAGGGTAAAGAATATGTCGTTGTGCGTATTTTTTTCTGCAATAAGCATGATTTGCCTCTTTAAAGTTAAATGAAGCGGGGAGGGCGCCCCAGCGGCAGCCCTCCCCGGAATTTTTACATTAGGGCACCTCTAAAAACTACCCGAAAAACCTTCTGCTATGCTAATTGAAACATAAGCAGCTCTTTTGTCATTGCATCGGTATTCCGATACATCCATCATCCTATAATTTTCCATTATGTAGGGCATATTTGAATATAC
>JAQQAL010000019.1 GCA_028532855.1 Candidatus Thalassospirochaeta sargassi
TACAGGGTCTTTACTGTTTTTGATAAGTTGGTAGTATGTATACATGGTTCCTTCCTTGGGTTGGTTTTTTGTGTAACCCTATGCTGCCCGATTTCGTTGATCTTGGGCAACAGGGGGGAACCATGTTTCTTCTCTGATCACCAGTAATTTTCGATTCCTCTTGATATATCCGGGAAATCGTCGGATTATAAAGGCATGAAAAAGATTGCAGTAAAATTCGGCGGCTCAAACCTGAAAACAAAAGAGGACATCAGCAAGATTATCAAGACTATAAGAGCCTATGACAGGCCGCTGGCAATTATTGTTTCAGCCTTCTACGGCATTACCAGCTACCTGATTGAGGGGTTGCAGAATATTCAAAATGATGAAGCCCATGTGAGATCAATGATAGAATACCTGAAAAATCTAAAGCGTGAGGCTCTTGAAGAGAATATTGCTGACGGAAAAAAAAGATCGGAAGCCTATGAGAAGGTTAAGATACGTCTTGAAGAGCTGCATAAATATCTGCTTGGCATTCACTATATCGGGGAAGTCCCTGATTTTGTTGAGGAGAAGGTTTTGAGTTACGGAGAGAAACTCAGTTCGCTGATGCTGTCACAGATTCTGCAGTCCCGCGGGATAGACGCGGTTGAAGCGATGCCCGAAGATATCGGGCTTATTTCGGACGGTGAGTATTCAAATGCATCAATAAATTTCCCGGTTTCAGAGAAATCTGTTAGCTCTGCACTCTCCGGTGATAGAATCTATATCATTCCCGGATTTTATGCTGTTTCGAAGGATGGGCGGATAAATCTCCTGGGCCGTGGCGGCAGCGACTACTCTGCGGCCGCGATTGCCCGGTGTGTAGGAGCGGAATCGCTTGATGTCTGGAAGGATGTAAACGGTTATATGTCGGCCGACCCCGGATTGATCCCGGAGGCAAAACGAATAGATAGCCTGTCATACAGCGAGGCTGCAGAGCTTTCATACTTCGGCGCGAAGATTCTTCATCCTCGAACAGTAGAACCGCTGCTTGAGAACAAAATACCGGTAAGAATCTTCAATATAAATAATGCCGGCAGCATAGAACCTCTCACGGTCATTGGAGATCCTGATACAGAGAATGGTAAAAATGCAACCCTGAAAAGCGTTACCTACAGTGACAGTTTTGCCATTTTAAAACTGGAAGGAGCCGGGGTTGGTATAAAAGAGGGAATCCTTGCCGAGGTGACCGGGCTGTTTATCAGGAGCAGAATAAATATTAAATCAGTCGTGACCTCTCAGACTGCAATAAACATATACCTCGATTCGCCCGATCTGCGGGCAGCGGCAAGTATGCTTAAAGCTCAGATGCCACAGGCTGTAACAACAGTATCGGCTCAGGATAATCTTTCAATTATAGCGCTGGTTGGAGACGGGCTGGTTCATTCCCGGGGGCTTGCCTACAGGATGGTAGGAGCAGTTGCCGAACAGGGTATAGATATGAAAATTGTCTCAGTGGGCGCCAGCGACTCAGCTGTATACTGTGTTGTTGACAGGCCTGATCGAGAGGCAGCTGTTAAGGTTATACACGAGGCTTTCTTCAGATGTAGGTCACCCGACACGTTTTAGAACATGCCGGCTGTCATAAACCGTAAAGGTATTATCCTTCTCATTATATCTAGCCATTGCACTGTCTGTGAAATAAAGCTTGTCCAGTGTTTCCCAATACGTTTTGTTTCTGGAAAACACTTCCGTGTAGACTGTGTATTCCTCAACAAGATACTCTTTTCCCTCTGTGTCGAGGGCCCGAAAGGTAGCGGTTAATGTTGTTCGTGTATTCATAAGTTTACCTTCTTGATGAAATAATATCTTACGGCCAAACTCATGTATATGACACGAAAGTGTTATTGAGTTCATCAGCTGTCTATGACACGATAGTGTCATTATTTTTCACAACAACTTTTTTAGGAGAAGAAATGGTAAAGCAGAACAAAACCAAAACATTTACAACTGAGGCCTGGTATAAGATTACGGATACCATTGCTAATGCTTTTCATCTGGAAGCAATGGAGCTGGCACGCTACAGAGAAAACAAAACGGCAAAACTTATAGCAGCAATCCCGTTTATAGCCGGCTGCAGGCAGCCACTGCGCACAGCTGTGGCTCATGTAGCCGTCTATCAGCTGGCTCGACGTGAGGCAAAAGATATCTTCCTTCATGATATAGATGATGATGCCTCAATAATGGACAGGCTTTTTGAGGGTTCAAGCTTTAACGGTGGAGATGAGAGGATAATAAAGCATGGCATGAACCTTCTTGCCCTTCAGATGATAAGGGGATATGCAAAAGACTGGAGCGATGATATTATGCATATGAAATATAATCCTCTGGTACATCGGAGCTGGAACTTTGAAGCGGAGGAAGAATCCCTTATCAAGGAGATTAGGGCTATAGACTGCCCCGAGATGGATGCGGTGATGAGCCTGAATGATGTAGATGGCTATTGGGACGCAGGTTAAGCACAGCAGTGAGTTCCCGGTTCAGAAAAAGGTAGCCCTACTAGTGTCGGCAGCCGGTTTTCTTATTTCCCTGATAAATCTTTTCAGTTATCTGGGTGATTTCTCAGCAGGTGAAGCAATATTAAAACCGGCTGTATTATTAATGTTCTTCACTTCATTTCTAACTCTCATCAGCGGTCTTATAGATCATCCATTATTCAGATTTATTCAGATTTTTCTTGCCCTTTTTACGGGGACAATAGCAATCCTTGATACCTACAACTCTATTCATGGTCTGGGCCTGGTACTGCTTGGGGTCTTTCTTGCATTCAAATACGGATTTTTCAGACAGAAAGCTATCCTGAAATCAATAATTATTCTGATTTATGTATTCTCCCTCGAGATGGTTTCAGCTCACCTTGACGATAGGGAAGCCGGGATAATGTACGGCCTTGATTCAGTAATCTACCTGACGATATTTATTGTGGTATCTTATATCATCTATCAGGATGAAATTACAGCTTACATCATGCGTAACAAGGAGATTGAGGATGAGCTGTCTGTACTAGAGGCTGAGAGATTACAGCTTGCCGGCAGAATGGAACTCCTCGATTCCAGAATTGCCGCACTTACAAAGCCAGTTGATCTAGACAAAATGGGTCTTACTGCGAAAGAATTTGAGGTACTGGAAGCCCTTATCCTTTATCGTGAAACCGAACACGAGTTGGCTGATCGATTAGGTATGTCTTTTCATACGATAAAAAATCATTTCAGACATATCAGGGATAAACTCGGTGTCGACCGGCGTGAGGATATTATTGAGATGTGCAGGAATAATTTTATATAAACAAAAGCCTAAAAATCCAGGTCGTAGATCCCTTTTCCGTCAATAAGAAATGTTTCAATACTTGAGTCTGTCATAGGGTGTTTAATAAGCTGCATCAGCAGTTCGGGGCTGATCGTCGCCGAATGGCATCCATCCATACTGATGCGGTAAATTTGATCGACGGTTTTAAAGCTGGCGGCAAGTACCTTCGTATTCAGATTAAATTCACTCATGTTTATTACAATATCATTGACTACATCTATTCCGCGCGAAGCAATATTGTCGAGGCGGCTGACGTAGGGTGCAACATAATCTGCTCCTGCCTTTGCTGCCAGGAGTGCCTGCTGCTGCGTGAAAATTGCAGTTGCTGTGACGTTGATTCCGGCATCCTTGAGTATCCTCATTGCTTTTAGGCCCTCGAAGGTAACAGGAATTTTTGTGTAGTAGTTGTCGCCTAGTTCAAAGTAGTTCTTGTATTTTCGGGCTTCCTTAACAATTTCATCAGCATCTTCGCTTATGACCTGTATATGGATAGAACCCCTGTCTACAATATCGGCAATTTTACCTACAGCCTCTGTCAATTTGAGCCCTGATCTTTTTAGGATAGTCGGGTTTGTTGTGACTCCGCAAAGTGGGAGGTATTCAAAAAGAGTTTTCAGTTTTTCTATATCTGCTGTGTCCGCTAAATAATCCATGTTTTAGTTTAACGAATCGATAAAAATATATCAACTGACAAACGGACTTCAGGAGCGAAAATAGGTGTTTAATATGAATAAATTCATAGCGTAAAACTGAAAAATATTGTTAGAATAAGTTTATGGAAATACTGGATATATATGATGAGCAAAGAAAAAAGACAGACAAACAGATAGTGCGTGGAACATCTCTTCTTCAGGGTGAATACTTTCTTGTTATTCATGTATGCATACTGAGCCCGGATAATCTGATGCTGATTCAACAGCGTACGGATTTTAAACCGGGCTGGCCGGGGAAATGGGACTTCAGTGTAGGCGGAATTGCATCGGCCGGAGAGAACAGTTATGAGGCAGCAAGACGTGAAACCCTTGAAGAACTTGGACTTTCAACTGAGCTGATTATGCAGCGCCCCCAGTTTACTATAAACTTCAGCAGGGGCTTCGATGATTACTTCATCATAAAGGACGATATTGATATAACGGAATTGAGGCTTCAGGAAGAAGAGGTTCAGGATGTCAAATGGGCGTCGAAGGCTGAGATAGAAGCAATGATAGAGCAGGGTGATTTTATTCCATATAGAAAAGGCCTGCTTGATTTGATATTTGATATGCAGGACGGGCGGGGGGCTCAGTATATCAAGCCGCCGGAAAAGATTACATTTTTTGAACGGCTTATACCGTTTATTGAATCCGGTAAAAAGACAATAACTATCCGTGATGAATCAGAGAGCCATTATGTACCGGGTAGCAGGGTAGCAGTACACGTTCTGGAGAGCGACCTGCTTGTATGTTATATAGACATTGTGTCCATTGAGCAAATAAGCTTTGATGATATAAATGAGAGTCACGCTGAGCAGGAGCACATGGATTTGCCTGAGCTTAAGAAGCTTATCCGGGAGATTTATCCTGAGAAAGATAAATTCTATGTTATAAAATATACATTATGCAAATAAAGAATCTTGAGAACTGCAGCAAACAGCAGTTGTATAAAGCCTTTCTGAGTGCCTTCCAAGATTATGAAATTAAAGTTGATATGTCTTTTGAGCAATTCAAATCAATTACATGGTCTAAAGATTTTAAGCCCTGTCTGTCGGTCGGCAGTTTCGAAAATGAAGAATTAACTGGTTTTGTTTTTACCGGCGTTAGAACCAGGAAGGGCAGTATGTCGGCATATGATATAGCTACCGGTGTAACAGCCGGCAGCCGAAACATCGGTATTGGTTCGGTTCTGCTTGAGCACCTGCTTGTGACACTTAAATCTGCTGGCGTATCAAATTTCTTTCTTGAGGTATTAGAAAAAAATAGCGCTGCACGTCACCTTTATGAAAAATACGGGTTTGAAATCTGCCGCCGTTTAGAATGTTTCTGGAAGGATACCGACGCTGTAAAAAAACAGCCCATGCCGGAAACCGGTCTAGCGATTGGACATGATTCGTCAGCAGTCAAAGACCTTGATCCCGTATTATTCCATTCTTTTGAACCGGCCTGGCAGAATGAGTTTGCTACCTGGCTCAATCTAATTGAGGAGCATGAGCTTGTAACACTGAGTGATGGTGATAAAGTTATCGCCTATGCGATAGTGCACAGCACGGGCGGGACTGTTCTCCAGTTCGGCATACACCCTGAGCACCGAGGACAATCGGTAGAGAAACAACTCATCAGTCTTCTGGCTGAGCGGACAGAAGCAGAAAAAATGCGTTTTATAAATATGGAAGAAGGCAGTCCGCTTTGTGCTTTTTTAAGGGAGCAGGGTTTCAATAACGATATAAATCAGTATGAAATGGTGTATTATTTCAAGTAAGTAGTTTTTTTTAAAGCCAGAACGGGGAATCGAACCCCGGACCTACGCTTTACGAGAGCGTTGCTCTACCGCTGAGCTATTCTGGCCCGCTGAGTTGCCTCAACTGAAAGTGATAATACAAAAAAACCGCCTGTGCTTCAAGCATAAAGTTTTTATCGCAAAGCCTTTTTTTTCGGAGCTGCAAATATTATATTAATATAGGGGGAAAGTTATGGTTAAAAGAATCCTTATTGCGATTGACGACCAGGCTCCCGATGCCTGTCTGGTCGGAAAGGGCATTGAACTTGCAAGACAGCTTGATGCCGAATTGGGGCTGACGGATATTGCAAGGCTTTCAGTCGGTTATATTGAGGCTGGCATTTACCCGACTGATCTGGAAGATATAGACCGGCAGCGGGCTGAAAAAACAGTCGAACGGATAAAGGAACAATATCCCGATATAGATTTTGCCGAGTTTGAATCGGTAGGTGACCCTGTAGAAGAGCTCAGAACTATAATCACTGATTGGAAACCTGATATGCTGGTTGTCGGCCACCACAAACATTCAATAATTCAACGGCTTTCGGAAAACAATAAAGAACGCAGGATAATAAATCAGCTGAATATCCCGGTTGTTGTTTTTCCGTGTGATTCATAAAATATCGGACTTCGTTGAATTTTTCATGCCGGTATGTGATAATAATTCAAACTATAAAGGTCTGTTCATAATCACACCGGAGGTCTATACATAAATTGATAAACACTGAGATTGTTACTGTTCTTGCGAATATATCATTTGTAGTATCTATAATATTTTTCTTTTTTGCTGTTATTCAGTTAATCAATGAGAATAAGCCGCTCTCAAATTATTTTCTATCCGTGGTATTTTTTGCAGTAGGTATTCAATGCCTGTCCTTCTGGCTTTATTTTAGGGTCAGCCCACTGTTTGAGAGATATTTTTACTATTCGGACACGGCCGTTCTTTTTCTGATAGGACCTTTTCTGTATCTATTCTTTATATACATCACGAGTGATACCCCAATTACATTAACGACCTGGCTGCACACAGTACCTTTTTTTGTGTCGTTGTTGATTATTGAGGGTATTAATCTGTTATATCCTGTTCTAGCAGAGAAGAGGGGATTGATAGTTATCAAAATAATAACAACCCTGTCCTATCTTTCATTATTTTTATATGTGGCGATGATATTCAGATTACTTCGTTTATATTACCAAAAACTGAAGACTTCTGAGATTAAAACCCTGATCCATATAATTATCTGTTCCCTTGTTTTTTCGGTTGCGCTTCTTCTCTCTGAGACCCTGTGGCCGAATCTGCAATATATAGGTCATTTAGCTTTTCTCTTAATCCCGATGTCTTTCATCTTTTTCCTGATACGTTATCCTGCTTATTTTAACAAGGCACAGGAGGAATCCCAGGAAATCAGGTATCGCAATTCACAGCTGGGAAGTGTAAATAAAGAAGAGGTTGTTGCCGGTCTTGATGCTCTTTTAAAGCAGGAAAAAATCTACATAGACAGGACTGTCACTTTAAGTAATCTGAGTAGCAGATTAAACATATCCTCTGCTCAACTTTCGGAGTTTCTTAACAGCCAATACGGGACAAATTTCAATAATTTCATTAATTCTTACAGAATTGAAGAAGTAAAAAGAATTTTGAATAACAGTCCTGATACAAATGTACTCGAGACCGCTTTTAATTGCGGCTTTAATTCAAAATCAGCCTTTAATACGAATTTTAGAAAGTTTACCGGTCTCACGCCGTCAGAGTACAAAAAGAAGGTTTCTTCATGAGAAGTGTTCTGATTGCTGATCTGATCAGCATACACTTCAGCGACAAAGCATAAAATCGTGATTCGTCTGTATAGGATTTAAGTAATTGCGTTTATCATGTAATATATAACTGTGAAGCGTTTTTTAAATCTTATAAGAGTTTAGAATGCTCAATATCAATGGAATTGATGAAATCTCTCTGATTGACGGAGATGCGTATCCGATTAATTCTGAGGAATTTCTCGAAAACGCCCCGGGGTCTTTTTCTCAGAATAAGGATGATGCTGTCCGATTATGAGAATATACAGGGGATATGCAGATTAAAATATTATTATTTTAATAATCTCCGGAAACTGTTATTCCATAATTAGCCCTGTAGTAGCGGGGCGATAGACCCTTGTACTGTTTGAAACTCTTCGAAAAGTGAAACTCGCTGTAAAAACATAGCTTGTCTGATATCTCGTAAATAGGCATGACCGTACTGATAAGCATAGAAGATGCTGCTTCAATCTTCAGTCTTGTAAAATACTTCATGGGGGTGGTGTTCATCTTCTTGCTGAACAGCCGTATAAAATACGACTTGTTCAGTTTCAACTTGTCGGCCAGTTCCTCAAGTGTCAGCTTGTTAAATACATTGTTCTGCATAATACGCAGAGATCTCTCAATATGTGAGTTACTCCCGTCCGAGTAATGAAAATCCCCGCTGTCATCGGTGAGCATATACAGAAATGATATAAACTGATGAATCCCTGAGTTTACCCGCGCCCTATTATGCGAAAGAAATTTATCCTTCAGTTCCTCAAAAAAGAATCTGTAATTGGTTCCTATGTTACAGTTTTTGTGGTGACTGTCAATTTCGGCCAGCAGCTCCAGAAAATCGCTGTCGTCCCCCACAATTCTAAACAGAATAGCGTAGTAGGTGATAGGGTTGGTTCTTGATGCTGGCATAACCGTATGAATCTCTCCCGGCGAACTGAAGAACACCGCTCCCGGTTGAAGCTGTCGTGTAACCCCTGCATTCTTAAACGAACCCTCACCCTGAATAAAGTAGTGCATCTCCCATTCATCTTCTCGGTGAGTATGCGTTCTACTATGCCACCTGATTTGATCATCATCCTGGAGCAGATAAACAAAAACCGCATCACTTATATTAATTTGCAAAATATACCTCTTAAAAAATCTATAATTCATCCAGCCTGATGCAAAATTTATAGTAAAAGTTATGTCAATTATATACATGAATCCTCAATACCGTCCATATTAGCAGCCGGGAAAACACCTTAAACTGTAAACACTGAAAAAACGCAGGAGGGCATATGAACACGGTTCTTGGAATCGATATGGGAACACAGAGTGTCAAGTTCCTTGTCTATGACTATGAAACAAAAACAACCGTCGCGACTGTACAGCAGAAACTCAATATTATAACTGACGCAGACGGGACCAGCGAACAGAAAGCAGAGTGGTGGATAGAAGCTGCGAAAAAATGTGCTGATGAAATAAGCAGTGATATTAAGAAAACTGTAAGGGCAGTGGGTGTATCGGGCCAGCAGCACGGATTTGTGCCTGTAGATGCCGAAGGTTCACCGCTGTATAACGCAAAACTGTGGAACGATGTTTCAACAACGGCCGAGTGCGCCGAGATAACCGAGCGCTTCGGCGGCGAAGAGAAACTCATTGCCGAGGTAGGTAACAAGGTGCTGCCCGGGTATACAGCGCCTAAAGTGCTTTGGCTCAAAAAGCACAAACCGGAAATTTACAGCAAGCTTGCACATATCCTGCTGCCGCATGATTATATGAACTTTTTTCTCACCGGTGAATACACTGCCGAATATGGAGACGCATCAGGCACCGCCTTCTTTGATGTACGCAAACGATGCTGGTCTGAAAGTGTTCTGCGCGCAATTGACCCGGAGCGAGACCTTCTTTCCTGCCTGCCAAGACTTAAAGCAGCAGATGATCTCGCCGGATTCGTAACTACGGAGGCTGCCTACTACTTCGGCATCCCTGAAGGCACACCGGTCTCAACTGGGGGCGGCGACAACATGATGGGGGCAGTAGGCACCGGAGCCGTGCGTGAAGGCGTGCTTACAATGAGCCTCGGCACTTCCGGTACCATTTACGTATACGGCGATACCCCCCTTATAGATCCAGAGGGAAACCTTGCAGCATTCTGCTCGTCTACCGGAGGCTGGCTTCCGCTTCTATGTACAATGAACTGCACGGTAGCCACTGAACAGATGAGGGCCTTGTTCGATATGCCGCTGGACGAACTCAACTCCAAGGCAACTGCTGTGCCGCCTGGAGCAGACGGGATAATTGTGCTGCCGTACTTCGGCGGAGAGCGCACCCCAAGTATGCCGAACGGTCGCGCTGTAATCGCCGGCATGAACATGAACAATGTTTCAGAGGCCGGCATCCTGCGTGCCTCTATGGAGTCCGCCGTGTTCGGTCTCAAACTGGGCTTCGAATCACTTGCGTCACTCGGTGTAAAAACCAATGAGGTGAGGCTTATAGGCGGCGGGGCCAAATCCGCGCTGTGGCGCAAAATAACCGCAGACGTGCTTGATGCAAAGGTTGTAACACTTGCTGAAGAAGAGGCTGCAGCCCTCGGAGCCGCCCTTCAGGCCCTGTGGGCGCTGAAAACATCAGAGGATGGTTATACCGACCTTACAGCAATTACAGATGAACACATCAAATTGAATGAAGAAGAAACCGTACTTCCCGGGCCTGAGGCGGTTAAGATCTATGAAGATGTATACGCAGAATATAAGGAATATCTGGAACTTCTGAAACCGAAGTTTCTTTAAAAATTGTTTTTATTCAATAAATAGATATCGCCATTAAAGGCGGAAAACAGGAGATACATATGGCAAATGATTTTTTTACAGGTAACAAAGAGTTCTTTCCGGGGATAGGAAAGATTAAGTATGAAGGTCCGCAATCGGATAATCCGCTTGCGTTTAAGTTTTACGATTCGAACAAGATGATAGGCGGCAAGAGTATGAGGGATCATCTGCGCTTTGCAATTGCATACTGGCATTCCTTCTGCGGAGACGGAGCCGACCCCTTCGGCGGTACAACTCATTTTTACCCCTGGAATAAAGCTGCTGATCCTATGGAAGCCGCAAAAGACAAGCTTGACGCCGCATTTGAGTTCTTTACAAAGATAGACGCATCATACTGGTGTTTTCATGATAAGGATATTGCTCCGGAAGGCGGCAGCCTTGCTGATTTTGAGAAAAATGTCCAGACAATTACAGCGCTTGCAAAAGAGCGGCAGAATGCAACTGGTATGAAATTACTCTGGGGTACCGCAAATCTTTTCAGTCATGAACGATATATGAACGGAGCCTTCACCAATCCCAACTTTGAGGTAGTAACCTACGCTGCGGCACAGGTAAAGGCTGCCATTGACGCTACTGTTGAACTCGGTGGTGATGGGTATGTTTTCTGGGGCGGTCGAGAGGGTTATATGAGCCTGCTTAATACGAATATGAAACGGGAAAAAGATCACCTGGCAAGGGCTCTTGAAATGGCTAGAGACTACGGTCGGAAGGCGGGTTTCAAGGGACAGTACATGATTGAACCCAAACCGATGGAACCCACCAAACATCAGTATGATTTTGACACAGAAACTGTAGTATCATTTATCAAGAATAATGGTTTTGAGGATGATTTCAGGGTAAATATTGAAAACAATCACGCAACCCTTGCCGGACACACATTCTGGCATGATCTTCAGGTTGCCGTTGATGCCGGTCTTCTGGGCAGCATTGATGCTAACCAGGGCGATTATCAGAACGGTTGGGATACTGATCAGTTTCCGACAAACGTATTTGAAGCAACAAGGGCCATGATGGTTGTTCTCGATAACGGCGGGCTAGGCAAGGGAGGTCTTAACTTTGATGCGAAACGCAGACGTAATTCGACTGACGCTGAAGATCTGTTTATTGCTCACATAGGTGGTATGGACACATTTGCTCTCGGCCTTGAGGCGGCATATAAGGTTAAGAATGAATCATCAATTCCTACCATGCTTAGGGACAGGTATTCATCATTTGATACAGGTGCCGGAGCAGATTTTGAGGCAGGTAAGTTCAGTCTTGAAGATCTTCAAAAGGCTGCATTCAATACAGCCGAGCCTGAAACCCTCAGCGGTAAGCAGGAACTATATGAGAATATAGTTAATTCAATGATCTACGGAAAATAGTCAGAACCTCCTATACGGGATTTTCAAACACCTCCTTTTTTTGAGGGCTGAAGTATTTGATTTCAGCCCTCTTTTTTTGTCTACGAATTATAACCAAAATGTTTTCCGAAGAAAAACATTCCGCTTAAGACATTTTTTCAGTTACCGAAGATTAAAGTGAGACCCTGTAACAGATATGTGCGGGGGCTTTTGGGAGGAAAAATGCTTAGAGGTTTATACACCGGCGCCAGCGGAATGCAGGCTCAGATACATAAAATGGACGCACTGTCCAACAATCTCGCAAACGTTGATACTACAGGATATAAAAAGGATACCTCAGTACAGAAGGCATTTCCCCAAATGCTCATTCGCAGAATGAATGATGAAGTTTATAAATATCCCTTTGGTTCAGTTGATACAACTCCCGTTGTAGGAAAACTCGGAAGCGGTGTGGAACTGAATGAGATTTATACTCAGTTTGACCAGGGTTCGTTGAAAGAAAGCGGAAATCCGTTTGATATTGCTCTTGACGGGAAGGGTTTTTTTACAGTCGATACGCCCACAGGTGAGCGCTACACCAGAAACGGGACATTTATGATAGATAATAACGGTCTACTTGTTACAAAGGAAGGATTGCCTGTTCAGGGTGAGAACGGAAACATTTATCTTAAGCTGAATAATTTTGTTCTTGATAAGCAGGGGCAGATTTGGCAGAACGCCGATCTTGCAGATGACCCCGAGCGTCTTGTTTCAATGAAAGAGAATGACTGGGAGAATCTTGAGCTTGTTGATACGCTCAAGATTGTTGATTTTACCAGAGACAGGTATCTCAAGAAACAGGGCAGCTCTATGTGGATGGAAACCGATGAATCAGGTGCTCCCAAGAGTGTCGCTCTTGGATCTAACACTAAGACAATTCAGGGATTTTTAGAGAAAGCCAATGTTAACCCGGTGACTGAAATGGTTGCAATGATTTCAGTAAACCGTGCATATGAAGCTAATCAGAAAGTCATTACAACTCAGGATGAATTGACCGATACATTAATTAACAGAGCCGTTAGGGTATAGGGGTAGAAAATTATGATGAGATCATTATATACGGCAGCTTCCGGAATGACCGGGCAGCAGTACAACATCGATACAATTTCAAATAATCTTTCAAACGTTAATACAACTGGATTTAAACAGAACCGTGTTGATTTCGAAGATCTCCTGTACCAGACAACAAGAACGGCAGGAACTCCCGCAACTGAGCTGACGGTCACTCCGGTTGGTGTTCAGGTAGGTCACGGTGTAAAGGTTGCAGCAACACAGAAAATGTATACCCAGGGAGCTCTCCAGAATACCGGAAATATATCCGATCTTGCCATTGAGGGTGAGGGTTTTATGAGGGTTATGCTGATTGACGGCACCTACGGTTACACTCGTGACGGTTCGCTTAAAATTGATTCAAACGGTCAGCTTGTAACATCTCAGGGATACAGATTGATGCCGGATGTAGTTTTACCCGAGGGATTTGTTCGTGAATCACTTACCATATCACAGGACGGAAGAATCACTGTAAAGATTGCCGGTAATGATGACCCTATACAGGTCGGACAGATGCAGCTTTTCAGATTTGTTAATCCGGCAGGGCTTAATGCAATAGGTGAGAATCTTTTAAAAGTAACAAATGCATCAGGCGATCCGATAGGCGGCAGGCCTGGATTCGACGGAATGGGGTCGATACAGCATAAATTTCTTGAAATGTCGAATGTTTCGGTAGTACAGGAAATGGTAAATATGATTGTTGCACAGAGGGCTTATGAGCTTAACTCAAAGGCTATTCAGACCTCAGATTCAATGCTTCAGATAGCAAACAACCTAAAGAGGTAAGATAGATGGCAGTAACCGATGCAGCGAGTCTGCAATATAATAATTCAATGCTAAATTCTACTCTCAGCAATGCGAAGAGCGGCAGGATGTCAGAGCTTGACCAGACAAAGCTCAAGGAAGCATGTCAGGATTTTGAAGCTCTGTTTATAAAACAGATGCTTGATACAATGCGCCAGACTGTCAGTAAATCCGGTATGCTGGATGGCGGTATGGCAGAGGATGTATTTGAAGATATGCTTTATGACGAATATGCACAGTCAATGGCAAAAACAGGAAATTTCGGTATCGCAAAGATGATGTATTCTGAAATGTCAGGGCTTCTTTAAAAAAATAAGAATAAATTTAAAAAATTTATAATTTACACTGAAAAAAAATTTGAAAGTGTTATTATTTAAGAATAACAGTACTATTTTATTATTCCACTATGTATAAAAAAGTGTACAATCCTCGACGTTTTAAATCTGATTTTTTTTGTAATAATCTATTATTACTTATCATATAACAATTTACCCTATTTATAATTGTTTTTGTTGTCTTTGGCACATATTTTGCATGCATATTATGAGGTGATGCAGATGACAAAGAGAACTGAGGTGCAGGATAGTGCCATTAAATCGTATTTCAGACAGATACAGAAGTATCCCCTGCTGGACTTTGAACAGGAAATTGAGCTTTCTAAAAGAATACAGTCGGGTGATGATACAGCACAGAAAACACTGGTAGAATCTAATCTTCGGCTGGTTGTTAAAATAGCAAAACCATATGTAAGCAAAGATATGAGCTTCCTTGATGTAATTCAGGAAGGTAATCTAGGCCTTATGAAGGCAGCGGAAAAATATGATTTCAAAAAGAACGTAAGATTTTCGACTTATGCCGCATGGTGGATCCGGCAGGCTATTGTAAGAGCAATATCCAATAAAAGGAGACCGATACGGCTCCCCCATAGAAAAGAAGAAATTATAAGAAAGATAAAGCAGGCATATTATTCTCTCAGCCAGATTTATAGTCGCGAGCCGACTACAGAGGAGATTGCTGAAGAACTGAAGATTGATGTTAATGAGCTTACAACAATTATTCAGATGAGCGGTGATATTGTATCTCTTGACGCTGAAATAAATGAAGATTCAGGCACGCTTATAACAATGTTTGAAGATAAGTCTTTTGAACCGGCAGCAGCCGTGTTCAATAAATTCATGCGTGCAGACACCCTGAAATCAATGGATATTCTTGGTGAGAAAGAAAGACAGGTTCTCCTCTACCGATATTCTTTCTATGACGGGAAAAAATACACTTTGAAGAAGATAGGAGATAAATTCGGCATTTCTCCGGAAACAGTCAGGCAGATTGAGATGAGAGCACTGAAAAAACTAAGTAAAGAATCTGAAAAACTGCGTGAGTATGTTTACACCGGTTAAAATCAGATTGACGAAAAAGTGTTTTAGTACTACCTTCTAAACAGTGAGTGATAAAAAGAAAACAAAAAGGGGTTTAAGTCTTAAGGGGCTTAAACCCTATTATATTATTATAGGAATAATTATTGTCCTGCTTATTATTATTCTCTCAATGATTAAGAATGTAAGGCCTGAACCGGCAGAAGAGGTTTATGAAACCTATATTGATCTGGGGCCTGCAGAAACTGCAGTTCCGGAGCATGAAACCTCTACTATCGAAGAAACAGTGCCGGTAGAATCAGTACCGTCTATTGAGAGAAATCCTGCTTCAATACCTGAAATACCTGAAGTTGAGGACGGTTATACAATGGCTTTTATAATCGATGATGTAGGAAACAGTATAGAACAGCTGAAACCCTTCCTTGAGATACCTTACCCGGTAACATTTGCGATAATGCCTGATAGAAAATATACCAGGGAATGTGCTACAATGATAAAGGCAGCCGGCAAAGAAATTATACTTCATCAGCCGATGGAATCAGTTGGTGGGGCGGATCCCGGAAAATCGGCAATATATACCGATATGAGCGAGGCGGAAATTAGAAAAACGCTGGAGCACAACTTTAAGCAGCTTCCCCAGGCTTCCGGGATGAATAATCATATGGGTTCGGCTGCAACTTCGGACGAACGGGTTATGAATATAGTAATGGATTATCTGTCGGAGAATGATCTTTTCTTCCTCGACAGTTTTACAATATCAACTAGTCTCGGCAAAGAGGCTGCTAAGAAGTCTGAAGTCGACTTTATAAAAAGGAATAGTATGTTTTTAGACAATGAAAATGATCATGCATCAATACAGAATGCTATTAACGAAGGAAAAAAAGCAGCTAAAAAGAACGGACATGCCGTCATGATAGGCCATGTCATGACTGGAGAACTCGCCGAGATAATGCTTGATCTCTATCCAAATTTTATTGAAGACGGCTGTAGTCTCAAGGAAATTTCCGAACTTTTTATTGAAATGAATTCTTTGGCTGGAGTTGAAGAAGAATAACATGCTTGTCCTGGGAATTGAAAGTTCTTGCGATGAATGTTCTGCTGCTGTTGTAGAAGACGGTAGAAAGATTCTTAGCAATAACATTGCTACACAGATTGAAATTCATAAGGAATATGACGGTGTTGTACCGGAAATAGCCTCACGAACCCATACAGAATGGGTAAAAGGCGTAGTAGAGAGTGCATTGACAGAGGCCGGCACCGATCTTGCTAAAATTGACGGTATTTCAGTTACAAACCGTCCTGGCTTAATAGGTTCGCTTATGGTAGGTCTTTCGTATGCAAAGGGGCTTTCTCTTGCATCGGGGATCCCCTTCATTGGAATTGATCACATCCTTGCCCATCTGTATTCGGCAAGACTCGAGCATGATATAGAATATCCTTTTATAGGTCTTATTGTCTCCGGCGGACATACGATAATATCGGTTGTACGTGATTTCGATCATATTGAAGTAATGGGAACAACCATCGATGACGCCTGCGGTGAAGCCTATGACAAGGTTGCAAAGCATTACGGTTTCGGATATCCGGGAGGCCTGATCATCGATCAGATGGCTCAGAAAGGTGACGACAGGGCTTTTAGTTTTCCAGACCCGTCTCTGCATAAGGGTGAACATCGATATGACGTATCTTATTCCGGTTTAAAGACTGCGGTAATAAATCAGATTGATCAGTTTCATAATGAAGGTTACGAAAAATCAGAACATAATATTGCCGCGTCATTTCAAAAGGCTGCTATTACTATGCTGATGAAACGTCTATTCAAGGCTTCGTCGGATACAGGAATTTCCCGGGTAGTCGCCGGCGGGGGCGTTGCTGCAAACTCCTACCTGCGTTCTATGCTTAGAGATAAGAATAATCTTGAGGTTTACTTTCCTTCAATGGAGCTTTGCACCGATAACGCTGCTATGGTAGCAGGACTGGGATATCATTATCTGAAACGTGGAGACCGTTCAGGTTTTGACCTCAGCGCCGGTTCAAGGGTTGAGGGTTTTAGAAAGAAATATCCTTAAAACAGCCCGCAGTATAAAAAAAGAGCATCTTAAAAAGATGCCCACCTTAAAAAGAATTGAAGAATTTTGCTTAATGAACCATCCCCAGGGGCAGAACTGTCTTTCCGTAGACCTCGTTAAGTACAAGTGCAATTGCAGTGTAAAAAGCAGATGCACCGCAGAAGATCCCCTCAAATCCGGTGATTATCTTAAGGGTGTGATTACCCGTCCAGTCGCCGATAGCAAGCAGAACGAAAAGAATTGTAAGGCTCATGAAGATTGTCTGGTGCGCTCTGCTTATTTTAAGTGTACCAAAGAACATGCAGAGGGTGAAAAGTCCCCATATAAGCAGATAAAACCCCATGTCGAATGCTGCCGCCGGGGCGACTGCGTCTGCCGGGAGAAGCATCAGGGCAACGAAAGAAAGCCAGAAGAATCCATACATGGTAAATGCAGTAGCACCGAATGTGTTGTTAACCTTCCATTCCTGAATACCTGCGATAACCTGGGCGAGACCACCGACGAAAATTCCCATCCCGAGAATCATTGATTCCAGCGGATAAAACCCCGCGTTATGCATATTCAACAATATTGTAGTCATACCGAAACCAAGCAGACCTAAGGGGGCCGGATTACCGTATCCGTGAGCTTGAGACATATCTTCCTCCGTATCAAAAAGTGAAAATCTTATTGCACATAAAAAACCGCTGCTCAAAGAACAGCGGCAAATATTGATGTGTTAATGATTTATAACCTTAAAAGGTTATTTTGTCTATGCCTGATTAGCAGATCCGAGAACATTGATGTTCTTGGCTTTGTAAATTTCCTTGAGAGATTCACGTGCGGGTGAAAGGTACTGACGCGGATCAAAATGAGACGGATTTTCCGCCATATGTTTTCTGATAGCCGCAGTCATCGCGAGACGACCGTCAGAGTCAATGTTAATCTTACATACAGCTGATTTGGAAGCTGTTCTGAGCTGTTCCTCAGGGATTCCGACAGCGTCCTTTAGTGCACCGCCGTTTTCATTAATAATCTTTACCTGATCCTGCGGAACTGAAGAAGAACCGTGAAGAACAATGGGGAAGCCGGGAAGCTTTTTTTCAATTTCTTCAAGAATGTCGAATCGCAGCGGAGGGGGTACAAGTATTCCTTCGGCATTTCTTGTGCACTGTTCGGGTGTGAACTTGTTTGCACCATGTGAAGTCCCGATTGAGATAGCGAGCGAGTCTACACCGGTCTTTGATACGAAGTCGATAACTTCCTCAGGCTGGGTGTAGGTTGATTTCTCAGCTACGACATCGTCTTCTATGCCGGCAAGAACACCTAATTCGCCTTCTACTGTTACATCATGCTGGTGAGCGTACTCAACAACTTTTTTGGTCAATGCAACGTTTTCTTCATAAGGATGATGCGAACCGTCGATCATAACAGAGGAAAAACCGTTGTCGATACATTCTTTACAGATTTCGAAATCAGCACCGTGATCAAGATGCAGAACTATAGGAATTTCATATCCTAGTTCTTTCGCATATTCAACAGCGCCCTTAGCCATGTTTCTCAATAGGGTACCGTTTGCATATTTTCTTGCACCGGCGGAAACCTGTAATATTACGGGGGATTTTGTTTCAACACATGCCTGGATAATCGCCTGCATCTGTTCCATGTTATTGAAGTTGTAAGCGGGGATTGCGTATCCGCCTTCAACAGCCTTTGCAAACATATCTTTAGTATTTACAAGGCCAAGTTCTTTATATGATGTCATACTTCTGCACTCCTTTAAGTTTGGTTGATATCGCTTTCAGGTTAATCACAGATGTTTATGATGTCAAGGTAAACAAAAGTCAATTGAACGTTATCTAATGATATTGGGAAAGAAAATTGACCAGTCAAGCTTGCATAATTTACGCCATGCGGATAGCATTGAATTAATGAAGTTTTCAAGCCTGTTTTTATTTATGCTAATCATTTTTCTAATACCTCTCTTTTCGGCCGTGGCTGCCGACATTACACTTATTACCGATCAGTACTGGAATAGTATTCTTGAGGCTGAGCTAAATAGTGACCCATTGAGAGAGTTTATCGATGAGATAAGAAACAGCATCGCGTTTTTGTCATCCTCAAAGCTTCGTTTGCCTGAGGGGGGTGTTGAGAGAGTGATAGTTGACATAGGCCCAACAATGAGCATTGATGCTCTGGAGAATGCTGTCCCTGCTGGTGAGGGGATAATAATTCTGAGCCCGCTTTATGCGGTTTATGGCTGTGAACTGGCTTCTAATAATCCCGAAAGCTTTTTTATTATCGCAGGAGACAATGAATCGTCTGAATGTTCAGCGGCTAATATTGCCTTTTTCCGTTTTGATTATACCGATGCATGCCGTGAAGCGGGGGTTAGGGCTGCAGGAATGAATGTAGTGACCGCTGTAATGCTCTATAAGGGAAATGAATATTATTCGGCGCGGGGAGAGTCATTTATAGAAGGTTGGGTAAGTATTAGAAATATTGATGAGCTTTTTATAACTGAATTTGCCGATATAAAGGATGTAGAGTCTGATATGATCGATGAATTCGAGGATTATACTATAAAAGAAAGCGGTCTTGCCGTAGTTTTCGCAGGACCGCACAACGGTACCGTCCTTGACAGGTTTGACGGCAGTGAGGTAAAGCTTGCGGGTGAGTATTTAGACAGCTGGACGCGGACCGGCTATAAGACCTGCATGTCGGTGGAGCTCGGACCATCATTGATTCTGGGTGAAATCCTAAAATCTATCAGAGCCGATACTTACACAGTCGGCGGCATCATTAAGGCTGAACTTTTTTTCTATGACGAACAATGATTATAGAAAAAGATTTGACAAACATATTCGTAAGAAATATAATTCAGAATGTCTAGCATTTTGTGACTTTTGTACTACATTAAGGAGTAAAAATAATGAAACGAGGTAGCATCCTTTTCCTGTGTATTTTACTCGCCATGGCTTTTGTTATTCCATCGACGGTTTTTGCCGACGAATCAACAGAAAATCTGGTTTCCACGGTTGTCGAAAGCTTCGACCCGGCTGACAGAACCAGCGATTGGCTTGTATTGGGCAGTAAATTTATAACCGAAGGTTACCCGAAGCAGATTTATGCCGAAGCCTGGCCTGAAGCACTTTGGGGATATAACACTGAGCAGAATGATTATCAGGTCCTGGGTATTAACGCCAGATTCGACCGACAGGGATATAATTATCTTGAGATTATCCCTGTTGTAGACGCTGAGGCTGAAGAGTGGGAACATAATCCGATTCCTATGAAGGGCAGAGTAAAACGATTCGACTGCTGGGTATGGGGGTCAGAATATGATTACAGTATCGAAATGCATCTGATGGATTATAATGGTATCAACTGGGTTCTTCCGCTGGGAAATCTCAAATATACCGGGTGGAAAAACCTGGCGGTTGAAATACCGAATTATATTCCTCAGGCAACAAAATACATACCTTATTACAAGCAGATGACATTCGAAAAACTTGTAATCTGGACTGCTCCTCAGGAATCAGTTCATGAATATTATGTATATATCGACCAGCTCAAGATTCTGACTGATATGTTCGAGTCAAGATTTGACGGTGATACATTGACCTGGCCTGAAAGAGTCGATGAAATGTGAGGTGAAGAATGAGAAATTCTATAAAAAAAACACTAATTATACTAATTATACTTGCCGTATCTGCGACAGGGGTATTTGCTCAGAGCAGGGTCGGCGAGCCGGATCCTTCCCAGATAGGCGTTGATACTGCTCAGCAGGAACTTCGCGAGATTTCAATATCAAAATTTGAAGATGCGGGGATGTGGAGAAGTCAGATGCCGCGCGATGCTGGTATTACTTCTGTAAGAAAGATTAAGGGAAGCCCTCTTGATAAAGAGCCTATAGAAGGTGAAGAGGAAGTAGGTATACAGGAAGCAGATGATTACGTACTTGGTGTAAGAGCGAACTTCTACAAGAGATCAGTCACCTCTTTTTCAATTCTTCCCTCAAAACCGATGGCCGTTGAAGGTATCTGCAAGACTGTATCAGTCTGGGTTATCGGAAGAAATACTGATCATATGCTGAAGCTTTTAATTAAAGATCAGTTTGGAAACAGGGCAGAGGTTACCATGGGAAAACTCAACTTTGCCGGCTGGAAAAAGATGACAGTAGCTATTCCTACACATATCGTTCAGAAAGACTATCACTATGCTAACAAGATGGGAATTGAAATTCTCGGTTTCAGGGTTGATTGTGATCCGGCAGAAACCTACGGTGCCTACTACATCTACTTTGATGATCTCAGAGCTACTACAGACCTTTTTACTGAAAACAACAGAGACGTTGATGATATAGCAGACGTCTGGTAGGTTTGATGTATAAGCAATTTACAGGGTTCCTTCTGCGAAGGAGCCCTTTTTTTATTTTTACCTTCCTGATGTGTATCAACGGTCCTTTCTGTCTTTATGCAGATACTGAAGAGGGGATTCTTTTCAGCTTCGGAAGCAGCAGCAAGTTGAAAATAACCGAGCGTTCTAATGTAAGTGTATACGAGAACGGGGTTTTTAAAGGGCTGACATATAACGAGTCGAGGGCTGTGCTTGAATACATGTGGCGTGAGGATGGTTTTTCGCAGTATTCAGGAAATTATTATGTTTATGAGGCATCCAGAAAGGATACCAGACTTATTGCAAACCCACTTAACCTTAACGAGATCTGTACTATAGAGATAAGTGACAGGGGAGTGTACCGAACCGAGCCGGAAGCAGTTGTTCCGGTTCTGCGCAGTTTTCCGGTGTTCCCTGAAAAAGGAATCCAGGCGGGAGACAGCTGGCGGGATTACGGTGAAAGAATAGTGGATCCTGAAAACAGTGGGACCTTTACCAGGGTCAGGTTTTTTTGCGAGTACCGCTACCAGGGCATAGAAAATGGTCGAAGCGGTACCAAACACGTAATAAACGCGCAGTATGCAATGCGATACGATCCCGGTGATTCAGCTTTAGCAGATCCTTCTCTTGATAAGATATCCGGCAGACATGTTGTAAACATCTATATAGACGTAGATGATAGATCATCCATATTTATAAGAGATAAGCTTGATGAACAGTATAATTATTCAGATGGTAAAATTCTTCGGCATACCGGCTTTATTCTTACCTGGTATAATGATGTAATAGGACTCGACAGGACTGAGATTACAGAGAAAACGAAGAAAAGCATCGATGAGTATGATATTAAAGATGTTGATGTGATTGAGAAGGACGAGGGCATTGCTTTGAGTATCAACAGTCTTCATTTTATTCCTGATTCTCCGAAGCTTCTAGCGGGAGAAAATGCAAGACTGAAAGATATCTATGGATTACTGTCAGAGCTCGATCTATCGAAGATCCTGGTGGTCGGGCATACAGCAGATGTCGGAAGCATTGAAAGTCAGAATGAACTGTCGAAGCTGCGTGCGCTAACTGTAATAGAAAAACTAACAGATATGGGGATGAACCCGTCCATGTTTATGTACGAAGGCCGGGGAGGTGATGAGCCGGTTGCAGATAACGGGACTGATGAGGGGCGAGCTGCAAACCGGCGTGTAGAATTGATCCTGCTTGACGATTAAAAGATGAGTGACCTGGAATCTCAGGATATTCTGAATAGGGTCTCAAAGTTGGTTTTAACCGCTGCTATAAGCTCAATGAGAGGTATACCGCGCAATTCTGCTATACAGCTGTAGGTGTATCCGATATGACCTGGATGGTTTCGCTTGCCCCGAACCATCTGCGGGCTGAGGTACGGAGCATCGGTTTCAATGAGCAGACTGTCTAAGGGTACTGCCGCAGCCGATTCTTTGATAACTCCGGCATTTTTGTAGGTGACGTTTCCCGCAAATGATATGTTATATCCCAAGTCTATAAATTGCTGCGCGGTTTCCGGTGAATATGAATAACAATGAATAATACCAGCTCGATCGACGCGGTTTTCATCAAGCAGTTTCAGGGTCTCCGCTTCTGCATTACGGCTGTGAATAATTACCGGCAGATTAAGGCGGTTTGCAATGTTTATCTGTCTTTTTACAAGCTCAGCCTGTAGTTCGAAGCTCCCGTAATCATGATAAAAATCGAGACCAATCTCACCCAGAGCAACAGCCTTATTATCGTTGATAAGGGTCTGTTCAAGATATTCAAGCTCAGATTCGAGGTCGTCAGAATTGCATTGAGATGGATAATATCCGTGGGCTGTATATAGCCCTTTAAGCTCTGCGGCGGTTTTTATGCGGTCTTCGAAGTTATCAGCGTTAATGCCTATATCAAGTGCATAAACTAGTCCTTCATCAAAACTATGTTTTATTAAATCCATATACGGCATTTCAAGCTTTTTCATGTGAAAAAGATGAAAATGTGAGTCTAACATGTTTTCTTTCAGCATCAGCCTTGTTTTTCCTTTATGAATTGAATGAATCTACCGGCTATTTCAGGATCAAATTGTTTGCCGGAGCATCGGCGTATTTCATTAGCCGCCTCTGTAAATGACAGGCTCGGCTTGTAGGTTGATCCGTTAATAAGAAGTTCCCAGGTATCGATTATAGAAAATAGTCTGCAAAGAAGGGGAATATCTTTTCCCTTGAGTCCTGAAGGATAACCCTGTCCGTCCCATCTTTCATGATGATGAAGGATTAGATCAGCCACGGAGGAATAATCAGGAATAGCTTTTGTTATTCGATAACCTATAATCGGGTGCTGTTTTATCTCGTCATATTCTGTTTCAGAGAGTCTGTCGCTCTTTGACAAAATCTCGTTTGAAAGCCTGATGTTTCCGATATCATGAAGCAGGGCAAGATTCTTTATTTTTTTAACAGAGTCCTTAGGCAGGTTTAAGAATACTGCAAAATCAATTGAAAGTTTAATGCAGTTTTCTGTGTGATTTTTGGACTGCTGACCGTGTATCTGCATTGAGTTTAAAATATCGGAAATAAGAGTATTCAAATGTTCTGTGCGTCTTTCAAGCTTCATGTCATACATGCGCTTGTCGGCCAGTTTTATAATATCATCGATTGTCTGTGAATTATCTGTTCTTTCAGCGCTTCCGATGGATACGCTAGGTCTGGCGAATATATCGTCAAAATGACGTTCAAGACATGCCCTGCGGATTCTCTCGGATAATTTTTCTGCTTTTTCCCTCGGACTTTTTGGGAGTATGATAGCAAACTCATCACCGCCTGTACGGGCGATTACATCGCTTTTTCGACAGTTAGCTGATAGAATGTTTGAGACTGCCAGAAGCAGCTTATCGCCGAAGTCGTGTCCGAATGCGTCGTTTATCAATTTAAGGCTGTTAACATCAATCACAAGAATTGATGTCGGAAGTGATTCCCGGGATTGATCAATTCGGTTACATTCCTCTTCAAAGTAAGCCCTGTTATAGAGCCCGGTAAGTTTATCATGAAAACTTCGATGAAGTATTTCCTTTTCGCGGCTCTTATGTGTGCTTATATCGCGTATGATACAGACTGTTTCAGTGTCGGTTGTCTGAATAAACCTGCAGTCATAAAATTTTTCAGTCTTACCTGATTTATCAACATATTCAAAGTTACGCTGTACGCCCTGTTCTGTAAGCATATCGCAGTTTGTCATAATCATCCCGGAAAGTTCAGGTGAAAATACTTCTGTAACCATGCGGCCTTCAGGGTACTCGATATTACTTAGGACATTAAAATCAGCTGCCGGATGGTAATCCAGTATTTTACCTTCATTATCGATGATGAGCAGAAAGTCAGGAATAAGATCCAGAAGGGCGCGGGCACGCTGCTGACTTCTTTCAAGCGCGCGCTCAACATCCTTGCGCATCGTAATATCAAGTTCGATCTCGATGGTCCCAGTCATTTTCCCATTGTCATCAATTACCGGTTGGGATGAAACAAGGATAGTTGTACCGTCAGGATGAGAAACCTCTTCTTTCCATGGCCAGTTTGTTTTGATAGTTGTCTCAACCGGACAGGACGGGCAAGGTTCACTGCGGTTATACCAGACTTTATAGCATGTCTGACCAATTATATCATTGATACTAACCTTATCCCCAACATTTCGAAGACCTGCATCATTAATCCATTTTATTTTGTAGTCAAGATCCAGATAACAGACTTTTTCAACAAGGCTGTTCAGAATCTGTTCTTTTTCGCGCTCTGATTCATTCATTGATTCAAGGATTACGGAATTTAGAAATTCTCTTTTATTGAAACCGGTTGCCTCTGACTCAACATCACTGGATTCAATTTTTTCATTGAGTTCTTTCAGTTGTTTTCTAATAGCATCTATGCCGTCGTGAAATGGCAGTATTTTCATCAATAACTAATTTAATAAATTTCCTTAAAATAATCCACAGGTAAGCATTTTTACTCGTATCGAAGGGCTTCATGAGGTATAAGTTTTGCCGCGCGGGCAGCCGGGTAGAAGCCTGAGAGCAGTCCGGTCACAAGTGAGAGTATAACCGCAGCGGCGGCTGTTCCCGGATCCATTATAACAGGCCAGGAGGCGGCTTTACCAATGATAAATGCTGCAAGAACCGACAGGCCCAGCCCGCCTAAGCCCCCGCCCCCGCAAAGTATCAGCGTCTCGATTAGAAACTGCAGTCGTATATCGGATTCCCTGGCCCCGAGGGCCTTACGTATGCCTATTTCACGCGTGCGTTCTTTTACCGAGACAAGCATTATATTCATGATGCCTATGGCGGCAACCAGCAGTGCTATGCCAGCGAGCACTGCAACTCCAATTGTAATTGTTGTTATAACAGTGTTTATCATTTCAAGTTGTTCCTTCATTGAAGTAACACTGAATTTATCTGTCTGCTCGTTCCATTTACCATGATTGCGAGCCAGCACCCTTAGGATCTCGGATCGGGCCCTTGGTATATCTTCAATTGAAGTGGCCTTTGCCATTACATCCCAGTAGCTGCCGTCTCCGCCGAAAAGACGCTTGAACAATGATATAGGAACTACAAAGGCATTGTTAAATGTTTCATCAGGGTTTGAAAGTGATACAGTGTCTGTTTTTTCCTTATATTCAAGAACGCCTACTATTTTGACCGGGACACCGAAAGCCCTGATGTATTGTCCTACAGCGTCGGAATCGGGGAAAAACTCTTCTTTAATCAAATGTCCGATTATAGCGACCTTTTCCTGCCGTTCAACCTCGTCAGTGGTCATGATCCGGCCTGATTCAAGTTTCACATCGACATATTCTATATAGGCCTCCGTAGTGCCGGTAACGGTAAGCTGCTTTTCCCTGTCTCCGGCTTTGAGTTCGGTTTTCATTTGCTGAAGAGGGGCTATTGCAGTCAGGTGGGGCGCATATTCTTCAAGATCCTCTATGTCCCGAGCGCTTAGTGTGTCAATTTTATAAGAGCGGTTTAGGCTGTATGCCTCCCAGTTTATACCGATCTGAAGAGCAGTGGGACTTAAGCCCTCAAATTCCTTCATTATTATTGAGCGACCGCCGGCTCCGGCTGCAAGCACCGTAATAACTGATGAAATGCCTATTACAATACCAAGAAGGGTAAGAACAGTTCTTGATTTATTTGAGATGATTGCGGATCCTGCTTCTGTGAGTAGGTTGTTGACTTTTACCCGATTTTTTCGTTTGCTGTTTTTATCCTGATTTACGCTGTTTCCTGCTGTCATAGATACCTCCTAGGCATCTGAACGGAGCGCTTCAACCGGCATCAGCCGCGACGCTTTCCATGCCGGATATATTCCGAAGACAAGACCTATAAATGTAGAGATACCAAGGGCTCCAGCGACTATGACGAAGCTCAGCATGAACTTCCATTCAAGAATACTGCAGACAACTGCAGCGAGCACTGCGCCGAAGAATACACCGGTAGCGCCGCCGATAAGGCAGAGGACGATTGCTTCAATAATGAACTGAACTACTATGTCTGTTTTTGTTGCACCTACTGCCATCCGTATGCCTATCTCCCTTGTCCGCTCGGTCACCGCAACAAGCATAATATTCATTATCCCAAGGCCTCCCACTACGATTGAAATAGCTGCAATAACCGTCACGAGGGTAGTGATAATGTTCAGAATCCTGTCAATCATTCCAACAAATGAATCAAGACGCTGCACCCTGAACCTCGGAAGATCTCTAAGCAGACCATATTTTTTTTCAAGATATGAATTAATTCGCTCTTCGGCGATCTCTACGTTTTCAATTGAATCGAATTTAAAAAGATAGATCCAGTATTTTACAAAATTACCGCCCCAGATTTTTGCGCCCACAAGACTGTCTGGTATGAAGATTGTATTGTTGTCGGAGCCGTCCGATAGGAGCATATTGTTGGCTCTTTCGGTGACACCAATGACGGTGTAATTTCTTTCAGACAGCCTGATAACCTTTCCCAGCGGGTCCTCATCTTTGAACAGCCTGGCGGCGATATCCGGCCGGATAACGCAGACCCGCTTTCTGAGGCTGATATCCTGTTCGATAAATGTACGGCCCTTTTCAATTTTGGAATCGAACATTTCAAAATGCCCGGGACCTACACCTAAAACCTGTGCTTCCTTTGATTCTCCCATATAGGCGGCTGTATAGGTTTCAGAAAAGAGGGTGCCGGAAGACTGAAGGCCGGGCAGGGCCTGTTTGAAGAATTTGATGTCTCTGCCGTCCATAAGTATACGTGATTCACCCTTCAGATAGGAGTTTCCGTCAACCTGAACCCATAACAGGGTTGAGCCGTAACGGCCTACCTCGCTGCCGACTGAATCGCGGAATGCGAGCCCTATAACGGATATAGCAATGAGGCAGCCGACACCGAAATTGATACCCAGGATGGTTAGAACCGCCCGAATTTTATTTCCGCCCATTACGGAAATCGATTCGCGCAGCCCCTCGGTAATTTTCATTCAACACTCTCCTGACTTTTATGAACATTCGAGTGCAGCGACATCGCTTCTTCCAGGTCCTGCTTGTTCAGGTCGGCAAGGTTGCGGATAGCCGCTGCGGCGTTTGCCGGTTTTTTAACCGCTTCATCGCCGTGAATCTGTCCGTCGCGCAGATGGATAATTCTTTTGCCGTGAAGGGCAATGTCCATTTCGTGGGTGACCATTACGATGGTCGCCCCTTCCTCATGGAGCTTCTGAAACAGGGCCATGATATTCAAACCGGTTCGCGAATCTAGGTTGCCTGTCGGTTCGTCTGCAAAGATGATGCTGGGACTGTTTACAAGCGCCCTCGCTATGGCCACACGCTGACGCTGACCACCCGACAGTTCATTAGGCTTATGGCCGGCCCTGTCGGAGAGTTCAACCCGGTCGAGTGCTATGTCTGCCATGCGGCGGCGTTCCTTCGCGGAATAGCCCGAGTAGATGAGCGGCAGTTCTACATTCTTTCGTGCCGATATTCGCGGCAGCAGGTTGAAAGTCTGAAAGACAAAGCCTATCTGTTTATTACGTACTGCCGCAAGCTGTTCATCTGCAAGCCCTGATACGTCTTTGCCGCCGAGATGGTAGCTGCCTGCAGACGGTCTGTCGAGACAGCCGATAATATTCATAAGGGTTGATTTTCCGGAGCCTGAAGCTCCCATAATGCAGAGGAAATCATGCTCGCTTATATCAAGGCTGACTCTGTTCAGGGCACGGACCTCAATGTTGCCCATTTTGTATATTTTATCTATGTCTCTAAGCTCTATTATAGCCAAAATTAACCTGCCTGTTATTTATCTTCGTTTTTATTCTTTTTATTTTTTTCATCGGCGAGCATCACTTCCATCCCGTCTTCGACGCCGGGTACCCGCCCCGAAAGAATCAATTCTCCGGCTGCCAGCCCATCGGTTACCTCAATATTTTCAATGTCGAGTATGCCTGTCTCGATTCTCCGTTTTTCTACCTTGAAATATCCGGGGTTTTCAGGGTCTTCATCTTCAAGGGGGATTAGAACAAAAATGTATTTTTCATTCTCTTCAATGAAGTAGGCTTCTACCGGGATTGCCGGCTGCTGCAGCCTTTTATCTACTATGATGAAAATAGAAGCGCTTGCCCCGATTCTAGCCGCACCATCAGGGTTTTCAAGCAGGTCCACCTCAATTTCGCAGACTCTCGAGTCTCCGACCTTTCTTATTATTGGTGCGATTTTAGAAACTCTGCCTGCTATTTCAGTGCCCAGGAAGGAATCGGATATTATCTTCACTTCCTGTCCGGTTTTAATGTATGAAAGATCGACCTCGTCTATCATAGCCTCAACAATGAGCTGTTGTTCATCATGAATCTCCGCCATCAACATTCCGGGTTCCACAACAGAATTTTTGTCTACATTAAGGGCGGTGAGAGTTCCGCCGGAGTCGGTTTTAATTTCATAGTATTTGAGGTTTTTCAGGCTTATATCGTAATCTGAAAGAGCCTTCTTTACCTCGGGCGAAGATTCAACTATTTCATCATCGGTTTTAAAATTATTTATCCGGTTGTCATCAAGTTCTCTGCCCTCTCTGAAGTTCAGTTTCTGTCTTGCAGATTCAAGGGTTTCTTCTGCAATTATCAGCTGTTCTTCAACAAGTTTTAGTTCTTCATCGCTTACCGAACCGATTTTATGCAGCTCTGAGGTCCTTTCCCATTCACGTTCGGTCTGGGCCCAGCCTGCAAGGGCGCTTGAATATGCTCCTCGAAGGTTCAATAACTCTGATCTGACTATCATTCTTGCATTGATAACTGCGTTCTCAGCATTTATAAGATTGTTTTCAAGGCTTTCACGATTAAGCCTGATGATGATGCTGTCTTTCTCTATGAGTTCCCCCTCTTCGGCGGTAACCTCATCAACCGATGCTGAAACAGCAGCAAATATCCGGGTGTACTCCCTGGAGTTTATATCACCATTGGCAGTGACCTCACGGATAAAATCCTGCAGTATCACATCAACTGCGCTTACTTCCATTGGTCTTTGACGGTTTTTTGAAATTATGCTGACTGTCACAATTGCTGCAATCACAGCTAACACAACTGCGAATATTATTATCTTTTTTCTGTTCATATTCACGCTCCTTCGGATATTCCTGTCAGCATGCCCAAATCTATGCCAAGCATTCTGTAGACAGTCAGTACATTGATGTTGTAGTCAATCTTGTTCAACAGAATAGAGAGCCTTGCATTCTCAAGAACAGCCTGAAGTTCTATAAGTTCTTTCTGAGTAATGTGCCCGAGTTCAAGTTCAAGCCCGCCTTTCTCAAGGTCGAATGCCGCAGTTTCTTCCTGTAGAGTGTAGATGTCGTTAAGTTTGCCTGAAAGCTCAATGCTGTCCAGGAGAATCTGCAGGTTGGCAGCAGCTATCTTGCGCTGTTCGCTCATATCATCCTCGAGCTTTGCAGCCCGACTTTTTTTTAGTTCGATATTCTTTTTAGCAGCATTGCCATCGACCACAGGCATCGACAGGCCTATTGAAAGACTTAAAGAATCGGTAAAACCTGCTTGGCTGATTCCGCTTGTAATACTGTAGCTGCTGTCGGCATAGAAACTCCAGGCTGCTTCCTTTTCCGCCAGGATTACATCAGCTTCGGCCGAGCTTTTTTGTTTGGCAATAATTCCGCTTTCGGGGTTCCCCTCATAAAGCAGACTGCGAAGTTCGTCTATTTCAAAAGAGAAGGGCAGCATCTCAATATCCACTGCATCGGGATCAAGGTCTATCTCTATTCCATAAAGAATGCTGATTCTCTCACGTGCGGATGTATATGCCCGCTCCGCCTTAAGCTGGTCGGCTTCGGCCTGAAGCCTAGCCGCAGTAGCTGTATTCAGCTGGGCTGAGGTCCACATGCCGAGGCTGTGTTCGCGCCGCATGCGTTTTTCATATTCGGTATTTGCCGTTAGCCGGGACTGTACCAGTTCGAGTCGATAGGCTGACTGCATAAGGCTGTAATAATCGGTGACGGCGGCAATAATCAGACTATTGCGGCTGTCACACCAGGCAAGTCTACTTATTTCAAGGCTGTCATTAATCTGACGGCGGGCTGCATCGTATGCTTTTCCAAAATAGAGGGGCTGAGTGAGCCCCAGTGAGAAATAAAGATAGTTGCTGTATTCAGTATCCTCTGCAGGGCTGAGGTAATAGTTAGACTCTTCAATACCTTCTCCAGTTATTGTGTTGCTGAAGCTGCCGCTTAGGGTCCCCGCTGAGGGCAGAAGCTGTGAAATCGCAAGCGAGGGGGTGAGAGAGAAACTGTAATTGTTTTTAATCTCAATGTCATAGGTCTGCTCAGGCGACGCCGCCGGGCTTGTAGACAGGAAAGAATTGGTTCCGCTGCCGTCCAGGCCTGCACTAATCTGCGGATATAATGACGAACGGGAAATATCGTACTTCAGCAAACCTGCTTCTATTTCCGCTTCATTGGATGCCCAGGATCTGCTGTTGAGCTGCTGCGCGCGCAGTATCTCATTTAGAACCGGATCATTAAACGAAATATCATCTATAGCCCATAGCCCCAAGGGCGCAGGTAAAAGCAGGATTAAAACAACAACAAGTTTTTTCATCTTATTTCTTCTCCGAGCCTTTTAGACGATGGATGCAAATATCAAACTGATGCCTATCATCAGGGCTGCGGCAAGTATTGTTATTCCTATCGCCTTATTTCCGGGTAATGAAAGAGAAAATCTCATAGCAAAATAAAGGTAAATAAAATATATCCAGTTGAATATGTCGGTAATTGAATCTATGAGGGTATATAATAAAATGCTGAGTTTGCCCGGAGCAAAAAGTACTGCCAGGCTTACGGGTGAGGTTATGGCCCATTGCATGTCTTTCGCGTACTGAACCCTCGAAAGAAGTCTTTCATAATCCGACATAAGAGTAATGCCGTTTTTAATAATTGCCTGTATTGAGGAGACTGCTGCCAGAAAAACCAATATTTTGAACAGGTGTTTGAATGAGGGTTTTGAACCGAAAATCCTGGTGAGAATCAGCAAAAATAAGGTATTTACCAAAAGCATCAAAAAGAATGTAAAGGCACCGCCTACTGTTGAACTAAGCATGGTAAAAGTACGCATACGCCCGGAGTGAAGCTGTTCCTGCATCACTTCAAGCTGCTCAGCACTCATCTCAGTGCCTCTTTCGGCAAGGGTATTTATCTGGACCCTGCCGAGGGCTTCAGTATATGTCTCACTGCCTATTATAGGCATTAGCATCAGCATACCGGCAAGAACCAGAACTACGATAGAGAGCACAGGGAGGATAATGGGTGTCTGAGGGGTAAGATCACTGAAGCCCTCTGTCGGTGAGATAAAAAGCCTTGTCCATAAAACGAAAGTTTTTTTCATTTTTCCATCCTTTTTGGTTTCTGATAATAAATACAGTTTATCCTATAAATTATTCATATAAAATTAAAAAATCACAATATTAGTGTACTAAAAAAGTAGAACACAAATGTTGCAACCATAAAGCCAAACTGTCAACATTCTTTTAACAGTTTAAATCTTCTATATTGTTACTATTTCGTATCCATTTCCGATATATTTGGATATAGAGGGATGGCCGAGCAGATCAGCGTCAATTTCAAGGCCGAGTTCAGCAGCCTCATTAAGTGTCCCCATCTTGTTTGCGCATGCACGGCAAACCGAAATAACACCCGCGTCTTTAAGCTTAAGCCATATCGCCTTGAATGGGTTCTGATCCGATTCAAGTACGGGAATCAGCTTTGTAGACTGTCCTTCTATTATCACCTTCACGTCCCAGCCCCTGGAAATCATTTCATCCGCGTTGAAAAGAGCATGAGCAAAACACATAAGTTCTCCGGTAAATCCGAAAAATGCAATTTTTTTCATATTTCCTCCGTTTACTATGAAGCATATTAGGATATAGCTTGCTGTACGTCAAATTAAAAAAAAGATATAATTGATCAGAGAAGAAACATGGTTCCCCCCTGTTGCCCAAGATCAACGAAATCGGGCAGCATAGGGTTACACAAAAAACCAACCCAAGGAAGGAACCATGTATACATACTACCAACTTATCAAAAACAGTAAAGACCCTGT
>JAQQAL010000020.1 GCA_028532855.1 Candidatus Thalassospirochaeta sargassi
TACTGTTTTTGATAAGTTGGTAGTATGTATACATGGTTCCTTCCTTGGGTTGGTTTTTTGTGTAACCCTATGCTGCCCGATTTCGTTGATCTTGGGCAACAGGGGGGAACCATGTTTCTTCTCTGATCAAGGAATAAAAAATACCTGCTTCAAGAATTGCAGCGGCCGTGGTAGTATATCCATATTATGCAGATACAAATACTCAGGTTTTTTAGCGAAATTTCAACACCATTTCTAGATACTGTTGCTGAAGCGGTTACTATGCTCGGCGAGCAGTATGTCTATATTATCATTATCACATTCCTCTACTGGAACGTTTCCAAGCGTGAGGGATTTAAGCTTGCTGCAGCATTCATGTACTCAGCGGTTGTTAATTCAGTGCTTAAAATAGCTTTTCATAAACCACGCCCCTTTGAAAAACTCAATTTCATTGAGGGTAAGCGGGTTGAAACTGCTACGGGATACTCATTCCCAAGCGGACATACCCAGGGTGCCACTGTATTCTATATTACTCTTGCCCAGATTATAAGGCGACGCTGGTTCTCTGTCCTGGCGATTGTTTTATCATTACTGGTCGGGGTCAGCAGAATTTACCTGGGCGTGCATTGGCCGGTTGATGTAATAGGGGGGCTGATCTTCGGTATTATCATGGCCTATGTCATCTGTACGATTATTGATAAATTTTATGATGACAGAGCCCGTCTAAGGATGATTTTTTTCAGGATGCAGACTGTTATTATTGTACTCACTGCGGGCTTATTCATTTTCGATCTAACCTACCTGAAGGGTAGTATGAAGATTGAAGATTTCTTCAAGATTTCGGGTTTATCCTGTGGTGTTATTTACGGTTTTTTCTTTGAGGGGCGTTTTACTGATTTTTCCCCTAGTGACGCGGGCTGGTTCAGGAAACTTCTTCGTTACATTATCGGTCTTGCTGCGGCTATTGCTTTAATGGCCGGGTTTGAGATTCTTCTGCCAGATCATTATTCGGCTGATTTTTTCAGATATCTTATTATCGGGGCATGGGTTACTTTTCTCTGGCCTGCTGCAGGTGTTTATTTAAGGTTGTTCAACCGTGAATCGAGGGTATGATGTTATGGGGGTACTATGATTAATTCACATAATGAGGCTAACTTTATTGAGGTTATTGATGGTGTAGAAGTTAAGTCTACTGTCTACGGCGAGAAATCTATTATGAGTAAGTTCCGGATGCGCTCGGGGCATAAGCTTCCGTCGCATAATCATCCTGATTATGAGCAGACTGGGTATCTGCTTGAGGGGTATATTGTTCTAAGTATAGGTGGTACTGCAACTGAGATGAGGCCTGGAGACAGTTGGTGTATCGGCTGCGGGGTGGAGCATTCTGCGGAGATTATCGAAGATTCTGTTGCGCTTGAGGTTTTCACTTATCCCCGTGAAGACTATGTAAAACTGCTTGATCCTGAGAGCAGGTAGTTTTTTAAATTGAAGATGAAGATAGTTTGTGAACCACTGATGTAGAAGATTTAATAGTAAGGATCAATGAAACGAAAGAATATAATCATTAAAATTGAGTGACTGAAGTTGTTTAACTGTGTGTCCGTTTTTAAGGACAGATTAGTGCAGCTTAGTATATGAGAGGAGGTTATAAAGAATTAATGAAAACTATAAAAATAGCTATACTGTTCATTCTTCTGAATATATCCGTGTGCTTTGTATTTGGTTATGATACAAGTCCTGAAGGGTTGCAATCTGAAGTCCTGCTTCACCCAGCGGACGGATTTACAGCTTACACACTAAAAAAGAATGAATTTGTGTACTGTCAATCTCCTTTTACTCTTCCAATGCCAAGTTGGGCTTGGTGGGGGATTACCGATAAAATTACTGCTGAAATTGACCTTCTTCCTCTTATAGGGGGATTTTTTCAAGAGCCATTTTTACCTGTACCTAGTTTTAATTTTAGATTTAAGATAGTAGAACAAAAATCGCTAAGACCAGCAATTGCTTATGAAACAATGTTTCAGTATTTATGGAGAACTCAAAATCAGTCAGATCAAGAGAACTTAAGAATTGAAAGACAAAGTGGTGGCAGTTGGTATAATCATATTAACTTCAGCTGGAATACTAAAAACAACTTATACTTTCATTTTTCCACAGGTCTAACATACACCCAGAATCTTTTGATAGAGAATAAGGACTCAATAAACTACAAAGGAAGGTTTTTTAGTGAAACCATTAATCCTGATGTTTCATTAAGTGTCGATTGGAGACCTAAGCCTTGGCTATCCACTCATTTTACTTCATCATATGGAACTACCTTTGTTTATTTGGATAATATTCCTAGGAAATATCAGGTCTCTTATGGTTTTAGAATAGCTCCCTTCTATAAAAACAAATTTGGATTCCTTAAAACATTAAGGGCTGAATTTATTGGTTTTTATATGTGGATGCCAGATGCTCAGGAAGAGATAGAATCTGTAGTGCCGATCTTCCCTTACTTATATTGGCAATGGACTTCGAATAATTAAAAAAAGTTGTATTGAAGCAAACTGTATGACAATGAGTTCTTTAGAAAAAATGAAATTGACTCCGCTGTGCGGGTTGGCTGAAAAAGGGTAACAAACTTACTGCCGATACAGTAGAGAACTAGTATATTAAAAATATCATGCTGCAGGGGGAGGGTATGGAGATAACGGATAAAGAAACAATAATCAGTCTATTTAACAAACAGAAGAACTGGAACGCCGCCAATAAACACGATTATAACGACAGGATTGACAGGCTAAAAAGGCTGAAATCAGGGGTAATAAAATATGAGCAGAGAATTAAAGATGCTCTCTGGACGGATCTGCATAAGTCTCCTGAAGAGAGTTATCTTACAGAAATCTATCTTATTATTAAAGAGATAGACTATCATATAAAGCATCTGAAGCGATGGATGAAACCGATGCGGGTGAAAACTCCTTTTTATATGTTCCCTTCAAATTCAGTGATTGAATACGAACCTCTTGGTACGAGTCTGATTATTGCTCCCTGGAATTATCCTTTTCAGCTGCTGATCAACCCTTTGGTAGGTGCATTATCTTCCGGATGCACTGCTATCCTGAAACCTTCTCCCTATGTCCCAAAAGTTTCTGAAATCATTCAGGAGATGATCACAGAATATTTTCGATCTGAAGAGGTTGCTGTCTGTCAGGGCGGAAGGGATGTGAATCAAAGTTTATTTAAGCTTTCTTTTGATATTATTTTCTTTACCGGAAGCCCGATGCTTGGAAAGACTGTTATGCGGGCTGCGGCCGAGAATCTGACCCCTGTGGTTTTGGAATTGGGTGGTAAAAGCCCCTGTATTGTCGACAAAGATGCTGATATAAACATTGCAGCAAGACGTATAGCCTGGGGTAAAACAGTCAACGCCGGGCAGACCTGTATTGCTCCGGATTACCTGCTGGCCCATCAGGAAATAAAAGACAGGCTTATCAGCAGAATTGCTGAAAACATTGAAGAGATGTTCGGTTCTGATATCAAATCAAATCAGTACTACCCGCGGATAGTTAATGAGAAAGCTATGAACAGGCTGCAAACGTTGATGAAGCACGGAAATATTTATTCCGGCGGCGAGGTATCGTTAGAAGAGAGGTATATCACACCTACAATTATAGATGGTTCGGAACCTCAGCACCCAATTATGCAGGAGGAGATCTTCGGTCCGATACTCCCTGTGATGACCTTCACAGAAAGAGCTGAGGTCATCAGCTATGTAAACGGACATGAAAAGCCGCTGGCTTTATATTATTTCGGTGATAAGAAGAACGGGAAAGATCTGATGAGTCAGATTCCATTCGGAGGAGGCTGTATAAACGATACAGTTATGCACATTGCCAACCATAATTTGCCATTCGGTGGAGTTGGGAACAGCGGATTAGGTAAATATCACGGTAGAGAAAGTTTTAAAGCCTTCAGTAATGCAAAATCAATTCTCATAACACCTGTGTTTATGGATCTTCCGTTCAGATATCCGCCGTTCAGGTCCTTTGATTTTATTAAAAAATTTTTTTGATTTTTTCGGTTGAATTATATTTATTACAAAGCTAAGCGTTGTTTAATTATAGACTTGTAGGTCTAACTAATAAGTCTAAAACAGATATTTTTTTATTTATTGCAGGGGCTATCGGTAAGGAGTGTTCTATGAGAAAGAAGATATGTATTGTTACAGGTGCTAATGCGGGTATTGGAAAAAAGGCTGTGGAACAGATTGCTGGAGAAGATTTCCATGTCATTATGGCTTGCCGAAATATGGCCAGGGGTGAAGCTGCCCTGAACAATATCAAGGAAAGAAATCCTTCTGCTTCAGTAGAGCTGATGATAGTTGATATGGGTGTTATGGGCTCGGTAAGAAATATGGCTGAACAGTTCAGCAGTAAGTACGACCGCCTGGATGTTTTGATTCACAATGCTGCAGTGTTTAATGTGTCTCAGAAAAAATCAGAGAAGACATCAGAAGGTATCGAGGCTTTCTGGGCGACAAATCATCTTGGTCCTGTACTTCTAACATCTCTTCTTCTTGCAAAGCTGAAGAAATCGGAAAACGGAAGGATTATAACTATTTCTTCAAAGGGGCTTCTGGCTAAACCTTTTCTTAAAGTCGATCTCGATGATCCTGAATTTAATAACAAAAGCTTCAATGTGGTGAATGCTTATTACCAGTCAAAGATTGCACAGATGATGTTTACATACTGGGTCGCGGAAAAATTGAAACACACTGCCATTACTGCAAATTGTATAAGGGTTACAGCGGTGCAGATTGATGTTTCGCGCCATCCTGAGTTGTCTTCGTTTATGAAATGGGTGTATAAACAAAAATCGAAAAGATCAATCACTCCAGAAGAAATGGCAAATACCTATACCTATCTGGCCTGTGATAAGGGGGCGGGCCGTGTGACAGGTAAAATTTTCGATGAGCATAACCTTGAGGTTAAACCAAATAAATACATAAACGACAAGGGGCAAATTGATTTGGTAATGAGTCTGACCCGAAAGTATATTCCGGAGATTGAAGGAATATAAATTGCAAAAAAGAGGATTGATGAACAGGCTCTGGTTGATGCAGCGCTGTCCGAATTTTCATCCTTCAGTTTCGAGGACTCTTCGATTAATAGAATCATCGCTAAGGCCGGTATTCCCAAAGGTTACTTTTTTTACAGGTTTGCAAATAAATATGAGTTGTATCTGCATTTGCTGAGGGAAGGAAGTCAGAAAAAAAGGGATTACATCAGGTTAAGTAAAATGTTCTCCAGGGAGAAAGGTACTCCCGTCTTCAAAGGTGAAAATATAAATCCCCGGAGCATCTCTGCGTCTCCGGGGAATAGAATCTAATTTATTTTCTGTTCAATTATCTCGTCAAAGGTAATATCGAGCTTTGCAGCTTCGTCGAAGAAAAATTTACGTGCATCTGCTTCAAGCACCTCGGGGGCGATAAGACCCGTCTGGGTTACAGCGTCGTCGACCATCATCTTTGTGAATATAAATGCGCTTTGGCCAGTCAGATATGCTTCATGGCTGATGCCTGATTTTTCAAATGCCTCTTCAAGCCCCGGTGTGTTAACGTAGACCGTTACCTTCATCGGTTTGCCGTCCTTCTCGCCCTTAACAAGCACCTGAAATGCTCCTTCGTCAAGCAGCAGCCCTTCATCAATTATTTCCTGAATTTCTTCTTTATATTTGGGGGCAGGGGGAGCATGTTCGATTACAAGATCAAAGGGAACGTATTCGGCACCGCTTTTACTTGTTCTCTTTTCGTGTGAAAGAAACCCCATCTTCCATAGCGCTTCGGATAGTTCAATATGCGGGCCGCCGTAGCGGAAGACTATGTTTTTTGCACCTTTCAGGTATTTATCAGCATTCAACCCCATGGTAACAGGTTCCTCATGCGAGTGATCTACCATCCTGACCGGGTTATCTGAGCCCGGGAAGGTCATCCATACAGGGTTATCGAACTGCTTT
>JAQQAL010000021.1 GCA_028532855.1 Candidatus Thalassospirochaeta sargassi
CGAAAGAGTGAAACAGGGGATCCGTTGGCTGCGCCTCTATGCTCATATTGTCGGCCTTACAGCTGCAGGCATTCTATTTTTCGCAGGCAGCACGCTTGCCGGCCTTTTCAATGAAGATACAATGGTCAGAACAACAGCCGCCGCCTACCTGATGATTGTACCAATCGGCTACGGCCTTTACGGCTGCGGGCAGGTAGGCGCATCAATACTGAATGTGTACCATAAACCCTTTCTTGCCGGAGCGCTTTCGCTGATTCAGATAGCTTTGGTTGCTGTTCCACTTGCCTATCTACTTCCGAGAGCTCTGGGTGTCAACGGCGTTTTTGCGGCCATTCTGATAAGCTTTGCGGTTATAGGTATATTATCTTTTATTGTTGTAGGCCGGGAATCAAAGACTATGATAGGAAAGACTGCTATTCCAGTCCGGAATTAATTGTCACATCCCTTATATTGAATTTGGCATAGCAGAATTGACCATCGTTTCTCTCCCAGAGAGCTTCTCCGTAACCAGGTAGATTCAAACCATTTATTTCCCTGTATTCGCCTACCGGAGTAGACCAGCTCAGCAGCTCATAAGTACCATCCTCATTCAGAAAATACCTGTCATTGGAAACAAAATTAATCAGCTGACCCTTCTCATTAAAGAAGAGCACCCCCTTTACTGCTATACCCGCATTCGTATATGTCCCTTCAACAGTAAAATCATCAATCTCACGCCAGCTAATCCGCGAATCAATCAAGGCGGCAGGTGCGAGTATGCACATATCGTTAAAGATGGTTACAGTCTCGCTCCTGTTCATTTCGATACCGCGTGCTTGAGCAACCTTGAAGACATCAAGAATCTTGATATCCATTGAAGCAGCAGCCGATTCATAGTGATGGAGGCCGAAAATCTTCAGCCCCAAAAACTTTAGCTCCATATAAAACAATCTGACAGGATTATCCGTAAAACTAATCTGTTCGACCAAAACAGGAGCCCAGGCTCTATCCTGACTCATTTTAAACTCACCATCGATGACTACCGAGAAATTGCGGACTTTTTCTGTACCTGTGACACCTACATACTCAAGATATTTCCTGACAGGAGCCGGCAGATCAATCAGATCCTTCTGCGAGATAAGCTCCTTATCAGAAGACTCTACATCTGCAAAAAGGCGTTCAACCTGTGAACGGTAGTATCTATATGTCGAGTTAATATAGCGGTAAATGAGCAATACGGATGTAAAAATAAGAATAACTGAAATAGCAATTCCAAAACCGGTCAAGATTCTATTTCTCATATCTTCTCCTCATGTTTCCAGAAGATTTTTGTAGAAGTTAAACACTAATTCTGTCTTATCATTCAGTTCATCAGCATTCACCGGTAGACTCTTATTAATTAACTCGACTGCTATCCCACGGATTGATGCAAAAAGCAAAAACATTGTAAACGCCGAATCGCCGTCCATTTTTAAATATGGCTCCAGACTTTCTGAAAGGTATTGTTCAAATTTCAGCTGATTCGGACCGGGCTCGAAACCCTTCCCCTGAATAATTTGAATAACTGCATTGTAATAATTCACATTTTCGACCGCCGTTTTCAAATGATAACTAACCGCAGCCCTGAGATGCTGTTCCGCTGATAACCCACTGTAATAGTCGTTGGCCTCAAGATTCTGTACGGAAGCAGCAAAGCCGTATTCCACTATCGCCTTCAGAAGTTCCTCTTTGTCTGAAAAGTAGAGATATATTGTCCTCGGTGAGTATTCTATTCTTTCAGCAAGCTTGCGAATTGTCAGAGCCTGAAAACCATCTTCATGTACAATTCTGATTGCTGTCTCAAGAATCCTGTTTCTAAACTGCTCTTTCTCTCTCTGTTTTCGTTCTTTAATACACATTGTATTTTATATATACACTGTTTACTTATTTTTCAAGACTATATAAGCAAATATTCTCAAAAAAACCTAGAGTAATTAACAAGACTTGATCTCTACGCAACAATGTTGTACCCTTACGTCATGGACGTAATTAAACGACATTCAGAACCCTTTTCAGAAACTGAACTCAAAATCTCAGAGGCTGGCAAACTGCTAAGCCATCCCGCACGGATAAGAGTGCTTAACCTGATCCTGGAACACGGGTCTATGACAACCAGTGAAATGGCAGGCCTTGTCCCGTTGGCACGCACGACTGTCCTTCAGCATATTGCTGCATTAAAGGAAGGCGGCTGGCTAAACACCACGACCGACGGCAGCAGCATTAAATATCACATAAACAGCAGTGCATTAGCCCCTATATCCCAAATGTTGGAATCTATTTTTAACGACTGCTGCGAGAGGAGATCGACAGAAGATGACACAAAGCTGACAAAGATTCTGTTTCTATGCACAGGCAACAGCGCAAGGAGTCAGATGGCGGAAGGTTTTATCAATTCTTTCACAGATAACCATAATGTGAAAGCTGTAAGCGCAGGAACCAGGCCGGCAAAAGAGGTAAATCCCCTTGCAATAGAGGTTATGGCAGAAAGAAATATCGACATAAGCAGCCAGCAACCCAAAACAGCTAAAGAGTTCATCGGAGATAAAACGATTGATCTGGTTATAATTGTCTGTGATCAGGCGGAAAGGGAATGCCCCTACTTATTCCCTCATTCAAAGCACAGGATTTCCATGCCTTTTAAGGATCCAAAAACACCGGAAGAGTTCAGGAAAGTTCGTGATCAGATAGAGAAGAGACTAAACCACTTAATGGAAGAATTACAGGAGTAGATGAAATGGCAAAGAAGGTATTAATAAACGGATTCGGAAGAATGGGAAGGCTCTTTTTCAGAGCTGCCTTCGATAATAAGGAATTTGACATAGTTGCAATCAATGAACTAAAAGGTGGAGCCGAAAGCGCCGCCCATCTACTGGAGTTCGATTCAGTCCACGGTAAATGGAGCAGGGATATTACAGCAGTTGACAAATCTCTGACTGTAGACGGTAAAGAAATCAGATTCTCTGACGCTTCAAAACCCGAATCAATCGATGTTGCAGGAATCGATATAGTTGTTGAATGCAGCGGAAAGTTTAAAGATGAAACTTCTCTGCAGCCCTACTATGACAAGGGCGTGAATACTGTTCTGGTTTCAGCTCCGGTTAAGGGAAGGGCCTTGAATGTCGTTTACGGTGTGAATGACAATCTGTATAACCCCGCCAGGCATAATCTTGTAACCTCGGCTTCATGCACAACCAACTGCCTTGCCCCCGTTGTAAAGGTTATAAATGACAAACTCGGCATCAAACACGGCACTATGACGACTATTCATGATATTACAAATACCCAGACAATTATCGATGCTCCTCACAAGGACCTACGAAGAGCCAGAGCATGCAGTCAGTCACTGATCCCCACAACAACGGGGTCGGCCAAGGCCATCACTATGATTTACCCTGAACTCAAAGGTAAACTGAATGGTCTGGCTGTCAGGGTTCCACTATTAAATGCCTCACTTACAGACTGTGTATTCGAAGTGAACCGTGAAACCTCTAAAAAAGAGGTAAATGCTCTTTTGAAAGAGGCTTCTGAGACATACCTCAAAGACATACTGGGCTTTGAAGACAGACCCCTTGTTTCAGTTGATTACAAAGACGACATCAGATCATCGATAGTTGACGGGCTTTCAACCATGGTAATCAACGATACACAGGTCAAGATCCTGGCCTGGTACGATAACGAAATCGGCTATGTTAATAGAATGGCTGATTTCTGCAGCAGGATAGCGGACTCAATATGAACAAATTAAGATCCTATGGTATTGTAACCGGCTCCTACTGGGCATTCATGCTTACCGACGGAGCCCTGCGAATGCTGGTACTGCTGTATTTCAACAAGCATGGCTACTCTCCCCTGACACTGGCTTTCCTCTTTCTTTTTTATGAATTTTTCGGCATGGTTACCAACCTTCTTGGAGGATGGCTTGCTCAGGGCAAGGGTCTTAAGTTCACCCTGATAATGGGGCTATCTATACAACCAATAGCCCTGATAGCCCTCTCCTTCATGAACGACAGCTGGGGACCGTCACTGACAATTCCGTTTGTAATGATTATCCAGGCTGTATCAGGAATCAGCAAGGACCTTACGAAAATGAGTTCCAAAACAGCAGTTAAGTTCCTTGTCCCTGAAGACAAGAGCTCCTCACTGTTTAAATGGGTCTCTCTTCTGACCGGCTCAAAAAATACCATTAAGGGGCTTGGTTTCTTTGTCGGGGGCTTCCTGCTGCAGGCATTGGGCTTCCGGTTCGGATTGTGGATTCTGGCGGGTATAATAGTCTTCGTCTTGATACTTTCTCTGACTTCTTTGCCGGAGAGCATTGGAGAAACAAAGAGCAAAATCAAGTTCAAAAAGCTTTTTGACATCAGCAGGCCGCTTAAACTGCTTTCAGGCGCCAGGGTTTTTCTTTTTGCAGCCAGGGATATCTGGTTTGTAGTAGCACTTCCGGTTTACTTTTCCAGCATATTCAGCTGGAGCCACTCACAGGTTGGCGGATTCATGGCCCTTTGGGTTATAGGCTACGGTGTTATTCAGGCTTTTGCACCCGTCATTCTTAAATTCTGGACAAGGGGTGAGGCACCTGCCGGTCTTGCCGCATCAAATGTATCCGGTTTGCTTGTTCTTACTATGACAGCCATTGCCCTGCTTTTTGGATTAAATATTCAGCCGGCATGGTCAATAACAATCGGGCTTGTAATATTTGGAATAATATTTGCGCTCAACTCTTCTGTTCATTCATTTCTTGTGCTGGATTATGCCCAGGGCAATAAGGCTGCATCCAATGTAGGCTTCTATTACATGGCCAATGCTACCGGCAGACTGATTGGAACCCTGATGTCGGGGCTCTTGTTTCAGTTCGGAGGCATCCTCTGGGCTCTGACGGGCTCCGCAATATTCCTGATAATCAGCTTTATAATAACAAGGCGGCTGAGGTAGGATTCTCTCTGCCAATCAGCGCTGAAAGTCGTTGCGATAATCTATCCCCTCTGGGGGATATTGATTTCTGTATAGAAAAAGCAGGCGGAGATTCAGCATTTCACCTCCGTATTCAATAAAACTTTTATCCCAGTCCAGAGAGTCTCCATTTACGATTATATCGTATCGCCTGCGGTGCCCCTCGGGATATCGTTCATCCCAACTTAGAAACCACGACCAGACCTCTTCAACCTCTATAATTTTATATTCTACAGATCCCTCAACCCTTTCCAGATATCGATTATTCTTCAGCATATTTATGCAGTAAACTGCGCTTTCGGCATCAAGCGAAAAAGGAGCAGAACCCGGAATTATTATATCATCAAACTTTATCGAATCCTGCGTATATAGCTGTCCGCCGGACAGCATTAAGAATATTAATAAAACGTAAAAAACCGGCTTCTGTCTTTCATGCATAATTGTGTAATCGTAATACGATATCCTTCTGTCTACCAGCCGTCAATGCGACCAGCGGCAGCAGCCTGCCAAACACTGATAATAAAATAAATACATTTTTTTGCTTCATATAAACTCCCGGGTTTAGAGAATATGAAATATTATAAATTGCGAATGTTTTGGTTATGTAAAGATCCTGTAACGGTGAAAAAAACTTTTTTATTTGTTCAGGACACGGTTGCGGCTGCAATTATTTACCGATCTTCGCCCGAAGCTTCAATGCCTCATCAACCGGATTTTCAGCTGAACCGACTGCTCCGCCAACTATCAGTACATCAGGCTCCAATTCAGCATACAGCGGGACTGTAGCCAATGAGATACCACCGGCAACATAGACTTCGGCATTCTTACAATGCCGTTTCATTACCTTTAAATCATCAAGCGGAGTTCTCCCCTCTCTCTGCTGATCAACTCCGGTGTGTACAGCAATCCCATGCACTCCAACAGCCTCAAGCCGGGCTATTTTTGATGGAATATCATCCACACATATCATATCAGCAACAATTTCCCTACCGTGCTCATTAGCCACTGAAACACAGGCTTCCACCGTCGCTATGTCAGTCACAGCCAGAACGGTTATATAATCAGCACCTGCTTCAATTGCAGATAATGTTTCCAGCTCACCTGCATCCATGATTTTAGTATCCGCAAAAATTTTTTTATCCGGAAAAGTTTTACGAAATTGCCTGACTGCGTTCATTCCTTCCTCGAGAAGAAAGGGTGTTCCAATCTCAATAATATCAATATGTCCTTTTATCTGCTCGGTCAGCGCCAGGGCATCCTCTAATCTGAAAACGTCTAATGCTAATTGCAGTTTCATTATTCCTTCCTATTCAAGATTCGCGTGACGCGTAAACATTGTATCTGAATCAAATCCTTTCTTCTCCATAATTCTTAAAATTACAGCATCAAAAAAGAGCAGCATGCTCTGCTCAAACAGAGAGCCCATCGGTTGAATTGATTTAAAGTCTCCTGCGGATTCAGCCTTAGGTGTCGGCGCTGGAATTTTAATGATAATATCGGCTGCCCGGCCGACGGAGCCTTCAGGGCGAATGGTGACCGTCGCAAGTACGGCTCCGATTTTTTTCGCTTTTTCAGACATAGTTAAAAGGCTGCCTGTCTCTCCGGAGCCTGATGAAATTATCAAAAGATCATCCGATTCAAGACTGGGGGTAACTGTTTCACCGACAACATAGGCATCAAATCCCATATGCATCAGCCTCATAGCAAATGCCTTTGCGGCAAAACCTGAGCGTCCGGCACCCGCAACCAGGATTTTCTTAGATTTTATGATCTGGTTAGTTAATGCTTCTCCGCTTTCCGGAGAGATTTTATTCAAAGCTGTTTTCAATTCTTCAGCAATGAGATCAGCATATTCAGTTGTATTCATCATTCCTCCATTAGCCGCTTACTCTGCAGCCGGATATTCATTACAAAGAAGCCGGTACGGCTTCGCATCCTCTTCAATCTCAGGGAACCGGCCCAGCGGCTCATAAAATCTGTTGTCGTTATTATCATCATTCACCCTGGAGACTTCTCCGACCAGAACCGAACCTGTACCAGGCTGGACTGTAAACTCATGATAGCAGTACGGGTAAAGCGTCAGGCTTTCTCCCGGCATCAGCAGAACATCCGAACCGGCGCAGACTGTAAACCTGCATCCGTCCTTATATATTTCTACATCGGTATTCAGTTTGTTACCGTCTTCATCAGCATTGAACAGTCTGAAAATAACATTGCCTCCGCCCCTGTTTATTATATCCTCCATCTTGTTCCAATGAAAATGCAGAGGAGCTGTCTGCCCCTCATAAACCATCAGAATCTTTTCGGAATATGTTTTTTTATACGCGGGATTATTGATGTTTCCGTTACGGAGAGTCACCAGTACCAGCCCCTGCTTTTCAAATTCACCAAGCCCATAATCGGTCACATCCCATCCCAGCATATTATCTCTTATTTCATTATATTCAACACCCTTATCCTGCCAGTCCTCTGCTGTCCAGCTGCAGAATCCGGGAAGGGCAAAGCTCAAATCCTGTAACAATTTTTCCAAATCCATAATGGCTTTATTGATTCCAGAACGCTTCATTTTTCTTACCATACCTCCGTGCAGCTTTAAACATTTTAACAATTGATTCAGGTGATAGATCATCCTGCAGATTATGAGCTGCCGCAAGAATATAACCACCGTCTCGATTCATAATTTCTATTACTGATCGCACATAATCTTCAATGGCATCAGGATCCTGAAACAATTTTTCCTGCGTGCCGATTCCGCCGTGCAGAACAATACGATCACCAAATAGAGGCTTTATTAATTCAGCCTCCATTCCCCTTGCTTCGGGCTGAACAGGATTCAGGATATCTACACCTGCTTCAATTAAATCATTGATGATATCCCGAACACTTCCACAGCTGTGATGTAGGTAGTAAGCCTCCGTATAAGTCTTGGTTCGGTTAATTCGTGTTTTATAATAAGGTTTTATTATCTCTCTGAACACATCAGGTGACATGAAAAGATTCTCCTGTGTTCCAAAATCATCTCCACTCGATGTATAATGGATAAAATTACCCAGTGCTGAATAATACCGGTCAATTACCTCCAGCTGATAGGACAGGATAATATCAAAAAGTTTTCTAACAAAGTCCTGCTCTATCAGCAGCTTTACAAGGAAATCATCAAATCCACAGAGCCAGCACCCGAGTTCAAAAACACCATAAACCGGATGCTCGGCACAGATTATATAATCAGTATTAATGAAAAGATTCTCAGCCTCTTTCCTGATATGATCAATTTCATCCTCAGATATAGAAAACGCTATAGGCCAGGGGTAAGAGTCCAGATCGTCAAGGCCTGCTCCTTTCAACGGTGTTGAAACAGCATCCCAGTATCGTCCGTTAAACTTCCTTTCTATACCCCATTCATCAATATAGTGATCTTTTGACAGCATCTTAAACTGCGAAACTTCCGGCTTCAGTATTCCTCCGACCGAACGGGTATCAATATCAAGATATTCGAGAATTCGGGCATCAATTCTTTCAACTTTACCGAACAGCGAACGCTCAGTTTCATCTCTTTGCGGATAGCCCAGAAAATCAAGAAGGTTTTTCATACTCTCCCCTTCCATGCTGGAAAGAGGATTCCCTCCAAGATCAAGGATCAGATCAGACGGCTGTCTGTGATTCATAGTTCGGAAAAAATTTTCTCTCCTGGATATATTCATTTGAATTCCCTCAGCATCCTTTTGGTAAACACTCAACAACAGTAATCCTGCCGTCTGTTACGATCTCCGCGCCCCGGGCACTATGCGGCATAAAAAAATATTCTCCTGCAGTTATTGCCCGGTTTAAATCAGACCCTTTTAGAATTCCTGAACCTTCAACAGGAATGATAATCGAAGGTGTATTGTTCAGCTGAAACGAACCAGATTCAACAGTGTATGAATTCATCCTGAAATTATTTGATTCTTTTTCAGAGATTAATTTTCTGGCTTCAATACCGCCGTTTTTAATAAAGGTTTCAGGTTTTATCTTTCCTTTTTTCAAGATAGATTCGGCATTTCCGCTAAAATCAAAACACTCCAAAGCCTGCTTTTTGTTCAAACCCTGGAACATTTCCTCATTGGTGAGGTGAAGTTCATCACACCAATGCTCACAGAGCATTACAAAATCAGTTGATTCCTGAATCTCAAGAATTAAACAGCCGCTGCCGATTGTATGGACCGTCTTCCCCGGAACAAAATAAACATCCCCCGGCCTAATCTTAACAGGATTCAGCAATGATGCTGCAATGTCTTTATCATTTTCACTTTCATCGATCGCTCGAGAAAAATCGTCCTTGCTTACACCGTCTTTAAAACCATAGTAGATGACCGCATCATCCTCAACTGCAAGGACAAGCCAGGCCTCTTCTTTTCCCTTTTCACTTGAAAAATATTTCCGTGAAAAATCGATATCTGGATGCGACTGAACCGGGAGCCTGACTGCGCTATGCAGAATCTTGGCAAAAATATTGAATTCTTTTAAATCACCAAGCATTTCCTTCGTATATTTATCCAAAAGTTCTGTGAAAGGAATGTCAGTATCTTTCACAATTGAAATACCATAACCGGGGATATCATCGTGCGGGGTACCCATTGCATTAACAGTCGATGCAATCCATTCCTCCGGGTAAAACGTATCCTCGACTGGATCGTCAAAAAGATTCTTGAACAATTTACCGCCGCGATATACCCGGTAAATACGGTTGCGTTCAAAAAAAACAGGATTGTGTATAATTTTTTTAATATCAGGTGTCATATTCATTCCTTTGAAAGTGAACTCTCAAAGATATTTTACATCATAAACATGACGCCGTGGTATCATTATTTTCTTTACAGCTTCCTGAAAAAAGATTCTATTTCATCTCTTGTTTCTTCACGCCAGAGCTTCATCTTATTTTGCCACTGATTTAATCCGGAAACATCAAGGAAACTTTTAAAGCTCTCGCCAAAAAACAAGGACAGGGTATCAAAGATCAGCTTCTTCATTTCCCGGTCCAGCTTGCTGTAATTTTCAGACATCTTAAAAAAGTTGCTGAGGCCGCCATTGTTCAGTTCAGTCAGAGTTTTACTGTCGTTCACCGATAAAAGATCGAAGAGAACGGTTGAGAATGCCGCTCTTTGTTCAAGACTCAATTTTTTAAGCACAGATTTAGTTGTTTTATCGAAGATTCGCGCATCGTCCTTCAATTCCGGGAGATAGACAAAATCCTTACCCTTGACTTCCCAGCTTAATCCGTCATGCTGCATAATTCCCTTCTGGCTTGATTCAACAACCCTGTACTGCTCCTCATGTTCCAGCAGTAGTCCAACAACCGAACTCTTCGGAATCAAAGTTGTAATCCTGCCGGATATTTCCTGATATTCAGCCGTCTCAAGCAGGTTACTTCCAAATCCAGGTCCGTCATTGTTATAAACTGTCTCAATACAGCGTTTGAGTCTCTTTTTTAAATGGACGGAAGCATACACCGCAAGGTTGCCGCCTTTTGAATGACCTCCAACATATATTTTTCTGTATCCGTATTTACTTACAACATCATTCAGGTAGGAAGCTGCCTCAAGCTGGGCAGGCACAACATCCATGAAAGACATATTAAAATCTTCCTTCCAACCGACCAGCGTATCATCAGTACCTCTGAATGCAATATAAGCTGTCTTCCTGTCCAATTCAAAAACGACTGCAGAAAACTGAAGCTGATTATCAAAATCTATTTTGTTTATAAAAGCCCTTACAAACAAAGAACCGAAACGGGAACTGTCCCCCGCAGTCTCAAGCAGCGGTTTTGTACCTTCATTCAGCATCAAGCCAGGGTTCATCCGGGTTTCTGAATGGATGTACCGCCTGGAAATGCTGTCCAATTCCTCGCCCCGGGAATCCAGATCATCAAAATCGATGTAGGAAAGTCTGGCCAGTATCAGGTTATCAACCTCATTAAACGGATCAGCTGAAAAAGCAAGATCCCCGCGCCACTGTATGTAATCCAAGATGTTTGCCATATCGGCTATTATAACTACAATTAAGTCAACGCAGCAATCACCCTAATTTAAAGATCCAGAGGGAAACAAAGTCCGCTGCCTGTTCAACTCAAGCGTTTTTAAAAGTTTCTTTCCGTTACTGTAGGCTGCATCCATCTGATCCTTAAACTGAAGAACTTTACCAGCTTCAAAGGCATGAAGAACCTTCTGGTTGAAAACTATGCGATAGCCGAGTGATTCATAAGCAGCCTGCATTGCCGCAGGGGTAAAACCCATATCATCGGCGGAGTTCTGTTCACAAATCGAAATCAGACCTGCGAACCGTGGCCCTGTTTGAGGAAGGCGGCTTATCCAAACCGCCCGGTTTTCTTTATCAAACGAACAAAGACAGTAGCATCGGTCAATAAACTTTTTCATATCTGAGGACATGTTGTAAAAATATGTCGGTGACCCGGCAATAAAAGCATCCGCTTCGAGGATTTTCGGATATATCTCCTGCATATCATCTTTAACAACACAGCGTCCGGTTTTAGCACAGCCTTCACAGCCATTGCAGCCGGATATATTCATCTTTCCCGGGTAGATAATCTCGGTTTCATGGCCATCCTCTATAAAGGGTTCCAGGGTTTTATTAATTATTGTTGCGGTATTGCCTTTCTCTCTACGGCTGCCGCATACAGCTATGATTTTCATATTCCCGTCCCGCCTTTTCTCTAAATTATATAAGATTGATTCTCTACAACATTATGGATAGTCTGAAGCGTTTCGGATAGCATTGCAGTCAGATTCTTATAGGCTCCCTCATTTATTGCCTTATAACGCTTATGCTGCTCTTCGTCCCGGGTGAAGACCTTTTCCTGATGAACCATTTTTTGTACCGCTTCGTTGAAGCCGCCATAGTATCCGGTCCCGACGGCTGCACAAATTGCAGAGCCAAGGCCTGCTGCCCCGTTAACCCTGTTCCGGAGTGCTGTTACCCCGAACACATCGGCAATAATCTGCATAAAAAGATCGCTGTTAGAGCCGCCTCCACAGACTATAAACTGCTCTGGACTGCTTCCCAGGTCTTTATTCATGGCATCAAAATTATTCTTCATCCGCATTGCCAAGGCTTCCATCATTGCACGATAGATGTGACCCCTTGTATGACGCTGATCAAATCCAATCATAACTCCTTTTTTATGAAGCTTGTCCGCAGGCGCAAGCCAGTCCGGAACTATCAGAAGACCGTCGGATCCGGCCGGTACAGCAACAGCCTCTTGTTCAAGCAGCTCCTCAACACTGCAGCCGCATAAAACGGCCTTATCGGCGAACTCTTTACCCAGAAGCTCAAGGATCCATGAAATATGCCACATACCGCCGCGAATCCCGGCGCATTCATAGAGGTACTGATGGGGGACAGATGATAGATTAGTAAAAACATTTTCTGTCTCATCCCTGTATTCACTGCCGAACACCATTGCGGTTGTATAGGTACCAAGCGACAATAATCCTATGTTGGGTTCGATAAGACCAGAGCCGAGCGCTTCAACAGCCTTATCATTGGCTGTGGCTGCAACGGGCAGGCCTTCCGGCAGGCCGGTCAACTTTGATGCTCCGGCTGTAACCCGGCCTATAATTTCCCCCCGGCAGATGCATTTCAAACAGTTTTTCCCTGGGAATCGCAAAACTATCGAAGACTCCTGCATCCTCCGACCATTGCCAGGTATTCATATCTACAGGAAACTGGTATTGGTACGAATTTGAAATTGTGTCTTTCAGCTCTCCTGTTAGTCGGAATGTAAGGTAGCCTGAGGTAGACCCTGTATAGGCAATGCCCGGTTCATCTTCAAAGGTTTCATATGCTCTTACATCCATCCAACTCATGACCGGAGCCGCAAGTGAACCGTCAGCTTTCATAAAAACCCTACAACATCTGATTGAGCACAGCCCGACTCCAATAATATCATTTATTTTTCCGTCGAAAAGGCTGAATAATTCGCGCAGAGCAGCCTGCAGGCTGTCCCATAGATCGTCATCCGGATGCTCAACCCAGCCGTTTTTTCTGGAAATCATGGGCTTAAGAGGCTGACTTGCGCTGCAGACAACCTTTCCTTTGTCGCTGATTATTGAAACCTTCGTGCTCTGGGATCCGCTGTCTATGCCTATAAAATATTTTTCACTCATATTATTGTCCTGAATCTTGAGATTACCTTGTAAGAAAACCGCCATCTACAGACAGAATATGACCGTTAACAAACTGTGATGCCTTGCCGGCCAGAAACACCGTGGTTCCCATCAAATCTTGAATTTCGCCCCATCGACCTTCAGGTGTATGGTCAACAATCCAGTTGTAGCGTTTTTCATCACTCATTGAATCACTTACAAGGCTGGTCTTGAAATAGCCGGGGGCAATCCCGTTAACCTGAACATTATACTGTGCCAGTTCATCACAGTATGCCTTTGTCAAACCCGCCAGACCGTGCTTTGTTGCTGCATAGGCCGGCGACTGCTGCCCCCCTAAAAAACTGAATAATGAACAGATGTTAATTATTTTCCCGCTTCTCTGCTCTATAAAATAGGGGGTCACTTCCTCTGACATCTCAAACGCAGCTGTAAGATTGACAGCCACCATAGGGTCCCATTCTTTCCTGCCGAACTCACGAATATTTTTCAGGATAGATATTCCTGCACAGTTAACGAGTATGTCTACCGAACCAAGAAACCTGACACAGTGTTCTACAACCTGTTTCGGCATACCCGGCTCTGTAATATCGGCATTCATATAAACGGCTTTCACACCCTCGGATTCAACAAGGGAATTAAAATCCGGATCATCGGGCATAATACTCGGCATCAAAATGTTTGCTCCAGCCTTCGCAAGAGCGAGAGTAAAGGCCTGTCCCAACCCTGTATTGCCTCCGGTGACTATAGCGTTCTTTTCTTTCAGCGAAAAATAATCCATAGAAAAATCGGTAATATTCATTTATATTCTCCCTTTCTTATCCTTTTAATTATTCTCGGGATAAACTCCCTTGCATCAGCTTCAACGACAATATTTGAAAGACTGCAGATGGGAGCCTGTCTGTCGGGATTAACAGCGATAATATTTTCTGCGTTTTTGATACCGACAACATGCTGAATTGATCCTGATATCCCCAGAGCGATATATAACGACGGATTAACAATTTTGCCCGATTGCCCCACCTGAATATGCCGCGGGGCTGCACCCCTGTCGACTACTTTCCGGCTGGCTGAAACCGACCCGTTCAAAACCTCGGCAAGCTCATTAAGCTGATCAAAATATCGCGTCACTCCATCGCCACCGGACACCAGAACATTACTTTCCCTGATGTCCTCATCCTGGGGTTTAGGCTGGCTTGATATATACCTGATTCCCGGTTTCCGGAAAGGCTCCGGATTAAAGTTAATTTCTTCAGTCTTTTTCGTTCGCGGCCCGGCATAAGAGAAGATGTTCTGTCGCACGCTCATCATTACCGGAGCGCCGCCCCTGTTCACAATACCGGCAAGCATCCTGCCGCTGAATGCCGGACGGACCATCACAATCTCTTCATCGTGATGCCTGATCTCTGTAACATCAGCAACAAGTCCGGTTTGCAGTCGCATTGCAGCTCTGGGCGCTATCATTCTTCCAAAAACAGTGGCCGGAATAAGAACTGCATCAAATTGAAAATCCCTGTGCAGTTTTTCAATACTGTCTGCAATATATGCAGCATCGAACCCCTCAGCCCTATCCGGACTGACACTTATCAATTTATCAAAAACTCCGAAGACGTCTGCTGGCGGTGTTCCGGGAACTATCCCGTACGAAAGGCTTTCTCCCGCACCGTAGATCTGTTCCGCAGCCTCGAGAAGATCAATGCTGTCCTTCACCGCTTGCGGGTCAATATAAATCAAAACCTTCTTCATGAGCAGACAATCCCCCGCTGCTTAAGGAACTGATATACTTCTTCTATTCCCTCATCATCACATTTGAGAAACCGGGTATCCTTGCGGCCGAAACTATCAACCTCAACCTGCGACACCTTTGTCGGAGAGCCGGCTATCCCTGTTTCTGTATCACAGAAGCGGAGCCTGCTATTTGAGACTATCTCTAGCTGCCCGCTGACATCGCGTTCAAGATCTTCATACTTAATGTAGGGAAGCTTGATTTTTGTAGAATACTGGAAGCTCAGTATTGCCGGCCGTTCAATCTCAAACTGCAATACGGCATCTTCACTGTCCACCTCTGTCCTCACCCGGTCAGAAAACAAACCTGCCTGGTTAATCCTTAAAATATTTCCCATCTGTGGAATGTTCAGACATTCCGCAACCTGGGAAGGAACATGGGCGGTTCCGCCGTCTATTGAGTGGGTACCGCTGAAAATCCAATCAAAAGCCTCCCTCTCAAGATATCTGCTGATAATCCGGCTTGTTACGTAGGTATCACTTCCGACATAAGATTTATCCGATATAAGAATTGAACGGTCAACACCCCGTTTAATAAGGTCCTCAAGATGAGGCCTGCAACCCTCCGGCCCCATAGTCAGGGTCTCTACCTGTACATCAATATTTTCCTGCTTGAGCTTCAAAGCAACCGACAGAGCTGAACAATCCTCGGGGTTCAGTATCTGATGAACATTCTCCCTCACTAATACATTTCTTTCATAGTCGTATTTAAAGTTTTCAACATCAGGTACAAGCTTGACGAAACAGATTATCTTCATAAGTTCAGTTACTTCTGATATTTCGCGCCTTCTTCCTGGTAATAAATCGTTCCAAAATTCATAATTCCGTTCGGATCAAATGCTTTTTTGAGCTTCTCCAACATATAAAATGCAGTTCCGTGTTCATCTTTTGACCATTCATTACGGAATTTTCCGATACCGTGATGGTGACACATTGAACCGCCAAGTTTCAGTGTTTCTTCAACAATTATTTTCTGGAGCGGATGATGATAAACCCTCATTTCATCTTCAGGAGCACAATTAATACTGTAGTTGTATACGAAATACATATTCGTTCCGTTTATGTAACTGTGAGACGAATGCCCGCCCAGCATTGTCAGATCATGAACCCGGTTGTATTCCTTTCTGATTCTTTCGATTGCGTTGTGGTATATCTTCGGGATTGTTTCCCAGTCAGCGGAAATCTCCGTAGTGAACCCGTCGTGCGAATCGTTTTCAATCATTCCCTCGAACTCGTCGTCAATATCCTGCTGAGACCAGTTGAGGTTTACAAACCAGTTTTCAATCAGTTCGCTAGGAACCTCTTCGATTATACCTTCGTTGAACTTATCAACAGCCTCTTCTATGCCCCGGCTGGTTGCCTCAACAATACCCTTGTTTCCCTCGGCCATAAAAAGCAGAACACATTTACCCTTATAAAAATGGAAAAAATGCTGACGTGCATCCTCTTCCGAATATACCCTTGCAACGGAAGGCCGGTAGCCGTTAACCATCACCTCGCGCAGGACCTTGAGACCAGTTTCAATATCCTCTGTAAGATAACCGTAAAATTTATTATTGTCCGGAAAATACCTGTATACCTTCACCGTTACTTCTGTGATATAGCAGAGCGTCCCTTCATTTCCTATTGCTATATGACGGATATCCGGTCCGCCCGCGCGGCGTGATACATTTTTAATCCGGGAAACATGGCCATCAGGAAATACACATTCAAGCCCTGCAACCATATCCTCAATTCCACCGTAAAGCGTAGAAAACTGGCCTATACTCCGGGTAGCAACCAGACCGCCGTATTTTGCAACCGGCTTTGATTGAGGCGAGTGCCCCGTGGTAAGTCCAACCTTATTCAGCTCATCTTCCAGAGTCTGAAGGGCTACTCCGGCCTGAACGGTTGCCTGCATATTGTATTCATCAATTTTTATTATTTTATCCAGGTGTAGTGCATCAATAACGATGGTTTGCTCTTTCCAGTTTTCAAGTCCGCCTTCCGTCGCTGTTTTACCGGATCTTGGAATTACATTTATCTGATTTTCATTGCAGAAAGCCAGAAGCCTGGCAACTTCCTCAGTAGATTTTGGATACACAATGGCCAGAGGGACAGGAACATCAAGAACCTTTCTTGCCTTTGCGTATTTTTTATACCTGTCAGCAGCCGCATCATAGAGCTCTTCAGGGTCAGTGTTTATCTGATCATCCGTGAGGATTGTGGAGATGTTTTTCATGAGCTTATCATTTTCCAATTTCGATTACTCCTTATATTGTTCATTTTATAATAAGTCTATACTTGCAGCATGATACAGTCAATGCAAGTTTTCCACTACTACCCTGATGTTAATGTTTTTTTGGAAAATTTTCCAGAATATAGATGGTTTCAGCTTCACACATACCTAAAATAGTGATATACAATAAAAATAAATGATAAATATTGATGAAACAAAACTGAATAATCTTGAGCTCAAAGTGCTGAAAACCCTATCCAAATATTCCAAGGATAACCAGGCGCCGAAAATTACGGAAGCAGCTGCCCTCTGTGCCTGTTCTGTATCACAGGTTTCTAAATCAATAAAAAAAGCAGGCTTCGACGGATACAAGCAATATATGCGTTATCTTTATTATGATGACAACCCGCAAAAAGAAATCCCGGAAGAACTTGTTCGAATAAGACAATTCGTTGAGGAGTTTGATGTTTCTCTGGCGGACGAATTGGCTAAACTTATCATATCTCATAAAAAGATAATACTGTTCGGCTTCGGCCCATCATTCATTTGTGCTCAATATATAGAATACAAACTAAGATTATGCATCAATTCATTTGTCGATGTTCCGCCGGATGAACAATCCCTGCTTAATATGCTTGATGAGGACAGTTTGCTTATTATTCTTTCAACAACCGGACGGTACCGCTCCTTCAATGAAATCACAGCAAAATCAAACGGCAGGGGCGCAGATGTGGTAATTATTTCCGAAGAGTTCAACCCCAACCTCATGGAGAACAACAGCAGATATATATTTCTTTCCCGACATAATCAGTCAAACCTGCTTGAACCCCATGAGAAAACACGTACAACATTCTTTATCTTCTTTGAAGAGGTTATTAAACGAATAATTCTCAATAAAAAAAATATTTAACCCCAGCTCAATCTGCTGAATACAGATGACAGGCAATACTGTGAATTTCACCGAATCCTACCGGTTCCGGCGTTACATTCTCACAAATTTCACCAATCTTTTTATGACACCGCCCGGCAAAAGGACAGCCCTTGATCTTTTTTGTAGGATTCGGGGGTGCTCCTTCGAGTCGTACAGCGCCCTTTGTAAGAGCAGGATCCACATCAGGAACCGCACTTAAAAGCGCTTCGGTATATGGATGATATGGAGGCGAAGTTACCTCGTCCCTCTTTCCGAACTCGACTATTCGCCCAAGGTACATCACCATTATATAATCAGAAATGTAGTTTACTACATTCAAATCATGGGAAATAAAAATGTAGGAGGCACCCGAACGCTGCTGAAGATCTGTCAGAAGATTCAGGACTGATGACTGTACTGAAACATCAAGCGCCGAAGTAGGTTCGTCACATACTATCAGTCCAGGAGAAAGCACAAAAGCCCGTGCGACTGCTACGCGCTGCATCTCTCCACCGCTTAGCTGGGTGGCCTTCCGTTTCAGGTATTCTTTACCAAGATCGACCTGTTTCAGGATCTCGATAATTCTTTCCCTTCTCTCAGTTTTCGATTTTATTCCGAGCAACCTCTTCATCGGTCTACCGATAATCTGTTCGATGGTAAAAGACGGATTCAGACTCCGGCCGGGGTTCTGAAAAATCAACTGAATTTCCTTCAGAACCTCAGGCGATCTGCGCTTCCAGGTCATTGAGATATCAGTTCCATCAAAATAAATTTTCCCTTTGCTTGGCTTCAACAATCCTGTAACAGTATAACCGAGAGTACTTTTGCCACAGCCCGATTCGCCGACAATACCAAGCACATTGTTCTTTTTCAAAGAAAAATTCAGCCCGTCAACCGCACGAACTTTTTTCCCCCGACTGTTGAATGTCTTATACAGATTCACAATATTCAGAGCTTCGCCGTCTTCCGTCTTTTCAATTACATCTACTTTTTTCGGTATCAATGAGTCATCCGCCACATCTTTAGCAAATGCCCTGTCACAGGCTGTAAAATGATCCTCAGCTATTTCTCTGAGTCCATATCTGCTTTCGCAGTTTTCCACACGCTTTCCGCAGCGATCAAGGAAGGGACATCCACCTTCATCTATACTCCTTTTTCGCACATAGCCCGGAATAGTATTCAGACGATATTCTTCCTTCACAATTCCGCTTCTGGGAATACAGTTTATCAATGCCCTTGTGTAGGGGTGCTCAGGTTTATGAAACATCGATTTCTTATCTCCGTATTCAACAACCTCTCCCCGGTACATTACCGCAATATTATCGCTAACTTTGTTAACTACACCCATATCATGTGAAATATAAATCATTGACATCTGGTATCGTTTTTTAAGATCGTTAATAAGATCAAGTATTACTGCTTCGGTAGTTACGTCCAGTGCTGTTGTAGGCTCATCAAGAATCATCAAGTCCGGCCTGCATAAAAGTGCCATGGCAATACAAATTCTCTGCTGCATACCGCCGCTTATCTGATGAGGAAATCTTTTTACCAGCCCTTCCGCATCGCCGAGATAGAGATCCTTCAAAATTGCAACACTCTCTTTTCTTGCATCCTTTTTTGAAAGGTTCCGATGAAAAATCGTTACCTCATCAAGCTGTTTTCCAATTGTAAGAGAGGGATTCAACGATGAGTATGGATTCTGATAAACCATTGCGATTTTATTTCCGCGCAAACCAACCATTTCGCGTTCGCTTTTCTCAAGAATATTCTCACCCTGATATAGAATGTTACCGTCTGTACTGCCGTTTGAGGCAAGATAATTCATTATAGAAAAGGCAAGGGTGCTTTTGCCTGATCCGGACTCACCAATTATACCAAGAGACTGTTTTTCTTTCAGTTTGAAGGTAACATCCCGCAATGCAGAGACAGTACCATAATAGGTTTGGTAATTAACGCTGAGACCTTGTACATCTAGTATTATATTATGATTCATGTATAAGCACCTTTGAGAAGAAGTCGGAAATCAGGGATATTGCAATTACGAGAGAAGCAATAGCCAATGCAGGATATAATACTGACCATGGGGCAACAGATATTATCTGCTTATTTTCAATAACCATCATTCCCCAGTCAGGGGTAGGCGGCTGTAATCCGACACCTAAAAATCCAAGCGACGCAACCATCATGATGGAATACGCAAAACGGGCGGTAGCTTCTACTATAATCGGCCCAAGCGTATTAGGAAGGATCTGTCTGAACATTATAGAAAAATTGTTTTCACCCATTATTCGGGCAGCATCAACATATTCCCGGCCTTTATGAGTCAACAGAGTTCCACGGGCTACTCTGGCTGTCGCCGGAATATAGGCAATGGAGATCATAAGGGTAAGACTCATTATCGTGGAATCACCTAATACCCCCAAAATAACCATGGCAAGTACCAGAGCCGGAATCGACATCAATACATCCAGAATTCTTAAAAAGATTTTGTCTACCAAGCCGCCGAAATAGCCGGCAGAAAATCCGATAATTATTCCTGCCGCTGTAGAGAAAAAAGAGGTAAATAGAGCAACGGTCAGTATGGATCGACTTCCTGTTACAATTCTCGCAAGGAGATCTCTTCCCAATGCATCAGTACCCAGAAGATGGCCGCCGGTTCCCGGTGGAGCTATCTGATTTTGCGTATCCATTTCCGTATAAGTAAAATTCATTAGCGAAGGACCTGCTAAAGCGAGGAAGATCCAAAGAAACAGAACCGCAAAACCGGCTATCGCTAGCGGATTTGATTTCAGATCATGCAGTATGCGCCTCATCAATCCACCCCCTTCGCCAGTCTGACCCTGGGATTCAACACTCCGTACAGGGTATCGGTTATCAGTGTGGAAACAACAAAGATAAAGGTAATGAACAATACACAGGCCTCAATAAGCGGGACATCCCTAGTTTTTATCGCACTCATTGTCAGAGATCCGAGTCCGGGAAAACCGAAGAGGGTTTCAACAACTATCAGCCCGCCAAAAAGCCATCCCATGTTCATACCGATGATAGTAATCGTAGGCAGGAGAGCATTTTTCAATGCATGTCTGAAAATTACATATCTTCGCGGCAGCCCCTTAAGAGTGGCGGCTCTGACATAATCAGAATCCATTACCTGGATCATTGACGATCTCTGCATTCTCGAAACATAACCGAACATGACAATTGTAATTGAAAGTGCAGGAAGAATGAGAATATTCAGATTACCCCATAATGATTCACCAATCGGAATAACACTGGTTATTGGAAGAATTTTAAGCTTTACCGAAAACAGCGTTATAAACAAAACTCCTGAAACAAATTCCGGCAAAGCCATTGTAGCCAGACCGAAAAAAGAGATAATCTGATCAGAGAGTTTTCCCGCCCTTACCCCGGCAACCACCCCGAAAAATATCGAAAGCGGAACATAAAAAAGCAGCGCGGTAATAGCCAGAACAAGCGAATGACCAACCTTTCTCCAAAGAATGGAATTAATTGCAACTCCACGCATATAGAGACTCTCTCCAAGATCGCCTTGAAGCAGTCCGGAAAACCACCGCCAGTAGCGAACCAGGAAAGGATCATTCAAGCCCATACTCTCACGAAGAGATGCGAGCCCTTCCGGTGTGGAATTCTGTCCCAGAACCATCTGGGCGACATCACCGGGCATCAGTTCTACAAGGAAAAAGATTAAAAATGACATTACGGCCAGGGTCGCAACCATGGACCCCAGCCGTACAATAAATCTACGAATAAAAAACATGCTACTCCGAAATATAGGTTTCTTTATACCTGGTAACAAAAGTCATCGGCTGAGAATAGTCTTTGACTTCCTTCCTTAAAGCAACATAATACGGAACCTGTATATTGAGGATAGTTCCGCGATCATAGAAAACCTTTGCCAGTTCATCGTAATATCCCTGACGTACCGTATCATCAACCTCTGCAAGGATTTTGCCGATTAGCTCATCAACCCTGGGCTCATTTATATGAGATTCATTCCAAGGCCCTTCGGAATGGTAGGCAAGCATCAGCAGCATGGAAGGATCAGGTCGACCGCCCCATCCTGTAAGCAGCATCGGAGCATTCATCCAGTACTGTGAAAGATAAACATCTCTGGAATAACCCTTAAGCTGAACATCAAAACCTGCAGGCGCCGCAAGCTCCTTTATTGTCTGAGTAAGTTCTTTTCCGAAAGGATGGTCAGATCCATAGTATAATTCTACTGACAAACCGTTCGGATAACCGGCTTCTGCAAGAAGCTCTTTTGCTTTTTCAATATCCTGTCCCCTGAAAGGAATATCATAATACTGAGACTGATTATTCAAAATAGGCGATTCGTTATAAAAGATATCTACACCAAGTTCACCCTGACATGCTGCGGCAAGAACTTCCGGATCCATACAGTACTTCATAGCCTGTCGAACACGGTTGTCGTTGAAGGGCTCCCTGTCTGCCGCAAGTGCTACAAAACGATGCTCCTGATAAGGAGAAATAACTTCAAACCCTGCAGCTTCCAAACGGTCTTTGTGGATAACTGTTGCGAAAGGCGCAATATCTACCTTACCGGCCTCGAGCATATTCATACTTGCATCAATATCAGGTACAAAATATATTCTGAGTTCATCAGCCTTGGGCAGCCCTGCTACCCAGTATTCTTCATTTTTTACGAGAAGAGCAGATTCTTTCGGTCGCAGTTCAGCCATTTTAAATGCGCCCGTACCCATGGGCTGTGATTCGCCGAGTGAAGCATAATCATAATCAGAAGAAAGCATCATCATGTTATATGCCAGGAAAAGATAAATAAATGTAGGACGCACTTCTTTCAAAGTAAGCACTACTGTATAGTCATCAGGTGTTTCTATACTTTCAACAATCTGGAAGTCTGCTTTTTGAAGATGCCCCAGATCAGGATCCTGTGTTCTTTCAATTGTGAACTTCACATCCTCAGATGTAAAATCAGATCCGTCATGAAACTTAACTCCTTCCTGTAGTTTTAACGTCCAAACCTTACCATCGGTAGTACTCCAGTCTTTTGCCAGACATGGAATAACTTCATTGGTTTCAGGATCCAGTTCTACAAGATATTCGTATATAGTGCAGTTCATGGAAAAGGTCTGCCCATCCCATACCCCCGGGGTAATCAGGTTCGGAACCTGATCTGCAACTCTTACAATGTTCTTAGGTGTTTCCTGCTGTCCAGTCGCAGAAACAGAAAAGATTAATAGCATAGCCATAAGAATTAGAAAAAGTGATTTTTTCATTATATTTCTCCTTTATATACGATTGTAAATTTATTGCAGCAATCTTGTCAACGAATATTTAGACTTCTAAGGATTATATAGACGTAATAAGGTTATATATCACCATTTACATTGTTATTTTAATAGAGTTCTAAATATTAGAGGTGTAAATCTTTTTTTGTTTTTTGGAGTTTATTGTATTTACGTCTCATTAAACATCATATATAGTTTATAAAATACTATTTTACGGGTTGGAAAAAGTTGAACATTGATCTTAGCGATGAACTATTATCCAGTCTACGTCGGATTATCAGGGCTGTAGACATTCATTCAAAATCACTGCTGAAAAAGTACGGACTGACAGGACCACAGCTTATTGTCCTTTCAGAATTGGAAAGATCCAAGGAACTGAGTATTTCCGCAATATCAAAAAAAGTGAGCCTGAGTCAGGCAACGGTAACAACAATTATCAACCGGCTTGAACAGCAGGGCCTATTGTCCAGAGAGCGAAACAGTCTGGATAAACGCAGAGTTAATGTACGATTCTCCGACAAAGGTGAAGCAATCCTTCAAAAAAAGCCGAGTTTGCTACAATTAGATTTTGTAAAGAAATTCAATAAACTTGAGGAATGGGAACAGTACCTACTACTCTCCAGTGTTAGCAAAATCGCTTCAATGATGGACGCTGAAAATATCAATGCTGAACCGGTTCTGACTTCCGAAGAAAAAATATAATACCTGTTTCTGATAAATTCATTATATAATTATCCCATGAACATAAAAGCTGTAATACTTGACAGCAGTAATTCCAAAGATGACGCCCTGGAATTACTGATAAACAAGGCATCCATCCACACAAATAAATTATCCGGAACTGAGATTAAACACCTGGTGCATGAAAGAGAAAAAATCGCAACAACATTAGTGTCAGAAAATATCGCCTTTCCTCATGCTGTCAAACAGGGTATGGATGAAAGCCTGATTATACTAGGCGTGGGTCGCAAACCGATTCTATGGACTAAGCCTGATCAGTATGTACAGGTGATCGTCCTATTTGTCGGAGGAAACAAACAGCATCTGCAATCCATGAGTTTTACTGCCAGGATATTGCGAAACCCGGTAATCCTGAAAGAAATCCTTAATGCAGAGGATGAGAAGGATGTACTTGATATCATCCGCAGAAACTCAGCTGCAACCGACAACCCGGCCGATTCTGAAAGTGCGCAGGAACATAATATCGCCATGCTGAAAGCGGCCGAAATGCTTCAAACGGAATTACACAACTCGGCTCTTGCTGTCATCGATGATGTGTTTTCAAGCAGTAAACCGGCCAGCAGCTGGTATGAAAATTTTGACGGATGGGTTTTGACCACCAGAAGCTGCTGTCTGTCTGATAAAGACATTGCAGAAGACAGACAGGTATCTATTTCCAATTCCGATATCATTTTTACCGAAAATGAATTAAAGCACTTAACAATGGAGGGATATTTCAAAGATATAGATTCTCTGATAATCCTCTATGGCAAGCAGGCAAGCAACAGCATTTCTTCAATACGGGTTGTTAATCTTCAGCACAAAGAAGAGATAAGCTTTATTGAAGGTATTCCATATGACGTTTCACGGAGAGCCCTGCAGCTTGCCCGCGAAATCGGTATGGAAGGGCGTGAAGGAAAACCTGTAGGATGCCTCTTCGTAATAGGTTCCGAAGAAACATTGAAAGACTACACACATCAACTCATAGTTAATCCGTTTTCAGGCTATCCGGAAGAGCAGAGAAATATCATTGATCCTTCACTGGAAGAGACCGTCAAGGAATTCTCCAAGATAGACGGGGCATTTATCATCAAACCTGACGGCACTATTAAATCAGCAGGAACCTACATTGCTATCTCGCCGCAGACCCTGGAGCATCACCCCGGAGAAGGGGCGAGACATGCGAGCGCCCGTGGCATAACAGCTGTCACAGACTGTCTTTCCATCGCAGTATCCGAGTCTACCGGTCGAGTATCCGTATATGCTAGGGGTCAGAGGATCCTATAGAATCACGCAGATACGTCGCGCCCTTTTCGGACAGACCATAGCTGCTTAATTCCGCCTCCAGTTCTTCAGCTGTTCCGTATCCGGAAACATATCCGTTCAAACGGGCTGCTATTGTAGAATTTACAATCTCCTCTTCGGATGAATGAACGTTTAAAAATTCAGACATCAGAAACTTATCAGCCTGAAGAAAGTACTTCTGATGGTAAAACTCTGCGAGGGTGAACCCCGTTAACGGCGCAACTGCAGTAGTAAAGACTACTCCTGCCGCCTTTTCTCTATTGCTTTTTGACTCTTCAGCCAGCAACCTCTGTTCTTCATTATGATACAGAATTATTGACCGGTATTGACTGAACCCGCCGCCGTATAGGGGATTGTGGCTGTCCCAGAAAAGTTCCAGCAGCCTGGAATATGAAATAATCTCAGGATTATAATCTATCTGAATAGTTTCGGTGTGATTGCCGATATTCTGGTAAGTCGGATTATCCGTTGTTCCGCCGGCATAACCAACCCTGGTGCGAATGACTCCTGGTAACTGCCCGAACCGGGCATCAGGGCCCCAGAATCATCCAAGGCCGAAGGTAGCTGTTTCTACTCCATCAGACCGGGGAATATCAACCGGAGAAGTTTTAAAATCGCCTGACGAATCCTGCTCCATACCCCCTGATGCCGAGATGGAGAATACAGCCATAGTCAGAATAAAGCCTGCAATAATCATCTTTTTCACCGACCACCTCCAATAGGTACTTTACTATTATACTAATGATTTACTGTTAGGAGAAGGAAAAATAAACGCATTCTGAAAATTACCCTTACTTGATGCGAGGACCCCGTATCTAAATACAGTTTATTCAATTAGACAAAAAAATCGCTTTCAACTCTTCGAACATATTCGCTGTCCAGCATGGCGACATGTGATAAAAATGCAGGATCATCAAAGTATTTAGCATTAACAGGACAGCTCAGAACACAGGCATGACATTTAATACATACGCCTGAAACCAAACTTACATCTGTACTGTCGATCGATCCCATGGGACAGACCCGGGCACAAATTTTACACTTAGTACATTTAACTTTGTTCGTTTTCGGTTTAGCCTTTAAAAAGTTTGTCGCTTCTCCATTAACACCTTTGGGGCAATAGTATTCTTTAGCCGGAGATACACCCTTTACCTCAATCTGCCGATGCATATTGTATTTACCGAGCTTATAGCAAATATCCTGAGAAAAACCTTTCAGCCTGTCAATATCATCCGCATCAGGGCGGCCGGATGCCAACACATCAGAAAAAGGATGGCGGCCGACAACAGCTGCGCCTGCAATGGTTCTGAAATCATTTGCTTCCAGCAAATCCCGCAGCTCACTCAACGCGTCATCATAGCTTCTGTTGCCGAATGTAACCACGGGAATAGCAAAAGCACCGTTACCTGCAAAGTTTTCTTTTACAGCCGGCAGGGTCTTATTAGGAATTCTCCCGGCGTAAACAGGTAAACCGAAAACCACTATAGTGTTTACATCAAAAACCCATCGTGTTCTTCTGGCTTCAGGTAGTGTAAAATTAATCGTTTCTATTTCATCGTCAAAAGAGGCGGCGATCTCTTCGGCAATTTTTGTTACAATCTTTTCAGTATTCCCTGTAGGGCTGAAAAAAACGGCTTTTATATTGTATTTTTTCAAGCTATCGACTTTACCCAGCTTAAAATATCTTTATAATCATCCTCGTTAGGATGCCTGCGCCTGATGTTCAACATTCTCCCAAAGCAGGTTTTGTAGTTTTCTTCCAGTTTCAAATTTTTATCTTCAACTAGGTTTTTAATCTTAGCCAGGGTAGTCTTATCTGATTTACCCCTGCCGATCCAGGTAATAAAGCTATAAATTTTCACCTCTTCATGGAAAGATGCGCCGTTGATTTGAACCAGCCACTCTCGAAGATTCTTATGCAGATTATTTCCATATACTCCTGATCCGATAACAATCGTCTCATAATCCTTCAGGTTACATTTTTCATCCTGATCAATTACAACCAAATCCGCATCGCTGTTTCTTTCTACATAACTTAACACGTCGTAGGTATTCCCTTTATTTTTCGGGCTTACAAGCAATACACTCACATCTTCCTCCGTTAGCTTCATATAAAATAACATAAGCAGGGCTATTATTACCATTAAAAAGTAAATTACAGAAAGATAATTGCCTTTTCTGTCTTAATTCCGAAACAGCGTCCCCTGTGGTATGCCGAATTATTTTTACTCTAATAATTATTTATCGATACAGCTTGACTTTTTTCTATATATATATTATTTTATATATATAACACAGACTATTATAGGGAAAAATATGAATAAGATATTAATTATAGGTGGAGTAGCAGCCGGAGCAACGGCAGCAGCAAGAACAAGAAGACTTGACGGTAAAGCGGAAATTACCCTGCTTGAAGCCGGAGATGATGTATCATTCGCAAACTGCGGGCTGCCATATTATATAGGCGGAGATATTGAGAGCCGATCATCCCTGATACTTGCCAGTACTGAAACATTCAGAGATCAATATCAGGTTAAGGTACATACCGCAACCGAAGCAATTAATATTGATCGGGAAGCAAAACAGGTTACCGCACTGAATAAAAAAACAAACGAAGAAAAAGTATATAAATACGACAAACTCATCCTCGCACAGGGAGGAAAACCTATAGTCCCGCCTATACCGGGAGCAACTCAGGACAATGTGTTCCAGCTCTGGACCCTTGATGATATGGATGCAATAGATGAATTCATAACAGAAAATGAGCCTGAAACTGCCGTAGTTGTCGGCGGAGGGTTTATCGGCCTTGAAATGGTAGAGGCATTGAGCAAGAGAGGAATGAAGGTGAGCCTTGTTGAGATGTCTCCGCAGATTATGCCAAACCTTGAGAGCGAAATGGCAGGATTTCTTACGAAGGAGCTGCAGGATTACGGGGTTAAACTTCACCTTGGAACTGCCCTTGAGAGCATAAAAGACAAAACAGCAAAGCTGTCAAATGGGAAAACACTTGATGCGGACATGATACTGATGTCTGTAGGAGTTCGCCCAACCCTGAAACTTGCCCGGGAAAGCGGACTTGACATCGGTGAGGCCGGAGGGCTGCTCGTTAATGACATGCTCAGGACAAGCGATGAATCAATCTTTGCCGCCGGAGATATGCTTGAAATTGAAAACAATATCAACAACCGCAAGGTTCGTATACCCTTAGCCGGTCCAGCAAACAGACAGGGCCGCATGGCGGCAGAGAATGCCCTCGGAGGAAACAGGCACTACAAGGGAGCAAACGGCACCAGCATTGTAAAGCTTTTCGGTGCGGTTGCCGGCAGCGCAGGGTTAAGCCTGAAACAGGCAAAGGTCGCGGGGTTTGATGCAGATGCGGTTGTAGTGCACAAGGCCAGCCACACAGCCTATTACCCCGGCAGCGAAAAAGTCAGTCTGATGATGATTTTTGACAGAACAAACGGCAAAGTACTTGGCGCGCAGGCTGCTGGCCGTCATGGTATAGACAAGCGTATTGATGTAGTCGCAACGGCTATTGCCGCCGGCATGACACTGAGTGACCTGGAAGAACTGGACCTCGCGTATGCGCCACCGTTTAACAGCCCCAACGGGCCTGTGCACATGGCAGCTTTCACCGCGGAAAACCACCGTACAGGATTCAGCCCGTCAATCCTTGCTTCTGAACTGGAAGATTTCCTTCCCGGAAAAGAAGTTATAGCACTGGATCTGCGTGATCCTATAACATTCAGCAAGGCAAATCTGAAAGGTTCTGTAAACATCAGCCAGAACATCCTAAGAGAACGGATGAATGAACTGCCTGAAGATCATCCCATACTCCTGATAAGTGAAGATGGACAGAAGGGCCATGTATCGCTTCGAATGCTTAAGGGCGAAGGTTTTGATAATGTTTACAACCTTTCCGGAGGCTATATATCGCTCGAACGGTATGAAAGAGCCTGCCCTTCGGCGAACCTGCAGATTGGACTTCTTCCGATTGAAAACAAGAGTATTGAAGATCTTGAAGCCGGGAATCAGGAGAAAACTTATGAACCAGTTGATGGATCTACAGCAATAGAAGAATCAGACAGCACAGGCACAATTGTTCTTGACGTCAGAACACCGATGGAATTCAACATGGGAGCCTACCCCGGGGCTGTAAACATCAACCTTGATGAGCTGCCTGCCCGCGCCGATGAACTCGGGCCAAAGGATCGTGAGATACTTGTATACTGTGCAAGCGGCGCACGATCAAGCTACGCTCAGCGTATTCTTATGGAGTCAGGTTTTACAAACGTCGAGAATGTCGGAGGACTTCACGACATGATGGCAAGGGCAAGCTGATTTTAGGCTTAACTGTTATATTAGACCTTAAAACCATATCAGGGGCGTCTGCGTATTATATTTGCGGACCCCCTTTTTGATATCTGTATTGCAAACAAAATAATTAAAACTCAGCAGAGGATAGTTTTTTTAAAATACTACTTGATTTTTGCACATATGCTCATTATCTTGATGTACAATGAATAAACGATTCAAATACAAGAAGGTCACCGCAGTTTCTATCGGACACCTGTTCAATGATATTTTTGCGGCCTTCCTTTCTCCGGTAATACCTGTGCTGACAGAAAAACTCGGTATTACGGTATCAATGGCAGGATTCCTGGATATAATCAGAAATGCACCCTCCATACTTAATCCTTTTATTGCCTTTTTTGTTGAAAAACTAAGAGCAAAATATATTGTCATCTTTATGCCTGCAGTTACATCTATCTCAATGAGCCTTCTTGGAATTGCAACTAATTATGCGGTTTTAGTTATACTTATTCTGACTGCAGGTATAAGTTCAACCCTATTTCATATACCCGCCCCCGTTATGATAAAGAATTACTCCGGAACAAAAACAGGGAGGGGTATGAGCTACTACATGCTAGGCGGCGAGCTGTCAAGGACCCTGGGGCCCCTTGTAATAACTGGTGCAATAACTCTTTGGGGGTTTGAAGGGACATGGAGGCTGGTTCCGTTTGGAATAATCGCCAGCACCATACTTTATTTTTTACTTAGAGGTCATTCAGAGCCGGATTACAAGCCTGCCGCAAAAGAAAAGCTGAAAAGATTTCCGGAAATAAAACAAATCTCGCCCCACCTTATCTTTATTGGGCTGTTCTTAATCTTCTTTATGGGACTTAAAGTTCTCTCTACACTATATTTGACTGCCTTCATGGTAAACAGGGGGCAGACGCTGATGGCTGCAAGCCTCAGACTTTCCATACTACAGTTATCAGGAGCGGCGGGAACCCTTTTGGCTGGTCATTTATCGGACATTATAGGGAAAAAGGCGACAATGCTTGTCTCTGCGGTTTTTTCTCCGCTTCTGCTGTTTGCCTTCCAGTTTGCAGGGCCGGCCGGGCAATTTCCAATTTTAATTGGATTGGGGTTTGTCCTTTTCGCACCGGGACCGGTTTATCTTGCTATTATCCAGGATGCCGATGCCGACTCACCTTCATTTGCCAACGGTCTCTACATGACTATTCAGTTTGCAATTCGTGCCGGGATAGTTTTTCTAAGCGGCATGGCAATCGACAAAATAGGATTCGATAGAACCTATGTGATTGCTATAATTGCCGGTCTAGGCACAATTCCTGTTGTACTGTTTTTTCCTAACCGACGGGTTTTTAAATCCATTAAAAATGATTAAAAGACTGCTATTTTATCACTTTATTGCCTGTTCGCGGGTGCCGCCTGCACAACATGATAGAAGCAAGTTGCTGTTCTTTTTAACCTGAAGCTTCCAGTTATATTCAACCAGCCGCCACTACTTCTATACCGAGCCGCTGAAACTGCTCCTGCTCAGTAAATCCTGAATCAGTATACAGTATATCAATATCATTCTTTTCAGCAAAAATAGAGAAAGCCTCAGCTTCAAATTTTGAACTGTCAGTCAAAATAATTTTCAAACGGGAGACACTCAAAGCAACCTTTTTTAATCTTGTTTCAATTATATTTTGAGAGGAAAAGCTGCCTGTTTCATCGAATGCGGAACACCCAAGAAAACAAACATCCATACGAAATTGCCGCAAAGTATCCTCTGCTAAAGGACCGATGTATGAGCCGGCCTCTCTTCTGTAATTACCCCCTACAGACACCAAAGCTATCCCGGGCTCCCCAGAAAGGATGTTCATCACCTCAAGACTGTTCGTAAGAACCCTCAGGTCACGCCCCTTCATTAGTTTAGCCAACTCAGCAGGGGTACTGCCGGCATCTAAATATACGGTATCTCCATCCGTGATTAAATCAGAGGCTGCTCTTGCGACAGCCTCTTTCTGTTTCGGAAAGGAGTTTAATCTCTGAGCCAGCATGGGGTGAACGTGACGGTTTTCCGCCAGCATTGCTCCGCCGTGGGTCCTAATCAACAACCCCTGCTCTTCAAGAAAGGATAGATCCTTTCTGATAGTAACTGTTGATACATCCATCCGCCGGGTTAGTTCCTGGACGGATATCTTTCTGAATTTTCTGATCAGTACCAGTATCTGGTCATGCCGGGGATTCTGTGACAATATTCAAAGCCTCTAAACATTATAAGTGGTAGACGAAACATTTCCACCTTCACCAGTCCAGTCGGTATGATAGAATTTACCTCTCGGTGAATCGTTTCGTTCATAGGTATGGGCTCCGAAATAATCTCTCTGCGCCTGAAGCATATTAGCCGGCAGAGATGCGGAGCGGTATCCGTCAAAAAACATCAGCCCGGAACTCATAGCAGGCAGAGGGATTCCTGTCTGAACCCCAAGGTTTATAATCCGGCGCCATGCAGCCTGACTGTCCTGAAGGATTTTACTGAAGTAGGGATCAACTATCAAGCTTGCCAACTCTTTGTTGTTACTGAATGCATCTGAAATGTTATCAAGAAATCTGCTTCGTATTATACATCCGCCGCGCCACATCCTTGCAACCGCCTCATAATTCAGTTCCCATTGATTTTCAAGGGCCCCCTGTCTCATCAGCATGAAACCCTGAGCATAGGAAACGATTTTTGAAGCCAGAAGAGCTTTTTCCAGATCATCAATAAGTTCCTCGACATTCTCTGGCGTCTCATTTTCCGGTCCGGTAAAACATTCAGAAGCGGCAACGCGCTCCTGCTTCAGGGCCGACAAACATCGCGCAAAAACAGCCTCACTTATCAGGGTGAGCGGGGTTCCCGTCTCGAGTGCGTTGATACCCGTCCATTTCCCAGTACCTTTCTGACCGGCTGTATCGAGAATTTTCTCAAGCAAAGGTTCCCCATCGGCATCTTTATATGAAAGAATATCCGAAGTTATTTCGATCAAATAGGAATCCAACGGCCCCTTGTTCCATTTTTCAAAAATTTCATGCATTCGATCATGATCCAGCTTAAGTACCGACTTCATAAGGTGGTAGGCCTCCGATATAAGCTGCATATCCCCATACTCTATACCATTATGAATCATTTTAACATAATGCCCCGACCCTTCATCTCCAACCCAGTCACAGCAGGGCTCGCCCTTAATGGTTTTTGCGGAGATATCCTGAAGAATAGATTTTACATGAGTCCATGCGGCAGGATTTCCTCCAGGCATAATACTGGGACCGCGGCGGGCACCTTCCTCACCACCGGAAACACCTGTTCCGATAAAAAGAATATTTTTCTCAGCAAGATTTTTCATTCTTCGGGAACTGTCAGTAAAAAGACTGTTGCCGCCGTCGATAATTACATCACCTTCTTCAAGAAACGGCAGAATCTGAGAAATAACCTGATCTACAACATCTCCGGCCTTGACCATAAGAAAAACCTTACGGGGCCGCTCCAGCATACTGATAAACTGTTTGAGATCATCGGCACCCTCAATTGAATCCCTGCCGGCAGCAGGCCCTTTCAAAAAATCCTCAAGCTTTGATGATGTTCTATTATAAACAGCAACCCGATACCCATGATCATTCATGTTAAGAACAAGGTTCTGTCCCATAACGGCAAGGCCTATCAGTCCAATGTCAAATTTCTGCTTCATTATATCCTCTTTCTATGAAAGTTTCTTTTTCTTTCTAATTTGGCAACAATACGTAACATTTTAATGCAGAAAAATAGCCTTGTCAAGTTTGTTTATACTTATGGTCATAGTGGGAAAAAACTTCTGACACACAGCTCACCTGGAGCTTCGATCAAATATTCGACTTTACTCCGGCCAGATTTTTTTAACCTCTTTCTTCATATCGAAAGCGGGCACATAGTGGTCTACCAGATAGGAAACACTCTCCATGCATGAAGGGGGAATATAAAGGCTGTTACCGGTTGCTGTGAATAACATTTTCATGCTTTATCATTTTGCTACTTGTTATGTAGTTTATGAAACTACATGAATTTTAATTGGCGCCGACATCAAGACGTAGAAATCTTTAAACATGCCTATTTTTATTATTCCAGTTATATTTTGTGGTTTAAAGCAGAAACTTCTGCATAAGCAGGATTAAGTTCAGGAGAGGAGCCTGTTTATCCGGACAAACTCCTCTATATTTACTTAAAACTCTGCGGAATTAAAACCCCCAGCCTACCCCGGTTGCTTTTTCTGTGACTTCCCACAGCCTTTTCGATACTGCTTTATCCTTTGCATGAGACTTCAATTCACATTCTCCAACCGGACCAACCCAGTAACTTCGACCCGTAGGGCCATAAAATCCACGCTCCTTCAAGTCAGGTTCTGTTGCACACATCAGCTCAGGATAGGCCCCTTTTTCAGCGGGCTGAGTAAGGGGAGAGAGTTTCATCAATCCAAATGTCAGCCGCATCAAAAAGCTGCCGCTGGTTTTGATAAGTGAAGTTCGCGACGAACCGGGATGACAGGCATAAGCTTTTACGTTGGTCTTACCAGCTGCCTTTAATCTGTCCTGTAGTTCATAAATTGTCATAATCTGGGCCAGCTTGCTCTGACTGTATGCGTCATTAGCAGTGTAATCCTTTTCCCAGTTCATATCGTCAAACTTGATAGTCTTAAGCCCCATGTCATAGCCCATACTTCCGACAGTTACAATACGCCCATTAGATTTTTCGATCAGCGGGAAGAGCAATGCCTGGAGGGTCCAGTGACCGTAGTAGTTTACGCCAAGCTGGCTTTCATGTCCATCAACGGTTAACTGCCGTTTGGGCACCTGTGCGATAGCGCCGTTGCACATCAGGGCATCGATGCGATCCACTTTCTCAAGAACCTCTGCTGCAGCCGATTTTACTGACGACTGATCGCCAAGGTCGATCCGAATAAAAGAGACACCCGCCTTGCCGCCGAGTTCTTCTTTTATTGCTGCAATGCAATCCTCTGATTTTTCAGGGTTACGGTTCAGCATAACTACCTTAGCGTCTTTGGATGCAAGAATCTTCGCTGCTTCAAATCCAGTACCGCTTGTCGCGCCTGTGATTAGGAAGGTCTTTCCTCTAAGTGATCCGATCCTATCCGGTGTCCATCCATTTTTTCCAAATTGTTTATCTGCCAATTATAAACTCCTTAAGTTTCAATATCTGATGCAACAGGTGTTTTCCCTGTCTAAAATAAATATAACTCTTGCAAATGCATAAATATAGACGTATTTATCTCTAATACATGCCTATTTGTATCGTTAGGTTGCCATATGTATTTTTGAGTGCTATATTTGCCTCATGAGTAAAGAGCAGATTAAACAAATCATTAAAAACAGAGTCAGTGAGGACGGCCTGGTCGAAACAGGGGTCAGAGGCGTGCAGATCTTTCGGGTTTCCGAACCGCTTCGCTGTACCCCTGCCATATACGAGCCCACAGTTGTAGCCATCGTGAATGGAGCCAAAGAAGCTATACTGGATGGTGAAAGACATGTATACGACAGCAGCCGGTATATGTGCTGTTCCACGACCATGCCGGTTGAGGCGGGAACTCCTGCAGCCTCGCCGGAGAACCCCCTGCTTGGAGCCTATATCTCCCTCGACACAAAGGTGATGACCGAACTGTCGATAGAAATGGAAAGTGCTGCCGGTGCAATCAGAAAACCTAAGAGCGGACCGCTACCGCAGGCAATTACGCTCGCCCGCTGGGATAATGCGTTCACTGAAGCACTGCTGCGGCTGCTGCAATTGGGAGGCAGCCCCGCGGATACTGCAATCCTTGGAGACAGCAGGCTTAGGGAATTATACTACGCTATATTAAAGGGTGATGCAGGAGATTCAGCAAGACGATCCTTCGGGGTGGGCAATGAAATCGCGCGTTCCATCGAGTATTTGTCTTCTCACTTAAGCGAAGCGGTTACTATTGAAGATATGGCCTATCAGGTCGGGATGAGCCGGGCAGTATTCCACCGTAAATTCAAAGAGGCTACAAGCATGCCGCCAATTCAGTTCGCGAAGTCCATGCGGCTGACCAACGCCGCTATGAAGCTTGCAGGGGGCATGAATGTGAATGATGCGGCCATGGAGGTAGGTTATGTGAGTTCCTCTCAATTCAGCCGTGAATTCAAACGCATGTACGGCCAGTCTCCAAGGCAGTGGGCAAACTCAAAGCAGCTACCGGATGGAATGCATCGGCAGCAGGCTCAGGTTTTTGACCTGCTGCAGCGAACTATGATATAGCAAGGCGGTATTATTAAGGATGAACAGCCTCCCACGGGCGGCTTTTTACAGATGCTGTGAATTGGATCAATGATTAATTCAACTTCGTAAAATCTTCTCTAAAGACTTACCTCCGGCAAGTTCATCTATTAACTTATCAAGATAACGAATTTCCCTCATCATCGGGTCTTGAATATCTTCAACCCTGACACCGCACACAACACCTTTAATCAACCTTCTGGCCGGATTCAATTCCGGAGATTCAGATATGAATGTCTCAAAGTCAGTTCCTTTTTCAATTTGCTGACCTAATTCATCTCTGCTGTAACCAAAAAGCCAGTGAATTATCTCATCTACTTCTTTTTTTGTCCGGCCTTTCTTTTCAGCCTTGGCGATGTAATGAGGGTATACACTTGCAAAGCTCATTCCATATATTCTGTGCTTTTTCATACTACCTCTTCAAAATCTGTTAGTTAGATTTGAATATCCCTATCAGCAAACGATCCGGTTTTCAAAATAATCTTCACCAGAAGAAAAACCCAGAGGATCTTAACCTGATCCATCATTCCCAGACAACCCTGTTGCTTAATATACCGATATTTTCTATTTTGACTTCAATCAGATCTCCTTCACTTACTCTCTGGGTTCTCCCGGGAGTGCCAGTGAAAATAATATCACCCGGTTCAAGGGTTATGTAACGGCTGACCCAGGATACAATTTCTTCTGGTGAATGAATCAGCTTGGCTGTGCTTTCGTTTTGTCTGAGCTCTCCATTTACAAAGGTGCTTATAAGCAGGTCCGACCACTCCTGTCCCTGAACAAGTTTGGGTCCGACAGGGGCGAAGCCATCACTTGCCTTGGCTCTTGTCCATTGCAAGTCGGAAGATTGCCAGCTGCGCTCTGAAATATCATTTCCGATGGTAATTCCAAAAATCGATTCACGTGCTTCTCTAACATCTACATCCTTTGTCTCACGACCTATGACAATTACCAATTCTCCTTCATAATGAATATTCACCGCATCTTCCGGAATAAGAATATTCCCTCCTCCCTGCACAGAGGAGGGAAACTTTGCAAATAATTCCGGTTTTGCAGCGCCTGCATCACCGCTGTGACTGCGATAATTCAGGCCGATTGCGAGCACTTTCGTTGGACTCACCGGAGGGAGCAAGTCTACTTCTTCAAGTGAATAGTACCGTCCGGTCTCTCTTTGATTTATCCATGGGGCAGCATCAATTTCAATTATTCTATGCTCCCGGAGAATACCCCAGGACTCTGAATCCTTGAAGGTAAATTTCACAAATGATACAGGATCAGCAAACAACAAGGTTGCATGCATTATTAGAAGATACAGAAATACTAACTTTTTCATCATGTTTCCCCAGACTGTTTAGTTAAAAATCGAATCAAAAAAACCGAGCATTGAATCCCAGGCCATTTCAGCTTCTTTCTCATAGTAGGAGGATCCTGCAGGATTGGTAAAGTTGTGGGCTTTCACATTATCATAGATGATATAGGTATAATCAGCTCCACTGGCCTTCATTTCATTTTCAAAAGCTGTTTGTTTTTCAAGAGGGGCTACAGGATCCATATCACCCTGAATTGCCAGTATCTTTGTATTGATGTCTCCGCTCTTAGCTGTCAGCCCTGTATTGAGGGATGAGTGGAATCCCACAACACCGTTAATGTCAGTTCCCATCCTGGCCATATTCAATACAATTCCCCCTCCAAAACAATAACCGATTGCCGCAATGTTATTATCGTCCGTGTACTTATGACCTTTTATTATATCAAGAGCTGCATTGAAACGTTTGCTTATCAGGTCGAAATCTGAACCAACCCGCCTGGAAATGGAGGCTGCATCTGAGCGGGGAACCTCTTTTCCATCCCCATACATATCCAGCGCAAATGCAACATAACCTTCTTTTGCAAGATCCATAGCTCTTTTTTTGGCATAATCGTTTATGCCCTGCCATTCATGTACAACCAGAATGCCCGGTCTTTTTCCCTGGATAGAAGAATCATAGGTCAATAACCCCTTAAAAGATTGTCCATCAACAATATATTCGATCTCTTCGCTAATGATGGAATCTACGGCAAAAGCTGAAGAAAGCGGCACTATTGAAATCAACATTAAAATAATCAAAAAATATTTCATAATCGGTCCTTATCAGTTTGTTAGGTGCTCCTAACTCTGTATAGTAGAAATATAATATATGTAATTTATAAAATCAAATAATTATTGAAGAAACTTTTTAAGTATCAGGGCTCTGGTCCCGGTTTACAAATCCGGACTGACAATTGAATACGCCATAAAAATCAGCAATGCCGCCGGTTATCCAGGATAGACCCTCATTTCATTTATCTTCAAAGATCCGAAAAATTGCGAACCCTTAAGTTTTCTGTCCCGCTCATATACGAAAAGCAGATTAGCCCGCATTGACTACACAAAAGGGGAAGTGCTAATATTTTTCCGGAGCCTATAACCAATTCTGAAAAAATTCAATCAGCGCTTCTGGCAGCCGATTACGTTAACCCAGAAGGCTCACTTGCCGCAATCCATTTTACAGTCTGGATTGTTGATATATGACGGATGCTGAACACTGACAAAATACAGGAAAAATATCATAATGAAGAGCCCCAAAAACGAGAACGAATACAGACCTGCTGAAGCAATTCTCAGCGACCCCTCCAATCCATTCGCTCATTACACCGTCAAAGTACGCCTGCCGGCCATAATCGACCGGGTTATTGAAGACAATCCAGATATAGGGGCCCACTCAGTAAAAGCCTTGAAGAAACTCAGACAGGATCTGTTGAACAACATGCCTATGCGCATGTTTGCCCCGCCTGCACCGGATTATGAACAGTGGTCATCATACTTCAAAGACCACGAACAGCGTCTTGGTCACAGCGCAACATGGCAGCATGCAGAATGGTTTTTCCTGGAGCACTTCTTTTTCCGGAGTATATTGTCTGCTGTGGACTACTGGAAAACCGGGCTTGATCCGTTCCGATCGGCAAAGACACGCGAACTAAACGCTTTGCAGCACAAAAAACAGATAGATACAATACTGTCTTCACGCAGTAATCCGTTGCATATTGATGTTCTCGCCGACGACTTCACCCACAGGCTATCCTTTGGTTTGTGGGGGAATCAGATCGATCTAAGCCATGATGAATCTCAGGCACATGCTGCTGAACGTCAAACGACTTTACTGACTGCTAACAACCTCATTGTTGATGATACCGCTTCAATATGCAGGCTGGCTTTACAGGCGTCAAAGCCAATCCATATCGTATGCGACAACGCAGGAACTGAGCTTACTGCAGACCTTTGCATAGCTGACTGGTTTATAAAAAACAGATCAATTAAGGTTTATCTGCATGTCAAGGAACAACCGACCTACGTAAGTGACGCTACTGAGAATGATGTTGAAGATCTTATTAAAATGCTCGGATCAACAGCCGGGCCTCGAGCGCGGCTTGAGTTTGCTGATCGCCTCATTGAAGCGAAGGAATCTGGTAATCTGATGGTCAAACCGGAAATTTTCTGGAACAGTCCGCTTTTTTTCAATTCACTTCCGGAGAGGATACAGCAGGCATTTTCGGACGCCGGTATAATCTTTATAAAGGGTGATATGAATTACCGCAGGCTGCTTTCAGACAGGATCGTACCTGCTGCCGACCCGCTATCACATTGGGCGGCCCACTTACCCGCCCCCGCAGTTATACTGCGAACTATGAAAAGCGACCCCGTTGCAGGAGTCTCTTCCGTCCGCCTGGATTCCCTGGAAAAAGAGCATCCGGACTGGCGAACATCCGGAAGGCACGGCTTAATCCAATTGCTATGAAAACCGGTGACAAGAGAATTATTACAATCTTTAATTCAATAATCAGACTATTGTAAATCCTCCATCGATTATTACATCTGATCCAGTCATATAGGTTGATGCATCTGAAGCCATATATAGATATAGACCCATTAGACGATGCTTTGTCATCCTAAGCAGATTAACTTTGAAAAATCAAATGGGACATAGCTTTTTGCAATTGAATTGCAAAAAGCTAAGAAATATACCTAAACATTGCAGGGTTTCGCGAACCTTAATTGACAGAGACAGCAACTTCTCCTATCATCAATTATGAAAAAACGGCAACTGATGATCGTTCTGCTTTTAGCTGCGCTCTCCTCAGTCTCTCTTTATGCCCGGGAAAATGAAAAAAAGCTGTGCTATAAAATCTCATACTATGGTAATAATCTCTGGAATCCGGGGTTTAACGCCGGATTGGAATACCCATATTCAACCAAAGAAATAACTGATCGAAAAGAAAGGACTGACATACTTCAGAGCGCTGTCTCCGTTGATCTGGCCTTTTATGCAGATCCCGGCAGTCATGCTGCAATCCTGCTTCATTCCGGATTAAAACTAAAGAAAATCACGGAGAATGCACTCGCTCTATATATTGGTTTCAGTCCGCTGGGAATATACCGCTCATTTCTTCCTGAAACCTATGATGTATCTGATGAATGGGCCGTAACCAGGGTTAACCTTCCAGGTCGCACTTATTACGCCCCGAATATCTCTTTCGGAATCGAAAATCGATTATCCCGACCCCACCTTGATGCATGTTTTCTGGAAATGGAAGCTACCACCCTGGTTCCATACAATACCTACGCAATGTTTTTACTGAACATAAAACTGGGAGTGAGACTATAGATCTATGAAACGCATGAAAAAGATGCTTCCAGTTATTATGGCTCTTCTAATAAGCGCATGCTCCAGCCCGGAAATCAATCGTATTGACGAAACTATCTATCTGCGATATCAGGGTGCTGATATGCCCGCCTATGTTCATGGCAGTCTTATAAACAATACTATTCTTGTGGTTCTTCATGGAGCAGGCTCCTTCGGACTCTCCTTCCGGGATGAGGGATTTAAATCCTTACTGGAGAAGGACTATCTTATAGTCTACTTTGATCAACGCGGCCAGGGTATGTCCCAGGGCCATTACTCCACCCCTGATGATGTGGTTCTCGCCATGGCAAACGATGTCAATGCCCTGATAAAGGTCCTCAAGCAGCGCTATGGAAATGAGAACAAGTACTTCCTTATGGGGCACAGCTTCGGAGGAGCAGTGGGGAAACTTGCCCTATTGTCAAATGATCTCCAGACTGAACTGGCGGGCTGGATTTCTGTTTGCGGAGCACACGATTTTCCATCCATTGCGGCAGCACGGAAAATGCTGATTCTGGATATTGCACAAGAACAGATCACCTCCGGAAACAGCATTTCGAAATGGGAGGAGCTGACAGAAGAACTTGAAAACCTGGATGCAGCGTCAGATGATGATTACACAAAAATCCTCCTTATAGCAGGAACAGCTATGGAGCTTTTGAAAAAAGATGATGTAGTAGCAGAGGTCGATTATTCCGACCAGCTAATCAATACAATCTTTATCAACAACCCCATTACCTGGCAGGTATCCCACCTCTTCAATAAACCGGTAAATATCGCTATAACAGAGGATTTTTCATTAACCGGCCGGTTAAGCGAGATCACCCTGCCCACACTGCTGATCTATGGGAAATACGATATGAGTGTACCATACACTATCGGGGAAACTGCTATTGACGATCTTGGATCGACCAACAAGAGATTCATCCTGTTCGAAAACTCCATGCACCACCCCAACCATTCCGAATCGGAGTTATTCGCATCATCGTTGACGAATTTTATTCAAGAGGTGTCAGAATAGTTCTGAGATTACATGTACCTGTCATAGTATTTGCAGTAGCTCGAATACATAAAATCCAGCGCATCTTTGCCAACACTTGTGTTCGGTGCGATCTGGTCAAAACCATGGAAACACCCTTCGTAGATCCTGAATTCAGTCGGAATGCCGGCTTGCTTCAACTCTTCCACATATGCGGTGGTTTCATGAAGAAACGGATCAAGGCTACCTACGAAAGTGATGGTCGGAGGAAAGTCACTATAGTCGTGATTTCGAGCTGGAGACGCATATGCGGGAACCTCCGCCCCTTCCTTAATTATTCCGGCAAGATAAGACTGCCAGCCGAACAAATTCGTCGCCGTGCCCCAGGCTGGAGATTCAATTTGTCGCGCAGGGTCAAAAGGCTGCCTGTCGTCTATCATCCCGTAGAGAGGCATCTGGAATGCCACTGACATATCCATCGTATCCCGGGCTTTTAATGTTACCGCAGCCGTCAGACCTCCCCCTGCACTAGTACCCGCAATAATCAGTTTCCCCGGATTCACACCAATTGCGTCTCCATGGCCCCGGAGCCACAGTAATGTGTCGTAACAGTCATTGAAGCCGGCTGGAAACGGCTTGGTGAATGCCTTTCTGTAATCGGGAGCGACAACAACACATGGTCTTGCCCTTATAAAACCCTCAATCAAATCGGTATACATCTCTGGAAGCCCGGTAATATATCCGCCGCCATGAAGAAAAAGCATCACCGGCAAGTCCGGAGGGGCATCCGCAGGTTTAAAAATTATTGTGCGGATTCGGCATTCTCCGTCAGAACTTGGAACATAAATTTCCCTACAATCCAGACCGGACACAGTCCTTCCCCTCAACACCTTGTTGATTAGAAGATTCATCAGCCTGGTCGTAGTTTTTCTTCTCATGATTTTTTCTGTCAGGGATGCAGGCGTGTAATATCGTCTTAGATCCTTGTGCAGCATTTGCCTAGTTACTTTCATATTTTATCTCTCTATCAGCTTCGATCTCTAAGCAGTTCTCTGCCCACCATATCTGATGCAAGTTTAGCAGTAAGAATACAGGTAGGTAAGCCTGCCGGGCTGCCGGCCCATTGGCCAACCTTGAAAATATCGGGAAAAGCCGTCCTGACCGCTTTTTTCATATTCAGCATACTGCCCTTTACCGGAATAGGCTGATCAAAAGACCAACCCACAATTGCACCCTCTGAACTCCTCACCCTATGCTGAATGGCAAGGGGGCTGGCAGCGAGGCTGAACAAAAGCTTATCTTTAAGCCCGGGGTATACCGAAGCATCAAGTACATCAATCATCTCCTTCTTCATGAAACCTACAAACTCATCCGACCAGCCCTTCTCTTCCAGCCTTTTTACAAGTGCGTAATCTAACAGACAACTTGCAATAATCCCGGTCTTGCCGGGAGGCGCTGTCCCCGGATCATTGAGAACCGGGATAGAAATCTCGTAGGTATTCAATCGACAGAATCGCGCTGCCCAGTCCAGTACATCTGATTTCCGGAGATCATCTTTGTTGTCCAGCATTCCCCTGAATTCCCCTCTTTGAATATCATTTAAACCTTCCTTTGAGGGTGTATAAAAGAAATGTCCGTGCGAAATATTTCTAAAAAACTCCGGCTCCATATCAACTGCCATAAAAACTGAGAAAACAGATTCAGCACCCCTGCTTCCCAGTATTTTTTTCTTATCAGCCTCTATTGGAGCAGAGACACTGGATTCAAGATTATCTAAATCAACAATGCTATATAGTTGTTTTAGATCGGCAGCCCAGATCAGCTTATCGTATTTATATATTGAACCATTCTGATCTGTTACAGACTTCTTAATAAAATCCACTGCTATGATATCAGTATCAGGCAGAAACTCTCCCCCGGAATCAAGAAGAGCCTCCTTTATCTTTAAGGGAAGTTGACCCGTACCTCCTCTGGGATAATAATAATCGATATATAATGCGAAATAACTCATAGCAAAAAAAGCCGGGGTTTTAATAAAAAAATGCTGACTTATAATATCATTCAGGGAACGGTTTTTTATTATCTTCTTAAGGAAATCTTCTACAGGGATCTGCATTTTCACAATTGCCCTTATAGTTCCTATAAGCTTGAACAGCCAGGGTAGCAAACCCTTGATAAAATACCATTTGTCTCTTTTTTTATCTTTAAAAAATGGACTGTCACTTCCAAAAAGAATATTCATATGATTTTTCATATCCTGGATCACGTTAACAACATTATCTACATCCTGAATACTTTCAGGGTAAATTCTTTTAAGCTGTTTTTCATAATCAATGAGGCTTTCGTCAGTTTCCACATGGATAATATCATCTTCAATGCCCAATGAAATTTTGCTCTCGAGCATTTCAAGGTCAATGTCCAGTTCTTTGATCATGGGTAGGATCATCCCGGCGTTCTCAATAGCCCTGATTCCTCCATCAAAGAGAAATCCATCCCTGACAAAGGAATTTACAAGACCGCCGCATTCACCATTTTTTTCAATGAGCGTCACATCAAAACCTTTTTTCGACAGATATGCGGATGATATCAGGCCAGACATACCCCCACCAACAATCAGGATTTTCTTTTTCTGATCTTTAGTTTTCATACTGCAGATTATTGTAGTACAGAAAAACGGGTTTGGAAACAAAGGAATGATTTAATTCATTTGTGCATACAGCATTTTAACCGGATAGAATCTCAAGATTTGAGCTTAGAACATCTCCTGAAAAAAGAACCTGTAAGGCATTCTCTATATTAGCGCTGGCTAATCCGGGCAAAAGATCTTCCCTGAGAGCTCCGGCCAGCAATCCTATGTTCTGTAGTCTCACATCAGGAAGATTCTCTGTCAGGATCTCATATACGGATGAAGTTCTATTTTCAGCCTCAGTCTTAATCAACGCCTCTGTAACCTCTTTCTCATCCCCTATTCTCACATTAAGACTCTGCCAGGAGGTGTTATAGTAGATGAGAACTCCGCCCGGCTTGAGGTAAGTTACCAAAGCCCTGTATGCCTCCGTTCGCTCAAGACAGACTGCAATATCTGCAGTTCCGGGTTCTATCAGCGGACTGCCGGCGGGGCCCCCTATCCTAAGATGAGACTCCACTTTTCCTCCACGCTGAGCAAGGCCGTGGGTATCAACGCCTTTAACCTCGTATCCGGCATCATCATAGGCCCGGATAAGTACTTCACTCAGAACACCAATACCCTGACCCCCGACACCGCTCATATAAATATTAAGACTCAAATTCTTCAATTCTGTATTATTCATGCTCAGCCTCATTTTTCTTTTTAATACCAATTGCCGAAACAGGACAAACCTGTACGCACGAACCATCACCAATGCAGAGTTCTTTATTTACACTGATACTTCCGGTCTCTTTATTTACCATAAAAGACGGACAGCCGAATACTTTTATGCAGGCTTCAATATTTTTACATTTCGCAGGATCAATACCTGCCTGTCTGTCGGGAGTGATTCCTCTATGCCGGTTTTCCCTTGTGAATTTTAACATGCATGGATGCCTGGCTATTGCAACACTGAAGCCCTTTACAGCAAGCGCATCATCAACCGCCTTTGTGAGGCTGCTCTGGCTGTAAGTATCAACCTCGTAGACTGCTTCTACACCAAGACCTTCAAGCACAGCCTTGATTGAAATCTTCTTTTTACCTGACTCGCTATCTGCTTTACTCCCGGCATGGTCCTGATGCCCGGTCATTGCGGTAGTCCCGTTCTCCATGACAATGAGGGTTATATCATGATTATTTCTTACTGCATTTATTATGCCGGGTAATCCTGCATGGAAAAAGGTTGAATCTCCCAGAATAGTTACTATTCGTCGTGTTCTGTTAAAAAGCGACAGACCTGCGCCCGTTCCGTTTGAATGTCCCATGCTAAGAAGAACTTTTCCAAATTCATACGGACGCATATACCCCAGGGTATGGCAGCCGATATCAGCAACGGTGATATCATCCTCTTTCAATGCTTTTTTTATTGCGTAAAATGCTGAACGATGACCACAGCCGGGACACAGCTGAGCAGGACGCGGCTTAATTTCAGTTAATGCGGACAGGGGTACTGCAGGGCTTTTAAGCCCAAGCTCCGGCCACTTCGAATTAATAAAATGCCTGAGGTTCTGCTGATTCAATTCGCCTATAAAATCATCAGGTTCAGTTTTACCGATAATTTTCAGCTTAAGCCCCCGGTCAAATGCAGCAGCCTTGACTTCCTTTTCAATAAAATCATCAAGCTCCTCAATGATAAGGACCTCATCATGGTTCTCACAGAAATCACAAATAAACGAGAGAGGAAGAGGCCAGACCATCCCGATAGTAAGGACATCAGGTTTATCCTCAATTTCCGACAGGAGGTCGGATAATGATAATGAGGGCAGTCCGCAGATAATTATTCCTTTTGACGCATTCCTGTCTGTCAAATAATTAAAGCGGGAATTTTCAGACCTCTCTCTGATCTTTCCAAGCTTCAGGATAGAGCGCTTCTTCATCGGAGCAACAGCAGAGGTAAGGGGAATGTATTCACCAAAGTCCGGATCAAAAGACGGCCCCCTCCCGGATCTCACAATTGTTCTATCTCCAAAGCTCACCCTGCTTTTGGCGTGGCAGACATGGGTTGTCATCCTAAGAAATACCGGCATTTTATTTTCTACCGATATTTCTACCGCTTCGATAAACATCTCATAAACCTGCTGCGGGTCTGCCGGTTCCAGTACTGGAATATTTGTCATTCTGGCAAAATGCCTGTTATCCTGCTCATTCTGTGATGAATTAGCCCCCGGGTCATCCCCGAGAATAATTACAAGGCCTCCTTGAGGTTCAAGCAGTGAAAACTGTACAACTGAATCGGACGCTACATTCAGCCCTACGCTCTTAAAAAAGACAACCGATAAACGTCCGTTTAAAGAAGCGCCGAAAGCTACCTCGGCAGCGACCTTCTCATTTGTAGAATATTCAAAATAAAACGGTGATTCATACTTAAGAACAGCCCTTGCCGCCTCAGCTATTTCGGGGGTCGGCGAACCGGGATATGTTGTTACAACCTCAACCCCGGCTTCTATCATAGCGCGAACAACTGCAGCATTTCCCATCATTATATCTGAAAACGGTTCCTTCTCTAATAATATCTTACCAATATCCAATTTAGAGATCCTCCTTTTATATAAGACATATTATAACCCGGAAAACTCAATAACAAAACTTGGTGTTTTTATTATACTTTCCGGCTTCAGATTCATCACAGCTGATAGTTTAATTGAGAGTATACCTATCATAATTACACAAATATCGTTACACTCATTCAAGAATGAATGAACAGAACATCATAAAGTACCTGAAAAATCAGAAAAAAGAACCGGTAAACAGAACAACAATACTGAGCGACTTTGGCGGCCATGACGAAGAAATGGTGACCAGTATGCTCGATAAACTGCTCGAGGCCGGAGAAATAGTGAGATATGACAGAATGATAGGCCTGCCGGAACAGTTTGACCTCGTTTCCGGAATACTCCGGATAGCCATGGGAGGATTCGGTTTCATTAAACAGGCTGCTGACGGAGACGACTTATACGTCCCAGCAAAAAATATCGGAAAGGCTTTCAGCGGCGATACTGTCCTCGCCAAAAAGCTGAAGAACCTAAATAAGTCAGACAGTTATATCGGGAAGGTTATAAGGGTGACAAACCGGGCCAAAACGGAGTTTGTCGGGACGTACCGTTCCTCGGGCTCTTATGGTTTTGTAACCCCGGACGACCGCAATATGCGAAACGCCTTTTTCATCTCCGACGATAAGCGGAAGGGAGCAGTAACGGACCAGAAGGTTGTTGTAAAACTCCTCACATGGAGAGACGGAAAAGATAATCCAGAGGGTGAAATTACCCAGGTGCTGGGACATAAAGATGCACCGGGCATGGACATAACCGCCCTTCTCAGACGATACGAAGTATCAGCCTCATTCCCCGAAGAGGTCGAAACCGCCGCCGCAGCTTTATCAGCCGGAGATCCGGAGATAGATCCGTCAGGACGCCAGGATTTTCGCGATCTGCCCACAGTCACCATAGACAGCGAATCCACAACGGTTCGGGATGATGCAATCTCAGCGGTTGCGGGGGATGACGGCTCATACCGGCTATATGCTCATATTGCAGATCCGCTTTATTATCTATCAGCCGAAAATCCCGGCCCCATGTTCGATGAGGCGGAGAAACGCGGAAGGAGCATCTACCTGCCCGGGACTACGGTGCCAATGCTTCCCAGTGAAGTCTGCGAACACCTTGGAAGCCTGAACCCCGGGGTAGACCGGCCGGCAATGTCGGTTATTATTGAAATAGACAAGCAGGGGAACTCAACCTCCGTAGATGTTGTTGATTCGATAATCAGGTCAGACGGATGTGTTTCCTACAGGCAGTTATCTGAATATCTCGAAGGCGACAAAGAAAGCATAATGGCAGAACTGAAAGATGCTGGATTTCCAGCCGACAATTTTGAAGTTGAATTCCTTAGACTCCGGGATGCCGCAACTCTCCTCCGGGAGAACAATATACAGAAAGGCCGGGTAGAGTTCTCATCAAAAGATTTCTTTTTCGAATTCGATGAAAACGGAAAAGCCATTGATATACAAGTGAAAGAACAGGGTATTGCCGAGCGCATTGTTTCCGAGTTTATGCTGGCTGCTAATGAATCCGTGGCTGAATACTGCCGACAAAAGGGTATTCCCTGCCTCTATCGTACCCAGGCTGAACCGAACGAAAGTGAGGTTGCACGTTACACCGAGAGCCTCAATCAGTTCGACGGGCTGCGCGGGATGGTTGGAGAACCTTTCACATCCGGACAGATGCAAGCCATTCTGAAAATGGCTGAGGACTGCGAGCGGCCGCTCCTGGTAGAACGGCAAACCCTCAAACTCCTCCGAAAGGCTGAATACTCAGTAGAACCGAAACCTCATTTTTCCCTGGCAACTTCCGGCTATTGCCAGTTCACTTCACCTCTCCGACGATTTTCCGACCTGGTCATCCATCGTTCTATCCGGCTCAGCAGGTTGGGCTCTGAAGAGAATAAATGGTTCGCAGACGCTGAAAAGCGGATCGAGGCCCTTTCTGAGGTTGATAGGACTGTGAATTTTATTTCAAAAGAGGCTGAGAATATGAAGAAAGCGGAATATATGAGCCAGCATATCGGCGAAGAATTCCAGGGAATTATCGTGAATGCGGCGAGGTTCGGCCTTACCATTGAACTGGAAAATTCAGTAAGAGGGCTTGTTCCGGTAAAATCCCTGAAAGACGATTTCTATCAGTTCGATCCTGAGACTATAGCGTTGACAGGGAAAGACAGCAGAAAGAGTTTCACACTAGGTGACCCTGTATCCGTGATCACTAAATCTGCCGATACTGTTTCCGGAGAGATCGTCTTTGAAATTGTAAATCATGATTAAAATCAACAATTAGCACGATCATTTAATTTAACCAATTCTGACTATTGATTTTATGGAATCTGGTTGACAGGAGCCTCCTAACACAGGCTCCTTCTTTATAAATACAGACGGTGAATCAACTCCTAAGACTCTTTCCATAGGCGTCTGCTGCCAGGATCGCGGCATAGAGGCTGTCGACACCAACATCGAAAGGCATATTGAAGACAGTCTCGCCTTCAGCACAGGTTGCTTCTGCTACCTTTCTTATCTCTTCATCCGAGACATCTCCAAGGCCGAGCTGGTCAAGACATACCGGCAGACCAATGCTCAGACAAAATCCGGCAACCTCATCAATCAGATCCATCTCTTCATTTGCAAGGAATAACTGAACAAGTGTTCCGAAAGCAACCTTCTCACCATGATAATATTCATGACAGCCAGAGAGCACAGTCAGTCCGTTATGCACTGCATGAGCTCCAGCTAATCCGGCACTCTCAAAACCGATACCGCTGAGGTATGTGTTCGCTTCAATTATATTTTCAACCGCGGAGGTAAGAGCTTTTCTCTCTGCTGCGAGTTTCGCCTTGTATCCATCTGCAAGAAGCGTATCATAGCAGAGCTCTGCCAGCGCGACAGAAGCTTTAGTTGAGAGCCCTCCAGCGCAGCTTGTAGCCCCTGAGGCCTCACATGCCTTCGCCTCAAAATAAGTCGCAAGCGCATCTCCCATTCCAGCGACGAGAAGCCTGGCAGGGGCGTTTACAATTATCCTGCTATCCATTAGAACCAACTCAGGGTTCTTAGGCAGGAAGAGGTACTCTTCAAACTCGCCCTGATCTGTATATATTACCGAAAGCGCACTGCAGGGCGCATCAGTAGATGCTATTGTAGGAACAATAACAACAGGAAGCTTTGAGTAATGAGCGACCGCCTTCGCAGTGTCGAGGGTTTTACCTCCGCCTATACCAATCACAATATCAGCTGCCCCATCAAGGACCTTAGTCTTAAGTCTTTCAATCTCGGTCTTTGAACACTCCCGGTTAAACTCTTCGAAGACAACAGCATTTTCATTTCCAAAGGAGGCGACGACTAAATCTTTTGTCCTTTTAATTGCTCCCGATGAAGCAATTACAAAGGGTGTCTGACCAAGATTTTCGGTTAGTGTTTTCAACTCTGAAATGGCTCCCGGTCCCTGTACATATCTTGATGGTGCAATGATAGTTCTCATAATTCCCTCTCTTATAAATATTATTTTATCGATACAAATATAGCATTACAGCTTCATTAAAGCAAGATCTCCAATTCGATATTTTCTGGATTTTTAATAGTGAAGACAAAACAAGCCTCTGCATAGAGCATCATATTATATCAGCAGCCATTATAATGCCCTCTTCTTGAACTATTATCGCTATAAAATTATTGACTGTTAACGCAAACATTATTATATTATGTGTATAAAACAATGAGGAGGATGTCATGAAAAACATCAAAACTAATCATCCAGAGATAGTTTGTCTACCTTTTTCAGGTGTAACCCCGTTCCACAAAAAGTATGAAAAAAACTGGGCTAAAACGGACGTTAAGTCATCAGTGTTTCCTTCAATGGGAGGTTACAGATTCTTCTAATTAAAAACAGACCAAACTATTAAGCCGCTTTTAGACATATTCTAAAAGCGGTTTTTTTGTATAAAAGGTTAATAATGAGGCCATGTGTCATTTTACAGGCCTGAAGGGTTAATTAAAATTCAGCTGAATTGAATATTTTAAATTACAAACTTCATAAAAAAGAGAGGACTGTTACATTAACAGTCCTCTATAAACGATTTTAAAGATTTAATTATCTATACAAATTCATATTTATAAACCGCCCCGTCTTTTACGATCCGCCCGATACTGGGGGAACAGATGTGAGTGGGGAAAATCACAACGCCCGAATCAGCATATTCTTTAAAAAAATCTTTTCTGGTTTTTATAGCAAGTTCATGATCATAATCAGGTCTTACATACCAGTCGGGATTCTTGCATTGCACAGGCGAGTGAATTAAATCACCCGTAAATATACCGGTTTCTCCCTCACTTTCAATCTTAATTGAACAATGATTAGGCGTATGACCAGGAGTCTGGATAAACGACAATATATCTTCTAGTACGTAATCTCTACTCACAAGTCGAATCAATCCGGCATCAAAGACAGGAAGAACGCTGTCTTCGAGGTGATCGAGTGGTTCTGTTTGATGTTTATCAACCCAAAAGTTGTATTCAGTCTCCTGAATCACATATTCGGCATTAGGAAATGTTGGAACCCAGTCATCACCCTTCTTTTCAGTAAACCACCCGACATGATCTGCGTGTAAATGCGTACTCACAACATAGTCGATCATATCCGGTGATATACCTATTGATGCCAATTCATTAAGAAGTATTCCATCGTGCTTAAGATGCCAGTGAGATCTGGTCGCTCTCTCTTTGTCATCACCTACACAGGAATCAAGCAAAATTTTCTTACTTCCTGTATCTATGAAATGACATTGGATTGGGAAAATGAGATCTCCGCTATCTTTATCCATAGCCTGAGGTTTCATCCATGAAGCTTCCCTTTCCCACATTTCCCGGGTTGTTCCCGGGAAAAAGAATGTAGGCTTTATGTCAGAATTCTCTGATTCTGTAATCCTGTAAATCTTAACATCTCCCAAATTATAAACGTTCATCACAGCACCTCCTCAATCTGAAATTATATTTTTTAGTCAATCATTCCCATTTCTTCATAAAATTTAAGTGCACCAGGGTGATAGGGCACAGGAACTTCTGAGTTCATTGATTCCGGAGCAAATCTTTTGAAATTTCCATATGCCTCAACCATTGCTTCTTTATTTGAGTAAAGGGTTTTAACAACTTCGTATACAACATCGTCAGGCACATGACTTCCACATATAAGAAAGAACTTAGTTTCTATCATCACTGTAGGATCATCCACAACACCAGTTGCATCATCTGCCGGTGACATTAAAGTAAGTTTTGCTGAAGGAAAGTACTCAGAAATATCCGGCAGTTCTCCATCATAATCTATATTCAGATATCGCCATCCCTCAGACATTGTTGCCATAGCCTCTTTTCCAGCACTGACATTCAAAGTAATAATGGCTGCATCAACTATTCCCTGTGAGAAATTCTTAATCGCTGTTACAAAACTCGGGGTAGGGACTAGCTGGAAATCATCAGAGCTCACACCTGATGCTCCCAGAAGAGCTTCAGAATAGTAGTGAAAAGTACGTCCTCCTGAATACTCCGATGAGATCTTTTTTCCTTTAAGATCAGCTATAGTTTTTGCGTCACTTTCAGTTGCTACCGCAAAGCCTGCATAATTTGGTATTGTCGCAGCTACAATCCGGATATTAGGGTTTGCTTTTCCGTCAAAAACCTCTATTCCTTCATAGGCGAATGTTGCCTCACCACCATTCGACAACCCGAAATCTAGTTCACCACTATTAATCATTGGAATAAACGTAGATGATCCAGCGTATGGAGCAACCCTGAACTGAAGATCACCTTCTTCGATTAAAACCTTTGAAAGTGATACACCCATTGTATAAAAGAGTGAACCTGAAGGATTTGTACCTATATCCAGATATCCTGCTGATTTAGGTTTGGAATCATTAGCCGTCTGTGCCTCTGCCTCATCTGTCTTACTGCATGAACTTATCATGGCAATGACAAGTACTGACAGAAGTACTGCAAAACTCTTCTTCTTAAAACTCATAAAAATCTCCTTTTTCTGCAATTGCAGATTTTATCCCCATAAATAATTACAGGTTAATTATGAACAAATTGTTTTCTTAACTTTATTACTAAAAATATGAATATATTGATTAAAACAAAAACCAGGGGAAACACATAATTCATATCCAACGCCTTTAATGGAATCAATAAAAGTACACCGGCTACACCTAGGATCATCCGGTACAATTTTGTAATCGGGGTAGTAAGATAGCCAATAAAAGAAACCGATATTGAAAAAACACCCAAACCTGTAGTCAGGATATCTACTATGATTTCAAGAGTTTGTCCCTCAAGTAGCAATGTAGGGGAAAAGAAAAACAAAACGGGAACTATATAGGCAACCCAGCCTAGCTTCATTGACTCTATTCCGGTTTCAAGTTTCTCTGACCCGCTTATTGTAGAGGCTGTGAATGAGGCTAATGCTATAGGCGGGGTAATCATGGACATCATTCCGAAATACAGTAGAAACATATGGGCGGCAAGCGGAAAAACACCAACCTCCACTATAGCTGGTCCGAGCAACGCAGACAGAAGTACATAAACACCTGAGGTGGGCATCCCCATACCGAGGATGATACAGAGAAAAGCACTGATAACTAATGTTATCCAGAGATTTCCATTCGCAAGCTGAGATAAGGCTATTGAAATAGTGAATCCGCCACCGGAAATATTCAGTAATCCAATAATAACACCTGCGGCTGCAACAATGGGCACTAGCCCCAGCATGGAATAAATAGTCGACGAAAATGCCGGCAGCATTTGCCGAAAATTAATACGATCTCTCTTATATGGTTTTATAAGACCTATTATGAATAAACAAACAACTGAATAAAGAGCTGATAACTCCGGTGTTATATTGAAATAAAACAAACATGCAAACAATACGATGAATGGTATAAATATAGGCCAGCCATTTTTTATTACATCTCTGAGAAGCGGCAGATCCATAAAATCTGTTTTCAGATTGTCTCTTGTTGCCATCAAATCGACCTGTATAAAAATAGCGAAGTAATATAGGGCCGCAGGAACAATTGATGCAATAACCACAGTCTTGTAAGGAATTTGCAGAAATGTAGCCATAATAAATGCAGCCGCACCCATTATCGGAGGAGTTATTTGTCCGCCTGTAGACGCCACAGCTTCTATTGCGGCTGCTGTTTTTGACTTAAACCCTGCTTTCTGCATGAGAGGAATTGTCATTATACCGGTCGAAGCAACATTAGACACGGCACTCCCTGATATTGAACCCATCAAAGCCGATGAAACAATTGCTATCTTAGCGGCTCCCCCGCGTTTATTACCAACACCGGACATGGATAGGTCTATGAAAAACTCACCGCCGCCAATCAACATTAGAACATGACCATAGAAAATAAAAACAACTACAGTCCTGGCTATTACACTCAAAGGCATTCCCAAGATTGAATTTGGGTCCAGAGCGAGATAGGTAATCAACTTATTTATTGAATTTTCACGCCCGGTGAGTGGCATTGGAATTTTATGCGCAAATAATGCAAAGATAAAAAAGAACGCAACTACCCCCAATATTACATAACCGGTTGTTCTTCTTAAGGCTTCTAAAACTGAGATGAAGATGACAATCGACAGAATCAGTAGTTTTATACCGCCATATGCAAAATCAAGCTGAATCTGCTGATAGTTAAATGATAGATATAGTACTGCTGAAAAGGCAACTATACCCATTGCAATATTCAACCAACCGCCAACACGACCGTTTTTCCTCATTGGTTTTTTGATAAAGATCAGCAGAAGCGAAAATGCTAGAAAGACAGCCAGATATTGTTCTTTATAAATCGATATTTTCAATACCGGCGCAATTTGTGCTGTCCACAGTATTGCTATCAGCATTGTGATAAATGCCGAAATAAAACTGACCTTCTCAAGCTTCTTATTTTCCAAGATCAATACCCCTTTTCACGATAATGGCCTTGAATTCTTCTTCTGTCAGTAATCTCCGTTTATCCATACCCTCTTTTTTAACATCCTGAAGGATAGCAGTTATATCATCATCAGCGACATCAGTTATCCCCATCTTTTCCAGGGTATATATCACAGACATTTTTCCCGATTTTTTCCCTAGTACAACCTCGCCATTCTTCCCGAAAAACTCAGGGTCAGTGGCAAACATTGCAAGCGGATTTTTAACAACAAGATCCACTCCTATACCAGATTCTCGTGTGTAATTAAAACCGCCAGTTACTGGTTTATTTCTAGCAATTGGGATTCCTGTTAAATTTGACAAATACTCACATAATTCAATGAGTTTAATTATGTCGTATCCGTTATCAATACCGTAAAGCATTTTCAAACTGACAATTAAATCTTCAAGAGCAGCATTTCCTGTTCTTTCTCCCATACCATTAGCACAACTATGTACTACTGATGCACCTGCAGCAACTGCAGCAAGCTCTGTAGCAACACCAAGTCCGAAATCATTGTGTGTATGAATTTCAATTGGAAGACCAGTTAACTTCTTAGATTTTTTAACTAGATATTTAATAGCCTCAGGTGTAGCACAGCCAGTTGTGTCTACGATACCTAATGAATCTGGAGATGCATTCTTACAGAGTTTCTCCAGGAGATTTTCAAAATCTTCAGTTCGCGCTCTTGTAGTATCATATGGAAAAAAGACTGTATATAATCCTTTTTCTTTAGCATAATTAATAACATCTGCACTTTTATTATAGACATCTTCCCATGTCCAGTTAAACTGATATTTTAGTTTTGGATACCCTATTGGCACTTCAATAACAACACCGGAAGCACCACACTCTTCCGCTAAATCTATATCTGACTTCATAGCTCTAGAGAATGCAAATATCTTTGCATTCTTAACACGCTTGCTAATCTCTTTCATAGCCTCAAAATCTTCATTTGAGACTGCCGGCATACCAGCTTCGATTCTTTCAATACCGATTGAATCGAGATATTCAGCAATTCTAATTTTATCGTCTTTTCTAAAGACTACACCCGGGGTCTGTTCACCATCTCTTAATGTTGCATCATGCACGATAACTCTTTCCGGAATTTCGAGATCTTTTTGAACCTCTTCAAGGAAGTTAAGCGGACTTACCCACCAACCGTTTTCTTTAAAATAATTCGAACTCATTTTATCTCCTTTCACTAAGCGCTGATGGACCTGTGGTCCTACCAATAATATTATAAAAAAAATTATTCTTCTGTTATTCTGCTATAAACAGATTCAACATGACTAAGCATATATTTAGCAGCAGAATCTGGATCCCGATTCTCGAGAGCTTCTATTATTTTCCCATGCATTTTAATTGTGTGGTCACTTACACCGACTGCAGCTACTGTCGACTCTCTACTCACCTTCATTACATCGTGGATGGCCATGATTACTTCACTCATAATTTTGTTACCAGCCTTTGCGATTGTCTCATGTATCTTAATTTCCAGCTCAATTCCTAGATTTCGATCATGCTGGTAATTTTTAAGCTCTGAATATAATTTTTTCAACTCTTTGATCTCAACATCAGTGATCTTTAAGGCTGCAGTTTTTACACTCTCAACTTCTATCAGTTTTCGGAATTCATAAAGTTCAAGCAGCATATTACTATCTGTTGCTATCAGAAAATTTAACGGTTTTGAAATTGATTGCGAGAGATTCAATCCGCTCAGTCGTATACCATGCCCATGCTCAACTTCAACTATACCCATCATATCCATGACACGTATTGCTTCACGTAACGAAGACCTGCTGATGTTTAAGGCCTCTGAGAGATCCCTCTCTGTTGGCAGCCTATCACCTGGTTTGAGATTCTGAGAACGAACCAGATCATAAAGGCTTTCGATAGCCTGCTCCACAACTGTTGTCTTTTTTATGGGCTTAATTTGAGTTTGCATTGCTAATAATAACATTGAATATTTAGGACGTCAAGTGGTTGGACCATTGTACAACAGAACACTATCCTATAAATTTCAAGAAAAATATTGCCTCCTGTCAAAATTTTTATTCTATTTAATAGTGATAGTTTTATAAATGGAGATTTGTCTATGACTGATTTAAATATTTCCAATATGACGTTTAAACTGAAAAGCCCGCTATTGAGCGGGTCTTAGAAACAACATCCATCTCTGGTATGATAAGATATTCTCAGGGTTGCAGCAGATAAAGCTCCCGGCTTTTAAATTATTTTTACTATGTTACAATTGGAGTAATATGACAGAAACAAATTTCTACAATGAACCGAAAAACATTTTGGAAGCTCGCTATAAAGAGGCTTATCCGGTATTTGCTACAGTCTTGAATGAAATAAAAGATCAAATTCAGGAGAGAGCGGCTGAGAAGGAATTATCTGTAACAGTGCGCCACAGGGTAAAAAGTTTTTCAAGCTGGCATGCTAAAATTTTTCGAAAAAGACCCCTTCAAGAAAGAATAAAAAGAAACTTCGTAACAGATATCCTAGGTATTAGAATAATATGTCCTTTTCTTGAGGAGATTGATTCAATTACTCTGATGCTTCAGGAATTATTTCATATTGAAGAACACGAAGTAAAGGGGGCAAACTATCCTTATCAGCATTTTGGCTATGAATCTGTACATTTTTTAGTAGCTATTCCAGAGACAGCAATTCCCACTAATTCTATAGCTGATATTTTTTTAGCTCCAAGGGTTTGTGAGATTCAGGTCCGTACAATCTTACAGGAAGCCTGGGCAGAGGTTGAGCACGAATTGGTTTATAAATCGGAGTTCTCTCCGCTTGATGAACCATTAAAGCGAAAACTTGCGGCTATAAACGCAAACCTTACTCTTTCGGATATCATGTTTCAGGAAATCCGGGAGTATCAGAGACAACTTAAGGAGGCCCTCAAACAGCGCCGAGAAGACTTTTATAATCATATCAGCCAAAACGAATATGAAACGCCTCCTGAATCAGCGGCCTCCGGAAAACATCCGGCAAGAAGCCTCTTAAAGGAGACTGTGGATGCTCTTCTGTTAAAGGGACTTATTGCTCATAATCAGAAAAGATATGAAGACGCAATTGAAATCTATTCAGATATTCTACTCAGAGACATCAGCGATGATATCAGGGCTGTTATCCTTGTACACCGGGGTATGGCTTATTTCTCCAATGATTTGCAAAAAGCTGCTTTAAGCGATTTCAATCAGGCGATTAAATTGAACCCTGCCCAGACAAAAGCACTATATTTCAGAGCTGTACACGCCAGAGTGAATGGAAAATTTACCGATGCTCTTGCCGATATCGAAGAATGCATTAAAGCTGACCCGTACAACCTTGAGTATCTAACTGCCAGAGCTGAAACACTGGCTGCCACAGGAGATTTTCAATCCGCCATTACCGAATGTATAAAAATACTAAAAATGGATTTGGATTTTAAGCCAGCAAAGCGGCTACTCAAAAATCTTGAAAATAGATAAATACCCGCATCAGGATGTTACCATCTCGGATGCGGGTTTCAGAAATATTTCTTACATGCCTATAGGAAAATCTATCCACTGCATGCTGGAGCCATTTTTTAATATATTCCTGTGAATTGCCCAATAAAAAATAGAACTAATGCAACAGCAATCGATGAGAATATTGTCATGATAACGCCAACCTTAGCCATATCTGAAATGCTGAAATATCCAGCCGAATATGAAATTACAGTAGCCGGGGTTGAAGTAACAAGTATAAAAGCAATATTTGCAGTAATAGCCGCAGGTATCACAATTGCGAGAGGGTCAAGCCCGAAGCCTTTTGCCAATTCTATCATAATCGGAATAATAATTGTTCCGGTAACTGCATTTGAGGACAGCGCAACTTTCAGCAGTGACACAAGAAAAACAATAAGAAATATTGTAACAAGAGTTGGCAGGGAAGCAATCTTTCCAAACAGAAGCATAGCAATCCACTTTGCGGCACCTGTCTGATAGAGCATCATCCCCAATGCTATACCAGTAAGAACCAGTATTATCGAAGACCAGTTTATCTCTTTCTCTATTTTACGCCATGGAATACTGCTCATACCCGGCAAAAAGAAAAGGGTTCCTGTGAGGAAGACAGGCATGGATACCGGGATACTGATACCAAATATTTTCTGAAGCCAGGGGGTTGTCAACCACAGAATGGCTGTGAGCGCAAAAACCAATGCTGTAATCTTTTCTTCTCGACCCATCGGAGCGAGCTCCTGGAACTCTTTTTTGAGTTCTTCCTTGGATTTGGAAAGATGAGAGATTTCCGGCTTAAAGACGGTGATAAGAACCAGCCATGCAATCGGGATAAGAATTACTGCCGCGGGCACACCGTAGGACATCCATTCGGGAAAACCTATCGCAATTCCTGCAACGTCCTGAAGGAAACCTATCGCGATCGGGTTTACGCTGCAACCGGCAGGAGTGCCAATTCCTCCGATGAGCGGTCCCCAGGCTGTCGAAATCAGCAGCGCTTTCGCAAAATTACTTTTAAGAGGTTCGCAACCTTCTTCTTTAACAATTGCGTGAGCCAGAGGCATAAGCATTGCGGCGACAGCCATATCTGTAATCCACATCGAAAGAACTAACCCGGTAACCAGAAATCCTAAGATAATATTTCTCGTATTATTTCCGGTTTTTGACAGAATATACATAGCAATTCTCTTACCAAGCCCTGACATTGTGATAAAAGCTGAAAGTATGAGCACCCCGATAAAAAAAGCTACGGTATGGTTTCCAAAACCAACCCTGATAATATTTTTAAAGGTATCCACTTGAAACAGCGCCATCAGAACTATACCAATCATACCAGTCAGATGAAACGGTATTGTCTCAGACATCCACAGGATAAGAGAAAACATCAATATCCCTATCGCAGTCTGGCCCATTACAGTTAACTCAGCACCACCGAAAAACCGCAATTCTTCCGATAAAGGAATGTACCTAATGAAAAAGAAGACTGCAAATGCTAACGCGATGAAACCCCATCTGGAAGAAGAACTCTTTGTAGTCTTAGGACTCATAAATTTATCCTCACTATTATTCTTGAATAATCAATGCGGTTTAGCGTCTATAGCTGAATAATCGAAAATAGAAATATTCCAACAGAAAACTTCTCTGTACACCAGCTCTGAGAGGCACACCACTTAGAGAAATAATTAAGAATGTAAATTAAGTATTACCCGAATGGGTTCTGACCAACGGCCTTTTTCCACCCGGGGTTAATAACAATGAAAATCGCACAATGTTATTGTAGGACAAACCTACAGCAAACAATTACAAAAGTCCAGATGATACTGCAAAGATCTTTATAAAGTTCTGAAATGAGGTGTTTTTAAATCTGTATGTGAACCAGTTCTTTAAATTATCAGGTAACACTGAAGAGTAAATAACTACTCTTCATCAAGAAGCCGCTTTTCTCCTTCAAGCGCTCTTATACCGGATATTTCCTGGCTTACTTCAAGCACACCTTTATATGTGTCACTATCAAATAAAGGAAAATAGCGTATGTGTATAAACTTTTCTCCCATCTGAATCCAGAATTCGGCCATATCTCTTTTTCGAGCTTTAAAGTCTTCTACAATTTTTTGAACGATATGGACACTCTTCGGCGGATGACAGTTCTGAACTGAACGTCCAATGATTCCGGGGCTTCGCGGGAAAATCCTTTCCTTACCCTGGCTGAAGTACCTTACATTGTCATTCTCATCAACGTAAGTTATATCAATAGGGAGATTTTTAAGCATCAAGTCTATCTGTGCTGCTGATAGTTTTCCGATACTTAAATCAATTAAGTCTTCACCTGTTTCTGTGCCGCTTCCCACACCACTTATAAAATCCTGGGTTTTGCTATGGGCAAGCAACTCCGGAGCCCAGAGGTTACCGGGTTTTATCCATGCAAATCCTATTTCTGTTTCACCCTTTCTAATTTCTGACCATACAGATTCCGGCAGCTTTCGGAGCGCGGTCGGGAATAAAATCTTTTCTTCCATAAAAATCATCCTCTTCAACTTAGGTATAAGCTCCTTGCCGGCACTTATGCATTCCTGGACATTCGCCGTTTCTGAAGATTTTCTTATCGCTCTAAACAAATCCCGAATCTCATCATGCTTACCCCACATAACATTGGATGGGCCTGAAAACCCGACTCCCTCAAGAAACGGGAATAACTGATTTTCCTTTCTTGCGTAGTGAATCTCTATCTTTGACAGACTTTCAACTGCCTCATTAACCCCCTTGAAATCACTGTTTCTGCGGAGCTTTTTCAGCGACTTTTTAAGTCCTGAAATTTTGGTTTTCAAAACCTTATTTTCTGCCTTATAATTTGCCACCGGATGTCCGCTAATTTTTTCATTACCGTTTCCGGTTCTCTTTGAAGCTCCTTTCAGTGCATCATGGAAAGTATCGATATGAAGCTCGCACAGCTTCTGTACCTCATCAACGGGAACGCCCTCTGTAATCAGGGCTTGTTCGGCCTCGGCAATTTCTTCCGGACTCAGGGTCTCGAGAAGCTTCTTAAAATCCCTCTTTATCTCTTTCTGCGCCGCATAATGATCCTCTGCCTCATTCAAGACACGGATTATCCGGCCCAGTTCATTCTTTCTATCTTTACTGTTATTCAGGTTTTCAGACATCATTTTTCCTACTTGAATTATAATCTGATATATTACTCAGCTTATTCTGCCGGCAAAATCCTTTCCGAATCTCTCGGCTTCCTGTAGTATCGCATCATCCGGTTCCCACAGGGTTTTAAGACCTGCGTTAACCAGTTCAAAGCCCGAGTCTTCCAGAGCCTTGTTAAGAATTGATACCGATTCACCGCTCCACCCGTAGGGACCGAATGCTGCCCCCTTCTTTGCCTTGAATCTCAGGCCCTTCATCTCTTCAATCAGTGAAGCCATAGAAGATAGAATCCCCTTATTTATGGTCGGAGAACCGAGGAGAATCGCCTTTGAACGGAAAATCTCCGTGATGATATCGTTCTTGTCCCGTTTCGCACTATTGAAAAGACGCACGTCCACATCGGGATCCGCCTTCTGGATCCCCTTCGAGATTGCTTCGGCTATCTTCCTGGTGCCTTCCCACATTGTGTCATATACGATGGTAATCCGGTTCTCCTGATATGAATTCGCCCATTCAAGATATTTCTTAACAATCTGAGTAGGATCGTCACGCCATATCACTCCATGACTTGTTGCAATCATGTCAACAGGTACTTCAAGAGACAGGACTTCATTTATCTTTTTCGTAATCAGAGGACTGAAAGGAGTCAGGATATTCGCATAGTATTTAATTGATTCAGAATATAATTCATCCTGATCAACTAAATCGTTGAACAGATACTCTGAAGCATAATGCTGCCCGAAAGCATCATTGCTGAAAAGAATATTATCACCAGTAAGATAGGTGAACATGCTGTCGGGCCAGTGCAGCATCGGCGCTTCGATAAAGACAAGCTGTTTGCCGTTTCCTATATCCAGCGTATCACCAGTCTTCACAATTTGAAAATTCCAGTCTTTATGATAATGGCCTCTCAGTACTTTTTCACCATTTGCGGTACAATATATAGGGACATCCGGGATCTGCTTCATGAGTTCCGGCAGTGCACCACTGTGATCTACTTCAGAATGATTTGCTACGATGTAGTCAATTCGCGATAACTCTATCTCTTTTGAGAGATTATCGACAAATTCTTTAGCAAAGGGAGCCCATACTGTATCTATCAATACTACTTTCTCTTCCTTAACAAGATAGGAGTTGTAAGAACTTCCGCGATGAGTGGAATACTCATTTCCATGGAAATGTGTTAATTCCCAATCAATTTTTCCTACCCAATCTACATTAGACTTTAACTTACGCTTCATAAACGCCTCCTGAAAGATAAGTGATGATCATATAGTAACATTAGATTCTTAAGGCGTCGGTAACATTTGTTACATTATAAGGATAATTTATCTAATAGGCGAAATATAATATTTACTTGAAATTCCTTCCAGGTCATGAAAATAATAGAAACTGTCAGAATCAATTATTTTTAACTGTTCGATTAACACAGGAATCTCTTCTCTGGTCATTACTGTTTTTACAATCCTGAAAGTTTTACCACTGAACCCACCGCTCCCGGTTTGTACAGTGAAGGTTCTATGCTCAAAAGTCTGTTTAATCATTTGACCTATCTTATCAGGCTCATTAGTTACTATAGACATCATAGTAGTCTGAAATTTTCTGTATAGATTATTCAGTGTTTCCGCAGATACAAAAATATAGATACATGTGTACATCAGGGTATTAACTGCATTTTCAAAATTTAGATCTTTTAAAATATTCAGCGTAAGACCGAAAGAAGTGGAAACAACCGCTGCTATTATAGAAATAAAACCTACCGGCCTGAGATATTTTGATGCAAAAAAGGCGCCTATGATATCCTCATCACCAGTAGAGCCCCGGTGCCTGAATGAGATGGCTTTTGCAAATCCTGATAATATCCCCCCGAAGATAACTAATATTATTCTCTCATTCTGAGGTTCAGGCTGTGCGAACTCGAGCTCCGGCAAAAAGGTTAGAAAAAAGACTACAGTAGCTACTACACAGAACGTCCTGAATGCAAAGACTTTTCCTACCATGAATAGAGCAAAAACCAGTAAGATGAACTGAAAAGCAATGTACAAAACTAGAAAAACCCAATAGCTGTCAAAAAAATATGAAAGGGCCGAAGCAAGTCCTTCGGTCCCCGTTAAAATGACCCTGGAAGGTAGAATAAAATATTTTAATGATACAGAATAAATAAATCCTGAAAAAAAGATAAATCTATAATCAAATACTGTCTTTAATTTATTTAGTTTCATATCCGAATAATACCATAAAAAAAGTGAATATATTGTTCTATAAAACCGAACCGGGAAGTGTCAAAACAAATTCTCTGATTTCATCCCTGACTTTCCGGTAACAATCCAGTTTTTCATTCTCTGAGGCTCCCATTTCCGCAAGTTCTGATGCCATACGGGGAGGATCCTGAAATCCTACATGAACAACCTTTGCTCTCCCCAAAAATAAAGGACAATTCTCATGTGCATCGCCACAAACTGTAACAACAACATCAAATTCTTTATCCCTGAACTCTATAACGTTTTGAGACTTATGCCCTGATATATCAACGCCTGCTTCTGCCATAACCTTTACCGCATTGGGGTCCAAACCATGAGGTTCTATTCCTGCAGAAAAAACCTCCAAACTGTCTCCTTTTAGAAATCTTGTCCAGCCTTCCGCCATTTGACTTCTACAGGAGTTACCTGTACACAGAAAAAGAATTTTCAATTTATTGTTACTCATATATCTACCCTATCAATACTGCCTTGACCTGTTTAATTTATAGATTCAATACCAGGGAATCTATCTCTTGATGCTCTTGCAATTTTAACTAAACTCAACATGACAGGAACTTCAACTAATACTCCCACAACTGTAGCAAGGGTAGCACCGGAAGATAACCCGAAAATACTGACCGCTACAGCCACCGCAAGCTCAAAAAAGTTTGATGCTCCTATCATACCCGAAGGTGCTGCTATCTGGTAGGGAACTTTCCACAATTTTGACCAACCATATCCAACAAAGAAAATAAAATATGTCTGAAGGATAAGTGGAATAGCAATAAGTATTATCATAACAGGATTTGAAAGAATTGTTTCCCCCTGGAACGAAAAAATAATCACCAATGTAAGCAGTAAGCCGGCTTCAGTAATGCCATCAAATTTTTTACAAAAAACATTATCAAACCAATCTTTAGTGTGGTTTTTTAATAACATTGTCCTTGTTATAAAACCGGCAGTCAGAGGGATAACTACAAAAAGTACCACCGACAGGAAAAGTGTATCCATAGGAACATGAACATCGCTCACACCAAGAAGTAGTGCGACTATAGGCGCAAACGCAAACAGTATTATAAGGTCATTAATAGCTA
>JAQQAL010000022.1 GCA_028532855.1 Candidatus Thalassospirochaeta sargassi
ACTATAATCGCCAAAGGATCAATACAGTGAATGAAGGCGGATTGCCTCCAACTATGTATAGGAATATGGCTGCAGTAAAACGTTCAGCAGCTTAGCAATAATTTAGGGTGTTTGGGGACTGCACTAATATTGACATTTCCATAATTATTAACTTAACGAGAAGTGGATGAGGTTTAATTACAAAACAGCTCAACAATAGTGTATGGTGCATATGGAAAAATATTTGCGTGATACAGTATCTTCTATATGTTTTAAATATTAGGAATTTAATGAAGGATGTATTCAAATGATAAGAAGATTTTTTGTATTTGTATTTGTATTTGTATTTGTATTTTGTGGTTTTACCATTTTTGCTGAAAATAATTTTATTGTTGAATTTAATGGAATTACATGTATTCCCTTGAAAGAGGAATCTTCATTTGATGGTTTTTTGAGCGATGTCGAGATTTCTATTGGATATAAAATCAATAATAATATATTTATGTTCAATGGACATTATGGACCAGAGTCAATTATATCTACTTCCTATAGGTATCTTTTTTCAATTTCTCCAAAGACTAACATCATTCCTGAATTTGGTATAGGTACAGATTTTCATCCTGGTGAGAGTGCTTTTAGTGAAATATTTATAGTTGGAGCAATTCAATTGCAATATCTCATCATTGATAGCTGGAACCTATATATAGATATAGGAATCAAGTATTTATCCAATCGGTTATCTTATGACTATGAGCAAGATGACTATCTATTGATTCCTTTAGGAATATCATACAAAATATGAAGAACTTAATTTGAATATAATCTGGATACAAATGAGCACAATATATTTCAATAATCATGTTGACTACACAGATGAAATCTGGAAAATCATTTATACAACTAATGCTATTGAATCTCTTGACAATATAATTTGAAAACAATAAAAAGGGGGATATGTCTTAACAAAAAATCCGCCTTTAAAGAGACATTATAGGTTGTGAAGAAGACATCGGAGAGATGTGACGATGCCTGTAAACTGAACAGTTTCAGAAGAAAATAAAAAAGAATAAATACAAGAATTTATATAAGAAAATAACAGAATACATATATCCACTTCTTAAGAAAAACCATTATTTTGGTCCGAATATAAAAAGATTAAAAGGCGAGTATTCCGGACTATATAGATATAGAATTGGAAAGTTCCGACTGTTCTATGAAATAGATAATGATAAAATTATTGTATTTATAATAGATATTGAAGATCGAAAGGATGCATATAATTAAGAAATTATTAATCCCAATGGTAGTGAGACTTCGTAAGAAATATGAAGAAAACACCAGCGGAAGCAGAAAGCCGGGGATTATTGATATTGAACTGGATTATGGATTTAATAAAAATGAAGCATAAAATGATAAAATAGAAAATCCTTATAACAAAAGATTTGGAGTAGTCAAAATTTATTGTCACGATTCTGGCTAAAGACGTTCGGGCAATGGCCCTCACTCCAGAATTGCGCCAATTCCGCGAAGACGCGGAACAATTTTGCTACTCAAATCGTCGTTAAATACACGAAATGGGTAAATTATAAAAATGTTGGGATATTTTTGTTGATGGGTGTAAAATGAAGAAGAAATAGCCCGGACCTCCGGCCGGCGGGCTATCAAGAGGATTAAAGATTGAATTAGAATATTTAAATAATAAATAAAATGTGAGGATTGATATGAGAATCAGTGAATTTCTAAAGTTAAATCGGTCTCAATATGAATTGGATTTTATTGACATTGATATAGATAGTGATATTCCACATTATTTAGGGTTATGTGAATATGCTTGGGCAATAGATGCAAATAGGACATTAGAAAGTTTTTTTGCACTTTTATTATCATATTTAAAATATGATAAAATTGAAGACGCTAGGCATGTTTTTATGCATTTAATTGAACCAAATGAAACCCATTTGGGATTATCGAAAGGAAAACCGCGAGGACGCGGTGTTGGGCCTAAAGATACTGAAAAAATATTTGAAAATCTATTAAAGAGTAAAGCTTTGAATACTGGAGTAGTTGAAGATCTCGAAGATTTTAGAATTTTTGTTGAAGGTGTTGGCAGGGATAAAATATCCGATTTAACAACCAATATTATAAAGAAACATTTAATAGAATATACAATTAACCAGTGTAGATTATGGAATATCCCGTTACAGGATGGAATCCCATCAGGATTTTTTTGGGAGCGAACTTCCAAGAGTTGGGTTAATGAATTTACGACATTCCCATTAATAAATCGAGAGAAAATATTATTAATTCCAAAACGGATTGTTTCATACTCTATGGAATATACACCCCAGAAATATATGCAACATTTTGTTTTAAATTATTTGCAGGAAGAACATTTAAGAATGAATTCATCCTTGGTTCAAGTGAAAAGAAATAAAAAAGGGAAAATTATAAGAAAATATGTTACTAAGAAGAGCATTGCCGATATTTTAGTTGATAAAAGTAAAGATTTTTTAGCTGATTTTACATCGAAACATCCAGAAATTTTTGAAAGTTTTAAATTAAAAACTAAATCTAAAATAAGAAAGCTTGAAAATAACGAAATCAATTCAGAGGTCTTACCTCAGATTATAGATTTCTTAATAAAGAGTTTAGATGAATTAAATCCTGGAAATGATGATGCTACTAAATACCATCGATTAACTGTTGGAATATTAGAATTATTGTTCTACCCCAATATTACATCTCCTAATATAGAAGCTGAGATACATGATGGGCGGAAGAGAATTGATATAACATTTGATAATTCGGCCGAAACAGGTTTTTTTTGGAGATTATGGAATAATAACAATATTCCGGCTCCATTTATAATAGTAGAATGTAAAAATTATAATCGTGATATTAAAAATCCAGAATTGGATCAAATTGGTGGGAGATTTAGCCCAAATCGAGGTCAGTTTGGGATAATATTATGTAGAAAGATAGATAAAATTGATAAATTTTTAAAAAGATGTAGTGATACATATAAGGATAATAGAGGTTTAATAATACCACTTGTAGATGACGATTTGATTGATATGTTAATGAATTTTGAAGAAAAAGGAATCGAATATAGTGAGAATATTTTACAAGAACGTTTTAGAAAAATAGCATTGAATTAATCAAGAAAACCAGACCTTGACTCCGCCGTGCGGTCTGGTAAAGAACGGTATTTAACAAAAGATTTGGAGCAGTCTTAGCTATTGTCACGAAGTTTGCGGTTGCAAACTTCCCGCCAATGCCCTCGAAGACTCGGGCCGCTAAGCAGCTCAAATCGTCGTTATATTCAACAACATGTAGCGATAAATTTAATAGTATGAGAATCAAACCTTTGGGTGTACAATTAAGCACAAAGGATTCAATACAGAAACACTATATATTAAAATATTTAGGAAAATCTGATGAAAGATTATATTCTAAGAGAACAAAATAAAATAGAATTCCACTATTACTTGGAAGGAAATTCCCATTCTATAAATGCTAAAACTTTACATTCCTGCAATACTGAACTTTTGGGCATATTAAATAAACTATCCAATTTTACTCAATTCGACTATAACATTGAAACTGTTGCTTTGGAAGAAGGTGGTGTAAAGCAGATTTGGTCTTTTGTAAGTGAATATAGTAGTCAAGTTACAATGATTTTAACGCTTTTGATGATTTTATTAATGCTAAGACCTAGTCAAGATAAGGAATTAACACAGCTGCAAAAAGAAAACTTGCGTCTTCAAAATCAAAAAATCGAATTGGAGATAGAAAATTTAAAGAATAAAGAAATAGGTGATAAAATTGAAAGCACATCTGTTGAAATAATTAATGAAGATCAAGAAATAATAGTGCATAAATCTAAATTTTATGAATCCTTGGAGAAGGAATTGCGAGTTGTAAAATTTGAAACCAACACCTTTAATAAAGATAATAAAATTATAAATACTGAAATCGTGAAAAGAGATGAATTTATATACTATATAAAGCATAAAGATGATTTGCCTGAATTAATTGATGAATATGCAAAAATAGAAGTAATTGCTCCAGTTTTATTAAACAGAAAATATAAATGGAAAGGCTTGTACAATGGTGAAATAATAGATTTTTATATGGGAGAAAAAGAATTTAAAAAAGATATTGAGAATGGTGATATAGCTTTCAAATCAGGTTCATTGATAAAGTGCGTACTTATACAAAAGAGAAAAATAAATGAAATTGGAATTGAATATATTACTACTTACTCGGTTAAAACAGTTCTTGGTGTTTCTGATAATGGTACGCATATTGAAACAGTAAAAGGGAAAATAAAAAGAATCATAGATAAAGAAAAGAAAGATCAATTGAAATTGGAATTTTAAGAGTGAATATAACAAGAGATTTGGAGCAGTCTTAGCTATTGTCACGGAAATTTTGCTTGCGCAAAATCCGCGCCAATGCCCTCGAAGACTCGGGCCGCTAAGCAGCTCAAATCGTCGTTATGAAGAATATAGAATAGAATATATCAAAATATGGGTTTAAAATGGGTGTGATGGATAATTTAAGAAAAAGAGTTTTCAAGATTATTGAACCAGCTGAAAAGGGAGATTCTCCAAGTAATATATTTGATATCTCGATTTTAGTGCTGATAATTATAAATGTTATAGCTGTTATTATTGAATCTTTAAGTACAAAACCAATAATCGTGTCAGAGATATTGGAAATAATTGAAATAGTATCAATTATCATATTTACGATTGAATATGTATTAAGGATTGTAACTGCTGATTTTAAGTACCCTTCTAAGATTATGATTATTTCGATTGTCAGATACTGTATATCATTTATGGCCCTGATCGATTTGTTTGCGATTTTACCATTCTATATCCCAATGTTAATTGCGGTTGATTTGAGATTTCTAAGAATTTTACGATTAACAAGACTGTTACGAGTATTAAAAATAAATCGATACACAAATTCCCTCAAGTTAATTGTAAAGGTGTTAAAAAGAAAAAAGGAAGAACTGATTGTTACCATCTTTGTAATGGTGATAATGTTATTATTGTCTGCTTCGATAATGTATTATTTAGAAACAGATGCACAGCCGGAAGCTTTCCCAAATATAATAGCCGCATTCTGGTGGGCTATAGCAACCTTAACGACTGTTGGTTATGGAGATGTATATCCAGTAACAGTTTTGGGAAAAGTTTTAAGTGCAATTATTGCTGTTATAGGAATTGGAATAGTTGCATTGCCTACAGGAATCATAAGTTCTGGATTTATTGAAGAGATAAATAAAGAAAATATAAGAAGTAGAAAAAATAGAAGGAAAAAGAATATTAGGAATTTAGAGAGAAGGAAACAGAAAAGAAGATACAATACTAAAATAAAGAAAATAAATGGTTTTAAGGGTGAATAATTAAAATACTTGGAGAAGAGATGAATATATTTGAAGAAATTGGAGAAATATTCCCCGAATTAGATGTGCTCTCTTTTTTGTTGCCAACTACTGATGATGAATTATTGAAAAAATATAGTTCGACTATTGATAATTATAATAATCTAAAAACACTGCCAGTAAAATTTAATGAAATATTCGCCTCGAATGGGTGGATAGCTACTGATGATCTATCAGTACCAGTAATGAAAGAATCTATAGAAATATATAAAAAAGAAGGTATAGGAAAAGCAGAAGACTTTTTGGTTAATGAATTTACTGAAGATTATTTTTATAATAATTTAAGAAGAATGTGTGCTGTATGGGTTTTTGAAGATAGAAAAGATTTAATAGAACTAGCATATAAAGACCATTCTAAAGAAAGATATCACGCCTCTGTGCCGGTAGTTTTAGCACAAATTGATGGAATAATTCATGATATTGCGAATCAAAGTTTTTATGAATTAGATAAGAAATTAGATATATTTAAAATAGATAGCGCAATAACCGGATTAAAAAATGAATTGCATACGATAGCTAAAAAGATGAATAAAACAAGGAATGAGACGAAGAACTCTCCATTATCATTTCCGTATCGTAATGGAATAATACATGGGCGTGATTTAAATTATAGTAATAAATATGTCTCTACAAAATGTTTTTTTAATTTATTTGCAATTAGACCATGGGCTTTATTTATTCAGCAAAATGAGATGAAAAAAAGGCAAGGCGCTGAGTTTATAGATATACCTAAGTTGAAAATAGGAAAAAAATTGGATGAAAAGATTGAAAAATTATTAAAGGATTAGTTTGCTTTGAAGAAAAATCTTCATAACAAGCAGTTGGAGCAGTCCTGACTATTGTCACGATTCTGGCAAAGACGTTCGCTGATCGCTCACTCCAGAATCGCGCCAATACCTCGGAAGACCTCGGCCGTCAGGCAGCTCAACTGGTCGTTATAAATAATAAAGACTTGCGTGTTATAGTAATATATGTTACAGTAAAATATATTACGTTATTTGAGGTTTTTTATGAAGTTCTATGCAAGAGAACGTGAGTTGGAGCTACTCGAGAAACAATACACCCAGGTTAAAGATAAATCGATCATGACTGTGATAACTGGAAGAAGGCGAATAGGGAAAACATCACTGTCAAAATTATACGCTAAGAATAAGAAAACTCTCTATCTGTTCATTTCAAAGAAGGATGAAGTGCTCCTTTGTGAAGAATTTATAGAAAGAATCAAAGCAGAATTTAATATACCCGTAATTGGGGATATAAGAAAGTTTCGTGACCTATTCAAATTAATAATGGAAATAGGTAAGAAAGAGAAAATTGTAGTAATTATTGACGAGTTTCAGGAATTCTTTCAGATTAATGAATCAGTATATTCAGAAATACAAAATTTATGGGATGAATATAAAAACCAAGCGAAAGTACATCTAATTTTTATAGGATCAATTTATTCATTGATGCATAAAATATTTAAGAATAGTAAAGAACCACTATTTGGAAGAGCTGACAGGATATTATATCTAAAGGCTTTTCCTCCAAAAGTTATAAAAGAAATTTTATCAGATAATAAGAAGTATAGTGTAAATAATTTATTTGTAAATTATTTATTGACTGGAGGTGTCCCAAGATATCAAGAGATATTGTTGGATAATGAAAAATATTCTGAAGAAGAAATACTGGATTTCTACTTTGAAGTAGATTCTCCGTTTATTGAAGAGGGACGGACGATTCTGATTGAAGAATTTGGAAAAGAATATGGAACATATTTTTCGATATTAGAACTAATGTCAGATGGAAGAACATCACGAAGTGAAATAGAATCAATCTTAGAAAAAGATATTGGTGGATATTTAGAAAAATTAGTTACAGATTACGATATAGTGGGAAAGATAAAACCTATAGGTTCAAAACCGACTGGAAGAATACAGAAGTATTATATAAAAGATAATTTTTTGAAATTCTGGTTTAGATTTGTTTATAAATATCGTTCTGCAATAGAGAATAATAATTATTTATATATAAGAAAGAATATAGAAGAAAATTTAAGAACCTATAGCGGTCCGATACTTGAAAGACTATATCATGAAATATATCGAAACTCTGGAAATTATAATGAAATAGGAAATTATTGGGAGAAGGGTAATCAAAATGAAATTGATTTAGTCTGTATAGATGAGATGAATAAGAGAATGATTATTGGTGAAATTAAAATGAATAAAGATAAAGTAAATATGAAGAAGTTGAATGAAAAATCTAAGAAATTGATCAAGAAATATAAAGAATATGAAATTGAAGAAGTAGGGCTCGGATTGCAGGATTTAGATGAGGTATTAGAAGAAAAATATTTATAACAAAAGATTTGGAGCAGTCTTAGCTATTGTCACGAAGTTTGCTAATGCAAACTTCCCGCCAATGCCCTCGAAGACTCGGGCCGCTAAGCAGCTCAAATCGTCGTTATGTTTATCGAAAATTTTGGAGAAATTAAAAGTAAGTGAATAATACCGATTGGGATGAATATGAAAATATAAAAGACAATATCATTTATCTGGATTGGAACATCATTTCTTATTTAAATAAGGGATTGGATCTTCATAATGAAATGGATAGAAAAATATATTGTTTATCTTATGTTATGAATAATATTCTTAACCGAAGGAAATGTGTATTCCCGTATAGTAATGGACATTTTTTAGATATAAAAATGGGTTCTGATGAATTAATTGATAATTGCTTGCAACAGCTTTTCGATATATCCGGTGGTTGGGAAATATATGAAAACCCAAGAAATCAAGATGAATTAATGATTATTAAAACTAATATCCGAGAAAGATATAGGGAATATTCAGACTATCTTGATAAACAGAATGAATATGCAAATAAGAATAAAGTGAATTTAGAAAAATTGATTCAACCTTATCGGGATAATGCTAATGTAATTATTGCAAATAATAATCTTAAGAATACAGATGTTGATATGGTGAATAAAGTATTTGATGCATTAATGTACGGTGAAGATCAATCTCCACAAATTGAAGTCATGAAATTAAACAAGTTTTTAAGAAATATTAAGGGCGAGAAGAAAATCAAATATCCAAATTCATAAAAATGTATAGAGGATTTTGAAGAAAATAATATAGAAAAAGAATTTGATAAGATGTTTGAAGAAAGTGATTTGCCTTATAGCACATGTGATGATTTTCTTAAGATCATTGTTGATGTTCCGATATTATCTGAATTTAAGAATAAAATAATTAAATTATGTGCATTGTCAGATATGTTAGGGTTTACATCTGAAAAGACTAAAAAGAAGACTTCATTTCAGAGTACAATTAACGATCAGTGTCATCTCTCATATGGATTAAAAACAAAATATTTTGTAACAGAAGATAAGAATCTATATAAAAAGGGGCTTTTAATAAAAAAATACTTAAAATTAAATGTTGAAGTATTTAAAATTGATGATTTTATAATAAAAATATTAAGATTAATGAAGAAAGATAAGAAAAAAATCGAGTTGATTGTTAAAAGTGAAAATGGAGATGAAATTTATAGATATGAAGCATGAAAACATAACAAGAGATTTGGAGCAGTCTTAGCTATTGTCACGGAAATTTTGCTTGCGCAAAATCCGCGCCAATGCCCTCGAAGACTCGGGCCGCTAAGCAGCTCAAATCGTCGTTAAATACACGAAAAGGGTAAATTATAAAAATGTTAGGATATTTTTGTTGATGGGTGTAAAATAAAAGGAAGAAATCGCCCGGACCTCCGGCCGACGGGCGATAATGGAATGCTACAATATCTATAGGATTTTATATAAAATGTTTTATTTAGGGATAATATTTATTTTCACAATGGCAATATTCTTTAGGATTAAAATTAAAAGGAATAAAACTGTTGATAGTTTTGAGGAAAAGAACAAATACGATCCTAATTTTTTTACTGAAGATGGGAAGGAGAAGCATATTTTTGAATATATCTTTATTCAGGATAAGTTTCCTGATGAAGGTTCAATATTGATAGAATATAATGAACAAAAAAATCAAATTTATAAAGAGAATAAAGCACGTTATAAGAATATACCAGATGATGAATTACAGTATATAAGTATATTTGATCTGGAGAAAAATAGTGTAAATGAATTAAAGAATGAAGGAATTGTAAATCCTACATTTATTGGGCGAAAGTATAAAATAGTTAAGAATAAACTACTTATTAACGTTTGGGAAATACCATCATTAACCGATTCATTCATCAATGGAAGAAAAGAAAAAGATTTAAAAATTGCTTTAGGAAATCTTATACATAAAAAGTTGAATATTGATATAGGATTTATTGATGATTTTAGAGGTCCTCTTAGGAAGTATCTTTACTTTCATCAATCAATCCAGACGACTTTTCAGAGTGAATATGGTACGCCAATGTTTATTGAGATATTTGGAATAGTTGTGCATGTTAATGGAAAGGATATTATTGATCCTGATATAAAAGAAAATGGATTTCGAAGATCTCTTGAAGAAGAACTTCCAGGGCCAATTATTATAAGAGTCTTGCAAGCCAATTGGTCAAAAATTAGTTATCCAGGGGTTAATGTTCCATGTTATATGTAAATACAATTGAATATGAAAAATTATAAATATTTAATTTGAATTAATTATATTAGGATATTATTTAAGAAAGAAATCAAGCTTTGACTCCGTCGTACAGCTTGATAAGAAACGGTATTTAACAAGAGATTTGGAGCAGTCTTAGCTATTGTTCACGATTCTGGCGGAGACGTTCGGCTGATCGCCTCTCTCCAGAATCGCGCCAATGCCCTCGAAGACTCGGGTCGCTAAGCAGCTCAAATCGTCGTTATAAGTAACCAAGGAATGGGTTTACAAAAGTCTAAGGACATCGTTTACATTTAAGGATGGAAATGTTTAAGAAGAGATATCAAAAATTATTAATACAGTTGTAATGTTTGTATTGCTTGTAATAGAAATCATTCGTTGTGAGATCTACTTGAGCAAGAATAAAGGATAATACAATTATGGGAATCGAGACTTCGTAAAAAAAGATAAGGTTTTGGGTTAGAAAATGATAAGTATAAAATGGGAAGAGATAAAGACAATAGACCATTCAAAGTATAGGGACTTTGAACGTTTTAGGAATTTTACATTAGCTGAATATGAAAAAGTTAAGAAGGGCTATGTAAACAATGAATGGGTTCTGGATTGGAGTAATGATAAACTGAATTGTATTAAAAAAACTGGAGAAATAATATATGAAATAAAATTTACCCATGATGAAAATACTGTTCACATTGAAACAACTGATGTAAAAGTGAAGTATGAAGAGGATAAGACAGTATTAAATAATGATAAAGAATACCACCATAGTTTGATACATGATCTTTTTGGATATTTATTAATGTTTAAAGGTAAAATAAAATTTACTGAAGTAGAAAATATGGTAAAATTTTTCAAAAAATTTGTACTTTTGTATAGAGGTCAAAAGATATTAAAAGTAACTGATTTAATGAAGGTTTCTAAAGAAATTACTTGGAAATATCAAATTAATGGAATCGCGTTTTCTGAACCTATTAATCTTAATGGTTATATTAGTGATGAGACTAACGAGATTATGTTTACAGCTGAATATCATTTATTATGAAGAGATGATTATTATGGGGAAGCACAATCTGATGAATGATATTAGTAATGTTAATTGAGAGAAAAGAAAAGGATAGTTTCAATGATGAAAGAGGTCTATCCTATTTTGGAGAAGTACTTATAACAAGAGATTTGGAGCAGTCTTAGCTATTGTCATGATTCTGGCAGAGACGTTCCGCGCTGATCGCGCTCCACTCCAGAATCGCGCCAATGCCGCTGAAGACAGCGGCCGCTAAGCAGCTCAAATCGTCGTTATGCACCCGCAGAGCGGGTATGGAAAAAATATCTTTAATAAATTTAATGTTTCAGGTTGCAATAACTGTAAATTTTAAAGATATAGGAGCTAATGGTAATAAAGGTAAAATAGATTTGGTGAATAAAATGATAAAGTGTACAAATGAAAATAAAAATGAATTACTTACTTTTTTAAAACATAATCCTGCAGAGAATTGTTTCATTATAGGTGATTTAGAGAATTACAGTATGGATGAAGAATTCATTGAAATATGGATGATAAGAAAAAAGAAAAATATAACAACCGTATTATTGAGGTTTTATAATTACTATACTGTTTCCACCCATGATGAAGATGATATAGAAGAAATTATTAATCATCTAAATGCTGAAAAAGAATTAATAACATTAACTGGCGTAGAATCCGTGATCGATAAAATCTCGAAAGGAATGGAATTCTCTAAAATTAAAAGAGCAAATTTTGCGGAATTAATAGAAATAAAGAATTATAAAGAAAATTTGCTAATTGATATTAAAAAAGCAAATATTGAAGAGATTAATGAATTATTTGAATTCCATAAGAGTATAAAAGAATTTGAAGTAAAAGAAGAAAGCAAAGAAAATTTTGGAAAAGAATTATTGGATAATACTGGAAGAATTTATTATACAAGAGAAAATAAAAAAATTGTATCGATGGCAATGATAACAGCAGAGAATAGCGTAAATGGGATGATAATGGGTGTGGCAACAGCCCAAAAATATAGAAGAAAAGGATATGCGAGAGCAATAGTTCAAGAAATATGCAAAAGTATGATTGATAATGGGAAATCTGTAGTATTATTTTATGATAATCCAGAAGCAGGGAAAATGTATAAGGAAATTGGATTTGAAGATATAAATCGCCAAGCGACAATATATGCATAACAAGCAGTTGGAGCTGTCTTATCTATTGTCACGGAAATTTTGCTTGCGCAAAATCCGCGCCAATACCCTCGAAGACTCGGGCCGCTAAGCAGCTCAACTGGTCGTTATGTTTACATGGAATATATACTATAGTAACGTATAAAAAGCTTGTGAATTATATGATTTACTGGTAAAATGATCAAATGGAAGAATTACTATATCAATACAACCCTTGGTGGTCAGACGAATTCGATGTTGAGGATCTAATAATTAGAACCAATTACTTCAACAAATTAAAAAGGAATGTAGAAAATAAATCAATTATCTTTCTGACTGGATTAAGAAGAGTTGGGAAGACAACTCTTATGAAATTGTTGATACAAGATTTAATAGAGTCAGGGATAGAAACTAAAAATATATTCTATATAAGTTTAGATGATTACGTTTTGATAGATAAACCGTTAAGAGATATTCTTACGGAATATAGAAAGATTCATAAATTATCAATGAAAGATAAGGTGTATATCTTCTTTGATGAAATAACATATTCAAAGGATTATCATCAGCAATTAAAAAATATTTATGATACTCAGAACACTAAAGTGTTTGCTACATCTTCGTCAAGTTCTTTGTTAAAGGATAAAAAAGCATTTTTAACTGGTAGAGCGATTACATATGAAGTTAAACCACTTGATTTTAATGAATATTTAAAATTTAAGAATATAAAAGTGAAAAAGAGTGAAGGATATTTATTAGAAACATATTTTAAAGATTATATGCGAGAAGGCGGAATGCCAGAAAATGTTCTTAATCCTAGTAGAGAATATTTAATGAATTTGATAGATGATATAATCCAAAAAGATATAACAGCCTATAATGGTTTAAGAAACCATCAGATTGTCAGGGATTATTATACTTTGTTAATGGAGAGAAGTGGAAAGCAATTAAGCATAAATAAAATAGGAAATATTCTGAAACTGTCAGTAGATACAGCACGAAGATATTTGGGGTATTTTGAAGAAACTTATTTAATACATTTGTTATCACGGTATGGAAAAACAAATGAAAAATTGCTATCGGCAAAAAAAATATATGCATGTGATCTAGGGATAAAACATCTTTTCATAGGTGAAAGAGATTTAGGAAGCTATTTAGAAAATTATATATATCTCAAGATGAGGAATAATAAAGACTTATTTTATTTATATGAAAATGGGAATGAAATAGATTTTATTACAAGAGATGGGATATTAATAGAATCAAAATATTTTTCAGAGATGAATGAGAAACAAAAGAAACTATTTGAAGAAACAGAAGCAACTGCAAAGTATGTTATAGACAATATTAAAAAGCTTGAAATCCTAGAAGAATTCGAAACATAACAAGAGATTTGGAGCAGTCTTAGCTATTGTCATGGAAATTTTGCTTACGCAAAATCCGCGCCAATGCCCTCGAAGACTCGGGTCGCTAAGCAGCTCAAATCGTCGTTAAACCGCTCAATTCTGTAGATTGCTGTCTATTACTTTATATTACTTCTATATAAGAAATTAGTCAAATCTTATTGCTCCTGGTTAAGTTGGATTCGGTCTGGTCGCAACTAATTCCTATCACTAACTGCTGTCATATATGTATACACTAATAAGCTTTATTGCTACTTTCTTGTTGGTGCCTATTTTATCATCCTGTTAATGTCTTGTCTTAAAATCATTATATCTTTTGGAGGTTATTTGGCCACCTCTTTTTTTTCTCAACTGTCAGGTTAATAACCTCACTGTAAACTATTATAACTGTTAAATATTAAAACTATTTTTGTACTAACTAATTGAATAGTTTCTAATATAACAAAAAAGTATATTTTATTCTTTCTACGTCGGGAATTTTTTAAGTATAGGTTTTTACTTTTACTTCATCTATTGTTTCATTTGTAAAAGGTATTTTAATACTTACTTCAAATCCATTCGATTTTGAAAAAAATATAACATCACCTCTAAGTTGATATTTTACAATATTTTTTACTAATGGTAATCCTAATGTTTTAGATTTATCTAAGCTAATAGTGTCTTCACCTCCTTTCCCATTATCAATTATACTAATATATATTTTTTCATCATTCTGATAGCTACATTCTATTCTGATATGTATAATTTCTTGACCATAATCAGAGTGCTCAATAGCGTTTAGAATAATTTCATTCATGATAAGTCCAATAGGTATTGATATTTCAAAAGGGATTTTAATATCAACAACATCTAAAGTCACCAAGACTCTATCACTATTAAGAACATAAGAGCTGTAAATTTCTTTTGTCAAATCATATATATAATCTTTCAACGAAATAAATCTCAGATCATTAGCAGCATATAGTTTCTTATGCACAATAGACATTGCGTCCAATCGAGATATTGATTTTTTTAATACTGATTTAACTTCAGTATTTTCGCTATTCATAATCTGAATGTTTGTTAATGAAGAAATTATTTGCATATTATTTTTTGTTCTGTGATAAAGTTCTTTTAATAAAACATCTTTTTCATCTAAAGCTTTTTTTAAAATTTTATTTCTATTAAAAACTTTTTTTTCTAATATAGCGTTATTATTTTCTAATTCCTGCTGTCGTTTATCAAGAATAAATCTTGTGAATAAATTTGTAATTATAAAAAAAATATTTATAATAAACCATGATATAAAGATATCTTTTGTAATATTTGTTGAAAATATGAATAATAGAGATGCAAAAGTAATTTGTAAAATTGTATAAATTATAACTTGTTTTAATTTTAGAAATAAACTTGCAATAAAGATCGTTACGGTAATCCAAACTAAAGCAGTCATAGAGTTTTTACCAGTTACATCATATTTAAAAACAACTAAATAGCAAACTAGTAAAGTTCCAAAGATTGACATTAAACCACCAATTTTAAAATTACGTAGTTTAGCTATTAAGTAACTTATAAAAAAGATTGGCGATCCAATTGTAAGTACTTCAGTTATTCCTGGTGGTGAATGAAATATTCCAATAGTACAAATAATTGTGTATAGCAATAAGAATAACAAAAGTCCCTTTACTTTATCATATTCTAAAGAACTGTTTGATGAAATATTTGGATAAATTAAAGATTTTATCAAGTGTAACTTTCGTAGCCTCATTCTAATTCCTTAGCAGAGTTTATAGGACTTCTTCTTGTTTTTAAAATAATTAAGAAACTATCTGTGTGACTGTAAGACTGACATACAAATAGTTTCACATAGAAAAATGCTTTCGTCAAGAAAAATGTTATGTTTTAAAAGATAATAAAAACCTTCTCTTTACCGGCTACCGCCCATGAACCTTCTTCCGCATCCAGCCTATAACCCGGCTCACGGACTGCTACCGCAGACCGTCGGCTTCTATCCCGGCAGGGTTGCAAAAACCCGCGCCGAGGACGTCGCTCCTGTTTTTGCTCTGCGGCCAATCGCTCCTGTTTCCGGCAACCGCGCTGCCACGCTCTCTTTGCCGGGCCTGCTAATAAAGCCTCTGCCGGCACGTGCAGCTGCCGCGCATCCATGCGCGGCAATAAGGGTAAACTTTTCATGTAACTTTACCGGTCCTCATCAAACAGCCGTCCAGTAGAAATCGGGCAGGGTAGGTAATCTCTTCGTCTTTTCGGGAAGCACAATCAGTGCACTTGTATTAGAGAACCGGAACAGACTACCGGCCGGCTGCTATCTTCGGCCCGATTTTTACGGCTTCCATCCGGACCAGCGCTGTTAAGGTAATTTATTGTATTTCTCCCCCCTCCCGTCCCCCCGTTGGGGGGAGCGTCCGGACTCCAGCCGTAAAAAAGGCCCGCGCAGCCGCCGTGTTTCACACCGCGGCCCCTATACATCATCATAAACCTATTCCCCGATTTGGATTCTTCATCATTGCCCGTCTCCGGCAAAACCGAAGGCTGTGCCTTCAGTTCAACCTCTGCCACTAATTCTACACTGATTTATATAATTATCTATGTTTGTGGTATGTTGTAATTAAGAATTTATAATACATAAATTAAATCAATCTAACTTCGATATTTTCATTAAGGTAATCTCGCCATCTTTTCCAGTCGGGGTAAACCTTTGTCAGCAGCTTAAAAAAGCGGAGGCTGTGGTTATGTTCAATTATGTGGCATAGTTCATGGAATATAACGTAATCGATGCATGGTTTCGGTGCTGCTACGAGTTCGGGATTCAGATATATTCTTCCTTCTTTTGTACAGCTTCCCCAGCGCTTCGGCATTGTTTTAACTTTCAATTCAGGGATATTTATCACTTCGATTACAGAAAATGAGTTAACGCATTTCTGCATTCTTTCATAGAATATCTGTCGCCCCTTTTCTTTATACCAATCAAGAAGAAGTTTTTCTTTTTTTTCAATAGTAAAATCTTCAGGTGTTGAAAGGTGGAATCTTCCATTTTTTAATTTTACTTCAGGAGGACCGTTAAAAACTTTAAGCCTATATTGTTTCCCGAGATATCTGAACGTTTCTCCGTTATTATATTTTGGTTTAGGTTGAGCCGGCTGTATACGATCAAATTTGAGTTGTTGTTTATATATCCAGGAAGAACGTTTTCTGACTTTTTCCATTATTTTATCGATCGAAGCATCTTCCGGTGCTATGACTTCAACATGCTTATCCGGATAAACATGAATTGCAAGCGTTTTCCTGTTCCTGCGGTCGAGATCGAACCGGATTTCAGTTTTACCGTATCGGACGTTATAGTTCACGATGTTTGGCTATCTCCAGAGATTGTTCGATGATTCGGTCTATTGCGTCATAATCCCATGAAAGGTCATAACGCCCCTTTATCTGGAAAAGGTAGTCCTCAATGTCATTAAAAATTTTATTATGCACACTTGAATCATTTATCCAATCCCGCTTCTTGTGTTTATAAATTATATCATCAACCTGTTTGGCTACATCCGAAGCAATATAAGCAGGAGTTTTTTCGCAAACCATATCATTCGGTAGTTCTTCAGCAATTAAGCGATAGTAAGGTCTTGCCGATTCATGTTTTTTCAGCTCATCGGGAACATCGCTTCCGCCGCTTTCTCTCATCTCGTTCATTGCTTCACGTACTCTATTCAGATACTCGGCGTCCGATAACCTCTTCGCTCTATGTTCGGCTATAGCCTCACTTATGATTTCTGATAACCGTTTATAGAGCAGGGGATCTTCCTGCATTTTTTCATGGATGGTTTTCTTCATTCTGGAAGCAATTGTATCCGCTTTAGCTGCGTCTCCCTCAATACCTTCAAGTTCTCTTTCAAAGTCATCAATATTAAACAGATCAACGGGCTCTATTATATTTTTCACTTCATCGGCACCGATATATTTATTTACCATATTACGTATTTGTATTTCGTATGAAGAATAATCGACGGTTTCACCGAATCGTTGTTTGATAGTGTTTCTTAATGAGATGAACATTTTGAGATCGCTTTTATATCTCTCGATTGTATCAGATGAAGTATGTTCAAGAAATGCGGCATTAGAAAGGGCAAGGCGAAGCGTGTTGAAAAAAATTCTTAATGTTTCATAGAAACGATGCCGCACATCCTCTGGTTCAAGATGAAGCTGCATTGCTTCTGTATCTGTTTTATTGGCTATTTCAGAAAATATTGCCCAGAGATTGGTATGATACTCATGCAGTTTCGTGATTTCATCGGTTGTAGTAGTTAGTGTTCCGATGATATCTTCACGATCAAATCCTTTCTCTTCGAGGGTGTTGTAAAGCTCGATGGCCTCGTTGAGCTGTCCGAAAATACCCCTGTAATCAATAATTAAACCGTATTCCTTTCCGTCGTATAATCGGTTGACGCGGGCTATAGCCTGTAAAATGTTATGTTCCTTGAGTCTTTTATCAATATAGAGGACCCCGTTTCTCGGTTCATCAAAACCGGTAAGGAGCTTGTGTATAACAATAATAATTTCAGGATCATCAGAATTGTGAAATCTGTCTATTATCGTATCCTGATAGGCTTTCGGAGTTCCGAATCTGTCCATCATTGATTTCCAGAATCTCTGTACTTCAGGTATATTTGATTCGTCAACCTCGCTATGATCGGTTCTTGTATCAGGCGGAGACATAACTATTTCTGTGCTTATATCACCAAGCTCATCAAAGCAGTTTTTGTATTTTACCGCCTCCAGTCGTGAAGATACGGCAAATTGTCCTTTCAAACCCGATTTACGAAATTGGCTGTAGTGCTGAATAATATCATATGTAATCTCTTTAAGCCTATCGTCGGATTTGGTAAGTTCCTCCTCTCGTCTGAACCTTTTTTTCAGATCCAGCTTCTGATCTTCGGTGAGATCTGATGTTATTCGTTCAAACCATTTGTCTATCTGATTGCGATCCCCCCGCAGTTCGCTCATTCTTCCTTCGTAAATAAGGGGAGTAACCGCCCGGTCGGCTATAGCCTGATTCATTGTATATGAATGAATAAATCCCCCGAACTTTCTTGCCGTACTTTTTTCATTCCTTAAAAGCGGTGTTCCGGTAAAACCGATATAACATGCATTCGGGAAAACCCGTTTCATATTTGCATGTGCAGAACCGTATTGCGAACGATGACTTTCATCCACAAGTACAAATATATTTCTGCTTTCCGATTTCAGTTTGTTCTTTCTGAGTCCCGCTTCAAATTTATCGATTATTGTCGTGATAATACTTGCCTTGTTCTCTTCAATCAATTTAAAGAGGTTTTCGCCGCTGGTTGCCCGCTTTACAGCTTTTCCACAGTTCTTGAAGGTTTTATATATCTGATCATCGAGATCAACTCTGTCCGTTACGAGTATAATCCTCGGATCAATTATCGAACTTTCAAGGCTGATTGCCTTTGCCAGAAGCACCATCGTAATTGATTTGCCAGAACCGGTTGTATGCCATATAACTCCGCCCTGTCTCGGTAAATCTCCTTTCGCCTTCGTTATTTTTGAAACAGTTTCCTTTACTGCAAAGTATTGCTGGTAGCGGGGAACCTTCTTTATTTTGTTGTCGAAAACGACGAATGATTGCGTCAATTCCAGAATACGTTCAATCCGTAATAGGCTGTATATAGTTCTATCCTGCTCAGAAGGTTTTCTGTCGCCGGCATTCCAAATCTCCAACATCTTTTGTTTTTGCCAATCAGGTCTTTCGGAAAAAAGATGCGTCAGTGTTGATTCATCAAGTTTTTTATTAATCGAATGATTTAACTTTGTCTCATCTGTAGAATCGTATTCCTCTCTCCATATGGACCAGAATTTTTCAGGGGTTCCTGCAGTTGCATATGATGCCTGGTTCTGAGCAATGGAAAAAAGGAGCTGGCTATACACAAAAAGGTGGGGGATTTCATCAACACCCTGATTGCGTATATGCTGGCTGATACCTTCTTTTATAGAATCGGGTTTATCGGGTCTCTTTGCTTCTATTACGGCGAGCGGAATACCGTTTACAAAAAGCACAATATCGGGCTTTCTTGTTCTCCGGCTGTGTCGCTGTTCGATAATAAACTCATCGCAAACATGGAAAACATTATTTTCCGGATTGTCCCAGTCGATGTAATTAAGTGAAAAGCTTTTTGTATATCCTTCAATTGTCTGCTCAAAACTCTTGCCGAGTGTTATCAGATCATAAATGAGTTCATTCGTAGTAATCAGACTGTCAAACGGAACCTCGCGTATCTCCTGAACTGCCTTTTCAATATTTGATTCAGTAAATTTGTGATTTTTTCCTTTAAATGAAAAAGAGTTTATTTTATGAAGCTGTTCTCTGAGTATTTTATCCAGTATCGGTTGATGAAGCCTGCCTCCCCGCATGGATTCGCATTCAGAAGGTGTAATATATTCATATCCAAGATTGATAAGCTGTTTGAGTGCCGGGATAAGTGAAATTAGATCTTCCTGATATTCAGAAATTGACATTAAAAACTCCTATTTATCAATACCATATTTTCTTGCCTTTTCCCAGAATGACCTCTTGCGGCCGTGTTCTGCCTTTATCCTACTGAAATAATCGGCATGAGATTCGAGATTGTCCGGATACTGAGTAATTCGTTCATCGAGAATAATCAGTTCTCTCAGGTACCCGATGCCGTATTTATATGCTTTAGAATAAGCTCGCCTTAAAATGTCGTTCAGAAGCGCCCGGTACAATACTACCTGTCCGCATAACGCATTATCTGGTCCGAGCTGCTCGAGGATGTTTAGGATGGATGTGTAGCCTAATGTCTCGAAATCCGCAGCATCATTTATCAGTCTTTGTTCTGCCTCTGCAATTTTATTCAAATAGAGAAGAACCGGAACTGCCCGCTCAGGCTGGGGATCATTAAGGGCTGTTTTTACAGCTTCTGCAAGAATCTTTTTGTGGGTGCCCGGTTCCGCAATTGAATGGTATTCTTTTAAATAATACAGACACGGATTTTCTTTCCATTTTCTCTCCTGCAAAATACGTAGTTGTTCCGTATCTCCCGTCAACTCAAACAGCTTTTTATATAATTCATCCCTGTCGGAATTAAATCTGATTTGCCAGGTTGTTTCCTCGAGTAATTCCCTGGCTTTTTTGAAGTCAGAGAATTGTAGATAGATTTGAATAAGTCTTTTTATCTGAAGATTATTCGGTTCAGGATTACGAATACGTAAAGCCTCTTCGTAAGCTGCCGGATTATGCATGGCGATAGCGATTTGTTCCATATTTATTTCAAAACCGGCGGCGGTATGATCATAGCCTTCGATATTGGAGCAGTCCCAATCAAGCAGTCGGTTTTTATAGATATAGTAAATTTTCTGCAATGAATCAGGAGTAAACAAAATATCCGCAGAGTTAAGTATCAGCTCCCGGCAGCCGTAATCATTGCCGTCTGCTATATCCATGATTAAGGGAATCCAGTATTCGTCCGCTTTTTTCGTTCCGGCTGCTGCTTCGAGCCAGAGAATGCAGAATTGATTGAGTTCAGTACCGACTGCGCCTCCACTGTCGTCGACATTTTCGATGATGCTTCCGTCGTTGCGCAATACAAAGTCGGCCAAGCGCCACGCTTCATCAGGGGCTGAAGGTAGTAGTGTTTCGGTAATTTCTTCGCGAAGGTCTGCAATCTCTTCAGCGAAATCAAAACTGCTGTTGTAATTTATAAACTGATTTGACTCAATCCAGTTGTTGATCCTTTTTTTAAAGAATGCGGCAACAGTGCTGTAATCATCTTTGTTAAGGCGGTTATCAATGTAACTGCTGATTCTTTCATCCTGCTTTTGGTAGATACTCATTATTAGTTCAATGAGTTCGTTTTTTGTCATATCCTCAAGCTTGTTTTTTACTTCTTCAAAATCCATAAGAATAACCCTGCCTAAACCTTCACCCGGATTTCGCCGGTTAGCAGTTTCTGCATAAGGCCGCGTTTTTGGGATTTTATATTCTCTAATGTTTTTTTTAGGTAACTCAAATCAGCACGGAAGGTTTTTATTATATTTACTATCTCTTGCTGTTCTTTCAAAGGGGGGATTATCAAATTAATTCCATAAAAATCTGCTTTTGAAATATTAAGCAAGCCATGTGCTCTTGCACCGACCTGAACTCTACCGTTTAGTTCTATATTACAAAGACCAGACTCAAAATACTCATCAATATATGCTAAATTTACATTTGATTCATCTATCGCAAAACATATATATAATGTGGATAAGACACCGGCATCATATTTATCAAGAATCTTTATAGCACCAAAAGGATATCCTTTCATTGAACTTCTGTTATATGCAAATTCATTTTTCTTTAATAAATAATAGTTTGAAAGATTTTCTCCGGATACGTTTCTTTTAAAATATTCTTTCTGGTCTACAAGACCGTTTGTTCCAGATGCCGTTAGTACATGGGAAGATTCGCCATTATTTTTACGTGTGATATCAATAGCAATATCTTTGAGTTTAATTTTCTTCCATCCATCTAAAATTATATTATTACTGTTTGTAGGAAAACCAAAACCAGGTAATCTTCTCTTTCCGGTAAAAAGCTCATTCATTAACCCTTTTTTTCGTTTTTCTTTAAGTTCAATCAGCTTTTCAAGCTTCTCTATTGCCTCATCCCAGGTTGAGAGGATTTCGGCGATCTTTTTCTGTTCGGAGAGAGGCGGGATTGCTATAATGAAAGCTCTAACATCACCTTTCGTAATATTTGGATCTTTTCTACTGCTTGCGGCATAATTTCTCCAGCGATTTATTTCACCATTTAGATAATGAAGGAGATACTCTGAATGATGATTTTTACTTGGAAACATTGCCGACAGAGCTTGATTGCATGATGCTCTTTTCTTTAAAATCCCAGTCCGGCCGATTTGTTTGAATCCACCATACATTGCCACAAAAACAGTATCTATTGGTAAAAGTTTACAAGAACATTCAATTAGAGCAATATCAGTGATGCACTCTTCTGTATTTACGATTTCACGATTATTTAGATCTGTAGTTTTTACCCATGGATGAATACCATCTTTAAAATAGCGAACGTATTCTCCTCTATAAGGAGTTGTTCCACTCACAATTTTTGTAACATCCTTTAGTCGTTTTGTATTCCACTCTTCAGGTATCCAGCCAATCTTTGTTTCTTTATACCCGGGGCGTCCTTCGTTTACTTTCGTCATCTAAAATCCCAACTCTTTCAAATATCCGTTCATCTTTGTTCTTAGCTCGCTGAGTTCTCCCTCAAGCTGCTCTATCTCTTTCTGAACGGCGGGGATGTCGACCGGTTCTTCCTCTTCGAAGGTATCAACGTAGCGGGGGATGTTCAGGTTGTAATCATTCTCCTGAATCTCTTCCTGTGAGGCAAGGTAGCTGTATTTATCTTTTGTTTCTCTATTCTTGAAGGTTGAAACGATCTTGTCGATATTTTCGCTTGTTAACCTGTTCTGATTCTTGCTGTTCTGAAATTCTCGGCTGGCATCAATGAAAAGTATATCCGTTGATTTTCGGTTTCTCTTGAAAACAAGAACGGCTGTTGGAATTCCGGTGCCGTAGAAGAGATTTCCCGGAAGTCCTATCACGGCGTCGAGCAGGTTCTCTTCAATTAGCTTCTGTCGTATCTTGCCTTCGCTTGCACCCCTGAAAAGTACCCCGTGCGGAACTACGACTCCGATTCTGCCGTTTCCCATTGTTATAGTTTCAATCATGTGGCTGATGAATGCATAATCACCCTTTGATTTCGGCGGCAGTCCGCGGTGAAAGCGGTTGTAGGTATCAGTCTGTGCTTCTTCAATTCCCCATTTATCAAGAGAGAAGGGCGGATTCGCAACGACAACCTCAAACTTCATGGTTGTATCGTTTTCAAGCAGCTTGGGACTTCTTATTGTATCTCCCCATTCAATTCTGGCTGAATCCATACCGTGAAGGAACATATTCATCTTGGCAAGTGCCCATGTTGAACCGGTTATTTCCTGTCCGTACAGAGCGAAATCGTTAGAATCCTTGTTTTTTACCTGATTGCCGCATTTGATAAGTAGGGAGCCTGACCCACAGGCCGGATCGCATATACGCTCGCCCGGTTTCGGATCAAGCAGTTCCGCGAGCAATTCCGACACCTCCGCAGGCGTATAGAACTCGCCAGCCTTTTTGCCGGCGCCGGCTGCAAATCTTGCAATTAAGTACTCATAGGCATTGCCGATAACATCCATGTTACCGGTTTTTGAGGGCCTCAAATCAAGTTTCGGATTATTAAAATCCTCCAACAGGTGCTTTAACCTCGCATTACGGTCTTTTGTCTGTCCGAGTGCTGCCTCAGAGTTGAAATCGATATTACGGAAAACCCCCTGAAGCTTCTCCCTGTTGCCTTCTTCTATTTGTTCAAGCGCAACATTGATTATTTCTCCAAGGTTGTTTGCCTGACGTTGGGAATACAAATCGTTAAAACTGCACCCTTTGGGAAGTTTGAAGCGTTCGCGATCCAGTCTACGCCTGATTCGTTCTTCATCATTACTGAATTCTTCTATTAGGCTGTTATAGTGTTCGGTCCAGACATCGGAAATATACTTTAGAAAGAGCATTACAAGGATGTAGTTTTTATATTCAGAGGCTTCTACAACGCCCCTGAAGGTATCGCATGCCGCCCATAATACTGCCTCGATTTCCTGTTGCTTTGTTTGTGAATTGTTCTGCATATTATTCCTCATGTCCATAATTTTGATTGCTGCCAATTGCGCGGGAATGTATTCTTTATTTCCGGTACTGATTCATACTTATCGAATAGATCCTTTATTTCAGAGCTCCATGAACTTCCGGCACCAATTACTGATAATAGATAGTTACATATAGTTAATGCCGTAAAAACGTTGCTGTTCGATATTCTCACAGGGCTGAACCATTCCGGATGTTTCCTTTCTCTCGGAAGTTTAAAGCTGTAACCCAGGCGTCTGTTATATAATCTTGAATGATGTGCGCAGATATTCCGGATGCTGTTTATGCCTACTATCCATGATGACAGAACCTGATCAGGAACACCGAAGTCTTTGGCGATTGTCTGTTTCAGGCTATTGGATACGCCCCGGTATAGACTTACTATTGAGCCGAATGTCATGATTTCAACGGCCATCCATAAAGGCGGTTCTTTATGTATGTCGCCGTATTTATTCATGAAATGCCGGATAAACTCTTCACGACTTCTTTCAGTTTCTTTATGGATATTCTCTATTAGTTGTATACGCCTATAGTCTTCAAGTTCAGGTAATGCGGATTTATCAGTATAGGCAAAGGGTCCGTTAGCCATGCTGAAGTGATAGGCTATTACTGATCTGAACGATACTTCAATCTTGTCTATGGCTGAAAGAAGATGATTTCTGAGTTTCTGATCATATTCACATATTGTGAGGATTTTTTCCAAATTAATAGATGAACTATATCTTTCATCCGGTCTTCTGAATGGATATAGATAACCGGTTAGTCGGTAGTAATTGTTATATCTCAAATATTCAAGCAACTTTTCTTTATCCGCTATAAATCCGCGGGAAATGAGTAAATCTGCTTGATCATTGATGGTTAACGGAGGTTTTGAATAGATCATGATAAACCTCCGGATAAAAAAACACCCGCCGAATTACGCTTGCAAAGCAGAGGCGCGGCAGGTTTGCTATAATTAATATAATCCGAAAACGAGCGACTGTCAACTTTTGGTAAGCTGAAATTAAGTAATAATCCTGTCATTTTAACTGTTTAATCCTTTTAAGATAATACTTTCAAGTAATTGTTGTTTTTTAGCATACAATTCATCCATAATCTGTTTTTCATGATTAACCGATTTTACTAATTCGGCAAAAATGTGAATGTCATTATCATTCGGCAATGGAATTGTACAATTTTCCAGTACTCTCCGATTTACATTTATGAGTAAACTCGCTCCTGCATTCTTCCTGAAGTAATGTTGACCGGGCGACGAATTAATATACCATGCTATGTATTCGGCAGGTAGATTGCTTTGGGGTGTTAAAACGGAAAATTGTTGTCCTGCAGCTGTATTCTTATCAACAGTTGATATCGGAACTGCAAAAATCCTTGTTCCCCGGCCGCAGAAGACGACATCGTTAGGTTTTAAAAAATCAGGCAAGCTTAAACCGACTTGGTTTATGCGAACCAGTTCTCCCCAATTTATGCCTTCGGGGCTTGCATCTTTCATTTGAATGATGGAAAAGGCACCGTCAGGATCTTCGATTAATCTTCCCCTCACTGCATATCCGGTACGAATTTTGGTAATTTCTTTGAGTGGAACGTGTTTTAATTCCTTCATTTATACTGATTTTACTCATGTTAATGCATTATGTCAATGAATAAGTGTTTTATTACATAATTTATGCTTGACGTTTGAATTGTTTGGAATTATATTCCAATCATAAGATTTGTCATTGTAAAAAACGTAATCATGCAGCTTCCAGACATTCAATCAAAAAATATCCGGAGAAGGAGAATATTGATGGATATCTCAAAACAAGAATATTTAGAAAATGTACTTTCCTCATACAGAATGAGGCACATTAGTCGGCTTGTAGAAAAGCATAGAACCAGACGCGACGAGATTAAGGAGTATCTTGAAGCACATTATGGAGGGAAAATCTACAATCCGATGAATTCAGGCTCTTTTGCAAAGCATACTGCAATAAACAGTAAATTTGATCTGGATCTCGTTGTTCCTTTTAAGCGTGATTCATTTGATACTTTGGAGGGGATGTTCAAAGACATATTCAAATTGTTGAATGCTGCCTACAAAAATCGTGCTGTTGTCAGAAAGCAAAAGGTTTCCATTGGTATTGAATTTTATGCAGATAATGACGGTGATGAAATCAGTATCGATGTAGTACCGGGGAGAGAACTGGAACAGGATAAATATCCCGATAACTATAATTTAAATCTATTTGTGAATTCCCGCTACGGAACTATAGAAGAGAAGAATTTTCTGAAAACTAACATTAAGGCTCAAATTGAATATATCAAGGCTCGTGACAATGAAAGAAAAGTAATCAGATTGCTTAAAGTCTGGAAAAACAGGCATAATCGCCCGTATAAATCATTTTTATTGGAACTGCTCACGATTAAGGCTTTTGATGACCTTACCCCCAGATTCATCCACTTACACTTAGAGGTTCCGGCATTTTTCCTGCTTCAAACTTATCCCGAAATTCATTCGGTGACAAGTTCCCTAATGAACTATGCGGCCTAATTGTGTTATATTCATGCCGCCAATTTTCAATAATTTTCCTGGCTTCATTTAGGTTTGGAAACCAATTCATATTTAAACAATCATCCCTAAACCGACCATTGAAACTTTCTATGAAACAGTTTTCAATCGGCTTTCCGGGAGTGATAAAAGTTAATTTAATCCCTTTTGAATAACACCAGCTATCAAGGATTCTGCTTATAAATTCCGGTCCATTATCACATAATATAAAATCTGGAAATCCTCGCAATAAACCTATTCTTTCCAATGTTGCTGCTACTCTTCTTCCTGGCAATGATGAATCAACTTCGATAGCGAGTGCTTCTCTTGTAAACTCATCAATCACATTAAAAGTACGAAATCTTCTACCACCGGCAATACTATCTGATACAAAATCCATTGACCATTTTTCATTCGGTCGAACAGGAGCATCCGGCCGTTCCCTGTTCTCAGAGCGAATCCTTCTTTTTCGTTTGCGACGCAGGCTTAATTCTTCTTCACGATAGATTCTCTCAACTTTCTTGTGATTTACTTTTACGCCTTCACGTCTTAAAAGAACATGAATTCTTGGGCTTCCATATCTCGGATATCTTCTTGCAAGAAATTTAATCCGTTCTCTGAGTTCTGTTTCTTCATGTCCTTTCTTTTCGTATCTGAAAGTGCTGCGATTAAGATGCGAGAGTTTGCATGCTCGTCGTTCAGATAGCCCGAAGTTATTGATTAGACGGTTCACCGCTGTTCGTTTTACTTCGGGCTGCAGTAGTTTTTTACTAAATCATTTAAAGCAAGAATATCAAGAGCCTGATCTGCTACCAGCCGTTTTAGTTTCTGGTTTTCAGATTCCAGTTCTTTAAGCCTTTTAACATCGCTGATCTGCATCCCACCATATTTACTTTTCCAATTGTAATAGGTTGCATCGCTTATTTCATACTTGCGACAGACATCAAGAACCTTCGCTCCTGCGATTACCTCATTCAAAATCTGGACAATTTTCTCTTCTGAATACTTTGTTTTCATCCTGACCTCTCCTTAATTTTCGGCCGGATTACTAAGCTGCTTTTGGACTAATTTTAAGGGGAAAGGTCAGAATGATAAGACAATCAATAAATTTCTAATATATGAGTGTACAATTAATGGCATATGTAAATCATGGAAAGGAGGATAATTTGCCAGCGATGGAGATGACCGCAATGGATCAGAAGAAAGAATTTATTCTACTCTGGAAATCCGGGCAGTATAGTTTCAGTCGGAAAACACAAAAGATAAATTCCGAATATCAATAGACTTGGAGCAGTCTTAGCTATTGTTGCGAAAAATTTGCTTGCGAAAATCTGCGTGAATAATATGTAGAAAATTACTATATGGGCTTTTTGACATTCTTCAGCTTAATCTTGCGAATAAGAATGCAGATTAGAAATTCAGCAGTTAATGCCAGAACAATAGACGGACCGGAAGATAGATCTATATAGAAGGATACATAGAATCCTATTATAGTCGCTAAACCAGCCAAAAGTAGAGAAAGGCCAATTATGCTCGGTAGACGCCTGGATACTAAAGAGGCTGAGGCGCCTGGGGTTACCAAAAGTGCCAAAACCAGTACAACACCAACCGTTTGAATAGCCACCACCGTTGTTAGTGCAAGCATAATCAATACGATATACCGCACTAACGCCGGCGACAAACCAATGGCTGTAGAATGAGCCGGATCAAATGATGCTGTGACAATTTCTTTAAAGGATAGAAACGTACCTGCGATAACTATTACCGTTACGACAGCCATCATAATCAGATCCTGAGTTGAAACTCCAAGAATATTCCCGAAAAGGATATGAGAAAGATCTGAGAAGGTTGCTACTCGGCTCAGCATTAAAATCCCTAACGCAAAGAATCCGGTAAAAACAACTCCTATTGCAGTGTCCTCCCGCAGATTACCTTTTGAAGAGATTAGACCTATACCTATAACGACGAAAGAAGCAGCACCCAATGCTCCCCATAGCAGCGATATCCCAAGTATATAGGCTACTACTATACCCGGCAGAACTGAGTGAGCGAGTGCATCTCCCATAAAAGACATGCCACGCCATACAACAAAGGCGCTTAAAGTAGCGCAGGCTGCTGCGGTAAACAGGCCGCCAATTAATCCTCGGAGAATGAATCCGTACTGGAGAGGCTCAATTATGAATTCCATGGTTGGTAGTCCTTGTGAAACTCAAAGCCGTAGGCTTTGGCAATAGTATCTGGAGTAAGAACATCTTTAGGTGTTCCATCTGCAATAATTTTTTTATCAAGGAATATGGCCCGGCTGAAATGAACAGTCAGAACACCCAGATCGTGGGTACTGACAATGACGGCCTTCTTATCCTGAACTGTGATTTTTTCCAGTGTATGGAAAATCAGTTCCTGGGTCTTGATATCTACATGGTTTAATGGTTCATCCAGAAGCATTAAATCTGCATCATGGGCCAAGGTGCGTGCAAGCATAACCCTCTGCTGTTGGCCGCCGGATAATTCACCGACCTGCCGGTCTGCCAGATTAGTTATTTCCATTGTCTCCATAGCCGAATCAACTGCTTCATGATCTATCTTTCCTGGTCTTTTGAACCATCCCAGGTGGACGAACCGCCCCATCATAACAACTTGTCGAACAGTAACAGGAAAATTCCAGTCTACTGTTGATCGCTGTGGAACAATTGCCACCCGGTGAAGACACTGGGTGGCAGGATGACCATATACAACGATATTACCCCGTTCTAGTTTTTCTATACCGAGGATTAATTTAAGGAGGGTTGATTTCCCTGCTCCGTTTGGTCCTACCAGAGCAACCCGCTCACCCGGCTGAACCTCCAGTGAAACATTTTGAAGAACATCCGCCTGATTCCCCGGATATCGGTGATAGAGATTATTGCAGCTCAATGCCGTGCTATGACTTTCAGCGGGAAGGTTACAAACTCCTCCGTAACCGAATCTGGAAAATATGGATGAAATCATCGTATTCCTCTGTTACCTTGCTAAAGCTTCGACAATCTGCTCTGTGTTATAACGGGCAAAGTCAAGATAGTCGGTTCCGCGTCCGTCCGCGGCCAGTGAACCGGTCAACAGACTAACAACCGGCAAAGGTCGGCTGGTTTCCTCCGCTACCGCATCTGCCATTTTTATCACATTTTGTCCTGCGGTTCCGCCGACAAAAATAGCACGTATATCATTTACCTCAACAATTTTTACCACTTCAGCGATATGCTTTGCCGAAGGATCAGCCTGATCGCTCATATGGGGCAGAAGATTTGCCATAATCGTGAAACCGTAATCATCTGCGAAATATTCAAACGATTCATGATCCATCACAAGTTTGCGATCTTCAGGTTCTACTCGCTCAATAAGTTCCCGCATTTCAGCATCAAGAGCAAGAATCTTAGCTTCATAAGCCTCTCCATTTTCATGATATAATTCAGCATTATCCGAATCTACGTCCTCAAGTGTTTCGACGATTTCATGAACCCAATGTACAACCTTTAGCGGCGAGAACCAGAAATGAGGATTCCCATCATGGTGATGATGGTCTGCTTCGTGTTCATCGTGATGGTCTGCTTCATGTTCATCGTGATGGTCTGCTTCGTGCTCATCATGATGGTCGGCTTCAGCAATAAGGCCGTGAGAAACTTCGACTATAATTGGTCCATCAAGATTTTCAAGAACCGGCAACAGCTCTTCTTCTAAACCCAGACCATTAACAAAAATAATATCCGCTGACTCCATCGCCGCTATATTACGCGGGGTAGGGGTATAAGAGTGGGGGTTCTGCCCCAACGGCATCAGGACCGTTAACTCACCGTTATCCTGAAGAACCTGTTTCACAACGTCTCCGATGATATTTGTTGTTGCTACTACCTTTACTCCAGCCTGATCCTGCGAAGTACTCTCAGCATTCCCGTTTGCGAATACCGTCAATGTTACAATCAGTAACAAAAATAAACCGAGGGATGCTTTTTTCATTTTAAACTCCTATAAAGATTTTCTCACCACGAAGGGAGAGTATAAAATTTGAAGTTTGACTTTTCAAACTTCAAAATGATAAAAATATAATGGAAAATATTTTTATCATTCCTACAATATAAATTCAGTTTTTTTACTGCACTTCATGGTCGCATACCAAATGTGTATTATTGCATTCGGTGCAGGTTTGAAGATGGTGATGTCGTGTGAATTCCTCCCAATGTTTCCGTTGTGCCGGATTCATCGTACCCGTACCATTGCAGAGAGGACAGACATTACCCAATGCGGACAGTATTGCACCTCGAATAAAACTCGACCGGTTAGATATCCCGGACATTGCCTCTGACAAAGCCTCATCTACTTTAAAAGTAATGACTTCTGCTTTTGGTCCTTCACCCTTCATAATTACCTGCCGTATTACTTAATATTGTAATAACATAATACTAAGTAATACCAAGGTCAAGAGTATTCGTGAATTTTAATATAGAAAAACTGCACAGTGCGGTATCGAACAGTTAATGGTTGCATGGATATGTAATTAGATTTATTATTAAACATAAGTGTTCTATCGCAGGAAATGGAGCAGTGTCATTCTATATCCTTTGACAACAGACATTATTGAGCAGGAGATTTAAATGAACTATTCCAACATAAAAACTATACCGGATTTTTTTTATGAGTGCACGGCAAGATATTCAAAACGTGATTCGCTCTCGTTCATCGATGAAACGCCTCTAACATATAAAGATGTTTTTAATCATGCAACATTTTTATCAAAAAAGCTTAAACAGGACGGATTGAAAACAGGAGAGAAGGTCGCTATTTTAAGTGAGAATTCACCAAGCTGGGTAATTGCATATTTCAGCATTTCATGTGCAGGTGGGGTTATGGTTCCTATTCTTCCGGATTTTCATCAAAAAGAAGTCTTAAATATTCTTGAACATGCTGAAGTTTCAGGAATTTTTATTTCTAAAAAACATCTGCCCAAAATTAAAGATGTTGAAGATAAATATAAAGTTATGATTCTTGAAGAATTATTCCAGAATGTAGATTTTTCATCTATTGAAGAAGAATCGCTTAAAGAGAGAGAAGTATTAGCACAACCTGAAGACCTTGCCTGTATCATTTACACGTCAGGAACAACCGGTTCATCTAAAGGAGTAATGCTTTCTCACCGGAATATTATCAGTAATGTCCTCGGAAGCAGACATATACCTCCGCTCAGACATTATGACAGAGCCCTTTCAGTCTTACCTCTGGCCCACACCTATGAGGGAACGCTGGGTCTTTATGTTCCTTTTTTAAGGGGAACAACTATTTTTTATCTAAAAAGACCGCCATCAACAAGTGTACTCCTTCCGGCACTTAAAAAAATCAGGCCGGGAATGATGCTCACAGTGCCTCTCTTAATGGAGAAGATTTATGCGGGAATAAAAACAACAAAAATTCAAAAAAGCAAATTGTTGTCGTTCATGTATAAAAAAGATTTTACCAGATTTATAGCAAACAGACTGATTGGAATTAGTTTGAAAAAGACATTCGGCGGAAAACTTAGATTCTACGGAATAGGAGGAGCACCTCTTACCGAAGAAACTGAGGTGTTTTTAAGACAGGCTAAATTCCCATACGCAATTGGTTACGGTCTCACCGAAACCTCTCCCCTCTTAGCTGGAGATAACGCAAAAAATACAAAATTCCGTTCCACCGGTCGTTTTCTTTCTGAGGTAGAACATAAACTTGATCTTTCGAAAGGAAAAGACGGAGCCGGTGAAATACTTGTGCGTGGTCCCAACATAATGATGGGGTACTATAAAGATCCCGAAAAAACAAAAGACGTACTGTCGAAAGACGGATGGTTCCGTACCGGAGACCTGGGGGCTGTTAAAAACGGATATCTCACAATAAAAGGCCGTATTAAAAATATGATTCTCGGTGCGAACGGGGAAAATATTTATCCGGAAAACATTGAGAATTTAATTAACAAAGAAACTTTTGTCGAAGAATGTCTGGTTTTTCACGATGAAGAAACAAAAACTCTTGTTGCTAAAATCCATTTAAACTATGACAATTTCAGCGAGCATATTAAAAATCTTCCTAAGAGCGCAGGAGTCTTTCAGGAAGATATAAGTAATTATCTCAGTGAGATTAAAGAAAGAATCAACAATGAATTGGGACGTTTTTCTAAGGTTAATGAGGTAATGGAACAGAAAGAACCATTTATAAAAACCCCAACATTAAAGATTAAAAGATTTCTTCACTCAAAACGCAAGGAGTAAATGACTATTCAGTAATTAAAAATAATCTACTCATCAGTGATATTCCTTTTATTCAGTGTAAAAAAATTTCGCAGACAGTGAGCTCCTCGGAGCCGGACTGTACTCGATTATCGGCAGCGGCAGTGCAATGACATTAAAAAAAATATTATTCTGATGACTAGCTTTTCTCCTGGGTGCTATCTGATTGTATAAGAGACGGGTATCAGATAAACAATAAATTGTAGTTCCGACGTTAATGTAAGTGCATATCGCCTATGTGCAGTTATTATTCATCTGTTAGAAACAAGTTTGGTTATATACAAAAATAAAAAAATTTACTTTTGCAGCTCTGCCGATATTTATATTAGCAGTGTGTTCTATTTTTCTGAACCTAGTGGTAAAATGAAGAAAATCTGTTCAATTTTGAGGAAGATTCAGCAGATCCGATAGTATTGGTCAGAGTCATTAAATCTGTAACATGAGCGTCAGGTTTAAATGCTCCACAATCTACCAAATGAGCGCCATTAAACAGCTGAATCATCTAATGAATCCTTTTTCCTATTGTCATATTCTCATTCAGAGGCTTCTTCATCCGGTTGCAGCATTCAGATAAGTTCCGAAAATGCTGCTGCAGAAGCGTTCTTCAAAAGCTTGAAACTTGAACAAATTTGGAAGAATAAATACAAGCTCCTTGCTGAAACTTGTATTAGAGGATAGACCTTTGTCTAATTAAAGGTATCCATAAATCTGAGAGGGTTCTAACTTGATGAAGTCTGAAGTGAAAATTTTACCTTCTTCAGGTGTTTTTATAGTTTTATAAGTATCTTTTTAAATAGCCGTTTTATAATTCAAATATTACTTTATAAATAAGATACAGGGGGTAAATAATGAAAAATGAATTTACAAGCAAACGGCTATTGAGTGATGATTTAAATAAAAAGAAAGCTGATTTCACAGCTACAGCTTCGACTGAAATAAAAAAAATCTATGCTGATGGACTTAAATCTGTTAGAGATGATAAAATTGTTGAAAAAGCACTGAAGGTAGGTGATACTGCAATTAATTTTACTCTGAAGAATGCTGTAGGTGATTCTGTCACTTTATATGAAAAACTTGCAGAAGGACCAGTTATTCTCATGTGGTATCGAGGGGGCTGGTGCCCATATTGTAATTTTACACTTCATCATATGCAGGAGTATCTATCAGAGTTTTCTAAATATAACGCTGCATTAATTGCGCTAACCCCTGAGGTACCTGATAAATCAATGTCATCTATAGAAAAACACGATCTGAAATTTGAAGTTTTGAGTGATCTAGACAATAATATTGCATCTGAATATAAGGTCGTTTTTAAATTAACCGATGATGTAGCAGGTGTATATGAGGATAAATTCGGGCTAAGTGCTTATAATGGAAATAATAAAGCTGAATTACCGCTGGCTGCTACATATGTAATAGATACAGATAAAATAATTAAATATGCTTTTTTAGATGCTGATTATAGAAAGAGGGCTGAACCATCAGATATTGTTAAGTTCCTTAAAAATAATCTTCAGTAAAAAGCGACAAAACTTTGATGCTTTAAATCCTGTGTTCGAGATATAGTCAGGAAAAAATAGTCTTTAATATTTTTAACTGGTATAATTAATAGTTATCATTTTTTTTGTAAGAGGAGATATAGTGAAAAATAAGGAATATAAAGCTTACGTAGTGAATGAAGAAGAGCATAATTACATTGGTAAAATTACCAAGAAGAAAATTGATAGTCTGCAGGAGGGAGAGCTTCTGGTTAAGGTATATTACTCCTCCTTAAATTATAAAGATGCTTTATCTGCTTCTGGAAACAAGGGGGTTACCAAAGAATATCCTCATACTCCCGGTATAGATGCTGCGGGAGTAGTCGTAAGTTCAAAAGATAAAAGCTTCAGTATAGACGACAAGGTAATAGTTACAAGTTACGACCTCGGTATGAATACTAATGGAGGATTTGCTGAATACATACAGGTCCCTTCAAAATGGGCTTTAAAATTGCCTGAAAAATTATCCATGAAGGAAGCAATGATTTTTGGAACTGCAGGGTTGACAGCGGGAATATCAGTATTGAGACTTACAGAATTAGTTAAGCCTGAAGAAGGGAGTATTATAGTTTCCGGCGCAACAGGAGGAGTCGGTAGCCTGAGTATAGCTATTCTGAATAAGCTAGGCTATTCAGTCACGGCTATTACAGGAAAAGAAATAGAAGAGAAATATTTATTAGAACTTGGTGCAAATGAAATCATATTGAGAAAAGATTTTGAAGGTTTAGATAAAAAGCCATTATTAAAGCCACTGTATGCAGGTGCGATTGATACAGTAGGCGGATTGATTCTGGAAAATATAATTAAGTCCATCAAGCAAAATGGTGCAGTTACATGCTGTGGTAATGTTGCCTCTGCAAAATTGGATTTAACAGTTTTTCCTTTTATTCTACGGGGAGTAACATTGATAGGTGTTGACTCACAGAATTTACCAATGATATCCAGAGAGAAGGTATGGGAAAAATTAGCATCAGATTGGAAGCCTCTCAGCTTACTGGATTCTTACGATGAGATTTCTCTTGATGATATTGATCAAAAAATATCATTGATGCTTCAAGGAAAGCTTAAGGGGCGAACCATTATAAACGTGAATAAAAAAGCATAATTATACATCTGGTAGATAATGCTCAGGAGTGAAATAGTAAAAGCTATATATAGGCATAGTATAATGTTGGACGTTGTTTTAATCTAATGATAAATTGTGGGTGAATACAGTCAAAAACCATGTTATGATATTATTGAAAAAAATGGAGCTTTAAAAGTTAAATTATCAGAATACTTATAGAGTGTCCCAAATAGTAAAGGACAGGGGGTAATTATGCCTGAATTTGGAAATCCATTCAGTGTAATGGATAGTGAGAGAAAATTGAATGATGAGGAACTTGTTCGAGCCATCAGAATGATGATAGCAGCCGAGTATGAGGCGATACAGCTATATCAACAATTAGCAGCTTCCACCGATAATACTCTTGCAAAGAATGTTCTCATCGATATAGCGGACGAGGAAAAAGTTCATGCTGGTGAATTCCTGAGATTACTCAGAGAGTTGGATCCAGAGGAAGAGGGCTTCTATAATGAAGGAGCACAGGAAGTGGAGGAAGAATTTCTGGGAGCAGCGGCTGTTGATGGAGGAGCTTCTACAACTGAAGTTGGTAACGGAACTTTTTCCGGAGGTTTAGGAATAGGAAGTCTTAAGAAATAAGGCAAAGGAAAAAAAGATGGATATATTGAAAAAAAATCTAGCTCCAATCAGCGATTTGGCGTGGAGTGAGATAGATGAGATGGCAAAGAATACACTGGTCGCAAATCTTTCGGCACGTAAATTCCTTGATTTTGACGGCCCCCATGGGTTCAGCTATACAAGCATCAACCTTGGTAGACTATCAATGGGGGAGAGTCCTGATAAAAATGGCGTCAAATATGGTATTTATAATATTCAGCCCCTAGTTGAATCTAGAGTGAATTTTTCACTTAAAACCTGGGAATTGGATAATATTGAACGGGGTGCCAAGGATATTTCACTGGATTCATTGGTTGAAGCGACTAAAAAGATTGCATCCTTTGAAGAAAGTGCTATTTATAATGGATTCGAAGTCGGAGGCATTAAAGGAATACACGAATTATCCGGTGGTAACACTATTAAGATGGATTTAGATAATGATTCGATACTTGACTCTCTGACCGAGGCTCAAACACGAATGCAATCAGAGGGCGTGGATGGTAACTGTAATTTAATTGTGAATCCAGCACTCTGGAAATTCCTTGGTCGCGTAAGTCCCGGCGGTTCTCTAAAAACACTTGTGGAGAAACAGATTGGCGGTAGTGTTATTTATTCTGATGCCGTGACTGGAGCTTTGCTTATGTCTTCTCGCGGTGGAGATGCGGAAATTATAGTAGGACAGGATATGTCAATTGGTTATGATCATCATACATCTGATGAAGTTTTTCTATTTTTAACGGAATCTTTTACTTTCAGAGTGATATCACCTGAAGCAATAGTTTCATTTAAAATTTAAGCAATAAGCAGTATTTTAAAGGGCTGCTATTATTGTGGCCTTTTTTTCTAAAATATAAAAAAGCCCGGGATTTAACACCGGGCTTTAACAATTAGTATTGTATAATCTGAGAATCAATCATCAATCTTGTTGTAATAATACTCAAAACTGTCTATCAGGGCTTCCCATGAAGCCTCAACGATATTTTCGGATACGCCTACCGTATCCCAGGTGTGCTCATGATCAGAGGATGTTATAAAAACCCTTACCTTTGCGGCAGACGCCTGCTCCGGATTTAAAACACGTACCTTATAGTCTACCAGAGTAATCCGGTTAATAAATGGGTGAAAGGGCAGTAGTGCATCTCTGAGTGCCATATCAAGCGTACCGACAGGCCCTATATCGTTGCCGGCCCCCATAATCCGTTTACCGTCGGCTTCAAGGAAAATACGCCCTGTGGTCTTTGATGCGAATCCGCCGGTTTTAAATGATTCAAGATGATAATTATTAAGTTCGGCGATTCTCTTATATTTACCCAGCTGTTTTCGGACAAGAAGATCGAAGGATGCTTCGGCTGCCTCGTATTCGTAACCGGCATTTTCTTTTTGTTTGAGTTCTTCGATAATTGCCTTAACCTCGGGTGATTTTTTATCATATGAGCCGTATTTATCAAGCTTCTTTACGATGGTAGATTTACCGGCAAGCTCAGATACCAGGATCCTTCTGGTATTTCCAATAGCCTCACCGGATAAATGCTCCATAAGTTCCGGGGCTTTGGATATAACATCGGCATGCTGGCCGGCTTTATGACTGAATGCTGCCTCGCCGACGTAGGGAGCCCTCTTGTTTGGAATGATGTTGGCCTTTTCCGCGACAAAGCGAGAGAGGGATGTGAGCTCGGTAAGTTTCGGAGAAATCGCAACATCAAAATCTGTTTTAAAGGCAATATTAGGAGCAATTGAGCAGAGGTTGGCGTTTCCGCATCTTTCACCCCAGCCATTAATTGTTCCCTGAATATGTACAGCCCCCCTATCAAGGCTGCAGACCGAATTAGCAACAGCAGTGCCGCAGTCATCGTGAAAATGAACACCAAGGGGAGCCAGCTCAGCCTGTGGCAGTTCGCCAATAATCTTCATGACCTCGCCCGGAAGGGTCCCGCCGTTTGTGTCACAGAGAATCAGTCCATCTGCGCCTGCCTCAGTTCCGGCTTTCATTATTTCAAGGACAAACTCAGGTGCATCCTTGTAGCCGTCGAAGAAGTGCTCAAGGTCAAGGAATACCTCGTCCGTATGCTTCTTACAGAATGCTACGGATTCGATAATCATTCGCAGATTTTCCTTTTCACTGGTATTAATAACCTTTTCAACATGTGCTTTCCAGGATTTGCCGACAATTGTGATGGCGGGCATTTCTGTTTTGATCATGGCGTTAAGGGCCGGATCAGTCTCAGCATTACCTCCCGGAGCCATTGTAGATCCGAAGGCGACTACCTTGGCATGTTCGAGGTTTTCTTTTTTGATAGCTTCGAAAAATGCAGCTTCCTTTTCATTCGAGTAGGGGAAACCACCCTCAATGTAATCTATTCCAATATCATCAAGCGCTTTCGCAATCTGTATTTTATCTTCAAGAGTGAAATTAACCTCTATTCCCTGCATTCCGTCGCGCAGGGTGGTATCGTATAAATCTACTTTCATTCTAAGCTCCGGCGTTTTCCAAAGCGAGCTTATAACGGTTAAGCGCGCTGATATAGGCTCTGGCACTGGCTTTCAGTATGTCAGTAGACGAGCCTTTTCCGTTGTAAACATTGCCCTTGATATTGACAACAACAGATACCTCACCAATTGCCTGCTTACCGGCGGTTATTGCATTTACATGGAATTCTTCGAGCCTGCCGGTTAGACCTGTCGCCTTGTCGATAGCCTGGAAAATAGCTGAAATAGGCCCGTCACCGGTGGCCGCTTCTTCAGTAGCCTCATCTTTGAATTTAATTCTGACAGTAGCTGTGGGAATTGCAGCGTTTCCTGAGGTTACGTTGAAGTAATCGAGTTCAAAGAATAATGATTTTTTACCCAGAACAGAACCGGCAATCTGGAGAATATCCTCATCAAACACCTCTTTCTTCCGGTCAGCAAGGCTCAGAAAAACCTTGAACGCGTTTCCAATCTGCTCCTCATTAAGTGTAAGACCGAGCTCTTTGACTCTCTTTGAGAAGCCATGAAGGCCTGAATGACGACCGAGGATAATCTCGGAATCTTCACGACCAACAGACTCCGGAGTCATAATCTCATATGTTTCTCTGTGAGAAAGCATTCCGTGCTGATGAATACCTGATTCATGTGAGAAAGCATTGGCTCCGGTAATAGGTTTATTTCTAGGAATAGGGGATGCGATAATAGTTGAGAGCATCTTGGACGTGTAGAAAAGCTGTTTCGTATCTATGTTTGTCTCAATTTCATGAAGATCTTTTCTTACCTCAAGAGCCATTACAAGTTCTTCAAGTGCAGCATTTCCAGCACGTTCGCCTATACCATTCATTGAAACCTCAGCCTGTCCGGCTCCGTTCTTAATAGCCGAAAGAGTATTTGCAACACCCATACCGAGGTCATTGTGGTTGTGCGTACTTAAGATGGCTTTATCAATATTGGGAACGTTATTCATGATTGATGAAAAAATATGACCTATTTCATCCGGCATTGTGTATCCAACTGTATCGGGAACATTAATAACGGTTGCACCGGCATCAATAACGGCCTCAATGATTCTATAGAGGAACTCAAGCTCGGACCTTGTCCCGTCCTCGGGGGAAAACTCTACCTGTGCAAATTTATTCCTTGCATAAGTTACCGCCTTGACTGCATTTTCAACAACCTGGTCGGGAGTCATTTTAAGTTTGTATTCCATATGAATGGGTGATGTTGCAATAAAGGTATGCAGTCTTGAGGTTTCAGCGCCTTTTAACGCACCATGAACAGCATCTATATCTTTTTCAACAGCTCGTGCAAGCCCTGCAATTACAGATCCCTTAACATTGTCCGCAATTAGTTTGCATGCTTCAAACTGCTGTGGTGAAGAAACAGGGAAACCTGCTTCAATGACATCAACACCTAGTCTTGAGAGCTGAAGCCCAAACTCGTATTTTTGCTCAATAGTCATCGATGCGCCGGGCGCCTGTTCTCCATCCCTGAGGGTAGTATCGAATATCTCAATTTTTCTCATATTTGTCTCCTGTTTAGTCTTTGTGAGTTTTCTGCGTGGAAGATTTTTTACCCCGCTCCATTGAAACAAGACCGCTTCGCGCAATCTCGATGATATTTCCATTTAATAGCTCAACAAAATCCTCTATTTTTTTCTCGCCGCCGGTAACCTCAAGGATCATGGTATTGTTTCCTACGTCCATTACGCTTGCTCCGAAAACCTCCGCGAGCTGGATTATCTCGCCGCGATTACCGTGAACAACTGAAATTTTGATAAGTGCAAATTGGCGGTCAAGTGTTGGTTTATGGGTAAGATCCGTTACCTTGATCACCTCAATCAATTTGTTAAGTTGTTTTTTTATCTGATCAATTATTTCATCTTCTCCCTTGCAGACGAGGGTAATTCTTGTTATTTCAGGATCAAGGGTCGGGCCTGACGAGAAGCTTTCAACGTTATAGCCCCGGCCGGAAAGAAGCCCTGAAACTCTCGAAAGAACTCCGGCATTGTTTTCTACCAACAGTGATATTGTATGATTCATTTTTTACTCCTCATCCTCATTGGTACAGAAAACCATTTCTTCGAGCCCGGCCCCCGGAGGAACCATGGGGAAGACATTGGCTTCCGGTTCAATTATACAGTCTATTATAGTCGGTCCGCTTGTGTTTGCGGAGGCTTTCTCAATAGCTTCTGAAAGATCGTTGCTGTTATAGACCCTGTAGCCTGCGGCGCCGTAGGCATCGGCCAGTTTAATAAAGTCCGGAGTACCGTCGGGGGTTACTTCTGGCTGTTTTTCAAGTGTCTCAACATCGTTAAGATGGGTGGAGGAATAGCGTTTACCATAAAACATCTCCTGCCACTGACGAACCATTCCCAGATATCCGTTGTTCAGGATGACAATTACAATTGACAACTTATTTTTTACAGCAGTAGCAAGTTCCTGAAGATTCATCTGAAATGAACCGTCGCCGGAGACTGCAATTACACGCTTATCAGGATTTGCTATCGCAGCTCCAACAGCAGCGGGGAATCCGTACCCCATCGTGCCCAGACCGCCTGAGGTTATGAATGTCCGTGATTTTTTGAACTCCCAGTAAAGGGCCGTCCACATCTGGTTTTGGCCAACCTCAGTTGTTACAATTGCTTCCGGGAATTTTCTGTTAACTTTATTAATCACTTCAAGAGGCATCAACCGAGCCGTGGGTATTTCTGGAAGGTCTTTTCCCTCAGTCGCGTTTTTACATTTCGCAGCCTTTTTCCAATCTGCGATGATGCTGTGCCATTCGCTTCGTTCCGGTGTATCTAATAGAGGTAAAAGCTCTTCTAAAACAAGACCGGCGTCGCCTACTATAGGAATTTCAACCGGGACATTTCGCGCAATTGCAGAGGGATCAATATCAAGATGGACTATTTTCGCATGCGGCGCGAATTTGGCAAGATCGCCTGTAACCCTGTCGTCAAAACGAACTCCGATCCCGAAAATGAGGTCACAGCTTGAAACAGCCATATTGGCAGCATAGGTGCCGTGCATACCGAGCATGCCGAGATTATTTTCATTATTAGTGTCTATCGCGCCGATTCCCATAAGAGAAGTGACGACGGGGATTTTTGTCTTTTTAACAATTTTTCTGAAAATATCAGAAGAATCACCTACGTTTATACCGCCGCCTGCGAATAACAGGGGTTTCTGGGCTTCATTGATTGCCGCTGCGGCTCTTTTAACCTGCCCCTTGTGTCCCTTACCGGGGGTCGAATAACCAATCAGACTGACCTTACTGGGATATGAATCCTCTATAGGCTGGGTAAAAACATCTTTTGGAACATCTATAACGACGGGGCCTGGACGTCCGGTAGATGCAATGTGAAATGATTCCTTTAGAGTCTTGGATAGTTTTTCTCTTTCGGTAACAATATAGTTATGTTTGGTGACGGGGCGGGTAATACCTACGACATCCGCTTCCTGAAAAGCATCATTCCCAATCATGTTGCGGGGAACCTGACCGGATATGCAGACAAGGGGCACCGAATCAAAATTGGCAGTTGCCAGTCCTGTAACGGTATTTGTGGCGCCTGGGCCGCTGGTAACAAGACATACCCCTGTTTTTCCGCTAGAACGCGCATACGCATCTGCTGCGTGAACTGCGGCCTGCTCATGCCGGGTAAGAATAACATTGATGTCGTTCGCATGAAATAGAGTATCGAATACAGGGATAACAACTCCACCGGGATACCCGAAAATAGTATCAACACCTTCTTTGCGGAGGCATTCAATTACCATCTCTGCGCCTGTATAAACCATCATTTTCTCCTTGTGTCAAAGTCAATATAAAAAAAACCGTTCTTCCTGAAAGGAAGAACGGTCCGTTTAACAAATTACCGGTAAATCAATCTCCCTGTTCAGAGTGCTTATTGAGTAGAATAATAATGCTTAGAATAGAGATTAGGGATTTACCTGAAACTGGTCTTTTCATAGTCAAGAGGTTAAAAGAGAAATGGTGTTTTGTCAAGCTGCTTTAATGATTTTTAAACTAATGAAGTAATATTAAAGTTTGATGTTTTATTCAAAAGGTATATAATATTAAGATGGACTTTTATATAGAATATTTCGGCACTGCAGCATCAGTTATAGTTGCAATATCGCTGACACAGAAAAATATCAAAAAGCTGAGGATCCTCAACCTGATTGGTGCCGCAGCCTTCGCTGTTTACGGACTCTTTATCCGTGCATGGCCGGTACTTGGATTGAATGCTTTTATAGCGGTAATAGATATCTACTACCTAATTGAAATGAAAAGGCTGAAAAATTATTTTGAGCTGATGCAAATTGATAATCCTCTTGACTCAATATATCTCAAAAGATTTCTTGAGTTTTATGGTGATGATATAAACGGCTTTATTCCTTCATGGAAGGTTGAAAGCCTAAATAAATATAAAGCGGTTTTTGTATTGAGGAATCTGCTACCGGTATCACTTGTTCTTTATGTGGAGAAGGATGACGAGGTGGAAATAGCGGTTGATTATGCAATACCGGCTTACAGAGATATGAAAAATGCAAGCTATTTTTTTGGTGAAATTACCGAAATATTCAAAGAAGTAAAAGTGTTTACCGCCATGTCGGGAAGCAGAAAGCATAACAAGTATCTTGAAAAGATAGGGTTTCGTTTTTCTGATAAACTAAAGAAGTATCAATATCAAAGATAGAAAGGGGCTGTTCTCCAACATATGGAAAATTCTGAAGTATTTGAAAGACTGGTAAAAGAGCTTGATCCGATTGAACGAAAGGAACTTCTTGAAAAACTGACCTCTGATAAGGTTCTGGAAGCGGAACCCATGATTAGAAATGAGGGGGAGGTGGAAGTAGATCTTGAAAAAGAATATTATTCATTAGGCATTTTTCGCAGATTCGTTATCTTTTTAATGGTTATTTTCAGAGGGGAGGATAAATTTCAGATAACCGAAGAGCTGATTCTTAAGGATATTGAGAGGGATCTTAAAAGGACTGCCGGCAACATTATTTCTTATGACAAGGGACAGCTTCTGATAGATTTTCTTGATGAGGTAGATAAACTGCATGAGGCTGTAATGTTCTTCTCATCAGTACTTGAATCCGCCGGAGGAGCATCAAGAGATGAGTTCCTGAACTTTCTGGGGAGTCTGCAGATACCCGTTATACATCATCAGCTGATTATCGATACGGATTTTCAGCGGGCTGAGAAGAAGACAGGTTTCAGTAATCCCAATGATGTTCGAAAGGATGTGCTGCTGAATGTTGAAGCCAACCTTGCCAAGATAACGGGGGATCTTAGAAAAAGAATGTACATGCATTCAAAAACAATTGCCGTAATGAGTGAACTTGTACATTATGATTTTAATGAATTTGCAAATTTATTTACAAAGATGAGCGGTCAGGATGACAAAAGCTGCTATTTCGGTGATGCGAGGAACAGGCTCGAAAAACTGACGGAGATTTTATCAGCATTTAAATTCTCCCCTGATAAGCAGCTGCTGGAAGCTATGTATCTTTTTCATAACAGTTCTCTGAAGGTGAAGGATCAGGAAGCTATAAGTGATGAACTGAAATCATTCATCGATGAATCCTCAAAGAATCTGAAAGTGATAAGGAAGTTTAATCTTAAAATGCAGCTGCCTAAGGTAATGAGACTGGTTACGGGAAACATAGAATACAAGCCCAAGCCTGTTTCAGGTGGTGAAGACTGGTTTAACTTGTACACAAGATACTGGAATAATATAGCCGAGATGAAATTCAAGTATTACAGTGCTGAGAAACGCAAACAGAAGATATACCAGGATATGCAGATGTATTTTAATAAGAATAATCTTCCGGTTCTTGAGTTCTACCGCCATAAGTTCAGATACAGCTGCGGTTTCCTGAGTCTTTTTCTCCGTGAACAGTTTACGGCTGGTATGAATGATGTGCTTAAAAAGATACTTGTTGACGGCAAGTTTTACAAGAAAAGTAATAAGGAAGATTTTACAGATTCATACAGTGCCCTTCTAGGCCTTTATGAAAAACTGAGAATATTTGATGAAAAGAATTCTGCCAAGGGCGAGTTCGGGATGAAGATTACTAATGTAAACGAGGAAGTTATAGGTGAATCAAGGAAGGCGGGTAAAATTTCAGCAATCATAGAAGCCGCAGATTTGGAGGCCCTTGATATCATTAAAATCGGACTCGAAGGTCTTAAAACGATGAAGAACGTTCTATATGGAATCCTTCATGGTAAGGCCGGAGGGCAATATGACAGCCTGTCTAACCTGAATAAACTTATAACGATAGAAAGCCGTGATTTCATCATCGATCTTAATACTGTTTACTCAAATATCGATGATGCGGACAGGATTTTATGTGATATTCTAACTCTTGAAGAATCTGACTGAGCAGAGGGCAGACATTGGTTAATATAGATGAACTCCTTGAAATTAATGGCTACCGCCTTGTGATGACCAATCTTGATGCCGGTCCAATGGGTCCCTCATGGGACAGGTTTAACCCTAACCGGGTTAATGCTCTTAAGGGAATTGGTCTTGAGGCATCTGAAGTTTATTTTGTAAGGCAGCAGCATACAAAAGAGATTGTTTCTACCGAAGAATGGTTGGCCCACCCCCTGACAGAAGCCGACGGCCTGATAAGCCGGAGGAGTCCGGACTCTATAGCCGTTACGGTAGCTGACTGTATGCCTGTATATCTTCATGACAGAAAAAAAGATGTACGGGCAATCCTGCACAGCGGCTGGAAGGGGACGGGTATCGCCGAAAAGGCCCTTGAGCGAATGGTTCGGGAATACGGCTGCATGGCGGCAGATGTCACTGCGGTTCTGGGGCCTGCAATAGGCGCCTGCTGCTACAATGTCGATAACGATCGTGCCGATTTTTTCCGAAACACCTGGGGTGCGGACTCGGTAGAAAAACGCGGTGGAAAAAACTACATTTCACTGCGGAAGGCAAATATTGCAATGCTTGAGAAAGCCGGTATAAGTGAGATAGTTTCAGTAGATAAATGTACTGCCTGCAGCAGTGCACTCGGTTCATTTCGACGCGAGGGCGCAGGGACGTTTACGCAGATGTTTTGTCTGAGCTATCGAAAGTAAAATGAGCTTTCAGTTACTTGCATGAGTACTGATTATGTGTAATTATAAAAAATCGTTTCTAAAAACATCCGGAGGAAATAACAATGACTGCTTTAAAAGGTAAATGGCAGAGCTATATATTTAACGCAATAATTTCAGCCGCAGAAAAGGCCGGTGTCGATGCCGGTGTTGAATCGCCTGAGAAAATAATAGTCGGAAACCCTCCGAAGCCGGAGATGGGTGATTTTGCTTTTGCCATGTTTCCATTTGCCAAAGCGTTTAAAACTGCACCTCCGGCAATAGCAGGCATGGTTATAGCAGAGCTGGAGAATGACGCAGAAGCGGCGGCATCAGGCAGTTTTACGACGGCCGGACCATACGTTAATGTTAAGGTTGATATGTCTGATACAGCATCCGAAGTCCTTGACGATATTATTTCAAGAGGTGAGGATTACGGTCGAGTAGAAAGCCTTGCGGGCAAAAAAATCATGGTCGAGTTTTCATGTCCGAATACCAATAAGCCGCTGCATCTCGGGCATCTTCGTAACGATTCCATCGGGGCCTGTATTTCAAGGATTCTCGACGCAGCAGGAGCCGAGGTAATGAAGGTTAACCTTATAAACGATCGCGGTATACACATCTGCAAATCAATGCTCGCATATGAAAAATTCGGTGAAGGCTCAACCCCCGAATCAACCGGGGTAAAAAGCGACCATTTTGTCGGTGATTACTATGTTAAATTTAACAAATGGTCTAAAGAAGATGATACCGCCATAGAGGGGGCAAGAAAGATGCTCCAGGACTGGGAAGCCGGTGATAAGGACACTGTTGAACTCTGGAAGCAGATGAATAAGTGGACAATTGACGGTATCGAAGAAACTTACCAGGCTACGGGAATCAGTTTTGATAAGGTTTATTATGAGAGCAATACCTATTCAAGCGGTAAAGAAGAAGTTCTTAAAGGGCTTGAAGACGGTGTTTTTTATAAGGAAGAGGATAATTCTATATGGATTGATCTATCTGAAATTAAACTGGATAAAAAAGTACTCCTCCGGGGAGACGGAACATCGCTGTACATGACTCAGGATCTTGGAACCGCAATTGCCCGTCAATCCGACTGGCCGTTTGATCAGTTGATTTATGTAGTAGGATCTGAGCAACAGTATCATTTCAGGGTTCTGTTTCACATACTGCAGAAACTCGGTTACACATGGGCGGAAGATTTAAAACATCTTTCGTACGGGATGGTAAATCTGCCTGATGGAAAAATGAAATCACGCGAGGGAACTGTTGTCGATGCTGATGACCTTGTAAAACAGCTTACTGAGCTTGCACGCGAAGAAATTATCGGCAAGGAAAGAGCGGAAGAAGTCGATAATCTTGATTATACTTCGCATGCAATTGCATTAGGCGCGCTTAATTATTATCTGCTGCAGGTTAGCCCCTCGAAGGATATGATTTTTAATCCTTCGGAGTCTCTGTCTTTTAACGGCAACACAGGACCGTACCTGCAGTATATGGGAGCGCGTATTTCGAGCATGATAAGGAAATATGATGAGCGAAAACCGGATTTTGCCGGAATTGAGGCGGATGCATCGCTGCTTCAGGTAGAAGAGGAGAAGGAACTCATTAAAATGCTGATTTCCTGGCCTGAAATGGTCAGTCAGGCAGCTTCGGACTATAATCCGTCGATTATTACTGCTTTTATGTATGATCTTGCGAAAACCTTTTCAAGGTTCTATCATGATAATCCTGTTTTGAATAATGATGATAAGATTCTTGCGGTTACGAGGATGAAATTATCAGCCGCAGTATTGAACGTGTTGAAAAGCGGCTTCAAATTAATAGGAATTCCTTATCTGGAAAAGATGTAAACATTGGTACGGCTTGACTTTAAGCCGCTGATTATGGTATATAATGTTTCACTATATTTGTATTAAGGTTGGATAAATGTACGCACTGGTTGAAATTAAAGGTAAACAGTACAAAGCCGAAAAGGGCAGCCTGCTTGAGGTTGATAAGATAGAGGGTGAAAAAGGCGACAAAATGGAGTTTGATTCTGTGCTTATGCTCAGTGGAGACGACGTTAAGGTTGGAACCCCTTATGTAGACGGCGCGAAAGTAAAGGTTACTCTTGAAGAGCAGACAAAAGGCAAAAAAGTTAAAATCTTTAAGTATAAGAGAAGAAAAAACTATAGTCTTAGAAAAGGTCACAGACAGAAGTACACTACAGTACGTGTCGAGGAAATAATCGGAGCCTGATTTGATTGATATTATGATTGCCGTTGATTTGAACGGTAATCTTCGATCAATAAAGTCTGAAGGGCATTCAATGTCCGCCGCAAAGGGCGGTAACATCATCTGTGCGGCTGTGTCTGCACAGATCAGAAGCGTTGTAAGGGTGCTTGATAAGGGCACCGGATGTATCAGTCGTGTTAAGGCTGATCAAGACGGATATCTGGAGCTTTCGGTAGAAGCTGGTGAAGGGGAAAACCGATGGCTGAAGGGTGTTACTGATGTACTTGTGGCGGGGCTGTTGGAAACAGAACGGGACTATCCCGATGAATGCAGCGTAAAACTGATTAAATTGAGTTGAATAGGAGCTAATAGATGGCACATAAAAAGGGCGGCGGAAGCAGTAAAAACGGAAGAGATTCAAACGCTCAAAGACTTGGCGTTAAAAGATTCGGCGGACAGGTAGTCAAAGCCGGCGAAATCCTTGTTAGACAGAGAGGAACAAAAATCCACCCTGGTCTTAATGTTGGAAAGGGTAAAGATGATACTCTTTTTGCAAAGATTGAAGGATCTGTTGAATATAACAAAAGGATGGGAAGAAACTTCGTTTCTATCGTTCCGGGTGAATAAATAAATAATGACAGGTTTTGCTGACGAGACCTATATAGACGTCTCATCCGGTAAGGGTGGTGATGGATGTGTCTCGTTCAGACGTGAAAAATATGTTCCCAAGGGCGGACCGGACGGCGGAGACGGCGGACGGGGCGGAGATATAGTCTTCGTTGTACGTGATAACCTTAAAACCCTTATGCATCTTAGAAACAGAAGGGTTTATAAGGCTGAAAACGGCCGCCCGGGTATGGGACGGAGAAAGCACGGACGTAATGGTAATGATGCTATTATTGAAGTCCCGCCCGGAACCCTCATTAAAAATGCCGAAACTGGCGAACTTCTCAAAGATTTAACTGAAATCAACGACAGCTGGACAGCCTTGAAAGGTGGAGCCGGTGGCAACGGGAACTGGCACTATAAATCGTCGGTAAAACAGACTCCTAGACATGCCCAGGCAGGTGTTCCGGGTGAAGAATGTCGTCTGCATATTGAACTGAATGTTATTGCCGATGCGGGGCTTGTAGGTTTTCCTAATGCCGGAAAATCAAGTCTGCTGAAAAAAATAACAAATGCTGATCCCAAAATCGGTGCATATGCTTTTACTACAAAGATTCCCAACCTTGGTGTGATAAATTACGGATACGGAACTGCTGTAATTGCTGATATACCCGGCATTATAGAAGGTGCATCTCAGGGCGCCGGTCTTGGTATTAAATTTTTAAAACATATCTCCAGGACCTCCGTTCTTGTCTTTCTAATAGATCTTTTAGATGAAAATTATCTTGAAGCTTTTGACCTTCTGCTTGATGAGCTTGAGGCGTTTTCTCCTGTGCTGGCCGGTAAAAGAAGGCTGGTTGTAGGGACTAAGCTTGATCTTGAAGGCGCAACTGATAATTTAGAAGAACTTAGAGAAAAACTCAGCGGTGAAGAGGTTATAGGAATCTCAACCTTCAGTCATATCGGAATGGAAGAATTCAATAAAAAACTTGCGGAACTTATTAACTGGAAAAATGCAGACTGATATAGATACAGTTATAATGGGCGGCACCTTCAACCCTGTTCACATAGGCCACCTGCATCTTGCTGAAGAGGTAAGGCACACATTTAACCCGAAAAGAATTTTCTTAGTTCCGGCATTTATATCAGCACACAAACAGGGTGACCCCGTTATTTCTGCCAGGCACAGGCTTGAGATGCTGAGAATTGCCTGCAGTGAATCTGTTTTTGAAATCGAAACATGTGAAATTGAAAGGAAAGGTGTATCATATTCAATTGACACCCTTAGATATATAAAAGAAAAGTACGGTTTAAAAACAAAACCCGGTCTGATTATCGGTGATGATCTTGTGAAAGGATTTAAGGACTGGAAAAACGCTTCGGCTGTTGCCGAGGAGGCAAATCTGATTTTGGGCTGCCGTCAGTCGGATGATGAAGTATTCGCATACAGACATCTGAAGATTGATAATCTTATCATCGATATTTCATCAAGTGAAATAAGGAAAAGGATTGCAGAAGGCAGAGCTTTCAGATATTTGATACCGGCAGGTGTATATGATTACATTGTCAGGAACAAACTGTACGGAGAAGGTTAATGTCTGAAAACAGAGATATTGAACTATACCTGAAAAAAAATCTTAGTGAAAAACGTTTTATGCATTCCAGAAGGACGGCTGAAACTGCAGAGAAACTTTGTATGCTCTACGGTTACAGTCCTGAAAAAGGACGAACTGCCGGTCTGCTTCACGATATAGCCAGAGAGATTTCAAATGAAGAAATTTTCAGTCTTGTTGCTGAAGACGGATTTGGAATAAGCAAGATTGAAAAAGATTATCCAGTGCTCCTTCACGGCAGAGCAGGTGCTGTTATTTCTATAAGGGAGCTCGGGATAAACGATGAAGAGATTCTCGAGGCTGTAAGATGGCATACAACCGGCAGACGGCGTATGAACGGCATCACATCAATTCTTTATGTTGCTGACTATATTGAACCCGGCCGGATGCATATTGACAATGAATTCAGAAAAAAAATTCGTGAAATGAATCTTGATCAGCTTGTGATGGAGGTTGTTCGAAGCAGCATCACTTACTGCAGATCCAAGGGGTATTCTGTTGCTGAACAGACATTTATGTTATATCATGACCTTGAAAAGAAGGTGAGCTGAAATTGAAATCAAGAATCGAATTTGATAAAAGTCTTATTCTTATAGCTGCAATTATTCTTGTTGTTGCAGCGGCAGTTTTTCTGATTATAAGAAACACGAGAACTGATAGTATTACAGAGATGATTGAAAACGGTAAAGACATTAATTCCGTATTTCTTATTCATGATGGTGAAGAACTGCTTTTTACGGAAATACTGTTTTATAATACCTCTACAGCAAAAGGGGCGCTTCTTGATGTTCCCGGAGAGACAGGTATTATTATCAAGAAGCTCGGTAAATTCGATAGAATCGACCAGCTGTATAATCAGCAGGATCCGCTGGAATATATAAGAGCTGTTGAGAATATGATAAAGCAGGAGATTGAGTATTATTATCAGATAAACCTGAAGGATTTTGTTTCTCTTGTTGATATTGTCGGTGGTCTTGAGATGTTTATTGATAATCCGATAGAGATAATCGACAATGAGCAAATTGTTTTGCTGCCCTCAGGAAGCATTGTTCTTGATGGAGATAAGGTTGAAACTTATATATCATATCATGATCCGGATGAAAGCGAAACAGAGGCAAGCGGAAGGCGTGAGAAAACTATCCAGTCTTTACTTAAGGCCTTTCAGCAGCAGAGTGATGTACTGCTTAATGACAAAATGTTCAATTATTTTAAGAGAACACTGGATACGAATGTTGATGATTCATCGCTTGAAGCATTTATAGCGGAGTTGGAAAACCTTGATACTGGACGCATCGTCTTTCAGCGTGTATTGGGAACAAGACGTACTGTAGATGAACAGGAGCTGCTGTTCAGCCACTATGACGGAACACTTCTGCGCGAGACCGTGAGACAGACAGTGACCTCACTGGCCAATGTTGATGTTGTGAGTGATGATGAGCTCAATGTTACTATTGAGATTCTGAATGGAACTGCCGTCAACGGTATGGCGTCAAGAACCTCACAGGTTTTTCAGAGTTTCGGTTATGATGTTGCCCATATAGGAAATTATGAAAGCAGCGATGTAGAAAAAACATTTGTTATAGACAAACGCGGCGATATAGTGCAAGCTCAGCGGGTTGCAAATGTTATTCAATGTTCAAATGTAGAATCCCAGGCTCCTGAAAACGGAGATTTTGAGCTTTTTTCAGGTGAACCGGGTGAAGATATAGATTTGATTATAGTACTTGGAAAGGATTTTGATGGAAGATACTGCAAAGAATGATAAAGATAAGCTGATACTGGAAACAGCTAAATTATTAGAAGAACATAAAGCCAGAGATGTTGCCGCGATTGATGTGCAGGGACAGAACAGCTGGACTGATTATTTTATTCTGGCTACCGCCAACAGTCAGGGGCATATGAGAGGACTGCTTAAAAATGTAAGGAGCTTTCTTGTTGAACAAAACGTAGAGTTTAAGAATAAATATAAGCATATTGATGATTTTACCTGGCTTTTCATTGACTGCGGTTTTATGGTGATCCACCTGATGGATGATGAAACCAGAGAATTCTATGATTTAGAAAAACTCTGGTTCAATGGACGAAGTATTTACTCCTCTAAATCCTCGTAATCAAAACCGCTGTCGTAATCCAGTTCGTCTTCCTCTTCTGAATACTCGTCAAAATCCTCTTCTTCGATTTCGAATGACTCACTGAGGGCATCGTCAATTACTTCCTCTTCTTCGTCAATCTCATCATCATCTTCAAATTCGTCCAACTCTTCGTCGTATTCGGAATCGTAGTTGTCGAAGTTATCTTCATAGAAGTCATCATCATCGTGATACCGATCATCAAAATCATCATCACCGGCGTAAAAATAACCTTTTCCTCCCGACATTATCCTCTCCAAAAAAAGTATATTATATAAACAATTTACGTAGATGATTTACCAGTTGTCAATAGTTTTTTCAACTTCGATAGAATTAATTTGTAAGACCGACAAATAAGCCTATTTCTCCAAATTCTCCAGAGATACTTATGATAGCCGTAGAACCGTATGTACTGGTATTTATGTAGATGTTGTTTCCTTTGATGATTGTCGGCGGTGTTATATCGCTATCAATACCGTTCTCAGATAGTTTAATTGTAGTTCTACCGCCAAGCTGGTTGAGGAGTTCTGCAAAAGTTTCTTTAAACATAGGATCGCTGTCGGAAATCTCCTGATCCATACCCATGTTTCTGAAAAGCTCTTCTACGAGTTTGACCGCCGTATCGAGTTTAGAATATAGAATCAAGTGGCCCTGTATTTCACCTGCCATTCCGATGGTTGCCGTTATATTTGTTGCGTCAAAAGAAACGCTGCTGGAATCTGTATTAATGCTGCTGAGTCCGTTTTCTTTAAATACTTCTTCGCATGCTTTCTCAATAAGATTTATGTTGCTTTCACTCATTCATAAAGTATAGGTAAATCTTTCATTCTATGCAAGAAAATTAGTATTAAAATCAGCTTTTCACATATAACGCGTCTCATTGACAGTATTAATTTTATCAGTATAATATTCTGACATTATGCAAAAGCGGTGTATCCTGAAAGCTCCTGCCAAACTTAATCTTCATCTACAGATTGGAGGGAAGCGGGCGGACGGATTTCATGATATTAATTCGCTGTTCATAATGGTCGATCTCTTTGATGAGTTTGACGCAAGTTCTTTGAAAACAGGTAATGATTGCAGAATAATCGGAGACTTTAACTGTAAAACTGAGCAAAACCTGATATACAAAGCCTGGCAGCTTTTCTGCCTTGAAGCCGGTAGCAAATACGGTATCGAATTCAGGGTAAGAAAGAATATACCCAGCTTTGCCGGTTTGGGCGGTGGATCATCGGATGCCGCTGCTGCTCTGAAGATAATGAATAATATCTTTGATGTAGGATTCTCTGACGACCAGTTAATTGAAATCGGATGCAGGCTTGGAAGTGATGTTCCCTTTTTTTTGACTTCACCAGCCGCCTTGATAAGCGGAAGGGGTGAGGATGTGAAGGAGATTGATACTGAAGAACTGCACTTTGTGGTTGTACAACCGGATGTAGAGATTTCTACAGCTGAGGCATACGGATGGATTGATTCTTCTGAAATTAGTCGAAAGCCTTTTTTAACACAAGGTGAAATAATAGACATTTTCAGAGGGCCCGCGGGTGGATATACAGCTTACTCGAATGATTTTGAAGACGAATTGAATGCGAGATTTGATGAGTTTTTGAAGGCAGAGTCTTTGCTTTATAATGAAGGTGCGCTTTACAGCACTGTGACAGGAAGCGGTTCGGCCGTTTTGGGACTCTTTGAAAGCCCTGAAAAGGCAGAAAAAGCGAAAAATTCACTCCAAAACAGCTATAAATTCGTTCAAAAAATAAAATCGCTTGATAGAATTCCATATGCCATATTAGAATAACTATGCCTGAATAATGTACAAGCAAGGAGAGAGGTATATGGACATTACAGATATCCGTATTCGGAGGGTCAGCGCTGATGGTAAACTTCGCGCTTATGTAACTGTAACTTTTGAGGATTGTTTTGTTGTGCACAACGTAAAGGTTATAGAAGGAAAGAATGGAGCTTTTATAGCAATGCCCAGCAGAAAAACGAAGACCGGAGAATACAAAGATGTAGCTCATCCTATAAACTCCGAATTTCGCGGACTTCTCCAGAAAAAAATTCTCGAGGAGTACGAGAAGGCGCTTGAAGATGATTCAACCGTTATGATCTCGTCCGACGAGTAGAACGTTAAAAAACAATATAGTTAAATTCTCGCAAACAGGCTTTTCTGTTACATTACCTGATAGACATTGGGACGTCGGCAAGCGGTTAAGCCTCCGGTTTTTGGAGCCGGTATGCGCAGGTTCGAATCCTGCCGTCCCAGGATAGTAGTAAGAATAATAATAGACGGGAAAGGAGTGCCTTAAATGGACAACAAAACGCTAAGCGCGGAAATAAGAACCGACCTTAAAAAAAGCGGTGCAAAAAAAGTTAGAGGCAGCGGTAGAATACCAGCTGTAATCTACGGACATAACGAACCGGTTGTTATATCTGTAGATGAGAGAGAATTTACAAATAAGTTTGAGAAAATCTCTGAAAATACAATTATAACAATCAATGTAGATAAAAACAGCTACAGTGTGCTTGTAAAGGATTTTCAGGATGATATTCTTACATCGAAGATTCAGCACATCGATTTTTATGAAATTGAGAAGGGCAAGACTCTTAAGACAAATGTTCCTGTTCATGTGGAAGGAAGTGCAAAGGGTGTTCGCGAAGGCGGTCTCCTTGACGTCAGACTCCATGAACTTGAAGTTGAATGTCTGCCTAAGGATATTCCCGAGTCAGTTACTGTTGATGTCAGCGACCTTGAAGCCGGTGATGCTATCCACGTTGCTGATGTGCCAGTTCCGGACGGAGTTAAGGTTCTGAATATGCCTGAACAGACTGTTGTTTCTGTAACTCTCGTTAAGGCGGAAGTTGAAGAAGCTGAGGGTGAAGAGGAACTTGAAGAAGGTGAAGCATCCGCTGAAACCGAACAGGCTGAAGAATAAAAACTTAATCTTAATCGGCCTTGGTAATCCGGGCGATAAATACCGCGAAACCAGGCATAATGCGGGCTTCGCGGTTATTGATTACTTATCTGAAAAATTTGAAGCACCTCTTAATAAAGCTTTTTTAAGACCCGTTAGCTACGGGTCTTTTGCTTTCTCGGAATATAATGTGTATTTGGTAAAGCCGTTAACCTTCATGAATCGTTCAGGTGATGTACTGCCGTATATTCTCCGGAAAACAGCTTGTTCGGCTGATGATGTTGTTCTTGTCTGTGATAATATGGATCTTGTTCCCGGGATGATCAGATTGAAGAAAAAAGGCTCTTCAGCAGGCCACAATGGGATAAAATCGGTTATAGAAAGTCTGCAGACTGATAAATTCAAGCGGATGTATATTGGTGTAGGACGCAGTAAAACCGGAGAATCCGTAGTTGACCATGTCCTGGGCTGTTTTAATGAATCGGACAGGCAGGAATTCAATAAAGCGGTTAAAGCAGCAGCTGATGCCCTTATAGGGCTTACTGTAAAAGATGAAAACCTGGTGATGAATGAAATCAATAAAAAACAGGATTGATGAACAGGTAAAACAATATCTCAAAGATTACGGAATAAAACCCGGAGCCAGAATTATTGCTGCATGGTCAGGCGGAACCGATTCGACGGCTATGCTGTCAATTCTGAAGAACCTCGATGGATTCAATTTTGATATAACTGCAGCCTGGTATAATCACTGTCTTCGTGATGAGGCCGATATGTTGTCCGAAGAACAGCTTGTAAACAGGCTCGCAGCAGAATTCGAAGTACATTTGGTGAAAGGTTATGCTGGTAAAGGTGTGCTTAAGAAGATGGCTCAGCAGGAATCTTTAAGTCTCGAGGAAGCGGCCCGAAATGCACGTTATTCATTCCTGGAAGAAACGCTGAAAACACGTAACGCTGATTTTATTTCTCTTGGACATAATCTGAATGATAATACCGAAACTATGCTGATGAGAATTATGCAGAATGCAGGCTTGAGGGGCTTATCGGGCATACCTGAAAAACGAGGTGTAATTATAAGACCTATGTGCAGGTTAAGTCGCGGCGAGATAGAGGAATATCTCGATTCTGTGCGATTATCATTCAGTACTGACAGAACAAATCTTGAAAACGAATTTCTTAGAAACAGGCTTCGAAACAAGGTGATACCGGCAGCCAGGGAGATTTTCCCTGTGCTGGACAGAAGTATGTATGAACTTTCAGGAAAAATAAAAGAGCAGAATGATTTTATTGACAATGAGACCGTAAAACGTCTGAAATGGACTGAAGACCTGGGTGTGTGGAAGATAGAGCAGAGTATTTTTTATGCACAGCCCCTTATTTTAAGAATTAACAGCATATTCATGATACTGAACAGAATAGGTATAGGTTCGCGTATCAGGTATAAAGCTATAGAGCAGGCTGTCGATGGAAATTTTCCCGGAAACGGGAAGACTCTACTTAGAACATCATCCTTTGAGATTGCGGCACGAAGCGGCTATATTTTCATTCAGAGACTTGTAAATCAGGCTGAAAAAAGTTATTTTATATACTTGGAACCGGGTATGCACAGGATGTTCGCAGGGCAGAGTTTAACCGTATATGAATCTGACGGTTATAAAAACTCTGAACCTCCGGCTCTTAATCGAATGACGGTGTCATCGAACGGCGATTTGATAATACGCTCTTATCGGGAGGGTGATTATATATACACCGAAAACGGTAAAAAAAGCGTGAAGAAAATATTTAATGAGTGGAAGGTAGTATCGGCCGACAGGTCACGTCTGCCGCTTGTTGAAAGCTGCGGTATTATTATAGCAGTTGCCGGCAAGCACCTCGGTTATGAAAACAGATTCAGCGTTGATTCCAATAAGAATCAGTGCAGAAAGAAAATCCTGTTAATTTTTAACAGTGATACGGAGACTATTTGTGAGTGATAACAACCAAGAACCTGGAAGAAATAATGACAATAAACCCGGGTTTGATCTGAACAGAAATAATAAATTTGCATTATTTTTTCTGGTTTCATTAATAATAATGTTTTTTGTCTTATTTCTTCTAAACGACAGGACTGCGGGAACAGAGATCCCCTATTCAACCTTTATGAATTATCTCGAAAGTGGACAGATAACCGCGGTTAAGATTTACGACAACAAAACGATTCAGGGAACCATGACTGGTCCTACCGGAATGGCTACTGTGTTTGAAACAGACATCCCGTACTTTGACGATTACCTGATGGAGAAGCTGCGGGATAATAACGTAATAATCGAAGGGGCCGAAAGCAATGCCGGAGCGGCAACCATATTCATTCAGATTATTCCCTGGATTATTGGTTTTGGATTTATCTGGTTTATGCTGAGGCAGATGCAGGGGGGGGGGAACAAAGCCTTCTCATTTGGCAAGAGCCGGGCAAAAAGGTATACCCAGAGTGATAAAAAGATTACCTTCAATGATGTTGCCGGTCAGGAAGAAGCCAAATATGAGCTTCAGGAAGTTGTAGACTTTCTGAAGAACCCCGGAAAATTCCAGAAACTAGGAGCACGGGTTCCGAAGGGCGTTCTGCTTGTCGGCATGCCCGGAACCGGTAAAACTCTGCTTGCAAAAGCAGCAGCCGGAGAAGCCGGTGTGAACTTTTTTCATATGTCCGGTTCGGATTTTGTTGAGATGTTTGTCGGTGTAGGTGCAAGCCGGGTTAGAGACCTCTTTGATCAGGGCCGAAAAAACGCTCCCTGTATTCTCTTTATAGATGAGCTTGATGCTGTGGGACGTACCAGAGGCGCCGGATACGGAGGCGGGCATGATGAGCGAGAACAGACGCTTAATCAGATGCTTGTTGAGATGGACGGCTTTGATACCAAAGATGGTGTTATGATACTTGCTGCAACAAACCGGCCTGATGTACTCGACCCTGCCTTACTTAGACCGGGCCGTTTTGACCGGCAGGTTGTTGTTGATATGCCGGATCTTAAAGAAAGGCATGCAATACTTAAAATACATGTCCAGAAGATTAAGATGCAGGAAGATGTGGAATTAGGGAAAATAGCAAGATCGACCCCTGGCACCTCCGGTGCTGATCTGGCCAATCTTGTAAATGAAGCTGCCCTTTTTGCGGGACGTCACGGACGTGATATAGTTACGAGCTCGGATTTCGAAGAGGCTCGCGACAAGATACTTCTTGGTGTGGCAAGAACCTCAAGAATGATTTCACCGGAAGAAAAACTTGCGACATCATGGCATGAGGCTGGACACGCTCTTCTTCATTATCATCTGGAGTATGCTGATCCCCTGCATAAGGTAACTGTTATACCCCACGGTCAGGCTTTAGGGCTTGCGCTGTCACTTCCTGAGAAAGATTCATACTCTATGAGAAGAGGCTGGATACTGGACAGGATAAAGATAACCATGGGCGGTTATGTTGCTGAGAAGATAAAATACGGCGAAACAACTACAGGTACCAAAAACGATATTGAGCAGGCTACCATGCTCGCACGAAGGATGATTACCGAATGGGGTATGTCGGATAAAATCGGCTTTGTATCATACGGTGCTGAAGATGAACCAATTTTTATCGGGAAAGAGATTGCGCAGCATAAGGATTATTCAGAAGAGACGGCAAAGCTTATTGACTCTGAAATTAACAATGTTCTCAGTACCTGTCTAAGTGATACAGAGAGAATTCTTACTGACAACAAAAAGCAGCTCGAAAAACTGGCGCAGGAACTGTTTGAAAAAGAAACACTTGACGACGATCAGATAAGAGAGCTGCTGAATCTTGGACCGGCAGTAAAACATATAGATACTGAAGAATAAATTTATTTCCGTCTCAGGTAAAAGCCCCCTTTGCGCCGATAATCAAAGGGGGTTTTTTTATGAAGAAATCAATGTTGCTCACTGCGGCTTTTATTTTCATTGCAGTATTTAGAATATATTCTTTTGACGATATGAACCGCAGGATAGGTATTATCTATCTGAAGAATGCTGCTGCTTATTATCTGAATGAACAGTATGATGAGGCGGAAAGATTTCTTGAAAAAACCAGCGAATTCCATGACACATCATCTGATTATGAATACCTCTACGGATTAATAAGGCTTGAAAAAGAAAATAGAATCAATGACGCTGCTGATTATTTTGAGAGAGCGATTGATAATGGCAACTGGATTCTCCTTGATAAAAAGGACTGTGTTACAGATTTATCTTTGATTCTTTTCAGAAAAAAAGAATACCTGAAACTCATCAATATAGTTGAGCAGGAAGCTTACCCCGATTATAACGACAATGATTTGATGTATCTATATCTTCTAAGTCTTAAATACGCCGGACGTTCTAATGATTTCAGCGTGGTATTGAATAGAGCTGTAAGCAGATATTCAGATGATTACAGATTTGCACTTCTATTCGTCCATGAAAACATCAACTACAGAAACCGAGTCCTGTCCGGTATGCAGGTTTTCAGGAATGAAGAAGGGCAGGCTGCGGTAATGTTTGAGGCTGCAATGACTCTTGAGGACAGCGGAGAAAAGCTTGCTGCAATTAAGAAGTATCACTCTGCAGGAGGAAAGGATGTTTCTTCATATATTGAATATTACAGACTGCGCGGTAATATAACCGATGAAGAGCTTGAGGGTCTTTTGAGCAAAAAGATTTTTGAAAATCCAGCCAATATAAAAAGACTAGAATCTATTCTTCCGAGAATCGAACAGCGAAGAAGGCTTGAAGAAGCCTGGCAGAGCTATACCGGGAATGTATATTATGATTTCAATGACGACGGATATTTTGAAGAACTTCATTTATACGAAAACGGTATTCCGGTAGGTGTAAGCATTGATGAAAATCAGGACGGGATAATAGAGGTGATGCTAATTTTTGATGGTGAGAATCCTGCAGAGGTAATTATATCAGGAGAAACATTCAGTGTGATTTCTTTTGAAGACTATCCTTATGTAAAAGAACTCAGTGTCTCAGAAGGGAGCGAACGGGAGGTTTATACGTTTTTGAAGGCTAAACTCAGCCTTCCGGTTTATGAGATAAGATCTGCAGATAATAAACTTGTTTTTAATAAAGATAATGTTGAACAGTTTCTTAGTGACCTCGAAGTTTTGAAAAATTCGGCGGTAAGAATCTCCAGTTATACAGGCGGGGGGGCAAAGGATAATTATGTTTATCTGAAGAAAGAACTTGAACGTCGGGACGAGTTATATTCTGTACTGAAAATTTACAATAAAATTATAGGAAACTATGTATATCAGCAGGTGAATGACAAGAGAACAACAGGTTTTGCAGATATAGATTATGATAATCTTATAGACCTAAAGGAAAATTATAAGGATGGACGGATAATTTCAATCGAGGCTGATGATAATAAAAACGGTATTTTTGATTTCAAAATAACCTTTGATGAAGACAAGTCTGTTTCATGGTGGGATTTTAATGAAGACGGCCTCTATGACTGTAGGCAGTATTCGGAAAATGGTGTAATAATTAATGAGTATTCTTCAAATTTTGATGGAAATTTTGACATTATTGAAAGGAATTAAAAGTGCAACGCAGTATCCAAATATTAATCTCATTTTTTTTACTTATGCTTATCTTCTCATGTGCTACAGATACCGATGCTGTTCGTGAAATACCTGAATACAGTGAAGCTTTCATAGATAAGATCAACGAATATATAGATGCTGGAGAATACGGACGGGCAATATCACTCTGCCGTACCGTAGAGGACGAAAGAATTGCCAAGCTTGAAAAAAAAGCAGTTGCCGGCATACATAAAGCCCTTGCGGTAGCTATAGTAGAGAAAAAATTTATAGAGGCTGCGGAATTTCTAAAATCATTAGATGCAGCAGGAGCTGAACACGAATATAATCTGGCTGAAATATATATTTCCAGTATTGAAAAGGCTTTGGACGATGATGCCGAAGCACTTGCGCTAGCAGTTTTTCAACGGGATATTATTAACCGTGATTCTGACTACAGTATGACTGCTGAAACTGAATCTCTACTTTTCGATGCATCACTTGAAAACCGGAATGAAATTGTTCTGGATTATCTGTTGGAGCGTAATTCTGAATTGTCTGAAAACCGTGAAGATGAAATAGCTGCGGCACGTAAAACTCCGGAAAAAAATGAGATGATAAGCGGTACGGTGACAGTCTGGATAGACAGGGGCATAAAACTTGAAGGCGGTTTGGGTTATCCGGACAGGGTAATCGGAAGCGGTTTTTATATAGACAGACGTGGATATGTTCTGACTAATTATCATGTTATATCAAGCGAAGTGGATCCTGAATATGAGGGGTTTTCGAGGCTGTATATTAAATACGACAAGAATGAAGAAAAAATACCAGCTACTGTTGTCGGCTGGGATGAATCATTGGATATCGCTTTACTGAAAGCCGCAATTACGCCGGAATATATATACAACTTTCCTGAACTCAGAGAATATAAACCAGGTGAATCAATATTTGCTATTGGATCACCTGGCGGTCTGGATAAAACAATAACCTCAGGGATAATATCTGCTACCGGTGACAGACGGCTTTTACCGCTGGGTGATACCATACAGGTGGATGTCCCCATAAACAGCGGAAACAGCGGGGGACCTGTTGTCGACGAAGATGGAAAGCTTGTAGGGGTTGTCTTCGCCGGCATCGAGCAGTTTGAGGGCGTAAACTTCATAATTCCTGTGAAATGGATTATGAACAGTTTGTCTGAGCTGTACGTTGAGGGACGAAACAGGCAGTCATGGCTGGGTTTGTCGGTTCACGAGAGTAATGACGGGCTGGAGATAATCTATGTGATGCCGGGGACTTCGGGCTTCATAGCGGGTGTAGGCGCCGGAGACAGGATTGTGAGTATAGGCGGCAGAGCTGCTGAGGAAATTACAGATGCTCAGGAAGTAATGCTGTCATATCGTCCCGGCACGCTCGTGAATCTTGTTGTAGAGAGGGACGAAGAAGAGCTTGAGTTCCTGCTTATTGCCGAAGAAAGAAAAAACATGCCTATGAAGAAAGCTCTGCAGCTGGACAGCAGAAAAAATCTAATGGCGCCTTTTCTTGGCATGGCTGTGGAAAGGGGTAATGAGGATGTCATGGGACAGCAGTACATTATTAAAAGAGTCTACCGCGGAATGAGTGCAGATGAAACTGGTTTATCGGTTGACGATCCGTTCTCGATAGTCAACTGGGAAGTCGATGAAAAAAACGGTGTAATATATGCAGGAATCAGAATAAAGAAACGAAAAGCCGGATTTCTTGAAACGGCAATTCAGCTAGGCAGTTATATAGATATAAATAATACAATATGAAAAAAACACGTATACTGATAGTAGAAGACGAAGTCATTCTCTCAATGGATATGACAAGCAGTCTTGAATCCATGGGGTATGAGGTTGTTGATGCAGTTCCCTCCGGAGAGGAAGCATTGAGCCTTGTGGAAACCGACCCTCCTGATCTGGTCTTGATGGATGTACAGCTTGAAGGGGAACTTGATGGCATCCAGACTGCAGAAAAAATAAATAATCGAGACTTTATTCCGATTATCTATATATCAGGGCATACAGATGAACTGACTCTGTCGAGAGCCAAAATAACCGGTCCGTACGGGTATATATCTAAATCCTTTAATTACAACGAGCTTCGGACTGCCATTGACATGGCTATTTATAAAAATGAGATGCAGCGAAAGGTTGTTGAGAATGAGACCCTTCTTGATATAACACTGGAAAATATTGAAGACGCAGTGATAAACATAGATGAGGAAGGATTTATAAAATATCTGAATTTGACAGCAGCCAAGCTGCTGGGTATTAGTAAAAAACAGGCAGAGTATACACGAATTGACAGGATAGGCATTATCTGGAAGCGTCCTGATGGAACTGAACTAGTACATCCCTATAACAGTAAAAAGAAAAAGAAGTTTGAAAAGTCCGAGTATATACTCTACAACGCAGCATCAGGAATTTCCATCCCAGTCGAATGCTCCATAAATGTTCTTCATAATACGAAGCAAAAGGTGATAGGGTGGGTTTACCTGATCCAGAATATAGTCGAAAGAAAAAAGATTGACGCCGTTCAGTCTAGACTGGCGTCTATTGTTGAGTCTTCGCAGGATGCGATTATTGGAATAGATATTAACGGAATAATAAGATCCTGGAACAGCGGCGCTGTTGAAATATTCGGTTACAGTTTTGACGAGGTTGTCGGACAGAATATAAGCTTGCTTCATCCGCCTAACTATCCGAATGAAATGCCGGAGAAAATTGAATTGCTTCGCTCCGGAGAAATAGTTCCTCATTATGAGGGTGTCAGGCAGCGCAAGAACGGCGAACTGATTGAAATGTCGATTCTGCCGTCACCTATTAAAGATCCAAATGGAATAATCACAGGAATTTCTTTCATCGCACGAGATGTGACCGAGAATAAAAACCTTGAAAAAGAGGTTATAGAAATAGGAGAGAAGGAGCGAGAGAGGATAGGACAGGACCTTCACGACAGCCTTGGGCAACAGCTTACTGGTATTCTGCTGAATATGAAAACATTGGAAAATCTAGTCAGGAATAAACTTGATAAGGATGAAATGCAACATTTGCTGGATACTGAATCGCTTTTGAAAGAAACAATACAGCAGACCCGGACGATGGCTAAGAATTTGATACCTGTAAAGCTTCAAACAGAAGGATTGCCTCACGCCCTTGAGGATCTTGCTAATTTTGCAAGGACAGTTTACAAAACAAGAGTTATTACCGATATAAAAGAAGGGATAAAAAATGTAGGGGTTATGGTTGAGACCCAGCTTTATCACATCGCTCAGGAAGCTGTTAATAATTCAGTGAAGCACAGCAGGGGCGATACTCTCAGTATTAGTTTGGAAATTGTAAATGCTGAATTAATCTTATCGGTAAAGGATAATGGGACCGGTATAAAAGAGACAGCGGCCAACGGGATAGGCATGAGTATTATGAACTACAGATCCAATCTTATAAATGGCAACCTTTTCATACACAGCGAAAAGGATGAGGGGACGTTAATACTCTGCCGTGTTCCGTTGCCGGAATTGGAGACTTCTGAATGATGAATGTTGTAATTGTTGATGATCATCCTATTGTAAGAGAAGGTTTTAAGAAACTGATAGACGGTGAAGATGATTTCAATGTTGTAGGAACTGCAGAAACAGCGGCTGATGCTGTTGATATTATAACATCAACGAAGCCTGACATTGCTATGGTTGATCTTTCGTTGAAAGAGAGCAGCGGGATTGAGCTTATAAAGGACCTTGTGGTCATCTGTCCAGATGTCCGAATACTGGTAGTGTCCCTGCATGATGAAGATATCTATGCTGAAAGGGTTCTGCGGGCTGGAGCGAAGGGCTTCATAATGAAGGCGGAGGCTGTGGATGACATTATCACAGCGGTGAGAAAGGTAGCTGCAGGTGAGATTTATCTTAGCCCCGGAATGCAGTCAAAAATGATTGAAATAATGACATCAGGCAGGAAAAATACAAATCTTAATCCCATCAATATCCTCAGTGATCGCGAATTGGAAGTTTTCCAGCTGATAGGACAGGGCGTGAAGACAAAAAATATCGCGGAACAGCTTAAACTCAGTGTAAAAACTATTGAAACATATAAATCTCATTTAAAGTTAAAGCTTCAACTAAAAGACGGTATCGAGCTGATACAGCGAGCAATTGAATGGGAAATGAAGCAGAATGTACGATAGCTTGAATTTAGTCATTAAATAGTTATAATAACACCATATCAGTTCAGTTGGAGAATCACACACAAATGAGCGCACCCGAAAATATCAGAAATTTCTGTATAATTGCACATATAGACCACGGTAAATCCACACTAGCAGACAGATTCATTGAAAAAGCGATGATCATCTCAGAAAGAGAATATAAGGATCAGATCCTCGACAGTATGGATATTGAGAGGGAGCGGGGGATTACTATAAAATCTCAAGCGGTTACAATTCCTTTCAAGGCTAAGGACGGTACAGAGTATACGCTTAACCTTGTAGACACACCGGGCCACGTAGACTTTGCATATGAAGTATCGAGGGCTATCTCTTCATGTGAGGGGGCATTGCTGCTTATTGATGCCAGTCAGGGTGTTGAGGCACAGACTCTCGCAAATCTTTATATGGCGCTTGAATATGATCTGGAAATAATACCGGTTATAAATAAGATAGATCTGCCGAGTGCGGATATTCCAATGGTAAAACATCAGATTGATAACGAGCTCGGTCTTGATTCAGAAATGACCAGCCTTGTGTCAGCGAAGACAGGAGAGGGGGTGGGTGAGCTTTTTGAAGCAATAGTCGACTTTATTCCCGGACCTAAAGGTGAAAAAAAGAATCCCCTTAAGGCTTTGATATTTGACTCGCATTATGACCCTTATCGCGGCGTCATAGTTCATGTCAGGATAATTGACGGTGAACTTAAAGCAGGTGAGACCATAAAGCTCTGGGCAGGCGGATCAACATACAAGGTTGAAGAAACCGGGATTTTCAGGGTAGGGCTTGATAAGGTTAATAAGCTTTCAGCCGGTGACGTAGGTTACTTCATAGCCGGTATTAAAACCATTTCCGATATCAGGGTTGGTGATACCGTTACAAACGCCTCAATGCCCTGCAGCAGCCCCCTGGATGGATTCAGAGAGGTGAAACCAGTTGTTTTCTCATCGATTTATCCGGTTGACTCTAACGATTACAATGAACTTCTCAGTGCGATGGAGAAACTCAAGCTGAATGATGCATCTTTAATCTACGAGAAAGATGCATCAGTTGCCCTGGGCTTCGGTTTCAGGTGCGGATTTCTAGGACTCCTTCATCTGGAGGTTGTGCAGGAGAGGCTGGAGCGGGAATTCGGACTCTCAATTGTGCTTACCGCACCCTCGGTAGCATATAAAATTGAGATGAACAACGGAGAACGTGTCGTAATCGATAATCCATCCGAATATCCTGACCCTGTACAAATCGCGTCCACCGAAGAACCCTATATCAGGGCTGAGATAATCTGTCCACAGGAATATATAGGCCCCATCATCAACCTCTGCCTCGAAAAGAGGGGAGTCCAGACCTCGCTGAACTATCTTGATGAAAAGCGGGTTGAATTGGTTTATGAAATGCCGCTAGCCGATGTTCTGTTTGACTTCTACGATAGACTAAAATCGGTAAGCCGCGGCTACGCATCATTTGACTATGAAACAACAGATTACAGGGCGACCGACCTGGTAAAGCTTGAAATACTCATAAACGGTGACAAGGTAGACGCCCTGTCCCAGCTCGTCTTCCGTGAGAGCGCCACAGCGCGTGCCAGACTGGCCTGCAGGCGCCTAAAGGATGAGATACCCCGGCATCAGTTTAAAATTGCGCTGCAGGGCTCTATCGGCTCTCAGATAATCGCAAGGGAAACAATCTCTGCGCTTAGAAAGGACGTTACCGCTAAATGTTACGGCGGCGATATCTCGCGTAAGAGAAAACTCCTTGAGAAGCAGAAAGAGGGAAAAAAGCGGATGAAAATGGTTGGAAACGTCGAGCTGCCTCAGAAGGCTTTTCTTTCGGTTCTCAAGACTGAAGATTAATCTTTTAATCAATTATGCTCAGGGCGTTTGAAATCTGCGACGACATCCAGGCCGCCGAGAATAGAAAACGCCTTATGAAACTCGGATCTGAGGACGGAAGGGGCTTCCGGTCCGGGAAAAAAATCCAGCAGTAGTCGACGCTTTTCAGCAGGGCTTCAAGGTCCTCCGGCAGCCGGCTTCCTCTACCCTCCATAGAATCAGTTCTGGTATTTTGAAAATCAACAGCCGCAGAAATTGCAGCATTAAGTCTATCCAGCTGCTGCTTCAGAAAAGCAGTGGAAGCCGATCTGCCGGCCGGACCGGAGAAAGCGTCAGGTAGTTCTCTGATCCTTTTATAGTTTACAGCCGCTTCAAAGTCTGGTTTGCCGCTGATTTCTGCAGACATATTATCGAAAAGAGCGTCACTGTATTTAGGTGCCGGATTATCAAGACCGTAAACACCCATGTCTATAAGCCTGCCCGAATGTTCAATCAGCTCGGACAGGGTATCCGAATACGACGACATGATAATGTCCGTATAGACAATACGACCAGCCTTATCTACAGTTTTTGTCCTTCCGTCGCGGAAAGCCGCCGCAAAGAAACTGCTCCTGTGAAGTCTGTTTTCACTCATCTGGGTAATAATGTGAGAAGGCGAACCGGATGCGTGGTATTTATCAGGTGTGAATGAGAAATCAAGACCCGAAAAAAGAATCGGCTGGTCAGTAATCATAAGTGAAATCATGATGGAGGTAAGACCTACGGATCCAAGCGGAGGCAGCAGGGGCGGAAGAATTCCGGAATTATCAAGAAGTCTGAATATACATGAAAAATCAAACTCAGATATGAAAAGGTACAGGGGCCCGCGGATCTTTCGAAGAAGTTCTGGGGATGATGTCATGTCTGCTGCAACAGGCAGGTTTAGAGATTCATCCTCATAGAAATCATATAAATTAGCATGCTGTGATTCGACTGCAACGACAAGGTCGGGCTTGATACCGCCCAGCAGCAGGCTTGTGACCGCAGTATCGGCGGCCACGACAAAAAAGCCGCCTCGGCGCCGTTTTATGAAAGCAAGGCTTTCTTCCAGGCTTTCGCCTGCGCCAAGGCATATAACCGGTTTGTCGGTCGAGATATCGGTTATAAAGCCGGCGCGGTAAATCTCCACCGTGTTCAGAAAAATATTCCTGCACCATAATCTGCCCATATGAATGGTTGTCATTCTGTTTTTCCAGAATGACGCAAGTCCGTTCTCAAGCTTATTCAGCATATCGTCGTAAAACGCACGCTCAATCATATATCCGCGATTCAGTTTAACGGGAATAATACGGCGAAACCAGCTATCCGTAAGGCTGCGTAAAAGAGTTGCGGCAGAGTCTTCATCAACATAGATATAACGGAAATTTTTAACGCCTGATTGTTTATGAAAGCTCAGGGTAGCATTGTAAATATCATGATTATGTTCAACAGCAATACAGGATGAACCCTCAGGAATGATCTCAAGTAATTCATCCACGCCATAGAACAGAAGTGGCGAAACTACAATATAAAGGGCATCAGACGCATGAGGGAGGCCTCTGACGCGTTTTTCGGGCGGTGAGCCATCAGAATAGAGCGGCTTCCCGTTAAAGCTTATGCCGGGGCGATTTACGCCCCTTGTAACCTCAACCGGAAACCTTTTTTTCATTCCTAATTAAGTGAAAAGATTTGTGAAAAGACCTCAGCGAAGTTGTCCTCAAACTTGTCCGACTGGTAGATGAACTCCTCAAACTGACTGCCCAGCCAGTTCTGTGCAGCGTAGCTGATAAGCCCGCCAACCGACTGAAGTTCATCCGTGGATTTTTCACTTGAATCAACCAGCTGCATTATAACAACATTATCATTGAGAATTAGTGCTTCTGATATTTCATCCATAGCAAGATTGTCTATAGTTTTAAGGAAATATTCATTCGATGATGCTCCGTTGAGACTGTCGTCATCAGCAACAGAGGGCTGAGTGTACACAGGGATATTCTGGTTATAGTAATAAACCGAAGGATTACCATAGATAATCGGAAAGGCATTTGTATTATGAACATTCAGTGCAGAATCCGCGGCTGCCTCGGTGAAGCCCTCGCTGCGTGCAAACTCGGCGAAGTTCTCAGCCTCTTCAACCAGGTAGTCTTCAATAACACCCTTGGCATAAAGTTCCATGTAATCCTTTACAACAGCAATATCGCTAGCCAGAGTCATATCGGCATATTCAGGAGATTTATCGCATCGGTAAATTACCCAGCTTCCGTCGTCCTCGATTATTCTGCTCATCTCGCCAGTACTCAGTGAAAATACCTCATCAAGGGCTTCATCATTATTGATGATGTTTTTCATTTCATAGTAGTAGCGTGAACCCATTTCGCCGCCCTTGTCCGCATAGGGATCGGAAGACTGGGTTTTTGCAAGTTCGGTGAACATGCCGGGAGCGTCCTGAAGTTTTTCATAAATCTGTTCAGCATCTTTTTCGCTGCTTTTTACAGTAATTTTGCTTAAAACAATAGAACGGAAAAGATCCGCATTTTCGCTGCCGTATTCAGCAACCTTATCATCAGGAAAAGAAGAGAAGGGGAAGGCAGTGTAGCGAAAAGTTTTTTCAACAGAAGCAATCTCCTGAAGGAACTTTTCCTCATTAAGGTTAATCGGATTTGAGTTAATATCGCTTGCAAATCTGCTGTAGTAAAGATCCTCTTCAAATCTGTCGCGGATATATTTTTTCTCAGTGTTTGAACTCTGAGCATAAAGATTCTCGCTGAACTCACCGTTTTCCATATAAGGACCGTAAAGGACAATGGCTTCATCTACAGAATTAGATGAAACAATCACTCCGCTGTTCTTAAGCTCCTTAATTGCCGCAGTGCGGTAAACAGTGTTGTCGAAGGCGGAGCGCCAAACCTGAAACTGGATAAAATATGCATTAGCATCGGTCATCTGGTCCCTGTAGTTATCAGCTATTGAATTAACCTGATCTGAGAAAAAAGAACCGTCGTAGTATACAATTTCTTCACCGTCGTATGAACCGAAAACCATATTCCCGGATGATGAGTTATTGCTTGCAAGCGGAGCTCCTATAAAAGTTACAATAATCACAACTAAAATAACTATACTTATAACCCACATTACAGGATTGCTTTTGCGTTTTTTCTCAAGTATTTCAACATTCTCATTTGCGTGTTTATTATGGTTTCGGCGCTGATTTCTGGATGCCATTAATAATTCCTTAGGTAAAAAATATGCAGTAAAATTCTGACAGCAAACATTATCATGAGAGCCTTGTTCTGTCAACGCAAACAAAATTCGGGCGTCCCCCGGGGCTTTGCGCCGGGGCGGACTTTCCGCTGCAACGGCCATATTCGGCGTCACAATCCCGGCTCCGTCCCCTCCGCCGGTTCCGCCGGTCCGTTTCCACTGCAATTCCTGACGCAGAAGAAACCTCAGTTTCTGTAATCGTGCAGACTTCTTTCGCCCCGCCTCAACTTCTAATTTTGCATACATGCAAAATTATGCTCCTCACGTCGCGTTGAAGTTTCAGTTCAAATCGTCTCAGCAAAGAAAAAAAAGACCATACCAGCTAAAGCTGAAATGGTCTTTTTCTATCGGGCTGAGTGGATTTGAACCACCGGCCTCGCCGTCCCGAACGGCGCGCGCTCCCCCTGCGCCACAGCCCGTAAATGAAGAAAAAAAAAACAAGCCCTTGAAACAAAAGTTCTAACTTAGTTTCAAGGGCTTTGGTCGGGAGCGACGGGGATTGAACCCGCGATCTCCGGCTTGACAGGCCGGCGCGATAACCGACTTCGCCACGCCCCCTTAAGGTATGGGTAATATATCCAACTACAAAAAAACTGTCAATAAGTTATTAAAATTATTTTTAACCTTTTTAGTTTAATGCGCCGGACGCCGAATATGAAAATACGATGAAGAAAATACTCTGTATAGCAGCGATTTTAACATTTGCATTAGCTTCAGCGGTCACAGCAGAAAGCTACAGTTACACAATAAAAAAAGGTGATACACTATATAGTATCAGTAGAAAATACAATATCAGAATTGAGAGCCTGAAATCATATAACGGAATAACAGATCCCTCAAAATTGTATCCGGGTATGACTTTAAATATTCCCGGGGGATATACAGTTAAGAAGGGAGATACCCTTTACAGTATTGCCCGTGCTCAAGGAACAACGGTTGATGAACTCCTGGAGCTGAATAATCTCGAACCTTCCTCCATTTTGAAAGCCGGACAGTTTATTCACATTCCTTTCAACTCTCCTTCTCAAGTCAATCCTGGAGAAGGTGCAGGCGAAACTGTTGTTGAGTCAACACAGGAAAATCCGGCTGCAGATGACCCCACCCAGCCCGCTACGGCATTGGTAGCTATAATGGAAACCCCTGACTGGCCACATGAGGGCGTAAGAACAGAGCTTACGGGTAAACTCAAGGGTATTCAGATTACAGGTGCTCCAGGAGATGATATTGTAGCTGTAAACGGAGGTACAGTGGTCTGGGCGTCAGATTACGGTATCTATAATAAGCTTGTCCTTGTAGAGGGCCAGAACGGTCTAGTGTACGGCTACGGCGGAAATGAAACCACAAATGTCAAAGTGGGCGATTATGTAAAGCCTGGAAGTATTATCGGGATTCTAGGTGGAAATTCGGATAGGGCTTCGGTTTTTTTCTTTGTTTACAAAGATGGGAAACCTCTAGACCCAACAAAAGCGCCGAGAGTTTGATAGACTTAAAGACTCCCTAAAATAGAAAAGGGGGTATCCTGTTTGGATCCCCCGTGAAAATCAATTTATAGAAGAATTGACTAATTCAACGAAAGCAGTACACCGGCAGCAATTGCTGATCCGATAACCCCCGCAACATTCGGTCCCATTGCATTCATAAGAAGGAAGTTGCCCGGATCTTCTTCCTGCCCGACCTTCTGTACTACACGGGCAGCCATCGGAACCGCAGAGACCCCTGCTGCTCCAATCATCGGGTTGATCTTTCCACCACTTAGTTTGCTCATAAGCTTACCCAGTAAGACCCCGCCGCCGGTGCCTATACCGAAAGCAATACATCCCAGAACAATAATAAATATGGTCTGAAAGTTGAGAAAGTGTTCGGCCTGCATCTTTGAGCCGACCGATATTCCAAGAAAGATAGTAACAATGTTGATAAGCTCGTTCTGAGCTGTTTTAGACAGTCGCTCTGTTACACCGCATTCCTTGAAAAGGTTACCAAGCATCAGCATACCGATAAGCGGGGCGGATGCGGGAATTAGCAGGGCTGTTACAATTGTAGTTACTATCGGAAAGATGATCTTTGTCCTCTTTGAAACCGGTTTCGGATCAGCCATCCTGATAAGACGCTCTTCCTTTGACGTTAGAGCTCTTATGATAGGTGGCTGTATAATCGGTACAAGAGCCATGTAGGTATATGCTGCAACGGCAATTGGTCCCAGAAGATGAGACGCGAGTTTGGACGTCAGATAAATTGCAGTTGGACCGTCCGCACCGCCGATAATTGCGATTGAACAGGCTTCAGCAAAGTTGAAGCCTAGATCATGAGCGGCAAGGAAAGGGATTGTTCCCAGTGCCTTTGCACCCAGAAGAGTTGCAAATATACCAAGCTGAGCAGCAGCCCCCAGAAGGAATGTCTGGGGCTTTCCCAGGAGTGGACCGAAGTCGGTCATGGCTCCAATGCCCATAAAAATAATCGGCGGGAAAATACCGATCTTGACACCGTAGTAGAAGTAGTACAATAGTCCACCCTCGTCCAGAATACCAGTCATCGGAAGGTTGACAAGTATGGCACCGAAACCGATGGGTATGAGGAGAAGAGGCTCATACTGTTTGGCTATGGCTAGATATATCAACAGTCCGCCAACACCCATCATGACAAGATTCTGCCATGTGAGTGCCTGAAATGCCGTACTGTCGAGAAAACTCGCGAATAAATCGAAAAAACTCACTAAAAGCCTCCGTTAGCCTATGTCCATCAGCGGCTGGCCTTCGGTTACGTTAGCGCCTTGGGTTACATGTATAGCTGTAACCGATCCGGTGTGGGTAGCGAAGACTTCAATGTCCATTTTCATGGCCTCCATAACAATCAGAAGATCACCTGATTTGACGGATGCACCCTGAGCAACCTTAATTTCCTTGATTGTCCCTGTAATTGCAGCTTTTTCGGTAGCTCCTCCGGCGGCAGCGGCAGGCGCGGAAGCAGCGGGAGCGGCAGGTGCAGCGGGAGCGGCAGGTGCGGCTGGAGCTGCAGGTGCGGCTGGGGCTGAAGGAGCAGCAGGTGCCGGTGCGGCAGCAGCGGGGGTAGGGGCAGCTACGCCACCGGCGGGTGCCGCAAGGCTGACTACGTAGGTCTGGCCCTGGTGTTCAATGTTAAGAACGTTGCCGTTTCTATTTACATTAATGTCATATAAAGCGCCGTCATACTGAAATTTAATGTTCTTGCTCATAATTACTATACTCCTGGAACTGTTTTGGATAATTTATTGTTCGCGACCCATGGGTCGTATTTAACATAGGTTGATGCCCATGCGGCCGCTGAGGGGCCAGCAGCATCATTTTCTTCGATTGCGAAATAAGCCGCAACCGCTGCGATAAGCCAGTCAGCATTACCGCCCATTGTCATGCCTTCTGTTGCCGCTGCAACCATCACAGGAAGTGGGAGTGATGACTGCGGTGCGGTTTGTACAGCCGTTGGCTGTGTAGAGGTGACAGGCTTTTCCGTTTTCTCGTCGGAAAGTCTTCTGATAATAATCATCAGAACACTCAATAAAACGAGGATTGTGAATACAATCAGAATGCCGAGGCCTGAAGCCATTAAACTATAACTGAATTGTTCCTGCATTTGTTTACTTACTCCTACAAGGGTATATTGCCGTGTTTTTTAACCGGCCGGTCTTCTCGTTTACGTAGATTCATTTCAAGAGCTCTGATAAGCTCGATTCTTGTGAATTCCGGATCTATTATATCATCAACAAGTCCGTAACCTGCTGCTACATATGGATTCATGAATTCCTGCTGGAACTCAGCTATTTTTTCGGCTCTTTTTGCAGCAGGATCATCGGCTTCTTTTATTTCTTTTCTGGAAATAATATTTGCAGCACCTTCAGCTCCCATTACCGCAATTTCTGCTGTAGGATAAGCGAGCACTCTGTCGTAACCAAGAGACTTTGAAGACATTGCAATCATTGAACCGCCGTACGACTTTCTAATTATAAGTGAAAGCTTGGGGACTGTTGCCTCTGCAATAGCATAAAGCAGTTTTGCGCCATGTCTGATAATCCCGCCGTGTTCCTGGGCAATACCCGGGAGGTATCCCGGTACATCTACCAGGGAGATAATGGGAATATTAAAAGAATCACAGAATCTAAGGAACCTTGCCCCCTTGTCTGAAGAGTTTATATCAAGAGCAGCAGCCATATAATTAGGCTGATTAGCAAATAGACCGACTGTTCGTCCGTTGAGTTTTGCGAAGCCTACCACAACACTTTTTGCCCAGTCTTTGTGGACTTCAAGGAAAGATCCTCTGTCAAAAACTTCATCGATTATGTCTCGAACATCATAGGGTTTCTTCGGCTCATCCGGAATGATGGGCATAACATTACTTGTTCGGTCCGGGTTATCACCTGTATCAGTAACAGGCGGCTGTTCCTGATTGTTTGACGGAAGATAATCCATTAGAGCACGAATAAAATAATAACAGTCTTCTTCTGTTTCAAAACGAAAATGAGCGTTTCCACTTTTCGCGCAATGCGCAGATGCCCCTCCGAGATCTTCATGTGAAATTATCTCTCCGGTCACAGCCTTAATTACATCGGGACCGGTAATATACATATGACTCTTACCGTCTACCATGAAGATGAAGTCAGTAATCGCCGGTGAATATACTGCACCGCCGGCACATGGCCCGAGAATTACCGAAAACTGCGGTATTACACCGGATGATAGGGTGTTGTTTTTGAATATCTTAGCATATCCGTTAAGTGAAAGAATTCCTTCCTGTATTCTTGCACCGCCGGAATCATTTACCTGTATAAACGGAGACCCGGTTTTAAGAGCCAGGTTCTGTGCTTCCGCAATTTTCTCAGCGTGCATTTCTCCAAGAGAACCGCCAAGTACTGTAAAATCCTGAGAGGAGATAAACACCTGTTTACCATTAATTTTTCCGCTTCCTGTGACAACTCCGTCGCCTGAAAAGCGTTTTTTATCCATTCCGAACTCAGTGGTTCTGCCCTTGATGTACGCCTGGCTTTCTATAAAAGAACCTTCATCGGTTATGCCTTCGATGCGTTCGCGTGCTGTCTTTTTGCCTTTTTCATGCTGTGCTTTTATACGTGCGTCTCCGCCGCCTTTAAGCATTTTGGCTTTTACTTCTTTAAATTCCTGTAACCTTTCTTCGTTACCCATTGTGACCCCCGCCAAAAAAGATGTGTGTCTTTAAATAAAAACCCTACTTATATAAGGACAATTGTCAACCCTATTCGGATCTTTATGTTAAAAACGCCTTATTGTCTGACAATAATAGCATTAGTTTTTGGTTGCGTAAACATTTATTTTTGAAACTTATATCTGTTTAACTATTTATTAAGCAAAGTTTTCTGAAGCATCAAAATCCATTTTGCAGGTGATGGAATTCTGAAAGCCATTCTATCCAGGTCACCTTTTTCGTTTTTGAAGGATATCTGAATTACAGTATCGTTTAGCGGTTTATCACAGAAAAAATCTGTAGTACCGATTGTTTTAATAGAATTCTTTGGAATAAATGCTTCAAGTCCTCCAAATCTGGAATGATAATATACACCGTCTCTGACGAGGGCTATTGCACCGGTTTTACGGATAGGTTTTTCAAGTTTGCTCTCCTGACCAAACCAGGTTACGCCGAAGGACGCGAGTATAATTTGATCTTCTGGATATTTACGAGACAAATGCTGAGATTCGAGATAGCGTATTAGAGCCATAAGGAGAACAATTCCGAATATGACTATCCCAAGCACTGCAGGGGGAAGATTTACAATAGTGTTCATCAGATCCTCTTAAGATATTTTATTGCCTTTCTGTAGGCTATTTTTTTACCGAGATTACTTTCGTTAAGTTTCGAGATGAATGAAAGTGCTATTTCCTGATCATTTTTGCCTTTTTCTCTTAGTTTTTCAATATAAGCTTTATTTTCTAAAAGTGAAAGGTATACAGGATCAGTGGCGTTACCGTTAAGGCTGCTCATTATTCCAACATTAACAACAATAAGCAGGGAAATAATTGCCGTTATAAGAAAATCCCAACCAGGATCAGGGACTATATTTCTAATTATGGAATTGGGGTTTCCGGCATTAAAAATAGAATAAACATCTATTATCATTAGCACAACCAGAATGATGTAAAATATGCGATGTTTCCTTACTTTCATAGGGAGCTCCATTAATTGATAGTTTAAAAAAAGGATGCCTGACGGCGTTTTCGCCGTCCAGCATCCTGAAAAACAGATAAACTGGTTTTTATTTATTGAGAACGTGCCAGTTAGCATGACCAACAGGAATAGCTGCCCATTCGGCTTCAGCTTTTTCCCATGCTTCGTCGGATGCCTCAGCTTCCCAAACGGTGAGGCCTCTTTCTTCTCTGGTTGCACCAGGAAGAATGTTGTCAAGGAGCATTGTTACAAAAGCTGTAACTGCCATACCGGTTGTGAAAATAGTTTGAAATATATTAGTTATAACATACTGAGCAGAACCGGGATCGCCGGATACCATAGACGCAGCACCGAAGTGAGCGGGGATTGTAAGACCTGCAAAGAAGCCTACACCAATGATGAAGAGGTTTCTCGCGTTATTAAGGTTTGTAAACTGAAGGTTGGAAAGACCAGTTGCGGCTATAAGTCCGAACATGGCGAAGAACAGAGCTCCAGTAATAGGCTGTGGCATTGTAGCAAGAACCATTCCGAATTTTCCAAAGAAGGGAAGTGCGATGAGGATTACACCTGCACAGCGGATAACACGACGGCTTGCTACTCTCGTAAGACCAATTGAACCGATATTTTCAGAGTATGAAGTAGTACCATTACATGTCTGAAAAATTGATGCGATAAGACATCCTATACCTTCAGCACCAATACCCTTTGATATAATCTTAGATGTCGGAACCGGTGCTTCTGCTATTCTTGCGCATGAATAGTAATCACCAACTGATTCAATCATTGAACCAATGTAACCGGCAAGCATACCGAGGGCACCGGCAAAGGTGATGGCATTAAATGATGGAACACCCCATTTAAACGGAATAATCGGTTTAATCCAGAATACGGGTGCAGAACTGATAAGTTCAATACCACCTCTGAGGTTGGCCGGATTACCTTCGGGGATAAGGCCTGTAGCTGTTCCTATCCATGCTAGAATCCATCCGAGGATAACTGCAAGAAGAATCGGGAAAAGTGCAAACACTTTAGATCTTCTGGAGAAAACCTGAGAAAAGATTACGATAGCTACGAAAGTGGAAAGAGAAATTACCCAGTTTCCGGCCATCCAGGGAGCTCCAACACCGTAAAGTGCCAGACCTATCATGGCAATTGTAGGTCCAATAACTATCGGGCTGAAAGCTTTTTTAATTAAGCCCATAAGACCGGTGTAACCAATGATAATTTCAAAAAGTGAAGCTATCATAACTGCAGCACTGACCTGCTGAATCATAATTTCGTAGCCGAACCCTTCAGCAGCACACATGCCTACAATAGCAAACATTGGTCCGAGGAAGGAAAAAGTACCACCCTGCAGAATCGGCAGTTTGTTTCCGATAGGAGACTGCTGAATCAGGGTTGTAATTCCAGCACAGAAAAACATTGTTGAGATAAGAAGTGCGAGTTCCGTGGTGGGAAGTCCCATTGCTCCACCTGTTATCATCGGAATGATAATAGTAGAACCGAACTGTGTCAGGAACTGCTGAGCACCGAGAAGAAATGAAAGTCCCCATTTCGGTTTAGTACCAATAGGATATACTACCCAACCTTCTCCTTTTTTTGCTTCGTCGCTCATAAATCCTCCAAAAAAAATATATTAAGAACAGAATTGAGCATTCTGTATCTTGCAGAAAAAAAATAGATTATTATTTTTTGTAGTCGTGTCTAAAGTCTTGGTTATTTCGGGTTGGTTAATGTAGTGTGTGATATGTGGTGTGGTTACATTAAAATTTAAGTTAAACATAAATAGATACTTCATAATAAACAATATGTCCGCTGTAAGTCAATGTTTTATTAGACTTCTGTCAGACTTTAGATAGATTTTAAGTTACAATTTTGAGATCCGTCAAGTTAAATTTAACAAAAAATGTTTGCGCTAAAAAAATCTGATTAATTTACCATATATAGCCTTGACCTGAGCTCTAAAGGATATTATTGTGTCTCTATGATCGGTTGGATCATTGTCTGACAATATATTTGAAGTGGAGGAGAGCTAATATGGCAGATCCCAAAGAAGCTGCTGCGTATATAGCAGGTTTGGTTGAAAGAGCACAGGCTGCTCAGAAGAAGATTGAATTCGCAACTCAGGAACAGGTCGACGACATGTGTGTAAGAATCGCCTGGGCAGGTTGTAAACCCGATTTCGCAAAAAAACTCGGTGAGTTTGCTGCTGAAGAATCAGGAATGGGTTTTGGACCCGACAAGGTTGGTAAGATTTACGCAAAGGTAAAAGGAACTCTCAGAGATATGAGAGGCGAGCCCTCAGTCGGTCTTATTGAAGTTGATGATGAGAAGGGTCTGCTGAAATATGCAAAACCTGTTGGTGTTATCGGAGCACTTGTTCCCTGTACCAACCCTGAAGCTACTCCTTTTGTTAAGGCTCTTGGAGCAGTTAAAACCAGAAATGCAATAATCATGGCTCCGCATCCGAGAACAAAGGGCACCAACAAGATGGCTATTGATGCTATCCGGGCTGCTCTCAAGGCTAATAATTTCCCTGAGGACCTCGTTATCGGAATCGATGAAGTATCAGTGGAAGCTACTAATGAACTTATGAAGCAGACTGATCTCGTTCTTGCTACAGGTGGTGCAGGCATGGTTAAGGCTGCATACTCAAGCGGAACACCCGCTTACGGTGTCGGTGCTGGTAACGCTGTAAGTGTTATAGCTGATGATGCTGATCTTGCTGATGCTGCAAACAAGATTAAAAGATCAAAGATTTTCGATCACGCAACAAGCTGTTCTACAGAAAACTGCGTACTTATTCCTGAAAATCTTTATGATGATATGGTTAAGGCTCTTGAAGCTGAAGGCGGATACATGGCCGCTGGCGCAGAGAAAGAAGCCCTCCAGGCTACAATGTGGGAAAATGGCGTTCTTTCAAGAAATATCGTTGCACAGCCTGCTCAGAAGATTGCAAAGCTTGCAAAGCTTAATATGGGTGAAGACAAGTGCTTCATCATGGTTGCAGAAGACGGTGTAGGAAAAGAACACCCCTTCTCTGGAGAGAAACTCTCTCCGGTAACAACACTATACAAATATAAAACCTTTGACGAAGCAATAGATCTTGTTAACAGGATAACTGACTACTCAGGAGCGGGCCACTCAGCTGGCATCCATACTCAGGATGAAAGAAAGGTTAAAGAGCTTTCACGGAGAGTCAAGGTTTCCAGAATCATGGTAAACCAGCCGCAGTGTCTTGCTAACTCAGGAGCCTGGACAAACGGCATGCCGATGTCTATGACTCTCGGTTGTGGTACATGGGGCGGAAATATTGCTTCTGAAAATATCACATGGAAGAATCTTCTTAACTACACCTGGGTTTCTTTCGAGATTGAAAACACAATGCCGACAGATGAAGAACTATTCGGCAAGATCATGCACGAATAGGCTGCTCGTTAAGCAGGCACAAAAACGACGGGGTAATACCCGTCGTTATAAAAAAACATAAGGGGGGAGCTAATGGCTGGTGAAGATATCAGGGCTCTTGATAAAAAATATAATTTACACTCCTGGAGTGCGCAGAAAGCACTTAATCCGATTGTTGTAGACAAAGCTGAAGGCATCTTTTTCTGGGACGCTGACGGCAAGAAATACTACGACATGTCATCACAGCTTGTTAACATGAACGTCGGGCATTGCAACAAGAAAATTGTTAAAGCAATTCAGGATCAGGCGGAAAAGCTGCCGTTTATCGGTCCTGCCTATGCTGTTGATGTCAGAGCTGAGCTTGCAAGAAAACTCATTGAAGAAGTTGTTCCCGAGATGGGAAAGGTCTTCTTCACAAATGCAGGTGCAGAAGCAAATGAAAACGCAATTAAAATCGCAAGACTTAAAACAGGAAAGCAGAAAATATTCAGCGGTTACCGCTCATACCACGGTGCTACCTATGCTGCTGCAAACCTGACAGGTGAACCCAGGAGACTTGCTTCAGAACCCGGAATTCCCGGATTCGTAAAATTCTTCAATCCTTATATTGAAAGAGAACCTGTAATCAAGTTTGACAGTGAAGAACAGTACACTGAATACTGCCTTGCAAAGCTTGAGGAGCAGATTATCTGGGAAGGTCAGGATAATATTGCCGCACTCTTCCTTGAAACTGTTGTCGGTTCAAACGGTGTACTTATTCCACCTAAGGGATACCTCAAGGGTGTAAGAGAGCTCTGTACTAAATACGGCATCATGATGGTCTGTGATGAAGTAATGGCCGGCTGGGGAAGAACTGGTGAATGGTTCGCTTACATGAACTGGGATGTAGTACCTGATATGATTACCTTCGCAAAGGGTGTTACATGCGGTTACGTTCCTATCGGTGGAGTTATCGTTTCTAAAGAAATTGCTGAACACTTTGAAGAGAACGTCCTAATCTGCGGTCTAACTTACAGTGCTCATCTTATGGGCTGTGCCGCAGGTATTGCTACTATCGACGTTTACAAAGAACTTGATCTTATAAACAGATCTAAAGAAATGGGTAAGGTTATGGCCAAACTCATGGCTGAACTTCAGGAAAAGCATCCGAGTGTAGGCCCTTGCCGAAACATCGGGCTTTTTGGAATGGTTGAGTTTGTTAATAAAGAGAATGGCCCCCTTGTTCCTTACGCAAAGGACCCGAAAGGTCTGATGAAACAGATTATCGGCAAACTCAGAGAGAACGGTTTTACAACCTACTCACATGAGAACATGATCTCTGTATCACCTCCGCTGATTATCACTGAAGAACAGCTTAAAGAAGCCTTTGCAATACTTGATAAGGTTGCAACATGGGTTGATGAGAATCTTCTGTAGAATTAACGGATAAAATGATTATAAACCGGCTGTTTCCTCTGGGAAGCAGCCTTTTTTTATGGCTTAATAAATTTTAAAGATACGACTCAATGAGTTTTATTCGACTTGTAAAATATTCCTTACGCCTGCGGTTAAACTCACCAGGGTCGCCGGTTATACCGATTTCCGCAGGATTAATATTTTTGAGCTGTTCATGGAGGGATGCAAGGAGATCGTGCCAGCTCATGTCAGTGTGAACGCTGGTTTTGGGAGCATAACCCATAATTTTAAGATAGTCTGAACCTGAGTCTTTTTTTATCAGAGCAAGCATTATAAGGTCCTGTGGACTCATCTCTTTAAGAATATCCTCAAAATCGCCTTCGTCATGATAAAGCCCGCGGTAAAAAAGTTTAAATTCTTCCTCAGCTTTTTTATAATTCTTCTGTTCGTAATATAACTGGGGCAGTAGTGTAATCCCTTTTTTAAGCATATATTCTCTGCATTTTTCAGTATCAAGAAGTGCTTCAGCCTCAGAGAGTAAACCATGTTCAAGATAGGTTGAAGCAATAAAAAAACCAAGAATTGTATCTTCTGTTTTTTTATATCCCTCGGTTATCACCTCGAACCTGTCTTTAAGGTTTTCAGAACCGCTGAAATTAAGAAAATAATCAAGATAAACCTCAGGCTGTTTCGGGTATTTTGTAACAGCCTTTTTTAACAGAGCATCTGATTTGTCAAATTCTTTACGTGTTCGATGATAAAGTGCACTATCGATAATTCTTTTCCAGGGTGCTGTGGAGATGTAAGGAACTACTACCCTGAAGAAGATTACAAGTAGAAAAAGGGCGCCGGGAAGAAAAAGTAATTTAAGCATTGTAACTCCTATAGAACCTGGAACTTACCTGTCACAGCATCGACTATAACTTTAAAGCTGTGTCTGTCCCTGTTGGTGCATTTTACTATCCAGAAAGGTTTATGTACAAGACTTTGTTTTAGAATTTCTGAATCAGGTGCAAAAAGAACCTTCATATTATGTATGGATGAATGCATCAGATACGTTTTAGCGGTTTTCAAAGCCTGTTCCTGAGTGTAATCCTGTTCGAGGATACCTGCCGTAAGTACTTCTTTCTCCGCTATATCAAAACTGTCTGTGGTCGCTGCATGATTATTAATTAAATCTACCAGGCAGGAAGCCTTTGTACTTCGACTTTTTCCAAAAAGGGTTTTTACAGTAAAAGAAAAAAGGAACCAGTAGTAGGGGTAATATATTAATTTCTGAACCTGTACCGAATGATGCTCGGAATACTTGGAAACAATATTTTTAGCATCATTTTCATTAATCGTGCCGGGTATCAGATTGATTTTTGTTTTGACTGATGTCGTTTCTTTATTGTCAGGCATGAAGTCTTACTCCGAAAAAAGACCGCCCCGAATAAACGGGGCGAAAAAATATTGATCGCGACGAGCAATTATTTATCGATTTTTTTGTTGATCCCGCTTGCTTCCTGAGCCAGGTTAAAATCTGACTTTGCGAGCATGTCCTTGGGGATGGGACCAATCTTAATTGCTTCATCCATTGCTTTGACAATATAGTCAGCAACCGGATGTGATTTTTGTGTTGCTTTACTGACAATTATAATCAGAAGCCAGGACACAATTAAACCACCGAGCATTGGGTCTATACCTGTTCCTAATTTTTCAAAAAGGAAGGCACTTAAAGCTCCGCCAATAATTGATGAAAGTGCACCCGGGGTGTTGGCTTTTTTCCACCATACAGCACATACATAAGCAGGGAGGAAAGCACTACCAAGTACTGATGTTGTGAAAATGGTAACTGCGAAAACTCCCGGAGGATTAAATACCGCAATAATTAAACCAACGATACCGAATATAAGTACGAGTATTCTAGATACCCAAACCATCTGATGATCAGTAGCTTTGGGGTGGAAGAAACGCTGGAAGATATCTCTTGAAGCGATTGTACCAACCTGAAGAAGAATTGAGTCGGCTGTTGACATGATAGCTGCCATGATAGCTGCCATAACGATCCCGGTAACAGCAGCGGGAAGAAGCTCGCTTGCAAGTGTAAAGATTGCCATTTCCGGATCTGCAAGATTCGGGAGAACAATGATTGCAAAAATACCGAGGAGGTAGGGAGCTGTTACGAAAAACAGGTTCCAGATTGTAGAATATACACCGGCAAGACGCGCAGTTTTGGGGCTTTCCATAGCCATATGTCTTGTTACAACGTGTGGCCAGCCCATGTATCCAACTGAAAAGATAAGAACAGCACCAAGCAGGTCGCTCCATGCATATTGGTTAGCAAGATCTTTTCCCCAAATGGAGAGGTATGTTGGATCAATTTGTGCAATTGATTCATTAACGGCTGTAAATCCGCCGACGTTAATCATTGTCGCTGCAAATATCCAGATCATACCGATAACCATTACCATTGACTGGAAAAAGTCAGTGTACGCAACTGCAAAGTACCCGCCCATGAATGTATAGAGCATGATGATCCCAACTGCTATTGCAAGAGCCGCACCATATGGTAGACCTGTTACAAGAGCCATTCCCTTACCCCCGGCAATAAACTGAGCTAGAACATAAAAGAAAAGAAGGAAAACAGATAAACTGCCGCTTATTAAACGGGTAGCTGCATGCGGGTATCTGTGTTCAAGATATTCGATTGAAGTTAAAGAACCAAGAATCTTAGAGAGTTTTCTCATTCTTCGACCAATAACCGAAAGGTTTACGACTCCGCCACCGATATCACCTACTGCATACCAGATAGACCAGTAACCTGTGGTGTAGCCGGCGGATCCTCCACCGAGAAACATATAACCACTCATTGAGGTTGACTGCAGAGTCATTGCTGTTACGAGAGGGCCAACCTTTCGACCTCCAAGAAGATACCCTTCAAGGTCTTTGGCTCCGCCTTTCTTGACAGCCCAGAATCCAATGCCTACTACTACAACGTAGTAAAAAACTAGAAAAATAAGAACTACTGGGTTCATTATTTGTCACCCCCCTGATTTTCAGCGTCATCTACCCAGTTTCTGGTTTTTACCCAGAATATTATTGTGTAGATGATCCAGAAGAGTGGAAATCCAAACAGCACTAAAGCTGTTAAGCCTGGTAATCCAAACATACTTCCTCCAAAATATTTTTTAGGGCATTACTACCCAAAAAACAGCCTAAATGTGAATGGAAATAACTGTCAAGTATAAAGTCGTGCTATATTATCCACTTAAGTCCCACAATTTGAAAAAAATTCAGATTAGTGTTATTGTAGCCGAATGACTGAGGAAGAATGCTTTAAAAAGGTAATTAATATAAAATATCCTGAAGGTTTTGTCTGTCCAAGATGCCGTAGCAATGCTTATTGGGTGAAACCAGGTAGACGAATAATCATATGTAGGTCATGTCGAAAGGAAATTTCTCCGCTATCCGGCAGTATGTTCAGTAGAAGTCATCTTCCTTTAAATCTATGGTTTAATATTGTTGAAATGATGACAAACTCACCAGACAGGGTTATTACAGCTAAAACTATTTTCAAAGAACTAGGCCTGGGGTCATACCGAACAGCATGGGAAGCTTTGAACAAAATTCGTTTTGTCATAAGCCACAATGAACCCAGGATTAAACTCAAGGGTCATATTGAGTTTGATGAAATGGTTATAAACGGAATAGGTTCCGAATATAATAAGGTAAGCATACTTGGAGCCCTTGAAATAGAAGGTAAAAAAAGACTTACGCTCCAAATGATAAAAAATCCAGATGAAATGAATATTAAAGATTATCTTAAGAAAAAGATTGATAAAAAAGCTACGGTAATAACTGATCCTGATAAGCTGTATATACATAACTGGCTTGTTCTGAACAGGATAAAGCAGAAGAGTTCGGTTAAACATTACGGGGCAAATTTTATGAGCATACATATAATCCTGCAGGATGTTAGATACGGTCTGCGAAACGGCCATCACAGTGTGTCCGAAAAATATCTGCAGCGGAATCTTGATGAATACGTTTTTACTTTTAACAATAACGATGATAGGACCAAAGCATATGAAAAGGTTCTGAATTATATGGTCAATACAAAACTCACAGCTTATAGAAGCGCCGAAATACCCAAAAGATCTTTTCTTTCTATAATAGCGGGTGAGTGATAAAAAAGGAGCTGCCTCAGATGAAGCAGCTCCCGATTCAGTATGTTTAGATAAGTTTACTCGTCGTACTGGCCGACTATGATATCCCGTTTACACGGTACATCTTCCGCATATACAGCTTCAGAGCCCTTACCGAATTGGTCCTGGGGTTTGAAAACTACCTTACCGGGAGTAATGCAGTTTGCAACCGGACAGACATGTAGGCAGAGCTGGCAGCCAACACACTTGTCTTCATCAATTTCAACCTTACGATTCTCAGGATCCCAGGTTATAGCCTGATGTGCGCCATCAAAACATGAAACATAGCATCTACCACAGCCGACACATTTATCATAGTCAATCTGCGGGTATACCTTGAAATCTCTTTCAAGATCCTCCGCCGGCACAATGTTCTGAAGGGCTTTACCGCAGAAATCGTTGATAGATTTGTAGCCTTTTTCTTCCATCCAGATGGAAAGACCGCTAATCATATCTTCAACAATTCTGTATCCGTACTGCATTATAGAAGTAGTGAACTGAAGGTTGGTACAGCCGAGTGAAATAAACTCAGCGCAGTCTTCCCATGTTTCAATTCCGCCTATTCCAGAAATAGGAATGTCTTTAAGGTATTCATCCTGTTTCATATTGGCAATAAATCTAAGTGCAATAGGTTTTGCTGCAGCGCCAGAATATCCTGAGATTGAAGATTTCCCGTTTACAACGGGAAGTGCTGTCATCTGATCAAGGTCAATGTGTGTAATTGATTTGATCGTGTTGATTGCTGCTATAGCGTGACCGCCGGCTTTGATGGCAGCGGTTGCAGGTACTTCCATCTTCTCGATATTCGGAGTCATTTTTAGCATTACAGGAATGTCAGTACCAGCGAGAGTAGCCTTAGTGAACTTCTCAATAAGCTCGAGATTTGCTCCAACATCGGAACCCATGTTTTCCTGAGTCATCTGGGGGCATGAAAAGTTGCATTCAATAATATCCGCACCTGCCTCAGTAACATCTTTTGCAAGTCTGGTCCAGTCCTCTTCGTTTGAACCCATGATTGATACTATGAGGCACTTAGTAGGATAGTCTGCTTTTAGTTTTCGAAGAAACTTAAGATTCTCTTCATAGGGGTGGTCGGAGATCTGTTCCATGTTTTTGAACCCGAGGAAGGGCTGTCCTTCTTTTCGAACATGGTCAAAACGGGGAGAACATTCATCCGGTATATATGTACCGATTGTTTTGAAAACAACTCCGCCTCCGCCTGCTTCGAGGAACTTTGAACACATTTCATAAGTTGCCGCAACAGGTGATGAGGAGAGCATAAACGGGTTTTCACATTTAAAACCCAGGAAGTCTACTGATAAATCTGCGTGTGTTCTCTTTTTCATTATTTAGCCTCCTCTGAGAGATACTTGTCGATACTCTCTGCAGCTGTTTTTCCAACTGCTACAGCCTGAACAACAGTGTTTCCGCCGTTCACGATATCTCCACCTGCAAAGATGTAGGGTATATCGGTTTTGCAGTCTTTGGTCTCGTCAGCTATGATAGTATTCTTCGGTGTAAACTTAAGATCGGCGATTTCTTTAACCGATTCATCAGCGGCCTGGCCTATCGCAAAGACAACCTTGTCGCATTCAAGCTGTATGATTGAATCATCCCTAAAGCCCTTACCCTTGATAGCGGTGACCTTACCGTTTTCTCCGATAATTTCAACCGGTGTGAAGCCGTAGTGAAAGTGAACGCCTAACTCTTCTACGTAACTCATTTCGATTTTATGAGCAGGTGCTTCTTCACGAGTTCGTCGGTAGAGTATCATAGTTTTTTCTGCACCGAGCAGTCTTGCTGTTGTAGCACAGTCCATTGCAACATCTCCACCGCCAATTACTACAACCTTGTTGCCAGGGTCGATGTCGCCGTTTGAAGGCTTTGCGGCCCCAAGATATTCTACAGCGTTTGTGACACCATCAAGATCTACGCCCGGAACATCCAGCATTTTCGCTGCCTGAATACCGGCACCTACAAAAAACGCTTTAAAACCTTCAGCCTTAAGCGCATCAATTGTTTTGTCCTTACCAATCTTTGTATTACACTCGATTTTTACACCGAGATTTTTGATTGTCTCTATTTCTTCATCAACAATATACTGTGGAAGACGGGCTGGAACAACTCCGTATGAAAGAACGCCGCCGGGAATTGCCTTTTCTTCAAAAATTGTTACATCATATCCCTTTTGTGCGAGCTCTGCACCGCATGTAAGTGACGCGGGGCCGGAACCGATCATTGCCACTTTTTCCTTTGTAGCCTCAACTTTTTCAAGTGGCTGAAAGCCGGAAGCTTTTTCATAGTCTGTGGCAAATCTCTGAAGTCTGCCGATCTGTATCGGTTTATCTATACCTGATCGTGAACAGCCTTTCTCGCAGAGAACTTCATAAGGACATACGCGTGCGCATATTCCACCGAGAACATTGTTTGTGCGGATAATCTCTGCCGCACCCTTAAAATTTCTGAACCTTATTGCCCGTATGAAATCACCGGGATTGGTTCCTGCAGGACAGTCCTGACTGCATGGTGCATCAAGACAAAGAAGACATCTGGAAGCTTCTTCCATTGCAGTTGCAATATTAAATGCAGGAACTGCTTCGCAAAGATAGTCTTTTTTTGCATTTTCGGACATCTATAACCCTCCTATAAAAGTTACATCCTTGTTTTCATATCAGCATTTATAAAATTATTTTGACGCTGAATAAGAAAAATAGAAATAATTACTATAAAAATACCCGCATAAGCAGCTGATGCAGGTCTTTCGCCTAAGAATAGAATTGAAAGAGTAATTCCAGAAACCGGAATTAGAAATTTGAATGCTGTAGCTCTTACAACATCGAAGTATTTCAAAGACATTGAAAAAAACAGATAGGCAGCAGCTGTAGCAATACTACCTAGATAAATAATCAGAAGAATATCCATCCCCGAAGGTGAGCTGAGTTCAGTGAAAAAATTTTTATTAATAATAAAATTAACAAAGAACAGAACTACTGTTCCTATGAGCATGCTGATATAGGTTGTAGCCAGACTCCCGAGACGTCTTACAGGCTCTTTTATGAGTATTCCGTATAAACTCATTGAAACGGCACCGCAAAGCAGAAGCAGGTTACCTGAAAGTACCTCACCGCCAGTTTTGAACAAGCTGAAATCACCGCCGGTAACAACAAGAACAATCCCTGCAATTCCAATCGCAATTCCTATTATCTGTCTACGCGAAATACTCTCACCCAGCAAAAAGAATGCAAGTACGGCTGTAAAAACAGGCTGTGTGTTAATTAATATTGAGCCGTTTGAAGCTGTAGAGTGTGCGATACCGAAATATAAAAAAATTGAAAATACGGCAGTGCCTGCAAGACCTGCAGCAGTAAGAATAATTAAAGATTTAAAATCAATTTTCTTGCTGTTTTTTCTTATTTCGATTATAAACATTGGTGAAAGAGTTATTATTGCGGCAATATATCGCAGGAATGCCATTGTCATAGGACTGATGTCGGTCATCAGGTATTTTGAGACCGGATATACCGAACCCCACGCGAGCATTGCGATAATTAGATATGTTACAGGTCTTGCTGATTCACGCATAAAGACAAATTATAAATGCTTTTTTGTGAATTCGCAACATAAAAGTTTAAAAAATGTTTGCCTAAACATTGAACTCGGGAGATAAGATTGATTTTCAGCATTTTTATTATAATTTTACCGCTTTTCGCGGCGATGGGTGCCGGTTTCGGTCTCTCAAAACTTTTTACTATAGATGAGAACAGTCTGACAAGGGTTTTGACCGACTTTTTTATGCCTGCACTGGTGTTTTATTCATTATATACATCGGATATTGTCGTTACTGAAACCCTCAGGTTGCTCGGTGCTACGACAATGGCTGTTTTTTTACTTATTATAATGGCAATAGCATATTGTCGCGCCTCAAAAATGAGTGTGAGGGCATTTGCTCCGTCAATATGTTTCATGAATTCAGGATTTCTTGGAATTCCGTTGATGGCACTGTGGGGTGGGGCTGCCGCGGTGAATATTGAAGTTGTTATTGACCAGATGCAGACTTTCTATATTTTTACAATAGGAATTATAATCGTATCAGGTGGTTTCAACGCTAACGGATTGAAAGAAATGACACGCACTCCGCTGCTATGGGCAATAATAGCGGGGTTTTTCCTAAGATTCGCGGGTATTAAAATACCAGAAGCTGTTACTGGCATATTCAGGTTTAGTGGTGAAGGAGCCTCTGCGCTTGCGGCCTTTACGGTTGGATGTTCTATGAGCAGCCGCAGGATAATCCTGAACCGGCATCTTACAGCAGGGCTTGTGCTTCGTTTTGCGGGCGGATTTGCAGCCGGATGGCTTTCTTCAATAGTTTTTGGTCTGACAGGAACAACAAAAATTATAATGATTGTTGCTACTAGCCTGCCGTCAGCTGTTTTCTCATATGTGCTGCCGCTACGTTACGGCGTCAATACGGAGCTGGCAGGAAGTATGGTTGTTGTTTCAACACTGCTGGGAATAATTATGATTCCGGCAGCATTTGTTCTGGCCGGAATGGTTTAAGTTACTCCCAGACGCTTTCGGCCAGGCAATTCGGAGCTCCTCCGCCATAAGGTCGGATGCAATGCTGAACCCGGTTTCCTTCTATATTATACTCAGCCTGAGCTTCGCACCCTGGAAGAATTTCCATCTTATGAATAATTTCAATTTTTCTAAGCTTTTTTTCAACATGAAAATCAAGTGGTAAAGCATCAAGTAGCCATTTGATATATTCTCCAGAAGTAACATGTGAGTTTACATCCAGTGAAGAATAATCCGCTCTGAATCCGCCAACTATTTCTGAATTATCGGGTTCGGATAACTTGCCTTTGAAATTATCAATTATCATTCTTTCGGCACTATCAGGCTCAGGGTGGATGTCAAGAACCTTCTTAGGAAGGCGAACAACCCTGCGTTTTTTAAGATCGATTGTAAGCCATGCACTTGTAGCCCGGCATATTTCTCCCCCATTTTCATCTATTATTTGGAAATCTCTGCATGAATAAAGATCCCGTGCGCCTGTAGGCCATGTAGTAACCGTAAGCTCTTCTCTTGTCGCAGGAAGTCTTTTGATTTCAACGTTGATCCTTGACAACATCCAGGTTAATCCTATTTCCTGAAGATCCTGCACTGTAATGCCGTAGTCTATGCAATGGTCACCTGCAGCGTCATACATGAAATGAAAAAGACTAGGGATGTAGGCTAGACCATTCGGTCCTGTGTGGTAATTTCTTATTTTGTATTTATCACTGTATTTCATCATAAGAACATGCTAATAAAAAGCGAAGATAATGTAAACGTAAAAATTATAAAGTAAAATATTTCAGAACGCGTTTTTTTAATGAAAGTGTAATAAAAATCATCTATACTTGAAGAAGATACATCTAAATTAACTACGGAGAGGTTGTATGTTAATACAAAAAGTTATGCTAGTCAGTTTATTGATGATAGCATTTGTCATTTTGCCATTGAGCGCTCAGCAGAAAGAGACACTTGCTGTCCTCGATTTTACTACGGAAGCGGTATCCGAAATAGAAATGAAGGCTATAGTTGAGTTTCTGTCAGCCGAGCTGTTCAAGACGAGAAAATATACAGTTATTGATGTGAGTCAGCGTGAAACAATTCTTAAAGAGATGGAGTTTTCAATGCAGGGTTGTTCAGACGATTCATGTGCTCTTGAAATAGGTAAATTGCTATCAGCTGAAATGATTGTTACCGGAAACCTGTCGAAGGTTGGAAGCAGATATCTGATGTCGGTAAAGATGCTTGAAACCGAAACATCTAAGACAATGGGCACAGCTAATGGAAAATTCACGGATCTTGATGAACTGATTGACGGTCTTGAAACTATTGCATACAGCCTGGCGGATATGGAAGCCCGGGGCCCTGCCATTGTGAAAGCAGAGCCGGTTGCTGAGCCGGAACCTGTCGTTGAAAAGACACCTGTTGAAACAAAGGCCGATGAAGCAGACTTTACTGCTGAAGATACAGTTGCTGAAGAAGCCAAATCGCGTGATACGAAGGTACAGGTTGACAAGGGCGGTTCGAAGATAGGGGGAATAGTCTGCACGGCCGGAGGAGTTGCAGCCCTGGGAGTAGGGGGATATTTTCTCTACAACCTTTTTGCAAACAGCCTGCCTGAATATAACGATGCTGCTGATGCGTATGATTACGCCTATGAAGAAAATGCTGACTACGGCAGCCTGCATGATGCACAGACTGAAGCATACGATGAGGCTGTTCTCGATTTGGCAATTGGCGCCGGCGCAGCAGTAATAGGTGTTGCTCTGACTACGGTCGGTATTCTGCTGTTTCCCAACGGACAAACCGAAAGCGGCGCTGAAGTAAGCATGTCGCCGGTTATCTACGATAACCCAGGCCTTATAGTCCGGGTAAGATATTAAGGAGTGGGTGAGATGAAGAGAACGATATTATTATTAACTGCGCTTATTATTATGGTCGGATTTTCAGCCTGTGAATTGCTCTCAGGTTCGCCCGATAGAGATAATCAAAATGATCCGGGGGCAGCAGAATATTTAGATTATTATGTAACCCTTACTTTAGAGCCCGGTATAGATTATATTGGTATAACTTATGACCTTGCGGGAGATACTCCATTTGATGAATTTGATGAGAAAATTGAAGTGATATATGGAACCGATACAGATATAAACAGCAGCAATAATTCCAGTATGACTTCTGATTCCAATTATATAGAAATAACTGGTCTAAGCTATGGAAATATGTATAATTTCTGGCTTAAGTGTACTGATGAGGATTCAGATGAACTTATTTTTCAGAAGCATATCAGCGCCATGCCGGAAGCTATTGGTAAAAAAGATGATGGTTTCGCTACGAACGGTAAGTTTGAATTAGGACTGCCGTATACATCTTCAGAAGCATATGACTTGACGAGTAATTCGAGTAATGAAATATTTATTGGAGCCGGGTCTTCTTCTCCTGTAATTTCTCAGCCGATAATCAAATTGACTTCTGATGGATCTTATGATTCATCATTCGGGATAAGCGGTGTTTTTGACGACGGTAGCAATGAAAATTACGAACTGGTATCTGCTATGTGCGGTGAAGACGTAGTAAATTTCCTTGCAAGAGGTAATTCCTTTGATTTGGAGTCGTACAAAAATTCGGACAGCAGAGGTTCAGCCGGATTTCAGTATGGTGTATACGCAGCAGCCAGTGCGGAAAATTATGTATATGCTGGTGGAATTAATTATGACAGTGAGTTTTCTATTGTAAGGTTTGATTCTACAATTAAGCAGTCATCATCTTTAGAATATTCTGTTATTAATGCAGATCTGACTGATGATATAGTTATGTACAGTGAGGTAATTGGCATTTCTTATAAGAATGAAAAAATTTATGGTGTAGGCATATATGAAACAGAAGAAATGATGATTTATAAAACATTTATGCATGCTGTGATTCTTGATGCAGACAATATGACTCTTTTAAACGAGCTTGAGTTTAACGCTGACTGGGATGATGATCAGGAGCGAAGAATCCAGATAGGGACACCTGGTCCGATGAGCAGGGTTGTGATTGCTGCTGACAATGATAATAATGTTTATATTGCGGGGGCGGGAATCATTTCCAAATTCAGCCAAAACGGAGATGTTTTTGATATAGATTCGAATTGGCAGGATAGCGGAAGCCGTTATTTCGTTAACAATTATTGTCCCGAAGAGCTGCTGGTACAGGATAACGATAAAATACTACTCTTTACTAATGTTTGGACGGATATTGAATCTGATCCTGCCATCTTAGAAAAGAGTATAATTTACAGATTTAACAATGACGGTACAACAGATACTTCATTCGGAACAGATGGTTCAATAGAAAATACAAATTTCGAGATTACAGGTGCCGAGGTTAAATCTGACGGTAGAATTATTGTTTCAGGAAATGAGGCTGGAGCTGCCGTTGTATATCAATATGAATAAAAATCAGCAATAGGATACCTATCGGGGCCCGTTATCAGCGGGCACCTTTTTTTATTATTGAAGCTGTGAAATAATTAATGATAGTCTGCTGCATGGCTGAAAAAAGACTAAGATTATGGGACAGAGAGTTTTTAAGCAAGGGTGATGTGATTCTTGCATTTATTCTGCGGGGGCTGTTTTTAGTTTCTCTTGTGATTAGTATTGTTACAGGCCGCTATGATCTGATTCCGATTTCCGCGGTCTCATTCGGGCTGACCTTTCTCCCTTCTATTCTTGAACGGAGTATAAAGGTGAGTCTGCCGCCGTCGTTTCAGGTTATGCTCCTTATTTTTATTTTCGGTGCCCAGTTTCTCGGGGAGATTCTCGATTATTATGAGCGATTCTGGTGGTGGGATCTGCTGCTGCACGGATGGTCGGGGGTCCTGCTGGGTACTGTAGGATTCCTGCTAGTGTATGTTATGAATGAGGCATCAAAGGTTGAGGTAGATATGTCGCCTTTTTTCATATCATTTTTTGCACTCTGTTTTGCAGTAACCTGCGGTGTTGTCTGGGAGGTGTTCGAATACCTCATGGATGTTATATTCGGGACAAATATGCAGAAATCCGGGCTTGTTGATACTATGGGTGACCTGATTATTGATGCCGCGGGTGCTCTGATTATGTCAGTAAACGGTTTTCTGACCCTGCGTGCAAGAAAGAATAATGTCCTTTCAAGATCTATAACAAGGTTTATGGAAAAGAACCCTGACATGGAAAAAAAGCACGGCTGAGTCAGGGTTTGAAGCTGCAGTGTTGAAGAGGGATGGTTGGAGCGGAGCAATCCCCGTGAGCCGGCCGGTCAAAACAACACAGCGGAAAGCCCGACCTGTTTTAAACCAGTGAAACACCTGCAAGAATTGAATAATACTTGATGTCGTCAGAGTCACTTCTGGAAGTGAGGATGACGGGTACATCGGCGCCTACTATAAGGCCTGCAATTGGGTAATCGGTCAGATAGGCGAGTGATTTATAGAATACGTTTGCAGCTTCAATGTCTGGAAACAGCAGTACGTCAGCATCTCCTCCTACTTCAGTTTTTATACCTTTTATTTCGCAGCTTTTGCTGGATATGGCGTTATCGAGTGCAAAAGGGCCGTCGATTATACAGTTTTTTATCTGGCCTCGGTCGGCCATTTTTGACAGTGCTGCTGCATCAATTGTTGCGGGCATTGCAGGGTTAACCTTCTCAACCGCACCGATGACTGCAACCCTGGGTTTTTCTACTCCGAGTTTTCTGGATACGCTGAGGGCGTTCTCGGTTATTGCTACCTTTTCTTTAAGTTCCGGCGCAATGTTAAGTGCGGAATCAGTCATAACTATCAGTTTATGGTATGTCGGGGGGTTAAGGATTGCAACATGTGAGAGTACACCACTGCCCCGGAGTCCTGTATTTTTGTCGAGCACAGCCTTCATTATAGTAGCTGTTGCTGTTTTACCTTTCATCAGACAGTCGCCGATGCCTTCGCGAATGAGTTCGACTGCTTTAGCGGCACAGGCTTTTTCTCCGTCGGCCTCAACTATTTTTAAATTGCTGATGTCGACTGAAGCTTCTTTTGCTGCTGAAGCAATTGCCGCTGCATTTCCAACAAGGATAGGTATTATTACGTCCGCTTCGGCGGCTGCGCTGACAGCCTTGAGTGCGTCGGCTTCTTCGGCCATTGCAAGGACTACCTTTTTGGATACATTTTTTTTTGCGGCTGTTTCAAGTTCTGTGAAACTTTTGATCATCTTAAACTCCTCTGCTGTATTTTTATAAATGAAAATGTAAAAAAATGCAAATCAACTTGACTCTAAATATTCATCATCATACAATATTAACTTATTAATAAAGTAAAGAAAATAGTTCAACTAAAGGATGATGCATGCTTTCTATTAAGAACGTCAGCAAACATTTCGGCGGTCTGAAGGCCCTCAAGGAAGTTTCCTTTAATATTGAGGACGGACGGATTCATGGGATTATAGGTCCAAATGGTTCAGGGAAAACAACGATGTTTAACTGTATCACAGGACTCCTTGAGGTGACGATGGGAAATATATACCTTGACGACACCGAAATTACTGGGAAACCGGCTCACGAGATTTCAAACCTTGGTATACGAAGAACATTCCAGCAGGGTAAACTTGTTCCGTCCATGACTGTTGTAGAAAATGTAATGAGTGGAATTTTCGACTTCAGTTCCGGAGATGTAATCGATACATTTTTCAGACGGCCGTTTTCAAAATCTAAGAATGAAGATCAGTTGAGGGCGCAGGCTCTTGAAATGCTAGGGCTGCTTGGGCTTGCTGAATCAGCTGACAGGTGGGCCTCGGATCTTGTCTGGGCTGAACGTCAGTTTGTTCAAATAGCGAGGGCTGTTGTATCCCGGCCAAAAATTCTGCTTCTTGATGAACCGGCTTCAGGTATGGGGCCTATAGAAACCCAGGAAGTGGGTGAATTGATTAAAAAGATTAAAGCCATGGGTATTACACCTGTCGTCGTCAGTCATGATATGAAAATGCTGATGAATGTCGCTGAAATGGTTACTGTTTTAAACTTCGGGGATATGATTTTTGAAGGCACCCCATCCGAAGTGCAGAGCGATCCTAAAGTACTGGAGGCATACCTTGGCGCAGAATGACCCCATATTGAAAATTGACAGCCTTTCGGTTTCATACGGACACGTTAAGGCATTAAGCGATATCAGCCTTGAAGTCGGAAAGGGCGAGATTGTTGTTCTAGTCGGCGCGAATGGAGCTGGTAAAACAAGTATAATGGAGACTGTCCTTGGAGCAAATGTTCCTGTAGGCGGTGATATTGAATTCAAGGGAATACATATAGGCGGAGTACCTGTAGATAAGAATGTACGAAACGGAATGTTTCTGGTTCCTGAAGGCCGTGGTGTTTTCGCTTCTATGACGGTTATGGACAACCTGCTCCTGGGGGCACATCATAACCTGAAGAATTCAGATAAAAAACTGCAGCTTGTATTTGATTCATTTCCCGTTTTAGGCGAGCGAAAGCTGCAGGTTGCCGGTACTCTGTCAGGCGGCGAGCGGCAGATGCTGGCTATAGCCCGTGCATTGATGTCATCGCCGGATATGATAATGGTTGATGAACCGTCAATCGGTCTCGCACCGATTATCGTTAATGACATTTTCGAGATTTTAGTGAATCTTAACAAGGAAGGATATTCAATCCTTCTTTCTGAACAGAATGTATATAAGGCTCTGAAAATTGCCCACAGAGGCTATGTTTTAGAGACGGGCAGAATAATAAAAAGCGGAACAGCAGAAGAACTTCTTAATGACGAAGCTGTCCGCGAAGCATATCTTGGAGCATAGCTGATGGAAATACTTATTGCTCAAATATTCAACGGTCTTTCGATAGGAAGTATCTATGTACTCCTTGTAACGGGGTTCAACCTGCTGCTTCTTGTCGCAATGATAATTCATTTTTCTTTTCCTGTGGTTGTTGTATTTTCAATGTATATATCATGGTTTGTGATGACCCTCACAGGAAGTGTTGCTCTCGGGGTTGCGGGGGGTATTGCCTCTGCTGTCGTTGTCAATGTAATTACGGCACCTATGTTTCAGCATATCATGCGTGAACGCGGGTCGGTAGATATAAATGCAACCATGGTTATCTCGATGGGTATGGGGATGATAATCACAGATATTCTTTCCCATACTTTTAACCAGGGTTTCCCGATTGCATTTCCCGATGCCCTGACGGGTAATGATCAGGGTGCGCTTATAAGCGTAGGGCTTGTAAGTATATCAAGAGGACAGGTTCTAACCCTGATTGTTGGTATTATCTTTGTAGCCTTTCTGTTCTGGCTTCTTTACAAGACCCGTGCCGGAAGAGCGTTTCGTGCAATTGCAGAGGATCCGAACGGCGCAAAGCTAGTTGGTATTCCGCTGCTTAAAACCGGGTTTCAGTCTTATGCATTGACGGGAATCCTCGGAGGCGTAACAGCAGTACTGATGGCCGTGCTTCTTGGGTCCGCTTCAGCCGGGCTTGGTGACCAGCTTGGTCATAAGGTACTAGCTGTATCGATTATAGCGGGGCTTGGAAATCTGACCGGTGGTCTTATCATTGGATTGCTGCTTGGCATACTGGAGGCGATCATCCAGGGTTACCTGGCAGGTTCCTGGTCGAATGCTATCGCATTTATTGTTATGCTCGTTGTCATCTTGGCGAAACCCAAAGGGGTTTTCGGTTCAAAACTTTAGGCCGGGAGGTTATTGTGTCTTTACCATTGTATTATTACCTGGCTATAACAGCCATTTATATTCTTATGAGCTGGTCTATCTATATTCCTTACCGGGTGGGGCAGCTTCATTTTATGACCGTTGCCAACATGGCAATATCATCTTATTTTGCGGCCCTGATGGCGATTAATTTTGCATGGCCGTTCTGGCTTGTGCTGATTGTCGGTACTTTACTCGGGGCTTTGATAGGCTTTCTAGTCTCTGTTGCAATAGGCGACGCACCATGTTTTGCTGTTGTAATTGTAGGATTTACATTTATTTACCTTACAAAGACTATTATCGAAAATGTTGAGGCATTCGGTGGCCCGCTTGGAATATTCAGTATACCTAAAGTTCTGCAGACCTCATCTGACAACCGCACATTACTACTGATTGTCGCATATGCCCTGGTGCTTTTAACCGGTTTTCTAATAAGCCGATTTGATCATTCCAGGCTGGGACGTGCAGCATCTGCGATTTTTATTGATAGGGATCTTGCTGTATCCTTCGGTGTGGATGTAAAGAAACTGGGTATGTTTCTGCAAACCTGGGCAAGTGCTGTCGGAGGCATGTCCGGTGTTATGTATGCTTTTATTATGCGCAGTATCTCACCTAATCATTTCACCTTTCATTTGATAGGTGTCTGTATGACGATGCTTTTTGTCGGAGGATATACTACGTTATGGGGAGCTCTGCTTGCAGCACCTATACTATGGGGGTTTCCGCTCATTCTGCCTGAGGCTTTGCAGTCCTGGAATATCGTTATCTACGGTGTTCTGTTGATTGTTGTTCTCGTGATAAAGCCGGAGGGAATAATTACCCGGCCGACGGTAAAAAAAATAGAAAGTTTACTGTCGCGAAACAGGAAAAAGGTATAAAATAATTAATGTGTAACACGGTACGTATGTACTGTAAAATTTTGGAGGAAAACATGAAAAAAATTCTGACTCTTCTGATGATTATGCTCCTGACTGTGTCTTTTGCTTTTGCCGGAGGACAGCAGGAATCCGCTGGTTCGACTGATGCAGCTGTTGGAGGCTCCGAGGTGGTTGTAGACGAATGGGAGATCCCGTTTCTGAACTGTCTCACAGGCGCAATTGCAAGTATCGGAGAATACCTGCAGTGGGGTGCTGAATATGCAGCCGAGCAGATTAATGCTGAAGGTGGTATTGCTGGAAAGCCCGTTAAAATCGTCAGAGTAGACACCGCGCTGAGCCCGGAAAAGGGTACTGTAGAAATGTCGAAACTTGTAGACGACGCACTTGTTGTCATGGGGCCCGTTCCCGAACCGGTTATTATGGCAGCCGTTCCTATTGCAGCCGATGAAGGACTTTACAGTTTTACTGCAACAACTTCATATGAATATGCCGCGGAGTATTTCCCATGGGCAATCTCATGGTTTTCTCCTACAGATGAAAAGCTTCCGCCGATCGTTACCGCATGGGCTGAAAAAGTTGAAGCAAAGAATGTTGTGCAGTTTGTAGAGAATTACGGCGCATGGCCCGGAATGGCAAAGGCGCATGTAATAGGTCTTGAAGACGCAGGTGTTAACGTACTTGAAGATGTAGAAGTACCAAGCGATGCAGTATCTTTCGGTCCGCTAATTGTTAAGGCTCTTGCGCAGGATCCCGATGCTATTGTATTTGCATGTAATGCTGAAAAGGCAGCCAAGATTATAATCGAGCTCAGGAACCGTGGCTGGGAAGATATGAACAAGATGCTTGTTTTCTCTTCAGCCGATGATGCTGCACTTTACACAACCGGTGGAGAAAAGATCGACGGTGTAATGATCTACAACTACAACGATCCGGCACTTGATACTCCGAGATGGAATGATTTCCGACAGGCGTTCAAGGATGACCATGACGGTATTGAACCTTTCTCTCTTTCCCCTAATTACTACGATGCAGTTTATATGATTAAGCGTGCTATTGAAGACACCGGCATAACCGGAGATCCGAAGAAGCTTGCTGAAGAAAGAATCAAAATCAGAGACTACTGTAATGACATTCAGAACTTTGAAGGTCTCCAGTATAACTGGACTAATAAGGGCGGTTATCCTGCCGACAAGCCTCTGTTTCTATTTGAAATCCAGGATGGCCAGAAGGTCCTCGTAGAGAAGATTATTCCGGAATAGGGAAATCTGCGCCATGCGGCGCATCGCAGACGGTGACCCTGTCTGCTTTATATATGAAACCCCCGGTGCGGAAAATCCGCACCGGGGGTTTTTTAGGCGGAACATTGAAACTGAATAAAATTGTAATCGTCCTAACCAATCCTCTGTGGCAAATAAAAAGACTGACCGGATTTTACTCAATTTAATTACAGAATCTAATCGCTGTAAGCAAGTACCATCTGTAGCATTCCCACATCTGATCGATATCTGCATACTCATTGACATGATGCGGCAGTTTACGCGGGCCGGGGCCGTTTACAAGGCAAGGAATCCCAGCCCATGCGCGCAGGAAGGTGCCGTCGGTTGCACCGGGAACACCGTTGTATGTCGGTTCTTTACCGGTCAGGTCTTTAAACGCTTTGTGGGATTCTGTGACTATCTTTTCATCGCGCTCCATTGATACAACGGGGCGATCCTCAATATATTCAATTTCTGCCTTGAAATCCGAATCACTTTCAGAAAGTTTTTTTAGGATAGCCTTCAGATCGCTGCGAATCTGATCATGATCCTGACCCGGAATTGTCCGAATGTCTATCCAGGCTTCCGCATCCCGCGGCATAACATTAAGCTGTGCAGGTTCGCCGGCCGGCGGTGCCTGAACTACGGTGAAGGTGAGAGAAGGCCAGCCAAGGAATTCATCACAGCCGTGAACCTCTTTGAGTTTATTTTCATATTCTTCATAGGCAAGGATTATTCTAGCCATTCGGGTGTTAGGGTTGATGCCAAAAAGCGGTGTGCATCCGTGAGCCATCTTACCTGTTACTTTAACCTTTGCCCGGATAGCACCCTTCATGGTAAGGCATAGTTCGTTATCAAGAGGTTCGGATACGAGGCAGGCGTCAACACCTTCAGCATGGCCCTGTTTGATGAAATTCTTAACGCCTATCATCATACCTTCCTCATCACAGACTATGCAGAGTTTCAGCTTCCCCTTGAAGGGGATACCGCTTTTCATAATAGTCCTTACTGTGAGCAGGTTAATAGCAAGACCAGCCTTCATGTCGCAGCTGCCGCGTCCATAGAGCTTGTTTCCTTCTACAAGCCCGCTGAATGGTCCGTGAGTCCATTCAGCAGGGTCTCCTTCTGATACAACATCTGTATGTCCTTCAAACATCAGGGTGGGGCCCGGCACGCCGGAGTCGATTGTGAGAATGACATTTTCACGGCCCGGTTCAACTTCTTCTACAAGGGGTTTAAGGCCTATTTCTTTTTCAATCCAGTCGGATACAAAGGCGACAACATTTTTTTCAGTGTTTCCTGTTTCCGGTCTGATAACTGAATCAATCTGAACAAGTTTCTGTGTAAGTTCAATTAGTTCAGTTTTGTCTGCAAGATCAATTAATTTTTTTTCATTTTCTGTAAGCATATTTTATTTCCTCGATAAATCTATGGTTTTCACAAGACGGGTTATAGTCCGGTTAACCGGAACATCAATCCCTGCTTCATCAGCAGCACGAACAATAGCATTATTGATGAAATCTATTTCAGTCATGCTGCCTCTATCAAAATCCTGAAGCATTGATGAGCGGTTTGGACCTGTTTTTTCGGCTACTGAGTATACAACCTCAAGCGGATTATCATATGTCAACTTTATTCCGGTTTTTTCGCATACCGCAACAGCTTCATCTACAAGGTCTTTCATCAGGGCTTTCATTTCAGCATAGTCAAGAAGTTCGCCATTCTTTAATCCTGAGAGAGCTGTAAGAGCGTTTATTCCGACATTGATTACAAGCTTACTCCACACAAGACTCTCGATGTTGGTTTCAATATCAGCCTCAAATCCAGCCTTGTTGAGGGCTTGAATGAAAGGTTTGAGTTTGTCATTATTTTTATCTGACATGCATATGTGAGTGGGGCCATTGCCTGCGTGTTTGATATGACCGGGCCCTGCGAAGGTTGCACCTTGAGAGGTAACACCTGCAGCGGTATGTGATGCTCCAAAACTGTTTTTCAGGATCTCCTCGTTGCCATAGCCATTCTGCAGGGTGACCACGATTGTGCTGTCAGTTGCAGCCTTTTTGAAATTATCAGCAATGATACCGGTAGCAGTAGATTTAACAAAAACAATCATTATGTCCGAACCATTAACTTCATTTGCATCAGAAGATGCCTTAGGGGTCACAACTTCAATTTCACCTGTCGCCAGAGTTTCAATCTTAAGCCCGTCTTTGTTAACCGCTTCAACATGGGCTTTGTTGATATCATAAAGAACTACATCATTTCCGGCCGCCGATAGTTTTCCACCGAAGAGCGAGCCCATGGCCCCTGCGCCTATTATTGATATTTTCATTTTAACTCCTTATTCTCCGGCGTGTCCGGGAAAGCCGTAGGCAGTTTTAGCTGCACTAACACCGGCTGCAATAGCTTTTGCCATTACCTCAGCTGCAATTGCACCTATAGATGAGACATCAGCTTCAACCTCGCCTGTAGATAATGTGAAAATAGTATCGCCGTCATGCATTGTATGTATGGGGTTGATGGCCCGCGCATATCCGTCATGGGACATCATTGAAACCTTTGTGGCCTGAACCTTATTTAGTTTTGCATTAGTGGCAATTGCCCCTATTGTAGTATTTCCGCCGAGCGGGTTTATACCGGTCGAAATTGCCTGCCTGAGATAGTGGGTCGGCGGTTTGAAATCACCGCCGTCTTCAGGTATTACTCCTGCGATAGTTTCTCCGGTTTCAGGATCCTGTACATTTCCAAAGCAATTTACAGCGACAATTGCGCCGATAATGACTTCTCCGATTTTAACGCTCGCAGTACCGAGACCGCCTTTCATAATGCCCTGCATCCCCCGGGATTTTCCGACAGTAGCACCGGTACCAGCGCCTACATTGCCCATTCGGGCTTCGGTAGATGATGCGTTCTCACAGGCTGCATATCCCATGGCTGCATCAGGGCGCGCCTTATAATCGGCGACAGGAAGGTCAAAAAGAACTGCGCCGGGGACAATAGGCACGATACCGACTCCAACATCAAAGCCCTTTCCATTATCTTCGCACCATTGCATTACCCCGTCTGCACCGGCAAGACCGTATGCGCTGCCGCCTCCGAGGTAAACTGCATTCACTGCATGCACCAGATTTACGGGATTAAGTGCATCGGTTTCACGGGTTCCCGGACCGCCGCCTGCAACATTTACTCCACAGGCGGCCATTTCTTCCGCAATTATTACAGTGCAGCCTGTACCGCCTTTCGTGTTCTGAGCATGGCCGACAAGTATACCGGGGACATCACAAATTGAATTAAGCATGTTTTTAACTCCTGATAGTTTCAATAGTCTGGGTAGCAATCATTAGTTCTTCATTAGTCGGAACCACTATTACTTTTACCCTGGAATCAGCTGCAGATATAATGGATTCTCCACTGCAGCTGTTATTTAAATTTTCATCAATTTTGATACCTAGTACATCGAGATTCCTGCAGATCATACTTCTCACTATTGCTGAATTTTCGCCGATGCCTGCGGTAAATATAAGAGCGTCCATCCTTCCCTGGAGACTCATTGCAAGTGCACCGATAAATCTTCTAATTGATCTTGAAAATATTCTGAGAGCAAGTTCTGCACGTTTATTACCCCTGGATGATGCATTAAGTATATCCCGAATATCACTGGAGACAGCGCTTAACCCCAGGAGACCGGATTTTTTATAGATAATTTCTTTAACCTCTTTGGCCGACATTCCCTGCTCTTCTATCATGTTGAGTATTACATCAGGATCAACATCACCGGAACGTGTTCCCATGGGTACGCCGCAGACAGTTCCGTAGCCGACTGAGGTGTCAACTCCTTCACAGCCAATTGAAGCCGCGACCGTAACACCGCCGCCAATATGACAGCTAATTGCATGCAGTTTGTCGGGACTGATTCCTGTAATTGCCGCCGCCCTCAGGTTTACATATTTATGAGAAGCACTGTGAAAACCAAATTTACGGTATCCGTATTTTTCATAAAGCGAGTAATCCAATGCATATAGAAAATCTTCATCTTCCATGCCTGTATAATAAGCAGTGTCGAAGGATGCTACATGAGGAACATCGCTTATGAACTTCTGAGCGGCTTTAACACCCAGCAGACAGGCAGGATTATGAAGAGGGGCAAGCGAGTTATATTTTTCAAATTCGACAAGCATTTTATCATTAATAATCAGAGGAGCAGAGACACCGGCTCCGCCGTGTACAATTCTATGACCGACTGCATCGATATTGCAGGATATTGTATCAAGTACATAACCCAGAGCTGTATTATGATCAGGTATTTCAAGGTGCTGAGATCTCTTTTCACCATTTCCGGGCTGATAGTTAAGTATGCCGTCAAGACCTATACGTTCAACAAGACCCTTGCAGAGAGTCTGCTTTGTATTCATATCTATTACCTGAAACTTCAGGGATGAGCTGCCACTGTTAATTACAAGTACGTTCATTTTATCCTCCAAAATTAGTATAATGATATCATATTTGCGCAAACAATTAAACAAATGTTTTGGAAAACAAGGCTGGCAAAAAGCAAAAAATGGGTTATAGTAGAGTAACCTGAAAGTATCAAATAAGGAGAAAAAAATGAGTTCACATCCAGACGCAACAAAAAAACTGCTTTCTGCCGATTTGCTTAAAATGAGAGCTGACGGAGAAAAAATTTCAATGATTACGGCATATTCATATCCCCAGGGGATGATTGTTGATCAGGCCGGAATAGATATTATCCTTGTAGGCGATTCACTTGGAATGGTAGAGCTTGGATATGATGATACAGTTCCTGTAACTATGGATGAGATGCTTATGCATACAAAGGCTGTAACCAGGGCTGTAAAGCGCGCACATGTTGTAGGCGATCTGCCTTTCATGTCTTATAATATTTCAACCGAACAGGCCGTTACAAATGCTGGTATCCTCTATAAGAACGGTGGTGCAGACTCAATTAAATTTGAGGGCGGCCAGGAATATGCAAATGTTGCATCGGCTATAACACGTGCCGGTATTCCATTCTTTGCTCATATAGGGCTTACTCCCCAGACTGCTGCCATGATGGGCGGTTTCAAGGTTCAGGGAAAGTCACTTGATGCAGCGAAGGCTGTTCTTGATGATGCTCTAGCAATGCAGGACGCGGGTGCTTTTGCAGTTATTCTTGAAGCAATTCCCCAGCAGCTTGCTGAAATAATCACTGAAAAACTCGATATCTGTACCGTAGGAATAGGAGCCGGACCTCAGTGTTCAGGACAGGTTCTTGTTTTTCACGATCTGCTTGGCCTGTTCAAAAAGTTCACACCGAAGTTCGTAAAGGTTTACGCCGATATGTATTCCGCTCAGATGGATGCAGTATCAGAGTATATCAAGGACGTAAAGGAAGTAAACTTCCCGGCTGCAGAGCATAGCTTTAATATGAAAAAGGAAGCTGTAGAAGAGCTGAAGAACGCACTCGGAGTATAAATGTCCGCGAAATTAATAAAAGGCACCGTAATCCGCGAGGAGATTCTCGCGGAGCTGCGGGCTGAAACTGAAGAACTGAAACAAAAATACGGCAGGGTGCCGGGGCTTGTGACTATTCTTGTAGGTGAAAATCCGGCATCGGTATCATATGTCACACTTAAGATCAAAACGGCGAAGAGGCTTGGTTATAATGAAATTCAGGATAGCCAGTCGCCTGATATTACCGAAGATGCCCTGCTCAGACTTATTGAAAAATATAATCACGACGATGACATCAACGGAATACTTGTCCAGCTTCCATTACCGGATCACATAGATGAAAAAAAGGTTCTAAACAAGATTGATCCTGATAAGGATGTTGACGGTTTTCATCCGGTAAATGTCGGTAGGCTTATGATAGGTGGCGATGAAGTGAAGTTCCCGCCATGTACACCTGCGGCCATACAGGAGATGATTGTGCGTGCCGGCGTTGAAACAAAGGGCGCCGAGGTTGTCGTTGTAGGCCGTTCCAATATTGTAGGTAAACCGATTGCCAATATGATGATGCAGAAGGGGGAGGGCGCTAATGCGACAGTAACTGTTGTTCACACCGGCACCAAGAACCTGGCTGAGCATTGTCTGCGAGCCGATATTCTGATAGTAGCTGCAGGAGTACCCGGTCTTGTAAAACCAGAATGGATTAAGAAGGGTGCATGCGTCATAGACGTTGGTGTAAACAGAGTAGGTGAAAAAATCAGTGAAAAGACCGGAAAAAAAATTGCCGTATTATCGGGTGATGTTGATTTTGAGCCTGCATGTGAAAGAGCCGGTTTTATTACTCCTGTACCAGGCGGTGTAGGGCCTATGACTATTACTATGCTGATGAAAAATACAATGAAATCCTTTAAGTACAGCCTTGGGCTTTTGTAGAAATCTGTAATGGCAGAGCTTCCGACTCGACAGAATGACAGAATTGACTATGCTGTTTAGAATGCTGATGAAAGCCCCGGGAGAAACTGATTTTTATGGAATTTAAAATCTTAGAATCGACTCAAGAAATATATAGTTTTATAGAAAGGCTGAAGTCTGAGAATTTAACAACGATAGCTATGGATTTTGAAGGCGAGTTTAATCTCCATGTTTATGGCGAGAAGCTCTGTCTGATACAGATATTCGACGGCTGTGAAGCTTATATAATTGATCCATTAAAAGCCGATATGTCTGCTGTGAAAAAACTGTTCGAAGATGAAAAAATTCTCAAGATAATGTGGGATGCTCAGAGTGATATATCATTAGTTGTTAACGGTTATTCAATGACTATAAAATCTGTTTTAGATCTACGTCCGGCCGCTGATCTGCTTGAGCTTACGAAAAAAGATTATGCCAGCGTTACAGCTGAGATTCTTGAGATTGAGAAAAAAGCTGGAAAATCAAGATTCCAGAAATATAACTGGATGCGAAGACCAATTGACAAGGCTGCTGTAGAGTATGCCTTAAATGATGTTCTGCATCTGCATGCTCTTCGAGATGAGGTTTTTAAACGTTTATATGATAAAAACCTTATTAACGAATTTTTCAGACTTAATATGATTGTGCAGAATCGTAATTATGTTCGTGTACCGGGGCAGCGTCATAAGAAGATGAAGGGCTACAGATACCTTAGCAGCAATGAGAAAAAAAAGCTTAAAAAAATATTTGACATTAGAGATTCCTTTGCACGTGAACTGAATTGGCCGCCGCATCGGGTTATAGCAAATCCGGAGTTGATTGAAATCTCAAAAGGGATTACAGACCCGGGAAATATCAGGTTTGATAGAAAAATAACACCCGCAGTTCGTCAAGAGATAATCCTGAAAATCAGGAACTCATCATAATACAGGTTTTAGAGACAACTGATATTCCTTTTTTTCGACAGAGCCTGATTGCTTCCTTTGATTCCGCTCCCGGTTGAAGCCAAACCTGTTTTATTCCGTTTTCCGCAGCCTCTTTTATCAGGGTCTCGGTAATTGGCGGCGGTGTGACGCAGATTAATAATTCAATATTCTCAGGCAATTCATCTATGGCCGGGAAGCATTTTTCTCCGTCAAACTCTTTCAGTTTAGGGTTTAACGGATAGACATTATATCCCCGCTTTTTCAGGTTTCTGAATACCCTGCCTCCGAATTTTGTTTTATCATTTGAAACACCTGCAACTGCAACGTTTTTTGATTTGAGATGATTGTCTGCAGTCGTTTTAAATTTTAATATCATAACTATTTTAGATATGCTCTTCCAAAAAACGATACACGGCAGAGAATAGAATCTCTGCCGCGGAATTAAACTAGAATAAGCCTTTTACTTTTCCAGTTTCTACATCAACATCTATTCTTCTGAATGCAGGATCAGACGCAGTGCCAGGCATAAGCTTTATACCGCCAGCAACAGGAACAATGAAACCTGCTCCCTGATATATTAATATATCACTGATAGGAAGTGTCCAGCCTTTCGGGCGTCCTTTAAGAGAGGGCTCGTGGGAAAGGCTGAGATGAGTTTTAACCATACATGTGCCTAGTCCACTCAGCGATTTATCAGCCATTATTGACTCAAGTTTTTTACGGGCATCTGATGTATAACTGACGCCGTCGGCTCCGTAGACTTCCTTGGCAATGAGTTCAATTCTATTTTCAAGAGGTGTTTCGTCTGAATACAAAAATTTGAAATCCGGTTTATCTTCACAGGCTGCAGCAACTGTTTCAGCCAGTTCAACTGCACCCTCTCCGCCTTTTTCCCAGTGTTTTGACACTGCTACTCTGGCCCCGGCAGCCTTACAAGCCTCTTTTATGATCTTGACCTCATTATCGGTGTCGGTGTAGAAGTGATTGATGCATACAACAGCTGGAATCCCGCTCTTTTTGACAGTTTCAATGTGTGCAAGCAGGTTCTGCAATCCATTCTTAACAAGTTCGGTATTTTCTTCTGTATAGGCTTTATCAAGTGGTTTGCCCGGGGCTACCCGGGGTCCTCCGCCATGCATCTTCAGCGCCCTGACGGTGCAGACAATCACTGAACAGTTAGGAGTGAGCCCGGAGAATCGGCATTTAAGATTCCAGAACTTTTCAAAGCCGATGTCGGCACCGAAACCGCTTTCAGTTACGTGGTAATCTGCCAGTTTAAGGCCAAGTCTGTCTGCTATAATGGATGATTGCCCTATGGCTATATTGGCAAAAGGCCCTGCATGTACTAGTACGGGCTGTCCTTCAATTGTCTGCATAAGAGTAGGGTTAATGGCCTTGGACATAATCGCTGTCATTGCTCCGTCAACCTCAAGATCGGCAGTAGTTACAGCTCTGCCTTTTTTGTCATATGCAACAATCATTTTAGAGATGCGTTCACGTAGATCCTTAAGATCTTTTGCTACAGCAAGAATCGCCATTATTTCTGAAGAAACAGTAATCTGAAAACCGCTCTTCATCATAAAGCCGTCCATCTTTCCACCAAGACCTATCATGATTTCTCTTAGTGATTGTGCGGAAAAATCTATGGCCCATCCTATTGCCGGGTTGCGAGGATCTATGTCGAGACGTTTCAGTCCCTTTTTTTCAAGTGTTTCATCACTGTAGTTGAATTCATGCTGAAGCCGGCTGGTGAGAGCAACCATTGCAAGGTTGTGTGCATTTGTAATAGCGTCAATATCTCCGGTGAGGCCCAGGCTGAAATCGGTGAGAGGAATGCACTGAGCGAGTCCTCCTCCTGCAGCAGAGCCTTTTATGTTGAAGGTGGGGCCTCCCGAAGGCTGTCTGATTGCTCCTGTTACTGATTTGCCGATCTTGCCAAGCCCCTGGACAAGCCCCATGGTTGTGGTCGTTTTACCTTCGCCGAGGGGAGTAGGGTTGATTGCGGTAACCTCAATGTATTTGCCGTCAGGTTTGGTTTTAAGTCGATCAAGAATTGTTCTGTAATCTAGTTTTGCAAGGTAATGACCGTAGGGGAGTATTTCCAGCTCATCAAGTTCCAGCTCTTCAGCAAGCTGCCGGACATTCTTCATGTTTTTTTCTGAAAGCTCAGCAATCTCCCAGTCTTCGAGTTTTGTGGGATCTATGTTCATTTTCTGCTCCATATTCTGTTTTTAAGCGGTTTTAATAAACCAGCAGGGTATCTTTCAACTGTTGATTATAGTTTGCTTCATACATAAAGGGTGTCGCGACACTGCCAAGCCAGGATGATGCCCATATAGTGCCTGTCAATATTTTGGCTACAAGAGAATCAGTGAAAAGGCTCATAACAAAAAGGCCTGTAGCTGCAATTCCTGTATACCCGAGCTCATCGAAGCCCTGTCTGAAACTGCCGATGTTCAGTCCGAACGTGATAAAATTAACAAAAGCATAACGGCCGGCATTAGAGAGTTCATAATCATCATAGATTTCTCTGCGGACATCAAGATTTGATTCCTGCATGGTTCTTTCATTGAAATCGATTTTTCTCAGCTCGATCATACTGAAAAAGCCAATCTGTTCAACGTATTCGGTAAGTGTCGCGGCATCATAACCGATGTTCTGATTGATTACAGCAAGTGCCTCCGTTGAATCAGCAAGTTCAGCAGCGGCTTCTGCTGAAAGATCGAGGAAGTCGTCCATGTTAACAGCGCTTTTTTTGACAGATTTTTCTATCTCCCCGGTTTCAACATTTATTTTATCAATAACGAGTATGAATTTGTTGCCGAACTTGCTGAGGTTACCGAGAAAGAGATAATTTACAGATAGAAGTTCACCAATCTCGGACGCACTGGCTTCATTAACGAGTCCGGACATCTGAAGTTGATGTTCGTTAAGAATGGACTGCATGTTTCCGCGTTCAAGTACAATGTATACCCCGGTTGCTACTAAATCTGAGCGAAAAAGATCTGCTATAGCAAGGGCATCAGACAGGTCAATATCCTTTGCTTCAAAATCCAGTACAGCAACACGATCTTTTGAGAACGCCGGTGCTGCAAGAATTGCGGCAATAAGCAGGACTAAAAAAATAAGTCTTTTTATATTCATAACATACTCCATTCTTTATTCATCGATAATAATGCTTTTATAGTATTACGTCTAAAAAATGCTGTCAACGAAAGACTTTTAATAATTAAGATCCTGATAAAAAGAGACAGCCGGTCCTTCTGGATCGGCTGCAAGTAAAATCAATATCAGATTATCAAACTTCGTTAGCAGTCTTGAGAATACAGTGAAGCAGAACGTTCGTTCCGCGCTCACAGTCTTCGTATGGCGTGTCTTCGACTTCAACATGGCTTCGACCGTTTATTGATGGTACGAAGATCATGGCCCCGCGGGTAACCTGGTTGACTTCACTCATGTCGTGGCCTGCGCCTGAAACCATTCGTTTACAGCTGTATCCTAGCTCTTCCGAGGTTTCTGCAACCCTGTCCCAGAGATCTTGATCAAAGGGGGCATGTGCTACTTTCCAGGTTTCTTCAGTTCTGATAGGGCAGCCTCTTCTTTCTGCTATTACCTCAAATTCCTTCTTCATCATTTCCCATGCCTTTATTGCATGTTCATCGTCCCAGGATCGAATGTCTACAGTAAAGTGGACTGCATCAGGAATGATGTTTCTTGAGTTGGGATAGTTCTGTATTTCTCCGACAGTACCAACCATATTGCCCATCTGGTGTGCAACCTTGTTAACAACCATGTTCATTTCGGAGAACGCAAGGAGGGCATCATTTCTGCCAATCATTGGGGTAGGTCCTACCTGGTTTGCTGTACCTTCAAGCCAGATGTCGTACCAGTGAAGACATAAAATACCTTTCGGGGCGCCAATCTGTATTTTTTCATTCCAGAGCTGAGGGCCCTGCTCAATGTGCAGTTCGTATGCCGCATAGATGTCCCATTCTTTATGTGATGCCGGGTATGTGCCCTTATAGCCGATTCTTTCAAGTTCCTCGCCGAAAACTGTTTCGCCATCGCGATCTTTTCTAGCATAGGCCCATTCTTTTGTGTGGTTGCCTACCCAGACGCCTGAACCCATACATGCAGGCGCGAACCAGCCGCCCTCTTCATTAGTCCAGTCGACAATGATGAGATCTCTTTCGAGTTCTATATTATGATCGTTGATGACTCGCATTACCTCAAGGGCACCGAGCACTCCAAGTATACCATCGAAACGACCGCCGGGGCGCTGTGTGTCAAAATGTGAACCTGTCATAACTGCACCGAGTGAGGGGTTCTTGCCGGGGCGTTTTGCAAAAATGTTGCCCATCTCATCGATTGTTACCTCACAACCGCATTCTTTGTACCATTTAACAAGAAGATCTCTTCCGATTTTATCCTCATCGGTCGCCGCACATCTAATCAGACCGTTGTTGTCGGTTTTGCCGATTTTCGCAGATTCCTCTATAGTGCTCTGTAAACGAGCGCCGTCAATTCTAAGATCCTTAAGTTCCAAAATATAAAAACCTCCTATAGGCTAAAATGTTTGCCTTAACATTTGCGTAAACATGATACCAGATAAATTTGAATATAGCAAATAAAAAAAATGAATAAAAAAACCCCGTCCAATCAGGACAGGGTTGTAAAGGTTTATGGCTTAAATAATTAGACTTATTCAGCGTCCGCCTTAAGTACTGCGTTCAGAAGAACTGTGGCTCCTGAAGTGCAATGTTCGGGTGTTGAGTATTCGGGCTCGCAGTGTGATAGACCATCTTTTGACTGAACAAAAATCATGGTTGTAGGTAGAACGTATGAAGCGAACTGTGCGTCATGCCCGGCACCTGAGTGCAGCACCTGGTGTGAAACACCGGTTTCTTCAGCAGCTTCTTTTACAAAACCGAAAAGCTTCTTGTCCCAGTATACAGTGTCTCTGTTCCACATTTTTTCAACTTCACATTTACAACCAGCCCATTCCTTATCTGCGCAACTCTTAACAATTTCAAGAACCTTGTCCCGAAGGTCGGCTGATTCATGGCGGCAGTCGAGTGAGAAGTCAACGTAGTCGGGGACGCATGTGTGAACGTTGGGGTGACAAACAATTTCACCGGTTGTGTAGACAAGTTCAGGATGACCGAGTTTGTCGATTTCTTCATGGAGATAGTTGATAACCTGTGATGCTGCCCAGAGAGCATCCTGTCTCTTGTTCATCGGGAAGGTGCCTGCATGAACAGTCTGGCCGTAGAATCTGAATCTGTAGTTAAACATACCGAGAACGCAGTCTACAACACCGACATCGAGACCGGCGTCTTCAAGAATGGGCCCCTGTTCAATATGAAGTTCGAACATGTTTTTATAGTTGTCGCGGCTGAGTCTGTTTTTCTTGTCGCCTTTGTATCCTGAACGATCAAGTGCCTCGCCGAAGGTGTCTTCACCGTCAAGAACGCTTTTTGATGCCATCATATCATCGTATTTGAATTTGCCTTTAATATCTTCGGGCAGGTAATCCCAGCATACGATACCTGAAACCATCATGGCAGGCGGGTAGAGTGAACCTTCTTCATTTGTCCAAATCATGGCTGTTAGGGGGTGTTTGTGCGGGATTTTGTGTTCTGCAACTGTTTCGAGTACTTCCATGGCGGACATAACGCCAAGGATGCCGTCGTAGTTGCCGCCGTTTTTAACAGAGTCGGTGTGTGAAGCCATGACGATGCGTTTTGCATCAGGATCTGAACCCGGAAGAGTAGCATACATATTAGCCAGGTCATCAATTTCAATGACTGCTCCTATAGCTTCCATTCTTTTAGTGAATTCTTCTCGTGCAAGAACGTCTTCAGGAGACAGGGTGTATCTTGTGATACCGCCGTGTCCTGCATCGCCGTATTTGCTGAAAGTTTTGATTTTGTCTGTCATTCTTTCCAGACTGCATTCGTAAAGAGACATAATGTCCTCCTGGTATTATTTAAATTGGGTGTATCACTGTTTCAAAGCGATATGTTTGCCCAAACAGTTTATATTCTTGAATAATAACAGAAAATCCTGGATAAATCAAATATTATCTGTAATTGTATAAATAAAAATATATTCTGTTGACCTTAGATGTCGCTCAGTTTAACCTGTTCTCAAGGAGAAATAATGAAATTCAAAGAACTGCGTTACTACTATGATAAATTCAAATATGGTGAAGACAATTTCCATAATCTTATGCAGTATCGTGTTAAAGAGATACTGCTGATTTCGACATTTTATGATGCATATATTTTTGAGCATGATTCATTATTGTCGGAACAGGTTGTGGGAGAATATCATCAGCTTAACCTGACGACGGTTCCCAGGATTACGTCTGTCCCAACCGGGGAAGATGCCCTTGAGATTTTGAAGAATAAGCATTTTGACCTGGTTATAACTACAATGAGGACAGGAGAGGATAACACATTCGAATTATCCCGCAAGATTAAGCAGCTTCACAAAAACCTGCCTATAATTCTGATGCTTACAGTTAAATCAGACATTGCGATAATCAACAGAAACAGGGACAGGTTGGAAAGTATTGAGAATATATTTCTCTGGAACGGAGATTCTAAGCTTATTCTTGCAATGATAAAATATATTGAGGACAAGAAAAATGCCCCGTATGACACTGAAAACGGCCATGTTAAGGTTATTCTTTTAGTGGAAGATTCGATAAACTTTATATCTATATATCTGCCTTTGCTTTATACAGAAATTATGGAGCAGACCCAGAGGCTTATTTCAGAAGAGCTCAATGATAACCAGAAATATAATCGTATGAGGACAAGACCCAAGGTTCTTGTTACAAGTAGTTATGAAGAGGGAATGCGTCTATATAAAAAATACAAAGAGCACATTCTCTGTGTCATGTCGGATATGGAGTTTTACAGAAATGATGACCTTGACGGAGACGCAGGAGTAAAATTTCTAAATTATATAAAGAATGATGATCCCGATTTACCATGTATTCTTCAATCTTCCCTGCTTAGCAACCGTCGGAAAGCTGAAACACTTGGGGTGACTTTTTTTCATAAGCTTTCGCAGTTTCTTCTAAAGGATTTAAGACACTTCATCGTAGAAAACCTTGGTTTCGGTGATCTTGTATTCAGGGATGAGCTAGGCGGTGAACTTGCAAGAGCTGTGACTCTTTCAGATTTTGAGCGTATTCTTCCGGAGCTGTCAATGGAAGTTATAATGCATCATACAAGAAAAAAAGATTTTTCACTCTGGTTAACTGCTCATGGTGAAATGCAGCTTGCGAAAACATTGCGTCCGATTGAAATGGAAGATTTCACAAACTACGAAGAGTATAAAGATTTTCTTATCCATCAGTTCAGTAATCTTAGAAAGATGCGTAACAGAGGAAAGATTGTCACGCTGAACAGGGAAAGCCTGAGGCAGGATGGTGTTGTAACAAGGGCGGCTTCAGGTTCTCTTGGGGGGAAAGGCCGTGGACTGGCTTTTTTTAATTCTTTTCTGGTGACAACTGAATTTGAAGATGCATTCAAGGATGCTGTAGTAAAAATACCGCAAACAACAATAATCGGCACAAATGGTTTTGGAGGTTTCGTCTCTGATAATAATCTCTTTGAATTAAGAGATTGTGATGATGATAACGAAATAAAAAAGAGATTTATTGAGGGTGATTTGTCGCCGGCAATAACAGAAAAACTGAAAATCTATCTTGAGGGTGTTAAGACTCCCATTGCAGTAAGATCCTCCGGGCTTCTGGAGGATTCTCAGTCGCAGCCCTTTGCCGGTGTTTATCAAACCTATATGCTTCCTAATAATTCAGAGGACATCGAAGAAAGGCTTGATCAGCTTGTTACTGCGGTGAAGCTTGTGTATTCATCAGTATTTCTGAATGATACCAGGCGGTATATAGAAAATCTGAATTATCTTATTGAAGAAGAAAGTATGGCTGTTGTTATACAGGAGGTAGTTGGGCGCACATATGAAAATTATTACTATCCTCATCTGTCCGGAGTTGCACAATCATATAATTATTATCCAATAGGGAATATGGCAAATCAGGATGGAGTGGCATCTATTGCCGTGGGTCTTGGTCAGTCGGTAGTAGAGGGTGAGAAGAATTTTAGATTCTGCCCAGAGTATCCTACTGTAAACTATCTTTCTGATGAAGATTTAATTAAAACTACACAGACTGATTTTTATGCACTGGATTTAAGTAACAGAAAGGCTAATCTGCTCAATGGTGAATTTGAGACGCTTGTAAAGCTCAGAATGTTTAAAGCAGAAAAACATAGAAATCTCTATCATCTTGCATCTGTGTGGGATAATGATAATCACAGAATTGTAGACGGTGTAGGCTTACCCGGCCCAAGGATTATCAACTTTGCCAATATTCTCAAATATAATGTTTTTCCTCTTTCCGAGATTGTTAAAGAGGTTTTAACCATGGCGCAAATTGCTCTGGGAATTCCTGTGGAAATAGAGTTTGCGGTTGATTTAACCAAAGATGAGTATCAGGGCATTAAACCGACATTTTATCTGCTTCAGGTGCGACCAATGACGGTTAATTTTGAAGATTCGTTGATTGATATAAATGAAATAGAAGAAGAGAGTATGCTGCTTTACACTGAAGAAGCTCTGGGTAATGGCACGCTGGATGATATAAGGGATATTGTTTTTATTGACCCTGACAAATTCGATAAAACAAAAACCCAGGAAATGTGTATGGAAATCGAGAAAATAAATACAGAGCTTAAGAATCAGGGCCGGGAGTATATTCTGATTGGGCCGGGTAGGTGGGGAACCCGGGACCGTTTTCTTGGAATACCGGTTATATGGTCACAAATAAGTAAGGCTAAGATTATTGTTGAGGTAGGACTCGAAGATTATGAAATTGAACCCTCTCAGGGAACTCATTTTTTTCATAATGTCGTAGCCATGAACATCGGTTATTTTAATGTGCCTTTTAAGAAGAAAAAGAAATCATTTATTGATTGGAATCACATTAAAAAGCATCATGGCGCAACAGAGTATGAATATTTCACACATATTGTGAACCAAACACCGTTTAAAGTTATAATGGATGGGAAGAACCGGAAGTCGATAATATGTAAGTAGAATGTCAGACTAAGTTTATTGTGAAATTAGAAACTATTTCTTGACATAGGATTTAACCTGCCATATAGTGTGAGCAACAATGTTTGCGTAAAAAACGCGATGGAGGTCATAATATGAACGAGTATGTTTCAGGTGTACTGGACGATCTTAAGAAGAAGTATTATTGGGAAAAAGAATTTCTGCAGGCAGCTGAGGAAGTTCTTGAATCTCTTACCCCGGTTGTAGAGCGGGATCCGAAATATAAAGCTGCAGGTATTCTTGAAAGAATAGTAGAACCCGAAAGAGTTGTATCTTTTAAAATCCCCTGGCAGGATGATAAAGGCAATACAAGAATTAATTCAGGCTACAGGGTTGAATTTAATTCTGCAATCGGCCCCTACAAGGGCGGCATGCGATTTCACCCTTCTGTTAATCAGGGAATACTTAAATTTCTCGGTTTTGAACAGATTTTCAAAAACAGTCTTACCAGTCTCCCTATGGGCGGCGGAAAGGGTGGTTCAGACTTTGACCCGAAAGGAAAGAGCGATGCTGAAGTTATGAGATTCTGTCAGAGCCTCATGACAGAACTTTACCGTCATATTGGCCCTAATACCGATGTTCCTGCCGGTGATATTGGAGTAGGTGGACGAGAAATCGGATATATGTTCGGGCAGTATAAAAGAATTGTAAACAGGTTCGAAGGTGTACTGACTGGTAAAGGCCTTAATTGGGGTGGTTCACTGGTTAGACCCGAAGCCACCGGTTTTGGAGCTGTGTTCTTTGCTGAAGAAATGCTTAAAGCCAACGGAACTGATTTCAGCGGCAAGAGAGTGATGCTTTCAGGATCAGGTAATGTTGCACAGTATGCAGCTCAGAAAATCAATCAGCTGGGCGGTACAGTTATATCAATGTCTGACTCTGCAGGTTCAATAATCGATGAAAATGGTATCTCAGGTGAAAGATGGGAATACCTCATGGATCTTAAGAATAATAGACGCGGAAGAATTAAAGAATACGCTGATGAGTATGGTGTACCTTATTATGACGCAAAAAGACCCTGGGGGCTCACAAAGGCAGATGTAGCACTTCCCTGTGCCACTCAGAATGAAATATCAGGCGATGATGCACAGGAACTTGTTAAAAATGGTGTTATCGCTGTTGCTGAAGGCGCAAACATGCCTTCAACCCCGGAAGCTGTTGAGGTTTTCCTCGGCAACAAGATTCCTTTCGGTCCTGGAAAAGCTGTTAATGCTGGTGGTGTTGCAACTTCCGGTCTTGAAATGTCACAGAATAGCATGCGACTAAACTGGTCGGCTGAAGAAGTAGAAGAAAAACTTCATACAATCATGGTTAATATTCATAGGTCATGTGCGGAAGCTGCTGAAGAGTATGGCACAGCCGGCAACTATGTAAATGGAGCAAATATAGCTGCATTCAAAAAAGTTGCGGATTCAATGCTTGATCAGGGACTTGTATTCTAATAAGAATTGAGGCGGATAATTCCGCGATAAAATATAATTCCATTAATTGGGGGGTTGTCTGTAATAACAGCACAACCCCTTTTTAAGAAAAAGAAGATAAGCTATAGAATTAAATCAACTTCCTGAAAATCTTCTATTCCTGCAGCATGACCCTCATCAAAGTCTACATGCATTTCAAGGGCCTGGTCGTCGCCGGCTTTAATTGCAACATTTTCAAATGTCAAAGCTCTGGGGCCCGGTACTCTGACTTTAACAACATCGCCTGATTTAAGACCGAGTTTATCCGCATCTTTTGAGTGCATGTGAATATGGCGGGCAGCGACTATTACGCCTTGCTTGAGTTCAATACTGCCTGCAGGTCCTTCAATTTTAAGGGTTTCACTGTCTTTGAGATTGCCCGAAAGTCTTACGGGAGGCTGAATGCCAAGGGTAAGGGCATTGGTGATGGACACTTCCACCTGGCTGTAAGGGCGCGCCGGACCTACAACTACAACCCCGTCAATAAAGCCGGAGGGGCCTGTTACCCTTACTGTTTCAGAACATGCATAATTTCCCGGAATAGTGAGATTCTTTATGTTCGTTAATTTATGTTCCTTGCCGAAAAGAATATCGATATCAGAAGGTTTTAAGTGAATGTGGATATCTGAGCGGGCTATTGGTACTTTAAACATATCAGATTGTTCTCCACCTGCCTGAGTTAATAAACTGTTGAAGTACAGAAGACGGGTTTTTCTGTTTCGCGAGTAAAATCATGGCAGCAATAATATATGGTTTGTAGGAAGCTTCACGATACGTAATACTGCGGTATCTGTCAAAAACACTTGCCTCGACCTCTCCTTTCTCACAGCTTACCCCCGTAATGTCGGCTGGAAGACAATGCATATACAGAGCTGATGAATTTTTAGTTTTTTTCATAAGTTCTTCGGTGCATTCCCAATCTGTATAGGCTGAATTTTGTGCAAGGCAATGCTTTTCAAGCTCTAATAAGCCTGCATCGTCACTATTTTTCAATAGCTCTGTCCGCTCCTGCATAACGCTGTAGGGGGCCCAGCTTTTAGGATAAACAATGTCGGCATTCTCGAATGCATCCGACATTGATTCAGTGCGGGAGAATTCTGCCCCGGATGCCGAACAGAAATCTTCGGCAATCTTTTCTGTTTCAGGTATGAGGTTGTACCCCGGTGGATGTGCAAGAGTAACGTCCATGCCGAAACGACTGAAGAGACCTATAGCTCCCTGGGGTACAGAGAGGGGCTTACCGTATGAAGGCGAATAAGCCCAACTCATTACCAGTTTTTTCCCTTTAAGATTTTCAACACCTCCAAAATGATTTATAAGATGAAGGGTATCCGCCATTATCTGCGTTGGATGATCCAAATCACACTGAAGATTTACCATTGCTGGACGAGAGGGCAACAGACCTTCTGAAAAATCTTCATCAAGCGCGTTTGCAATTTCTTTCATATAGCTGTGACCCTCGCCTATGTACATATCATCACGAATACCTATTGCTTCAGTTAGAAATGAAATCATGCATGATGTTTCACGGACCGTTTCACCGTGGGCTATCTGTGATTTTTTTTCATCCAGGTCCTGTACCGTAAGACCGAGCAGATTTGCTGCTGAGGTATAAGAAAACCTGGTGCGGGTTGAGTTATCTCTAAAGATAGATACAGCCAGGCCTGAATCAAAAATTTTCGGTGAAATATTTTCATTCCTCAGCAATCTCAAGGCTTCTGCAGTTTTTAAGACTGCTGCTATCTCATCATCGGATTGTTCCCAGCTCAGAAGAAAATCTTTTGTAAGCATATCGTCGGTTTTGAGAGAACTGATCTCGCTTATTAAATCATTAAGTGCGGGGTTATTCATTACTTCCTCCAGTATTTATATTCCTTTAACTAATTCAGATGCTATTCTGTTTACTTCAACTGTAAGAAACTCTTCATCAAAGCCTGTAAGAACTCCTTCGCGGACAGTTATTTTGCCGTTGACTATTGTGTATTCTGTCTGATGATTGTATCCGCAGAAAATGAGTGCGGCAAGCGGATCGGAAAGTGCGCCGGCATAACCAAGGCTTTCAAGGTTAAACACTGCAAGATCCGCCGCCATGCCGCTGGCAATTTTTCCGCATTTTTCGAAACCGAGGACTGCGGCTCCTCCGGCCGTAGCAATAGAGAAAGCCTGCTCAACGGTCATCGCAGCAGCGCCACCCAGTACACGTTGAAGAAGCATTGCATTTCGAATTTCCCCAAGCATATCCGAACTGTCGTTTGAAGCTGAGCCGTCCACTGCAAGCGAAACATTAATTCCAAGTTTTATCATTTCACTGATACGGGCTATACCAGAACCAAGTCGCATATTTGATGAGGGGCAGTGGCTGATTCCACAGCCTGTCTCGGCAAGAGTTTTTAATTCATCGTCGTTAAAATGTATGCCGTGAGCAAAGAAAACATCTGGACCAGTGAAATCACATTTAGCCATAAGCTCAAGCGGCCGGCATCCATAGAGTTTTCTGCAGGACTCATTTTCATCGCGGGTTTCAGCGAGATGGGTGTGGAGCCTGACGCCTTTCAAACGGGCAAGTGCCGCGGTCTCTTTCATTAGGTCACTGGTGATTGAGAAGGGGCTGCAGGGAGCTAGTATTATTCTTCGCATGGAAAGGGGGGAAGAGTCATGAAATTCTTTAATAACACGCTCACTGTCATCAATAATAGCGTCTTCTGTTTGAACAACCGAATCCGGGGGTAGTCCACCATCCTTACGGCTTCTGCTCATTGATCCGCGGGTTGGTGAAAAACGTATACCAAGTTGATCGGCTGCTTCAAATTGAATGGACATTATATCCTCATTAAAATTTTCAGGATAAAGATAATGATGATCCGTGGAGCAGGTGCAGCCGGTCTTCATCAATTCTCCTACGGCTGCCATGCTTGAATAAAGGACAGCCTGCGGGGTGATATTCTGCCAGATGTTATACAGGTAAAGGAGCCAGTCAAATAATTCCACGTTTTGAACCGCAGGCAGATTTCTTGTTAAAATCTGATAAAAATGATGGTGAGTGTTAATCAGACCCGGAATCACGATGTGGGTGGAGCAGTCAATTATTTCGGGCAGCGGTTCTATAGACATATAGCTTGTGTCGGAAGGATCGGTTATTGCGTGGATAATATTATCCCGGATGATTACATTCTTGTTGTATAGGCGTTGATTGCCGTCATAAACACAGTAGCAGTCTTTAAGTACAATCATTAAAATCCCTCCGATAGCAGATTCGCAATCAGTTTAAGAGCTGTATTTCTGCGATAATCTGAAGTGCTGCGCTGATCGTCGATTGGGTTTAATGCTTTGGTATAAACAGGAATAACTCTTTCTGCAAGTTCAGATCCCTTATCTAGTGCTTTGCCGTTAATTTCATCCTCTGCCTCGCTTAATCTGACAACTGCAGGCGCGCAGGCCCCGACAGCGAGCCTGAAATTACTGTAAATACCGTTATCAACTAATGTGCAGGCAGCTATGCTTAGTTTTGAAAGGGCGTTAGCGGCCCTTGTCCCAACCTTTCGGAAATACCATCTGAAAGCATCGTCATGGCAAATACTGCTGTCAAAAGAGACAGATACAACTATTTCATCATCTTTAAGGCTGGTTGTGCCGGGGGCTGTGATGAATTCCTTTACAGGGATGCTGCGTCTGCCGGAAGAACCAGCAGTTTCTATCATTGCATCAAGAATATACAGAACCGGAAGTGAATCAGCCGCGGGGCTGGCATTGCAGATATTACCTGCAAGGGTAGCGATATTTCTGATCCCGGGTGATGCAATTGAAAGCAGCGATTCAGCAAGAATGGCAGGGCATAGACTTGATTCTATTATAGAGGACAGTGTGCAGCTGCTGCCTATGCTCAATATGTTCCCGTTGGTATGAATACCTGTGGTTTCTTCGATTCTGCGGCAGCTGAAGAGGGGGGATTTCACCCGTCCCCCTGTTTTTTTCATGGCGTGGTTGCGAACCATGATATCTGTGCCACCTCCTACCGGGAAAAATCCCTGCATTATCAGCGAGGAGGCTTCTTCGATTGTAGCCGGAAGCAGCGTGCCTGCAGAAAATAGTTTATCAGACATTCCGGGCCATCCTTCCGGAAGCAAGACGCACCGCTTCAATAATCATCGTATAACCCGTACAGCGGCACAGATTCCCGGAAAGCCCGATTTTAATTTCATTATCCGTGGGCCGTGGGTTTTCTCTGAGCAGGGCGGCAGACGCCATAATAAACCCGGGAGTGCAGAATCCGCACTGAACAGCTCCTGCATCAGCGAAGGCCTGAGAAATAATAGAGTATTCTTCAGTTTTTGAAAAACCGTCTATTGTATCAATCTCTGCGCCTTCTGCAGCTATAGCAGGAATGCAGCATGAATTTGCAAGTCTGCCGTTGAAGAATATACTGCATGCACCGCATTCTCCCTCGCCGCAGCCCTCGCGAACGCCAGTGATCCCTGCGTCCTCCCTGAGAATATCGAGCAGGCGGCGGTCTGATTTGGTTTCGACAGAAAACATCCTGCCGTCGAGCAAAAAGCTTATTTTTATCAGTTTGTTCATCTAAGCTGCTCCTCAAGCATTTCAGGTGTGACAGGTATTTCAGTAATCATTCTGCCTGAGGCCTGTGATATTGCAGCAGTGAATGCCGCTGCAGGCCCCTCGTTCGGCAGCTCTCCGGCTGCTTTTGCGCCGAAGGGCCCATACCTGTAGGGGTTGTCAATGAAAACACATTCGGTGTCAGGAAAATCAAGGGTTGTAGGTATCGTATAATCTGTAAACGATACCTGAGCAGGCTTTCCATTTATCATCTGCATTTTTTCTATGGAAGAATATCCAAGACTCTGGGCCGTGCCACCCTGCATCTGCCCCTCAAGGATCTTAATATCAATCGGTGTTCCAACATCATAGACTGCCCATGACCCAGTGATTTTTATCTCAAATGTTATGGGATCAATTTCAACCTCTATCACATTGACTGCCCAGGAGTATGCAGGATATGCGTCGCCTGTGAAAGTCTCCTCATCCCAATCAAACTCGGGCGGATGTACATAGCTTTTTTCAACAGAAGAAGGAGAGTTAATATCATCTTCAATCTTCTGCTTAAGCATAGCGGCTGCATCCTGAATGAGCTTTCCGACTATCATAATTGTCCGTGATGCAACTGTAGGTCCTGAATCAGGAACTATGTCGGTATCAGGGTTTGTGAAAATAATGGCCTCAAGGGGGAGCCCCGATTCCTCAGCGACAATTTTTCTAAGGGTGATTGATGCGCCCTGTCCCATCTCAACATTTGAAACGAGGATGCGAAGTCTACCGCCTGCAGAAGTCTGTTTATCAGGCTCCCACTCGAGTCTTACAAGGCTTTTAATTATTTCCTGTTCGCCGTTTCCGGTAAAAGCACCTCCGTGGGCTGCGAAGGATATGCCGATGCCTTTCATTTTATCGCCGGCCTGTGAAGTTTTTTCATATTCAGCCCATTTGCTGCTGTAGTCCGAGATTTCTTCTACCCGGCTGATCATTTCTTCAAGCTTAATATCATCCCGGAATATGCCGCTGGTGACTGAAATGTCCCCGCGTTGAAAGAGGTAGCGGCGCTTTAATTCAAGCGGAGCAGCATTAAGCTTGCGCGCAAGATAATACATATTCATATCAGCTGCAAAAAGGGCCTGTGGGCCCCCGAAGCCGCGGAAGGCTCCGGAAGGGATATGGTTTGTCTTCATGGTTCGGCCGCGCACTTTTACATCGGCTATGTTGTAGGCGCCGGTAGAAATGAAAATTGCGCGCTCAAGAACTACCCCCGAGAGTGATTCATACGCACCCGCGTCAATGCGGCAGTCAATGTCCATCGCGGTTATATTGCCTTCAGAATCAACCGCGGTCCTGATTTTAATAAGGGAAGGGTGCCTCTTGGGTGTGACGCTCATATCATTTCTCCGGTCAAGAACAATCTTGACCGGTTTGCCGCTGACTATAGCGGCTGCGGCTGCCTGCCCGGCAAGTATTGAAGGGTAATCCTCTTTTCCGCCGAAAGCCCCTCCTGTGATACTCTGAATAACCCGAACATTATCATCATCAAGATTAAAGGCGTTTTTAAGAGAATTCTTTATATAATAAGGGCACTGCATAGAACCGTATACTGTAAGCTTTCCTTCGTTGAACTCGGCTATCATTCCCTGGGGTTCCATATACGCCTGTTCCTGCATCCCTGTTCGATATTGATTTTCAAAGATCTGAGCAGCTTCTTTAAAACTCTTATCAGGATTCCCCTTAATAATTGTGTAATCATTGAAAAAGTCAGCCGCGTCTTCAATCACTGATACTGCAGGAAGTGGAGTGTATTCTATTTTTGTCTGAATACAGAGCTTTTCACAAACTTCAATCCTCGGGCCTGTATAAGCGCAAACAGGCTGCCCAAAATACAAGACCTCGCTTTCCGCAAAAAAAGGCCAGTCCTGAGCAACAATTGAAGCCCTGTTCATACCTGTGAAACTCTTACCGTCCACATAAAAATAACCCTCAGGCAATTCAGGTTTTTTTATCGTGTTTATCTTTCCGTGCTGGAAGTCGGCTGATTTAACAGCCATGGCAAGCATGCCCGGTTTTATAACATCCGATATATAAACTGCTGAGCCTGATGATTTATTTTTAGAATCGTCACGGTTTACCGGACGGCTTATCTTATGCAAATTAACACTCCTAAATATCTATCGATTTCATTGCTCCTTCGATATCTTTAAGTCCGCTTCCGGTAACAAGTAGAACGGTAATATCGTTATTACTGATCTTGTCGCGGGCTTTAAGAAGGCCAGCAAGGACCGAAGAGGATGAGGGTTCGGCGAACAGGCCTGTTGAAGATGCAAGCATTTGCTGAGCAGAAAGTATTTCCTCGTCGGTAACGGTTACCCCGGCTCCTCCATATTTTTTCAGCATTTTTAATGCAAAATAACCGTTACGCGGAACGTCAACTGATATAGAATCAGCCAGGGTGTCTGATCTAAGCGGATCTGAAAAATCGCCATCGGCTAAAGCCCTGTTTATGGCTGAAGACCCCTCAGCCTGAACAGAATGAATGATCGGTACTTTTTCAATGAATCCCATTTTTAGAAGATCGCAAAAGCCGCGATAGAGTCCGCCAAGAATTACTCCGTCGCCCACAGGTACAAAAACATGATCAGGAGCTTTTCCGAGTTCTGTGAAAATCTCCAGAGCGGCTGTCTTCTTGCCCTCAAGGGTGAGTGGATTATAAGCAGTATTGCGATTCATGCCGCCATACTTATCGGTATATTCAATAGACTTGTCGAATGCCAGATCATATGTCCCTTCTACGAGGGTTACATCGGCTCCGTACTGAAGCGCCTGAACCATCTTCGCTTTCGGTGCTGAATCAGGAATGAATATTTTGACCTTGATTCCTGCTGCTGCTCCAACGCCGGCCATTGATGAGGCGGCATTTCCGGTTGAGGCTACAACTATGTTATCAATGCGATACTTTTTAGCGAAGGCGGCAACAAGATATGAGGCCCTGTCCTTCAGAGAGCCTGTAGGATTCAGGGTGTCATCTTTGATAAAAAGGTTTTTGAGGTCTAATTGTTTTCTTAGATTTTCCGGCTTCCATAGGGGAGTCATGCCTACTGGAATCGAAGGAAAGAATTCATGCTCAACCGGCAGGAGCTCGTGAATGAAAGCGATCGGGTCAGTTGCGGGATCAATTGCCGGCTGACCTTCGCATATTGTTTCAAGAACTCCCCGCAGGGGTCTGTCAGCCCTGCCTGCTGAACGGCAGGCGGGGCAGAGCCTTACATTCGGCTTTATATCAAAGGTAAGTCCGCACTCAGTACATTGGTAGTAAAATCTCATATGCTTCCTTCCAGGCTGTATACAAGTGCAGCATAAAATGCGCTGCATGTTACAAGATCACTTATACGGTTTTTTTCGTTTGGTGCATGGGCCTCGTTTTCATCACCGGGACCGAAGCCAATTGTCGGGATACTGTACCGTCCGCATACAGCAACAGCATTTGTCGAAAAGGTCCACTTGTCAACCTTGACTCTGCTTCCATAGAGTTTCTGATACGCTGTGACGCCTGAAGTCACCAGCGGATGATCAGCATCTATCTTCCATGTTGGAAAATATAGATCCTGTCCATATTTTGTTCCCTTCCAACTAATTTTATCGTAATACGGAACTGTAACATCTTCAGATTCTGGAATTGCATCTTTTACCTGATTTACAGCAAACTCTTCTGTTTCTCCCCATGTAAGGCGTCTGTCTAGATAAAGTTCGGCTGTATCCGGAACTGCACATTGCGACGGTCCCGCAGCGGACATCTGCGATACAACAATAGTCCCCTTGCCCAGAAAGTTCTCATCGTCAGGAGGGAGCTCATCATTGAGTTTTTCCATTGCAGCAGCACCGCGGGCGGCTTTATAGGCTGCATTGTCTCCGCGTTCGGGAGCTGATCCGTGGCATGAGATCCCCCGGAACTTTACCTTCATCTCCATTCTCCCCCTATGTCCGCGATAAATGTTACAGGATGAGGGCTCTGTACTAACGAAGAAATCTGGAATTATATTTTCTTCTTCAATCATATACTTCCAGCACATACCGTCACAGTCTTCTTCCATTATGGTAAAAGTTAACAGTATCTTGAATTCACCGTCGTATCCGAGTTCTTTAAGAATTCTTCCGGCGGTTATCATTGAAGCGGCTCCGCCTTTCTGGTCTGTCGAGCCACGGCCTAGAACATGTTCGTCGGTAATTATTCCTGAAAAGGGATCAGTATTCCATTGAGCCGGATCACCAACAGTAACAGTATCGATATGTGCATCAAAGGCAAGAATTTTTGACCCTCGGCCTATTTCAGCAACAAGGTTTCCTAGGCCGTCTATCTCAACCCTGTCAAAACCTGCTTCTTCACAAAGCTGTTTTAACTTATGTATTACGTTCTTTTCTTCACCGCTGAAACTGGGGATCTTTACAAGAGCGGAAAGGGTTTCTGCCGTATGGGAACGGTAATCTTCAGAAAGTTGTCTTATTTTATCATAATTTATATTCATTAGTTTCTCCGATTCTCAAGATTATCTATATATTTATTCTTAATATCACTGACTGAATTGTAACCCTCAGAGTCAAGCCAGGCGGAAAGTTCGGATGCAATACGGCCATAGGTTTCAGGCCCCCCGCTGATTGCTGCTGTACAAACCTGAACAAGAGATGCACCGGCCATTAAGAATTTGGCAGCATCCTCACCACTGCTTATTCCTCCCACACCTATGATGGGTTTTTTTACGAGTCTGGCAAGTTGACATACAATACCAAGGGCAATAGGCTGCAGCGGAGGACCCGACATCCAGCCCTGGCCCCAGCTGGAACCGAGAGAGGGGCTGCATTTAGAGGGGTTGAAATCAAGTGCCGGTCCGAATGAGTTGACAGCGACAAATCCGTCCACTATAGGTTCAGCCGTGAGGACAAGCTCTTCAAGCTTTGGAAAATTCGGTGAGATCTTCATGAGTACAGGAATGGAAACACTCTTTTTCAAACTTTCAGCAACCTCAATGAGAGGAGAAATATCATGACCTGTGTAATGTGTAGAAAATTCTATTGCTGCAGGTTTAACTTCATCTTCAAGTATTCTTCCAAGCTCTGCCACATCTTTTGCGCTGTATCCGATCGATGCTATGAGGGGTATCTCTGTAGAATTGCTAACAGTTTTAAGCTCTGGGATAAACTTACTGTATTCGTCTTCAAGCCATGTTTCGCAATTAAGAAGGCCCCCGGCAATTGTCTTCTTCATAGTGGGGCGTGGATCAACAGCCGGTAATATAGAAAAGGTTTTGGAAACAATTGACCCGGCGCCTGTTTCAGCGGCTTTTAACATTAGAGCTGCTGTTTTAACATTCGGACCTGCGGCAGGCATTACGGGGTTCGGAAAATCAATACCGAAAACATTACTTTTTAAATCAGCCATAGTATCTCCTGTGCAAAGAGGCTGCAGCGGCTTTTATTTCATCTCTAAGGGCTTCTTCAAAGGTGAAGGTCAGTTTTCCATTCTCATAAAGGATCCTGCCGGATGATATCGTCATGTAGACATTGCCGCCCTTCGCTCCGAAAATAAGGTGCCCCAGAGCGTTTTCTGCAGTTATGGGGGTTAGCGGAATATAATCGAGAACGGCTATATCCGCATCATAGTTTGATTCTATTCTGCCGCAGGACGGAAAAAACTCAGAAAGCAGTTTTTCAGGATTGCGAATGAAAGCATTTTCGAGAGAGGAAAAATTCTCAGACAAACCGCTTCCCATTAGGTACTGAGCTCGAAGCGTTGCGAGCATATCAAAACTCATGCCGTCGGTTCCGATAAGGTAGGACGGAAACCTTTCCCGTGCCGGCTTTCCGACACAATTGTTAGCGTTGGATTCGGGGTTACTAACAATAAACGGTTGCACTTCTCTGAGGATGTTGAAATCTTTTTCCGACAGATGAATACAATGTGCCAGTATGGATTGACGGCTCAGGAGCCCGAATGAGTGAAGCCGGTCAACGGGACCTGCAAATCCTTCGTGGATACAGTAATCCAAATCTTCATGCCCCTCACCGCAGTGGATGTGGACGGGGACGTCTTCTGCATTATTTCGAATAATATCTGAGGCAATTTTCATGCTTTTTTTTGAAAGGGTGAAGTTTGCATGCATTCCGAGCATCCCGCGCGTTGTCCCGCTCTCCCTGTATTTGTTTATGAATGATACTGATTCTTCAAAATGCTCGGCTGTACTTTCGCAACTTATCCTATCAGAAGCTTCAAAGCAGCATACATTTTTGATTCCGGAAAGGTCGAAAGCCCTGTGAACTGTTTCGAGGCTGCCGGAGACGTAATTCATTGATGCGTGATGATCAAAAACGCAGGTTACCCCGTGTTTTACAGCGTCAATCACCCCTGCAACCGCACTGTAATAAACTGACTCTTCATTATGTACAGAATCAAGAGGCCACCAGAAATTTTCCAATACATCGGTGAAGGTTTCAGTAGGCCCCTTGGCAGCCAAGCCGGCTGACAGCCCTGAGTAGAGGTGGGCGTGAGGGTTAACAAAGCCCGGCATGGCTATTCGCCCGCCTAGATCAACATGCTGTGCATCACCTGGGGAATTTAGAGAACCACTCGCCGCGACTGATAATATTTTACCGTCTTCGATGAGGATGTCTCCACTCTCAATAAATATATCCGGAGAGATAATTACTGCATTTTCAAGAAGTAATTTATTGTTCATTAAGCAGTTTCCAAACCTTCTCAGGAGTAAAGGGCGTATGCCTCAGCCTGATCCCGACCGCGTCGTAAACTGCATTAGCTATAGCAGGAGCCGGGCCGTTAAGAGCTATTTCTCCTACCGATTTTGCTCCGTATGGACCGGTATCTTCATAGGTGTCGGCTAAGATTGTAATAATTTCCGGGGTATCAACAGTATTGAATATCTTATAGCGCCCGAGATCCGGATTTGTCATACGCCCGTTAGAGTTGAAGATATAGTCTTCGGTTAGAGCATATGATATGCCGTTTAAAACAGCACCCTCAACCTGACCTTCGGCAAGAAGAGGATTTAGAGGATGTCCGCAGTCAACGGCTGCTGCTATTCTGTTTAAGATTATTTCGCCTGTTTCTATATCAACCTCAAGATCTGCAAACTGGGCAGTGAACGGCGGAGGCGATTCATGAGCAACAAACGAGGAAGAGGCCTGAATCTGAAGCTGGCCGGATGTGTATAGCCTGAAAGCGCAGATTTCACCGTATTCAACGGTACGTCCGTCTCTGCTGCTGACTTTTGAATCTTCAACCTTCAGTTCGTTTTTATCTGCGCCGAGCATTTCTGATGCCGCTTTGAGAATAAGATCATATACCTTCAGCGCGCATTGCTTAACTGCATTCCCGGTGATGTAAGTTGTTGATGATGCATAAGCTCCTGTGTCGAAAGGGGTAGTGTCTGTGTCGGATGACAGGACTATCATTTTACTGTAATCAGTTTTAAGGGCTTCAGCAGCTATCTGTGCAAGAATGGTATCGCTGCCTGTACCTATGTCAGTAGCCCCGGTATTCAGGTTAAATGAACCGTCTTCATTCATCTTGATATGGCAGCTTGCCATATCTATTTCGGGAATACCGGAACCCTGCATTGCTACGGCCGCGCCGACCCCTCTGATGCGGTTTCCGTTCCGAAGCTTTTTGCCGCGCAGTTTTTCCCATTCTATTGCTTTTGCTCCGCGATCAATACATTCGGTGAGGCCGCATGATTTAATAAACTGCCTTACACCCTCCTTGCCTTCGCCGAGGGCTTCAAAGACCCTGGATGTTTCTCCACTTTTAATATGACGTTTTTTTACATATTCACAGAAATCTTCGCCGCAGTATCTTGCAGCTTCGTCAATATGCTGATTTAGGGCGAAATATCCCTGGGTCGCACCGTATCCGCGGTATGCACCTCCGACAGGTAGATTGGTATATACAGAACGTCCTGAAAACCTTAGATTTTCAATTTTGTTAAACAGAGGAAGCACCTTTGCACCGGCATTTGATAACACCGTTAAGGCATGAGGAGCATAGGCGCCTGCATTCATTAAATCATCCACGTCTAATGCTGTTATTGTTCCGTCTTTTTGAACACCCATTTTAATCCTGCTGCGCATGGCGTGCCTGGTTCTGGCGCTGATGAATACCTCTTTGCGGCTTAATACAATTTTTATGCTGCGTTTCAGTCTCCATGCGGCAAGAGCTGCAACCTGTTCAAGAAAAACTTCCTGTTTACCACCGAAACCACCGCCGACCCGCGGCTTGATAACTCTGATGTTTTTAATTTCAATTCCGCAGACAATGCTTACAATTCTTCGCACATGATAAGGGACCTGGGTTGCAGTAATTATCACTAAACGGCCTCTCTCATCAAAGTGGACTGAAACAGCATGCGGTTCGGTTGCACAGTGGGAGGCATACTGCATGCTGTAGGTTTCATCAATTATCAAGTCAGCCTGTTTAAAGCCTTTTTCCAGATCTCCGAATCCAGTGACGATTTCAGCTGCAATATTCTCTTCAGGTTTGTAGGTTACGGGTATTGCAGGATACTCATCGTCACTATGTATAACGGGGGAGCCGGCATCAATAGCTTTTTCAATATCAAACAGGGCGGGAAGCTGTTCAATTTCAACCTTTATCAATTTGAGAGCAGCTTCAGCCTGTTTATATGTATCTGCGACAACCGCTGCAATGCGGTCTCCGACAAATCTTACTTTTTTGTCGAACATTCTACAGTCATATGGCGAGGGTTCGGGGTATCCCTGACCGGCAGTGGTATGAAGGGTGTCGGGGGTATTTCCATGGTACAGGATGAGTTTTACGCCGTCTGCCTGCTCTGCGGCTTTGTAATCAATACTGCTTATTATTCCGTTGGCTATGTCTGAATACAGAAAAGCTATGTGCAGAGGTGTGTCAGTCATAAAATCATCAGTGTATTTTTCATTTCCGCAAGCCAGTGCTATAGAATCTATTTTTGAATGGGAATGTCCGGCATTGGTGAATTTTTCAGACATGTTCCGCCTCCTTCATCAGACGGCCGGCAAGTTTGACAGCTTCAAGTATCTTAACGTAGCCTGTACATCTGCATATATTACCGTCTAATGCTCGGCGAATATCTTTTTCATCCGGATCATGGTTTTCGAGAAGAAGTGCATATGTGCTTAATATCTGTCCGGGAGTACAGAATCCGCATTGAACTGCGCCGCTTTCAGCAAAAGCTCTTTGAATAGGATGGGGGTTGTGAATGTCCCCAAGTGCCTTTACAGTAAGAATTTCCCCGTCTTTTGCACTCGCTGCAAGAACCATGCAGGAGTTGACTGTTCTGCCGTTAAGTATGACAACGCATGCACCGCAGTCCCCGGTTTGGCATCCGTTATGAACTTCGGTATATCCGTTATCTCTTAAAACCTTTAATAAACTGTCTTTGGGATTGATTGTAAAAACGACATCTTTACCATTTATCACGTAGTTTACGATTAGAAGATTATTCATCAATGCTGCCTCCGGTTGAAAGTAATCGTTTCAGGGCTGTAGCCGCTCGATGTTTCAGATAGTCGCCGGAAAATTCTCTGCGATCAGAGAACTCGAGTTTTTTTTCAGCTTCGGTTATTATTACATCTCTGCTGCCGGAGAAAATCTTAAGAAACCCCCTACAACCGGAGAATGCGCAGTTGTACATGTTTTTTCCGCGTATGGATACGGCGATTGTAAAAAATGGATAATCAAATCCGGTTAATGTACAGCGATAATATGCTCCATTGAGATATCCCGTTGGAATTCTCACGGAGGACACTAGATTATTTTTTCTTATATCCCGATTGTTGAAATAATCTACAGCGCTGATTATATCCTCAGAACCTTCAAAAAATATATCGGCCCCCGCCGCGGCTAAAGGAGAAGCCAGATCCGACCAGATTGGAAGTGCTGCTGCGCTTCCCCCGATTGTGATCCTGTTTCTCAAAGGGGTAGCTGCTGCCTTTGATAATGCAGAGGACAGAATGTTTTGAGGCAGCATTTTCTCACAGAACCTTGCGGTTTCAGTGTAGCTCACTGCAGCACCGATTGAAACTGCTGATTTTTCAGCTTTAATTTCTCTGTACTTTCTGATTCTGCTGAGATCAAAAAGCCCCCTGATATTAAGTGGGGTTTTGATAAGATATGTACCGCCTGCATGAGGTCGGTAATCGTTCTTGAAAAGGTCCAGAGCCTCAGAACCTGAACCGGGGAAAAACCATTTTAGCTCATTCATACTTACTATATTGTAAATCTAAAAAAGAAAATATAGCAAGCAAAATAACCTCGTTGACAAAGATGTTTACGGCGTTTAGGATTGAATGAATGGCTGGCTCAACTTTACTTCAGAGAATTATAAATACTTACTCTAAAAAGACAAATAAATGGGAGATAAAGTTCTCTCAACTGCTTGATTTTATTAATAATCTATTAATAAACGATGAATCGGGACGTTACAGTGTTTTCAGTACTAATACCCCTGATGTTTTAACTGCAATGTTGATTGATCTTGATGAATCCGGTGCCTGCAAGCTTAGTTATTCAGGCACATCAATAAACACTATTAAAAATTACGGCTATCTCAATCAGGCAGTGCAATCTGCATATCAGCATATGGAGTCAAATTCAGAATATCCTTTTCCCACTTTCAGTTCCCTGAATATAAAAGTCCCGGAGGACAGGTTAAAGACTCTCCATCTTCCTGATGGCCTGAGTATAGCATTGAGAGAAGATGTGAGTGATGAAGATGTAATCTATAAGCTGTTCTTCTCAGGAGATTCAAGCCCGATTATCGCTGAGGGCGGTATTATAAGGTCAAGAATGCTTGTCCTTGCAGTTAGCAAGATTAGGAACTTTCTAACCTTTAAGAATAATGCTAATTTTATGTATCAGAAAATGCTGCCCGCTTTCAAGAAAAACACCCGTGCACTCATGGATTCGATAAAAATGGTGCAGTCCAACCCGGGGAGGGCTTCCATTGCCATAAAAAAACCGGATGAATTTGTATTTTCATTCTGGACACAGATGTGTTCATTCCTGAGAAAAGACCTGTCCGGAAAAGAGAATATGACTACGACCGATGAAGGACTGTTGCAATCATCGGTGCTAATCCATTCATATATTCTATATTATAAGAACATCATCATCAGTAACAAGAGAAAACAGGAAGCGCTGAAGTTTGTCGGTGAAAAGCTGAAAAAAGAACCTTTCTATTTTACAATTAGCGATATATACAGTTTTCAGGATAAGAATGGTCTTCTACTTGATAAAAAATACAAAAGAGATGATCTGCATGATTTTATAAATGGAAAGCTTCAGCTTAAAAACAATGAAGTGCTTCCGGAGCTTATCAAGGTTAAAACTGTAAACAACAAGCTTTATTATATTCATAAATCTGTATTTCTTACCCTCGTGCATAAGAAAGTAGGAGATGCTCATGATTATTACCGGAAGGAATATCTTGATCAATGGACGGCTTCAATCAGGTCATATAGATCTCCAAAAGAGATGAACAGTGATGAAGCATTTCATGCGGATCTTGAAAAACGGGTGAGGGAGGAAGATCCTCTGCTGTATGCGCTGCTAGGATATGAACTGCTTTATCTTGCTATCAGTGATTCCAGGAATGTTAAACTCAAGGCGGTAGCGCAGGGCTACCTTGATATGAAGATGCAGGAGTCGAAGCCTCTACCGGTTATTTTGAATCTGCGAAGACGAAACCTTACTTCAGAAGTACGATCGATTGTACCTTTCTGGCTTACAATCGGTTTTTTCAGAAAGCTTGCTGCAGTTTTCGGTAGTAGAAAAAAAAGGAAAAGAACTACAACTTCACTGAAGGCGCAAATGGGTGGGAGTGGAAGCCATCCGGCTTCTACTGCAAAGGTCATATCAGTACAGAACGCTCCGTTAAAGAAAGGCGGCAGTAGGACAAAGGCAGCTGAATATAAAAAATCAGTGGACATCCTCAAGCAGAAAATGAATTACAGCAGTGTTAATGTCAATGAAAGGCTGAAAGACCTATCGGGGGAGTGGAATCCTCTTCTTGATCATGAGGCTCGAATAAATCTTGTGAAAGATGTAAACAATATGGTTCGTGATTATATGCGCAAAATTCTGAGAGAAACTGCATTTGCCGTTCCTGATGCTGAACGCGTAAAGAATATTGCGGACCTTCTTGCAGGTAACAAGGCTTTTACAGTAATAAAAAAACGGGATAGTTTTAAAACATATATTACCGTCTACATTTTGAAAATTTTAAGCGAAACTAAACCATAATTCTTGTTGCCTGATTTCAGTTTTGGGATTAAAATATTATTGTTAACGCGAACATAATTTTAAAACTTTATTTGGAGGTTTATAAATGAAGACCATTATTAAAAATGGTACCGTTGTAACTGCAAGCGATACCTTTAAGGCTGATGTTCTAATCGAAGACGGAAAGGTTTCTTTGATCGGACAGAATCTGCCGTCAGAGGGTGCAGAAGTAATCGATGCTGCAGGAATGCTGTTGATGCCCGGTGGAATTGATCCGCATACACATCTTGATATGCCGTTCGGCGGAACAACAACTACTGATGATTTCTATACCGGACAGACTGCAGCTGCGTTCGGCGGAACTACATGTCATGTAGACTTTGCTCTGCAGCAGAAGGGGCAGACACTGAAGCAGGGTGTTGAAATGTGGCAGGAAAAAGCTGAAGGCAAGACAATAATTGACTACGGATTTCATGTAGCTATTACTGATCCGACTGAAGCTTCAATAAATGAAATTCCTTCTCTTGTTGATATTGGAGTTTCATCCCTTAAGGTTTTTCAGGCATACAAGGGTGCATTCATGGTTGACGATACAGCTCTGTATAAAGCAATGGAAAAGGCCCGTGATGCCGACATCATGCTTATGACTCATTCAGAGAATGGCGATGCTATTGCTCTTCTTACAGAACAGCTTGTTGCAGCCGGCAAACTTGATCCCGGCTACCATCTTGATGCACATCCGAGAGAGATTGAAGGCGAGGCCTCCGCAAGGGCTATTGCACTTTCTGCTGTAACCGGAGCTAAGCTCTATATTGTACACATGTCATGCAGTGATTCAATTGCACAGATGGCATTAGGACGTGATAGAGGTTACAACGTAATGGGTGAGACTTGTACACAGTACATGTTCAAGTTTGAAGAGGATATGAGAGTACCCGGTTATGAAGGAGCAAAATGGGCATGCGGACCTCCTGTTAGAACTCCGGAAGATGCAGAATTCATATGGGAGTCTCTTCGAAATACAACACTTCAGACAGTTGCGACCGACCATTGTTCATTCAACTACGAGGGGGGTGTTGACGGAAAACTTCCCGGTAAGGAACTGGGCAAAGACGGGTGGCATAAGATTCCTAACGGAATTCCAGGTATTGAAGACAGAATGCCTGTTATGTATCACAATGGAGTAAACAGCGGCAAAATAAGCCTGAACCGATTTGTTGCAATTACATCAACTAACGCAGCAAAGGCAATGGGTATGTATCCTCAGAAGGGTACAATAGCTATTGGTTCTGATGCTGATATTGTTGTTTGGGATCCGAATAAGGAGCATACTATTTCAGCAAAAACTCATCACATGAATGTAGATTATAATGCGTATGAGGGGATGCAGGTAAAGGGAATGCCCGTAAGAACAATAATTCGCGGAACTACCGTTGTCGATAATGGAAAACTCTGCGTTGAAAAGGGATTTGGAAAGTATGTTAACAGAAAGAATCCTGTAATTGTATAATCTGCTATTTATTTATAGTAATGAAAAAAGCAGCCGCTAACGGCTGCTTTTTTTGACTGTTTCCCGCAGACAGAAACTAAGTCTGAAAATTTTACTTCATTTAATTTCAACAATTTTTTAATATAACTTTTATTTTAAAAGTTTTATGAAATTCTTTTAAATATTATTTATAATATGACATATTTTGCGATGGAATTTAGAATTTGTAAATCAACCAAAAGGTTGAAAATTGATAATTTAATCAAAAAATAACACAATTGCTCAAAATTTTAATAAAAATGTTCTTTTCAGCAGATCTACTACTCAGCATAAAGCCTTAGATTTTAATATTCTACTCACACTCAAATATATATAGAATAGTCATGATTTTCTTTTTCCTGATTTAACAGCTTTCACAGCCTCGTCCGCCAGGTAAGAACTGCGAACAAGTGGGGCGCAGGACGCATGAAGAAAACCGGCATCAATTGCTGCTTTATGATAGCTGTCGAATATGTCCGGATGCACCCAGTCAACCACAGGATGATGTTTATCAGACGGAGACAGATATTGACCAACAGTAAGAAAATCACATCCGGCATCCCTTAAATCACGGAATACAGCCAGAACACCTTTTTGGGTTTCACCCAGTCCAAGCATTATACCTGACTTTGTATAGATAGATTTGTTTTTATTTTTAACTCTCCGGAGCAGTTCAAGAGATTGATGATAATCGGCCTGAGGTCTTACCTCATCATAGAGAGAGGGTATTGTTTCTACATTGTGATTTATAATATCCGGACCTGCAGAAATAACTGTATTCAAGGCATCTTCGTTGCCATTAAAATCGGGAATCAGGACTTCTATAACGACATCATTATATTTGGATTTTATACTGTTAATAACCTCGACAAAATGTCCCGCCCCCCCGTCTGATAAATCATCCCTGGTTACTGAAGTTATCACTACATGTTTTAATTCAAGTTCTTTAACAGCCTGAGCAATATTTTCCGGTTCGAAAGGATTGACCGTTTCGGTTTTTCCTCCGCTGACATTACAGAATGTACAGCTCCTGGTGCATACCCTTCCTAGAATCATGAAGGTAGCTGTTTTTCTGTTAAAGCATTCTCCCTTATTGGGGCAGGCGGCCTCTTCACATACTGTGTTCAGTTTAAGCCTTTCAAGTAAATTTTCCACACCGGTAAAATCATAGCCGGCTTTAAATCTTACCTTGAGCCAGTCAGGACGATTAGTTCTGCTCATTATAAATCTCCTCAAGTTTGCGCTCAGTAAGCTCAACGCCGAAAACTTTTTCGAAATACTCAGCAGTCAATTTTTTTACTCTGCTGAAATTTTGTGATAGTCCTGTTTCCAGCTCTAGAGATGTAACGCTGCGATCAGAAAGCCCGCATGGGATAATCCAGTCAAAATGTTTAAGGTTCGTTGAAACATTGAATGCAAATCCGTGAAAGCTTATCCATTTACGGACAGCAATCCCAATTGCTGTGATTTTTCGATTATCAATATATACACCGGTATACTTGCCTTTATCTTTTTTTGTTTCAATACCGTATTCGTTATGAAGAAGTCTGACAAATACTTCTTCTATATCAGCCACGTACTTATGAAGATCTTTATCGAATTTCGTCAAATCAAGCACTGGATAGCCTACTATCTGACCGGGGCCGTGGTAAGTTACATCTCCTCCGCGTTCGATATCAAAAAGTTCTACTCCTTCTGATTTTAGAACATCGTTTGATGCAAGTATGTTTGATCGTTCTGCTCTCCGACCCATAGTCAACACCGGAGGATGTTCTACAAGAAAAAAGGTTCCGTCAATTATTCCTTCACGAACGGAATCTACCGCAGCCTTTTGAATCTTTAAAGCCTGACCGTAAGACATTCGTCCAAGGTCTACAAGATTAATAATCATAACTAAATATATCATCTATTTACCATAATAGGCAAATTAGTAAAACTGTATTTGCAGTTTTGATTACACCAAGTTATAATAAACTGAGGAGTGATTATGGACAAGGTATTGAGCATTATTCTTGGGGGGGGGAAAGGCACAAGACTTTATCCTCTGACAGCAGACAGAGCAAAACCGGCAGTCCCTTTTGGTGGAAAATCCAGACTGATTGACATTGCCATTTCGAATTGTATTAACTCTGGACTAAAAAAGATTTACATATTGACGCAGTTTGAATCAGCATCACTGAATTTTCATATAAGTAATTCATTTCAATTTGACGGGTTTTCAGGTGGTTTTGTTCAGATCCTTGCTGCAAGTCAGAAAGCTGCACAAAGCGGGTGGTATGAAGGGACCGCTGATGCGGTCAGAAAAAACCTCAAAAACTTCACGAAGCACAACCCTGAATATTATATGATCTTATCCGGCGATCAACTCTATTCTATGGATCTTGCGGAATTTTTAAAAGAACATAAACAGTCAGGAGCAGATATTACTATAGCATCCACACCGGTCAGCAGACAGGATGCAAACCAGTTAGGTATCCTGAAAATCGATGATAAAAAGAGAATCGAGGCCTTTCTTGAAAAACCCGGACCGGACATGAATATAGATGAATTGAAAATTCCGGAATCTTCAGAATATCAGTCAAGAAGACATGATGACGGTCGAAAAGAATATCTTGCATCCATGGGGATATATCTTTTTTCGGCCAGTGCAATGGAAGAATGTCTAGATTGCGAATCTACTGATTTCGGAAAAGAGATAATCCCTGAATCAATTAAGACGAAAAAAGTAAACGCCTATGTCTATAAGGGATATTGGGAGGATATAGGAACAATTAAGAATTTTTATGAAGCAAACCTTAACCTTGCTTCTGCACAGCCTAAATTTAATCTTTATGATGAACAGGCTCCTGTTTATACACATAGGCGTAATCTTCCTCCATCAAAGATAAATTCATGTGTTTTCAAACACTCGCTTGCCGCAGAAGGTTCAATAATTACCGATGCTTATATTAATTATTCCATAGTCGGTATAAGAACTATAATTAACGAGGGGGCCTCCCTTGACGGTGTTTACTGCATGGGTTCTGATTTTTATGAATCAGATAAACAGCGCGAAATCAACAGGGCAAATAATATTCCCGATATCGGAATTGGACGCAGTGCGGTAATTCGACAGGCCATTATTGATAAAAACGCGAGAATAGGCGCTAATTGTCGAATAGGAATTGATCAGAACAACAGAGAAGATGGAGATTACGGCAATTTTCATATAGTTGACGGCATAATAATAATTCACAAAGATGCCATAATTACCGACGGCACGGTAATATAGCAGGTTAATGTGAGTATACCAGGCATTGTTAAGAACGATCCGTGGCTTGAACCTTATACCGCAGTGATTCAAAACCGTATTAATAGATTTAACGAGTATAAAAAAATGTACACCTTAAGTGAAGGTTTCACCAGAGCCCATGAATATTACGGTGAGCACCTTATTGACGGTAAAACGGTTCTGCGCGAATGGGCTCCCTATGCCGTTCGAATTCAGCTGCTCTGCGATTATACATCATGGCGCGCAGATTCATCCGGCCCGACAATTGAGTTTACCAGGCTGAATGATTATGGTGATTGGGAGCTTTCGCTTGATAATGACATCCTCAGTCATGGCAGCCACTACAGGCTTCTGATAAGCTGGGAGGGCGGATGCGGCGAACGAATACCTGCGTATGCACGCCGGGTTGTCCAGGACCCTGAGACTCATATCTTCACTGCACAAGTATGGTTTCCTGAACAGCCATATCAGTGGAAGGCTGATGAAAAGACGGTGTCTGCGGACGTGCCGATTATATACGAAGGTCATGTCGGTATGGCAAAAGAAGACGGTGGTGTAGGGAGCTTTGAGGAATTCCGGATTAATATTCTACCGAGAATTAAGGCTGCGGGATACAACACCGTCCAGTTGATGGCTCTGATGGAACATCCGTATTATGCCTCCTTCGGTTACCAGGTTTCAAGTTTCTTTGCCCTGTCATCACGTTATGGTACACCGGAAGATTTTAAACAGCTTGTAGACGACTGTCATGATATGGGTATGGCTATCATTATGGATCTCGTTCACAGCCATGCTGTAAAAAATGAGGTGGAAGGACTCAGCCTGCAGGATGGAAGTGATTATCTATACTTTCACGAAGGTGTCAGGGGACAGCACCCGGCCTGGGATTCCAGATGTTTTAATTATGGTAAAAAGGAAACAATTAATTTTCTACTCTCAAACTGCAGATTCTGGATGGAGGAATACAGGCTTGACGGATTCCGATTCGACGGGGTTACAAGCATGATTTATCTTGACCACGGCCTTGGCGCATCTTTCGATCATTATGATAAATATTTTGGAGGCAATGTTGATGAGGATGCAGTTCTGTATCTGAGTCTCTCAAATGATTTAATACATTCAATCAAGCCCTCTGCTTTCACAGTAGCCGAGGATATGAGCTGTATGCCCGGTATTGCGGCGCCACAGGAGGAAGGTGGGTGCGGTTTTGATTTTCGTTTAACAATGGGACTTCCTGATTACTGGATAAAAATCATCAAAGAACAAAAGGATGAAGACTGGAAGGCTTCCGAGATATGGGATGTTTTGAATAACAGACGCTGGAGTGAAAAACACATTTCATATTCAGAAAGTCATGATCAGGCCCTGGTTGGAGATAAAACAATCATTTTCAGGTTGATGGACGCCGCTATGTACTCGGACATGGCAGTTGGTGTTGAATCTCTGCATGCAGACCGGGGAATAGGGTTTTATAAACTGATAAACCTTCTCACATTTACAGCCGGCGGCGAGGGGTATATGACCTTTATGGGGAATGAATTCGGCCATCCGGAATGGATAGATTTTCCGCGTGAGGGAAACGGCTGGAGTTATCATTACGCCAGACGGCAGTGGTCTCTTGCTGATAATACTAAACTAAGATATTCAAGACTTCTTGCGTTTACAGCCGATATGATCAAAAACTGCGGAGAAGCTTTAGCTGATTCAGAGATAAGACTTCTTCATATTCATGACTCTGACGGAGTTCTGGCCTACGAGCGCGGAGGATTGCTGTTTGTTGTTAATCTAAATCCGCAGAGATCATACGTCGATTACGGTATTCCGGCCGACATGGGGCGATGGAAGCTTGTGATGAACACTGACGACAGTAATTATGACGGCCAGGGAAGAATTCCTACGAAGCTTGCGATAGAAACAACAGGCTGTGAAGATGGAATAGACAGGCTCAGTCTGTATCTGCCGTCGAGAACTGCATTGATTTTCAGGCGGAAATAAAACATGAAAAATCTCGACGGATTTTTTAAAGCACCATTTGGTCTAACTGATGAAAGCTGTACCGAATGGCTGGAAACAAACGGTATAGGTGCGTTCGCGTCATCAACTGTAATTGAGCGGCATGACAGAAGGTACCACGGGCTTCTTCAGACACCGGTAGCTGAGCATGAAGGACGCTTCAGCCTTCTTTCTGCAGTTGATGGAGTGATAAGTGCTGGGAAAGATATAATAAAAACAGGAACAAACCGCTATGAAAACGTTCACTATCCGGTCGGAAATGAGCAGCTCGAATCTGTAAATCTTATTCCTATACCGAAGTGGGTTTATAGACAGAACAAATTGAAAGTACAGAAAGAAGTTTTTATGAGGGACGGTGAATCCGCCGTTTATATTGTGTACACCCTGCTTGGTGGTGCAGAGAATGCGGATTGTGAGCTGAAGTTTCTTTTTAATTATAGAAGTGCGCATGAGCTGACGCATGAGAATCTCTCTGTAAACAGTAATACTCTTGATAAAAAAGATGGATTTATAATAGATCCATATTTTGGACTACCGCCAATGCGGTTCATTTTTTCAGGACACTGGGTCCGCAGCGGCGAACTATTCTGGGATAAAAATATTTGTTATTCAAAAGAACGCGAACGAGGTTTTGACTGGAACGAGGACCGCTTTGTTCCCGGGATAACAAAGATCTCTCTTGAAAAAGGAAAACCATTTATAATCAGGGCAGGTGTATCAAATCCTGATGAAGTAGTTCTTGACGTGAATGATAGCTACTTAAAAGAAAAGGCAGAGAGAGAGCGTGACTATAAAGATCCCGCAAATGGACTGGATCTGCTTAAACGGCAGTCAGTACATTTTATACTGAAAAATCCATCAGGGAAAAAGTCAATTAATGCGGGCTACCCATGGTTTGGGGAATGGGGGCGTGATACGATGATATCCCTTCCAGGCCTAACCTTCTACAGCGGGAATCCAGAGTTAGGTGACGGGATTCTCAGTGATTATATCTCGATGATAAAAGACGGACTGCTGCCCAATACTCTGGGTGATACTCAGGGATTCACTGCTTATAATTCCATTGACGCAGGACTGCTGTTCTGCTGGGCGCTGAATAAATTTATAGACTACGGATTCGGTAAAAATCATGCTGAAAAGGAAAAGTTGGTTAAAACATATCTCCCGGCTGTAGATTCAATTATCAACGCATTTTTTGAAGGCCGTGTTCCAAATGCCGGAATGACTGAAAACGGCTTGATTTGGTCCGGCTCTGCTGATACCCAGCTTACCTGGATGGATGCGACAGCCTGGGGCCGGCCAGTAACACCTAGATATGGTTTAGCAGTGGAACTTAATGCCTTGTGGTACGATTCTCTTTACCTTCACCGACAGCTCAGTCAAATGGCAGGGAATTCTGTCTCGAATAAGGTGGAGGAATTAATTATAAAGATCCCGAATGAGTATGAAACTGCGTTTCTGCTTGATGAAGGTTATCTAAGTGATACCGTTAATGAGAACGGGCCTGACAGGAAACTGCGTCCTAACATGCTATTTGCATCATCGGCACGACCAGGTCTGCTTGCTGAAGGGATACGCAGGGCTGTGACAGATACAGCAGAGAAAGAACTGTTAACGGACCTGGGGATGAGAACATTGTCCCCAGGTGATATAGATTTCAGGTCTGAATACAGCGGAGGTCCTGATGAGAGAGATTCGTGTTATCATCAGGGCACCGTTTGGCCCTGGCCGCTGGGAATTATGGTAGAATCTTCACTAAACACTGCGCCGGATATTGAACAAAAAGCAATATTCTGGTCAGATTATATAGAAAATTTACTTTCCATACATCTGACTAGGGATGGATGGGGGACAATATCAGAAGTTTTTGACGGGTTGAATCCACTCCGGGGTAAAGGTACTTTTGCACAGGCGTGGAGTTGCAGCGAAATTATTAGAGCTGCTGAATTAATTAACAGGGTAGAATTAAATGGAACTTACAAAGAAAGGTAACAGTAAAGAAGAGCTTAAAAAAAGCTTTTTAGAACATCTTAAATATAGTCTTGCTGTAACGTTAGAGAGCAGTCACAGCACAGATAAGTATATTGCTCTTGCACAAACAATCAGAGACAGGATAACAGAAAGATGGTTTGAAACAAAAAAAGCACATGAAGATGTAAAGGCTAAAACCATAAACTATTTTTCATTTGAATTTCTTATGGGCAGGGCAATGTCCAATAACATGATTAATCTTGGAATAAAGAATGAGATTGATGAAATGCTGGAGGAAGAAGGAATCAAATGGGAAGAAATTAAATCAGCAATGGTGGATTCCGGACTTGGCAATGGTGGACTTGGACGACTAGCCGCTTGTTTTCTTGATTCTCTGGCAACTCTTGAAATTCCTGCATACGGTTATGGTCTCAGGTACAGATACGGCTTTTTTAAACAGGCAATAATAAACGGATATCAGGTGGAAGAAGCAGACGACTGGTTGAAATTCAAGAATCCGTGGGAAATCAGACGAAATGATATTCAGGTCACAGTACAATTCGGAGGACGCGTAGCAAGGAATAAAAAGGGCAGATCATTCTGGGTCGATACAAACGATATTATCGGAGTACCCTATGATACGCCTATTGTAGGATACGGTGGAAACACGGTTAACACTCTCAGGTTATGGGACTCAAAAAGTGCAGAACAGTTTGATTATCAGGCTTTCAACGAGGGTGATTATTACAACTCTGTTGATGAAGAGGTCCTCGCCGAAACCCTGACCAAGGTGCTGTATCCAAATGATGCAATCTATTCAGGAAAGGAGCTAAGGTTCAGACAGCAATTCTTTTTTGTAAGTGCCTCGCTTCAGGACACTTTCAGACGGTTCAAGAGATTTAATCTGCCTGTTGAAGAGTTTCCGAATAAGATGGCAGTGCAGCTCAATGATACTCACCCCGCAATTGCAGTTGCAGAGCTGATGAGGCTTCTCGTTGATATTGAAGAAATTGACTGGGATACAGCCTGGGATATCACTAACAAGACACTCGGTTATACAAACCATACTTTAATGCCTGAGGCTCTCGAAACCTGGCCGGTTTCAATGTTTATGAAATTTCTGCCCAGACATCTGGAAATAATTTATCAGATTAATCATTTTTTTCTGCAAAAGGTTACCGGACTCTATCCGGGTGATATGTATAAGCTTTCGAATCTATCGCTGATCAGTGAAGAGGGTGAAAAAAGGGTGAGAATGGCTCCACTTGCAATACTTGGCTCTCATTCTGTAAATGGTGTAGCTGAACTGCATTCAAGGCTTGTTAAAGAGAAACTTGTTCCGGATTTTTATGAAATGTTTCCAGATAGATTTAACAACAAGACAAACGGTATAACTCAAAGACGATGGCTGCTCAAGTCAAATCCGGCTCTTGCCGGACTCATTAACGAGACTATTGGTGAAAGCTGGATTACAGATCTTTCTCAGCTTAAAAAACTTGAGAAATATGCAGATGATTCATCATTTCTTGATAAACTCCATCAGGTGAAAAGAGACAACAAGGTAATATTTTCAAATTACTGTATGTATAAGTGGGATTTTAAAATTGATCCTGATACTGTATTTGATGTTCAGGTTAAACGTATCCATGAATATAAAAGGCAGCTCCTGAATGTCCTTCATATAATTTCCCTGTATAACAGTGTTAGAAACGGGGAGGATATTCAGCCTAGAACATTTATATTCAGCGGAAAGGCTGCGCCGGGCTATGAGGCGGCAAAGCTTATAATTAAGCTTATAAATAATGTCAGTCAGGTTATTAACGGAGATAAATCGATTAAGGATAAAATCAAGATTTATTTTCTGCCTAACTACAGTGTTTCTCTTGCCGAAAGGATTTTTCCGGCTTCTGAGGTTTCTGAACAGATTTCAACCGCAGGTACAGAAGCCTCAGGTACCGGGAATATGAAGTTTATGCTCAACGGTGCTTTGACAGTAGGAACTCTCGACGGCGCCAATATTGAGATACTCGAAGAAGCCGGAGATGATAATATGTTTATTTTCGGCCTGAAGACTGAGGAAGTAGAATCTATAAGGCATAGTTACAATCCAAAAGACTATCTGGGTGATGAGAACATCAGTTCAATTTTCAGGCTTTTAAGCAGCGGATATTTTAATATCAGCGAACCTGATATATTTGACCCCCTTGTGAATAATCTTCTTGAACATGATTATTATATGCATCTTGCTGATTTGTCATCGTACATTGATATACAAAAACAGATTGGCTTGAAATATTCAGATAAAACCAGCTGGATGCGTTCGTCATTGATGAACATCGCTGGTTCCGGCAAATTTTCTTCAGATAGAACCATCAGGGAATACGCTGAAGAAATCTGGGATATAAAGACCTGCCATGTCAAAAAATAATTGTCTGTATTCGGGCGACTATAATCTGAAACTATATATAAATGGTGATTTGCTTGAACCTTCGAGGCTGATTAGGATTATCGAAAACGATGTTTTCAGAATTGAACTCAGGATTGAAGGTGCTGATGCTGTATATCTGCACACTGATATGACCTCTGAGCATCTTGAAATGGTTAAAATGAACTATCAGCATGGGGTCTACAACCTTGAAGTAAACCCTGTAAGATGCGGGCGCGCTATGTTCCGTTTTGCCGCAGAAACAGAACAGCGGCTTATGTGGGAACCCGACGAATATCATCAAATACTAACGGATCCGTCTGTTATGGATTCAATAAGAATGTATACACTTATTCCTAATATTACCGGGAATATAGCCGGATGGACTGAAAAACTGAAACAGATCTATAAAATGGGTTTCAATGCAGTGCATATTCTCCCGTTTACGAGAATGTGTTCTTCGGAGAGTCCGTATTCAGCAGCTGATCTTTTCAGTATTGACAGCGATTATGCTGCAAATACAGACGAGTTCAGAGCCTTTGCCAAGGCTGCCGCTGATTATGGAATAATGATCTGTCTGGATATTGTGCTTAATCATATCGGATTTGAAAATTTGATATGCCGCGAGCATGGCAACTGGATTGTCCCTGATCCGAAAAGGCCTGATGGAATGAAACGGGCCGGCTGTTACCATCAGGACAGCTGGATTAGCTGGGAAGACCTTGTTCTTGTTAACTACGAACACCCTGATCTTTCTATCAGATATGAAATTTATGACTATATGCTGGAATATGTTAATTTCTGGATAGATGCCGCGGGGGCTGAGAATATTATGATCAGGCTGGATAATCTGCATTCATCGAATGAACATTTTATTCGCTGGCTGATTCCGCAGATAAGAAAAGTTCACCCGGGAATTATAATTCTCTCTGAATTTTTCGGAGATGAGTATCAGATTGATAATGCAGTGATAAACTATGGACTTAATCTTATTACGGCAAACAGTTGGGAATTCCCATTTGCACCCAATTTGCAGAGATACATATCTTCATTACACAGCCGAAGAGGGGTTGTTAAATATTTTCTTTCTCCTGTATCGCACGACACTGAATCAGCAGCAGTGCTCTTCGGTACCCCGGATTCATCAATTCCGCGCTATGCTGTATGTGCTTTAATGGGTACGGGCGTTACAGGAATTGTTCAGGGGTATGAAAACGGTGTTGAAAAGAAGATTAATTTCATCGGACGTAAGGTCGATAAGAATGCCGTAGGAGCTAAAGATTACAGCAATTTTATTGCAGAGGTTAATTCGCTGCTTGCTGCAGAGCTATGTCTATCTGTAAAAGGTAACATAGATTTTTATGATACAGCTAACGACAGCCTCATCGTCTGCAAGAGACGAGATGAAGACGGAGGAATACTTATCGCGGTCAATCTGGACATTTACAATTCACATAGTCTTGATTATCCGCTTATAGGCAAAGCCGAAACTCTTATCTCTGAAAGATCGGAGTTGGCTTACAATAAAAATGATGATAGAATTCATATAAATCTTAATTCTTGCGGTGTATGTGTAGTCAGGACGGGGAAATGAAAAAAATATTAATGGTAACAAGTGAGGCCGTGCCTTTTGCAAAAACAGGCGGACTTGCAGATGTGGTGAGCGCATTGTCAACTGAATTGAAAAAATTGGGACATGATGTTCGGGTTTTGATGCCTCGTTACTATCATATTGACAGGACTGTACTGAAAAAACACGATGAAGCCCTTGGAATCTGGCTCGGCAGAGGTGAAGAATGGACTGCTGTATATGAAGGTGTTCTGCCTGAGAGTGAGGTGCCTGTTTATTTTCTTGATCATGAAAGGTTTTTCGGGCGTGACGGGATTTACGGTCATCGCGCAGATGAGGGGTTTAAAGATAACGCCGCTAGATATTCACTGCTGTCTCGAGGCGCTTTTCAGCTTTGCCGGATGCTCCACTGGACTCCGGATGTTGTACATTGTCATGACTGGCCATCTGCACCTGCCTGCTACCTGCTGAAGCGGGAAGAGCAGGATAAGGGTTTTAAAAATACTAAGGGTATTTTAACTATTCATAATATAGGTTATCAGGGAGAATTTTCGCTCGATGATGCCGTATACCTGCAACCTGAAATAGATATGCTGAATCTCTCGACACTTGAGTTTTCAGGAGCATTGAATTTTCTTAAAGCTGGAATTATCACAGCTGATAAGATAACGACGGTGTCTCCGACCTATGCAGAGGAGATTAAACGTTATGATTTCGGATTTGGAATGGACGGACTGCTTAATTACCGGCATGAAGATCTGCAAGGAATTCTAAACGGAATCGATTATAAAGACTGGAATCCTGAGACTGATAAATTCATTGAACCGGATAATTTTTCTGTAAACAAAATATCAGGAAAATCAGCAGTAAAGAAAAAACTACAGAAAGAAATGGGGCTACCTGTAAATCAGAAAATACCTCTTGTGGGTATAGTTACAAGACTTGTTGATCAGAAGGGGATTGTCGAGCTATTCCGTCCGGGCTTCGGCACGATGTATTCTATATGCAAAGATATGAATGTACAGTTTGTTATACTCGGTTCCGGTGAATCCTGGTGTGAAGAGGAGCTTAATCATCTTTCAGCAGAGCTTCCTAATTTATCTGTATATATTGGTTATAACAACAGGCTTGCTCATATGATTGAGGCCGGAGCAGATTTCTTTTTGATGCCCAGCAGATATGAACCATGCGGTTTAAATCAGATTTATTCACTTTCTTACGGCACACTGCCTATTGTTAGAAACACAGGTGGTCTTGCTGATACGGTTGAAAATTACGACCAGGAAAAAGGTACAGGTACAGGCTTTGTTTTTGATGATCTAAGACCCGATGTTATCTACAATGTCATGAAATGGGTTGTAGAAACCTGGGAAGAAAGGCGTGAAGATATCAGGAAAATGAGAAAAAGAGCGATGAAGAAAAGATTCAGCTGGGAAGATTCAGCAAGAGAGTACTTGAAACTTTACGGAGAGTAAAACGTTACTCATCAATTTTCAGCAAATCATCCTCATCAAGATAAAGCTTCGGCTGAGGCAGAACCTCACCGCTTGCAAGCTTATCTGCAATGACTGAAAGTTCTCTGGTAAATGGGCATGACGGGCTTGTAAGTACAACCGGGCTGCGTCTGAAAATCGAAAGCTGTACGTCCTTGTCCTCAGGAAGTGGGCCCAGAAATTCAAGATCAATACCGATGTTTTTTCTGGTTACATCCTTAAGTTTAAGGCCGAGTTCAATGCTCTCGCTGTTTTCAACCCTGTTAACGATAACCCAGGGGTGAAATTCTTTTATTTTTTCTGCTGCAGCCTGACCAGAAAGATAAGAATGCGCTGTAAGTTCTTGAATAAGATCCGCAGTAAAAGATCGTCCGGATCCCTCGAGTTTTGTATTGACGAAGTTGTGTATAATTTCCCGTTCAAAGCTTTTTGCCTTAAAAGAACGAAAGAGCATTCTAAAGACTGATGTTTTTATAAATGAGTATGCATTTAATACCGATGTAGTTTCAGGCGAAGTGAAAACAATTCCGTACGGAGACACAAGAAAAAAATCAACAGTGTTATAAGTAGACCCTGCTCCGAGATCGAGCAGGATAAAATCAGCATCAAGACTATTTATTTGTTTGATAATTTTCTGTTTGGTAAAAAAAGGAAGATTTCCGGTGCCGGGACTAAGAGTATCGCCGGGTATGAAGAACAGGTTATCAATCTCAGTCTCAAAAAGCAGATTCTCCAGTGAATTTTCCTGCTTGTTTATGAGAGAGCTGATACCGGTATTCCGGTTTTTTATTCCAAGGCAGGTATGAAGATTACTGCCTCCAAGATCCAGATCGATCAGAATAGTTTTTTTGCCTGAGGCGGCAAGAAGTATACCAAGATTAGCAGTAAAAACGGTTTTGCCGACACCGCCTTTGCCGGAACCTATCGGAATTACAATACTCATGTATATATAATATTTTGCATAAGATTGTTTTGCAATTAAAAAATTGAATAATATTCATTCTTAACTTAAAATAAGAGCATGAAAATAACAGCTTTTGAGGGGAGTCCACGAAAAAATGGCAACTCCAGCCTTTTGTTAGATGCTTTCCTGGAAAAAACTGCAGTTGATGCTGTTGTCAAACGCTATAGAACCGATGAGCTTGAATTAAAGCCATGCAGGGGCTGTCTTATGTGCAATGTCTTGAAACACTGTGCCTTACGAAAAGATGATTGGGAAAAATTATCCGAACAGATTCTTGATTCTGATGTTGTTGCTTTTGCAACACCCATATATTTTCACCATACAACATCATCAATGAAGAAGCTACTTGACCGGTTCCGTTCTTTTTTGCATGTACAGATAACTGAAGATGGAATAATTCATAAAACCCATCAGAAATGGAATAAAAAGTTTATTCTTCTTACTGCACATGGCTCATCTTCTGTTGAGGATGCTGCATCTCTGAATGAGTTATTTGATTTTATAATCGAAACGCTTGGGCCTGAAAACAGTATTGAAAGAATAAATGCAGTCAGGCTTGCAGTAAGGGGGCAGATAGGTTTTGATTTACAGCAGCTTGAAAAAACATATGTAAAACTCGGACTTCCGGCTTATCTTGCCGTTGAAGATTCGAAAAAAAATGCCGAATGGCTGGCTACCGCCGGTTATTTAGCAGAAAATTTATAAACTCTTACCGGAGGAATTATGTACGACATAGAGAAATCGCTTGAGCAAAAAATCATTTCACAGAATAAAGCAAGACCGACAGTTTTTTTTACAGAAGCAGGTGATATTAGACTGCTCGAATCAATTTGCTATCTTACAAGGTATATACGACCTGTAATACCTGCATCCGAATTTGAAATTAGAGATATTTTCGACAAGAAGTTATCACATATCGAAAAAAGCAGGCGTGAATATACTATCTCTCAGACAGCTTTTATAGATATTGCGAAAGAAGAAAATCTGCGGGACAGCTTTGCAAAAGAACTTGTTCATGAGACAGCGGAGGCAGGCGGAACAACCAGTTACGATGAAGCTCTGGAAATAATCTCCGACCCATGTATTTTCGGGATCTTCTGCGTAAGGCTGAATCATGCCGATATGGTAGTAGGAGGCAGCACACATGAGCCGGTGAAATATTTCCGACCGGTTATACGGTATCTTAAAAAGAAAAAGGTATGTTCTGAAACAGGTGTATTTATTCTGCCTGATGATAATACCGAGAATATATATTCACAAAACATTATTGTATTCGGTGATGTAGGTGTTAACGGCAGCATGACCGCTGAAACACTCGCCCACATTGCAGTTGATACCTGTACAATCGCCAGAAATATCATACCCGAGGATGTTCTACCGGAGATACAGGGTGCAATGGTCTCCTACTCAAACCATGGTTCAGACGAAGGCCCTTCTCCGGAATTGGTAAAAAAAGCCTCCGAGCTGGTACCTGAACTGTTGAATGAATACAGGGAACAGGATGAAAGATACGGTTCGATACTTATTGAGGGTGAGGTAAAGGTTAATGTAGCCCTGTCCCAAAGATCTGCAAGGTATTACAGCAGCAGCCAGACCGATGACTGGGATGGACCTGCGAACGTGATAATCTGTCCAAACCTGGATATGGGTAACATGCTTTATCATCTATACGCAACAAGATTCCCGGATGCGAAAAAATTCAGCATAATTTCAGGAATCGGATTTTCCGCAGTGGATCTTGCACGAGACTGTACTGCCGACGATATCAGGCTTGGGGTGAAGGCTACTATACTGAATATGTTGATGAAAGAGAGCTGGGAAAAAACACCGGTTGACACATTTTTCAAAAGATACCGGGTCCTGACGATCAATCCGGGTTCAACCTCTACGAAAGTCAGCCTGTTTGAGGGTGAGTATGAGGTTATTTCTGAAGAGCTTAAACATTCAGCCGAAGAACTTGAACCATTTGCCGGGAGAGCTGTTTCAAGCCAGTATGAATACAGGCTTAAGATGATAGAAGATTTCATGAAGCGGAATAATTTCCAGATTGAGGATTTGGACGCCGTAGCGGGCCGTGGAGGGCTGTTAAAACCCATTAAACACGGTACATACACAGTGAACAGCAGAATGCTTGAAGACCTTAGTGCAGGTGTAGCTGGTGAGCATGCTTCAAATCTAGGCGGGATTATTGCACACAATCTTACATCAGGAACTGATACCGATGCATTCATTGTTGACCCGGTAGTTGTTGATGAGGTTTACGAAAAGGTGAAAATAACCGGATTGAAAGAGATACAGCGCTTTGTAATAAGCCATGCCCTTAATCAGATTGCATCGGCTCGGCGGTGGGCGATTGAGAAAGAAACTTTCTATGAAAATATCAACGTGATTGTTGCGCATATGGGCGGGGGCATATCCGTCGGGGCTCACTGCAGAGGCAGGTATGTGGATGTTAATAATGCCCTGAACGGTGAGGGGCCGTTTTCACCGCAGCGTTCAGGCAGTCTGCCGGCAGGACAGCTGATTGACCTGTGTTTTTCCGGTAAGTATACAAAAGAACAGCTTAAAACATTGAATAAGGGCGCCGGCGGGTTGATTGATCTTCTGGGCACCAATGATCTGCGCGCAGTTGAAGAGATGATGGACAACGGCGATGATTTCGCAGCAATTGTGTTTGATGCCCTTGTTTATCAAATATCAAAGGAAATAACATCGCTGATACCTGCATTTGACGGGGAAGCCATTGACCGTATTATTCTGACCGGTGGAATGGCCCGCTCAAAGCGGCTTGTCGAGGGTATCAGCAGGGCTGTAAGCCTGCCGGGCTGCGGCGTTACCGTGTACCCGGGGGAAAATGAAATGCGCGCGCTTGCGGAGGGGGCCATAAGGGTACTCCAGGGGAAGGAAGATGCAAGAGTCTACGAATGATTTTCAGCTTTTTTTATTAAGCAGATTATCCAGTGCAGAGTGTGTATTATTAAGGGTTGATGAAATAGTGTCCGCATCTTTAAGAAGGGCGTAAACATCCTCAAGAGATTTTAATCCTTCTGTGATAGCATCGGTCTGTTCATCAATCCCGGCACGAATTTCAGCAATAATCTGGCCTGAACCCATAAGGCTTTTATTGTTATGATCAAAGGTTTCGCTGGTGGAAATAAGATCCTGCTGAAAATTCTCAAGTAGAACAAGAAGACGATTGAAGCTGTCACGGACCTGCATCACTCCTGTATTAAAACCATTGATTGTTCCCTCGATATTGGTCGCAAAATCCTGGGTCTGCTGTGAAAGACCTCTGATTTCTTTTGCAATTATCTGAAACCCTTTGCCTGCGTTTCCCGCTCTGGCGGCTTCTATCGAGGCATTGATAGCAAGAATATTCGTCTGCTGAGCTACGTCATCAATTTCTCTAGTCATTTCTTTGACTTGATCCGTTCTCTCATGAAGCTCTGTGAACAGAGCCTGAATTTTTTGGGATTCTTCAGTAGCCTTCGAAATTTCTTTAACATTATTATGAATATCAGTGTTAATGCGTGATGTTGATTCAATAATGTTATTCATATTTTTATTTATATTGGAAGCATTAGTTGATGTTGAAGCGGATGTTGCCCTGATCTCTTCAAAGCTGGTTACAATAGTTTCAAGTGAGTTATGAATTTGACGTATCTTGGCGCCTATAATATTCATAGCGCTTTTGGTTACTTTTGAAAGCACATTACCCTTGTTGTAACCGATAGTCAGATGCTGTATAGTTCTTTTGAAAAAAGCGAATTTAAATTCATTAGCCATAATTACTCCGGTTATACGTAGATGGAATCAATTATGTCGATGCCGCATCTAAGTTCAGAAAACCAGTTGAGGAAATTATCTACATTTTCGTCTTTAAATAGGGCTCCGTGTTGCGGTGCGATGAGCTTTACATCGAGATTGCTGATCTTTGAAAGCCACTTTTTGATAACCACATTAGAAGTCATGTAACGTTTATGAAAGCCCTCCATAATCTCGAGATGTTTATTGAAATCCTCAACAAATAAATACTGTCCGTTTGAGGGAAAAACAGCAGCGCCAATGTCGCCGGTAAACAGGGTTTTGGAAATAGGGTCATAAAAAGAATAATTCCCGCAGGAATGCAGAAAATGCGATGGTATGAGTTTTAATTCATTTCCAGAAGAAAGCTTCAGAGAGCCGTTAAGAGCTTCTATTCCAACGATTCTGCTGTCGTCTATGATCCCAAAATGGGGGATGAACCTGATCCATAATTCAGAAATATATATTTTAGCTCCGGTAACCCCAAGCCACAATGCAATGCCGCTTGATACATCAGGGTCCTGATGGGAGAAAAATATATTGTCTATTTTATCCAGATCTATGTATCGACTGACCAGGGCTACGACCCTTGAAAACAGGTGTATTCCGCCCGGATCCACCAAAGTACCCCGTCCGTTGTTGATAATTAGATACTGATTGGTCTGAACAACCCCCTGTTCCTCTTCTTCATCAGCACCAAGCCATATAAACTGATGTGAATCAGCTTCAAAAAGAACCTTTCCGTTTACATCATTTGAATTAATCATATTTAATTAATAAAGGATTTCCGGATAATAATCAAATAGAAATTGCTGCACAGAAATAATTGTGTTTGCTTAGGATTGAAATATACAAAAAAATTCATTTACCACTGGAAAAATACATGTTTTAGAATTATTCTTAAAATACTAATATTGAAGGGAGTTCTAATGAAAAAGATTTTATTTGTTTTAATGATTATTCTACTTACAACGGCTGCTGTTTTTGCAGAAAATGTCGTAACAGTAACAAACGAAACCGGATATACAATAAACTATATCTATTTTTCACCATCTGACTATGATGACTGGGATGATGATTTTTTAGGTGATGATTCGCTGGAAGACGGGGAAACTGTAGAGATTGTTCTTGATAGGGAAATTGATGAGGATCAGTTTATTTATGATCTTCAGGCGGTTGATGAAGATAATGATTATTACACAATGTATGAAGTTGATCTGAATGAATCAATGGATATAAGCCTTACTATGGATGCTTATGACGGCGGCGATTATGAAGATTACGGAGATTATGACTACAGTGGTTATGAAGAAGGCTATAACGAAGGATACAGTGAGGGTTACAAACAGGGCTACACTGACGCATTCCGTGATGCGTATCTTGAAGGTTTCAGAGCAGCTGCAGATATGGATTTTCCTGCAGGAATTTCATCAGGATCCGGTTCTTCTGACGGGACAAACAGCTGGAGATAAGTATTTTAATTGATTGATTAACAATTAAACAATTTTTTTAATAAGCCCCGGGAGATTTTTGATTCCGGGGCTTATTTTTAATCTAATATATACACCATTTCTAACTGACCTCAGGTGGGGGGGCAGTATTTATATATAAAAAGAAATCAGCTCAGCATGGAGAGCCAGCAGTTCTTAAACAGCTCAAGCTCTTCAATGATCCGTGTTTCAAGCTGTTTACAGCTTTGAAAATCGCCTATAGAAGAGTATTTTTCGTATTCTGCAAGTTTTTCAACTGCCCTGATGCCGCCGTATTCAATTATAAAGTTCTTCATTCTTTCTACATGATAAGCAACTGTGCTGTATCTGCAGCAGGGGGTAATTTTCCCTCCACTGAAAACGGTTTTGAGGTTTGTAAGAAGTTTAGAGTATTCATCCAGAAATTTACGGGAAATTATGGGCTTGTTTCTGTAACTCTTCAACGCGTTATTATAATCAATCACCATGATTAAATCTTAGTAGATACAGGATCTGATTTCAAGCTTTATAACTGAGATTAGGATGTTTTACAGCCCTCACTTCATCCGGTCTGCACACCGGAGCTTTTTCCGGAAAATCATGAAAACGGGAAGGTTCAGAGTCTGCGAGATCCGCCAGGCGAAGAAGTTCATCTACAAATGAGTCCAGGGTTTGTCTGGATTCGGTTTCTGTCGGTTCAACCATAATTGCCTCTTTTATATTAAGAGGAAAGTATACCGTCGGCGGATGAAAGCCGGTATCTATAATTGCCTTGGCGAAATCAAGAGCTTTGACTCCCTTCTCCGAAAAATTCTTTGCGGAAATTACGAATTCATGAAGTGTACCTTCAGGATGGGGTATGTGAAACCTTTCTTTAAGCTTAGCTTTTAAATAGTTGGCATTAAGTACAGCATTTTCACTTGCTTCAATCAGCCCGTCACGGCCCATATATAAAATGTATGCGTATGCTCTGAGAAGGATGCCGAAGTTACCATAAAAGGGTGAAATGTATCCTATTGACAGCGGTTTGTAATAATCGAGGGCATATGATCCGTCCTCTCTCATGATTATTCTTGAAGTAGGAAGATACTCAGAGAGAAACTCCTTTACTCCAACAGGTCCGGCTCCGGGCCCTCCGCCACCGTGGGGTGTAGAAAAGGTTTTGTGAAGGTTGAGATGAACAATGTCAAAACCGAGTTCGCCGGGTTTAGCTTTTCCCATAATCGCATTCATATTAGCGCCGTCGTAATACATGAGAGCACCGGCTTTATGTGCCGAATCAGTGATTTCTTTGATATGGGGATTGAAAATACCTAAAGTATTCGGGCAGGTAAGCATAACTCCGGCAGTACGTTCATCAAGGGCTTCTTTATAGGCCTGCATATCCATAACACCGTTTTTATCTGATTTGATTGTCTTTACCTTATAACCTGCTATGGCGGCGCTTGCGGGGTTTGTGCCGTGTCCGGAATCCGGAATTATAATAAACTCTCTTTTATCGCCTCGCGACTTATGATAGGCCGCAATAAGCATTACCCCGGTAAGCTCGCCGTGGGCACCAGCCATGGGCTGTGTTGTAAAAGCATGCATGCCGGTTATTTCCGACAAAAGATTCTCGAGATTATAGATCAGCTGCATTGCCCCTTGAGTCAGCATGCCGCCCTTGATGAGTTGGGGTTGAAGAGGATGGATGGACGAAAAGCTGTCAAGGCCTGCGAGCTTTTCAGTAAAACGCGGGTTGTACTTCATTGTACATGAGCCAAGCGGATAAAAGTTGGTATCCACACTGAAGTTAAGCCTTGAAAGATTTGTAAAGTGCCTGACAACCTCAGGTTCTGATATTTGAGGAAGCCCGGCGATATCATTTCTCAGGTATTCAAAATCCAGTTCCTCCGCAGACGGTACATCAGATGCCGGCAATTTTATGCCGGGATTATCGTTTTGTGATTTTTCAAATATCAGTTCCATAGTGCATCCTCGATTGCATCTGCAAACATGATAATTTCATGTTTACTGCGTTTTTCGGTGACAGCGACAAGAAGATAGTTTTCCATTTCCGGATAGTATCGTCCCAATGGGAACCCCGCAGCGATTCCTTTTTCTATCAGGCGGCCTATTACCTGATTTGCATTAACAGGAAGCTGGATAGTGAACTCATTAAATGTAGGAGAACTGCTCATTACATGAACACCATCAATATTAGATAGCTTTTCTTTTGTGAATTCAGCCTTATCCCTGCATTGAGTCGCTATATTTTTCAAGCCGGCATTACCCACCAGGCTCATATAAATCAGGGCCCTGAGAGCGCATAATGACTGGTTGGAGCAAATATTTGAATTGGCTTTTTCGCGCCTTATATGCTGTTCTCTGGTTTGAAACGTAAGTACATAGGCACGTCTGCCTTTCGTGTCAACAGTTTCTCCGCATATGCGACCTGGCATCATACGTATAAATTTCTCTCTGGTAGCCATGAAGCCGAGGTAGGGGCCACCGAAGGATAGGGGGATGCCAAGGCTCTGGCCTTCGCCTGTAACAATATCAACACCCATTTCAGCTGGAGTTTTCAACATTCCAAGAGAAATGGGGTATACACTTGATATAACAAGGGCTCCATGTTCATGAGCTTTATTAACAATGTCGCTGTGATCATCAACAGCACCGAAAAAGTTCGGATTCTGAAGAATGACTGCAGCTGTGTCCTCATCTATATGTTTTTCTATTTCATCTCTATCGCTTTGGCCATGGCATACAGGAACCTCAGAGAATCCGATGTTCAGATTGTGCGTATAGCTGTTTATCATTTTACGGTATATCGGGTTTACACCGCCATCCATGACAATCTTATTGCGCTTTGTAATTCTAATTGCCATCATTGCTGCCTCATAGAGGGCTGTACCACCGTCATAGACTGATGCATTAGCTACTTCCATCCCTGTTAACCTGCAAATGCAGCTCTGATATTCATAAATAGCCTGCAAGGTCCCCTGAGATGCTTCAGGCTGGTATGGGGTATATGCGGTAAAAAACTCACCCCTGCTGCTTAGAGAATCTACTGCAGATGGAATAAAGTGATCATAGAAACCGCCGCCGATAAAGTAGGTAAGGTTGCTGTAATTTCTAGCGCCTAATGTTCTGATATGCTTTTCAACCTCAAATTCTGATCTTCCTTCAGGAATATCAAGGCTGCCGGATCTAAGATCTGATGGTATTGAAGAAAAAAGTTGATCTATATCATCGAGTCCGATAGTTTTCAGCATTTCTGTTCTTGCATTTATACCATTCGGAATAAAACTCATTATAAACTCCTGTTAATCGAGTTCTTTGATATAAGCCTCATAATCTGCAGAATTCAATAAATTATCTTTGTTACCGGATGTAATTTTTATTTTAAATATCCATCCCTGATCAAGAGGACTGCTGTTAATAATTTCAGGCTCATCTTCAAGTTTTGAGTTAATCTCAGTAATAATTCCTGAAAAGGGACAGTAAACGGAACTGACAGCCTTGACCGACTCCAGCGTGACAGGAGCTTCTCCGGCTTTTATTTCAGAACCTGATTCAGGGAGTTCTACAAATACTATATCTCCAAGTTCTTCCTGGGCGTAATCAGTAATCCCGATGACAGCTGTCTCGCCGTCAATAGAGACCCATTCATGATCTTTGGAATAAAGCAGTTTTTCAGCATCCATATTATCTCCTTATAATTTATACGAACGGAAGTTCTGTAACCGTCGCATTGATTTTTATTTTACCATCTGTACAGATTAATTCTTTACCTTCAACGGCAAACTCGTATTCAATCATTCCAAGCCCTATGCCTCTTTTTAAGCTGGGGGAGAATGAACCGCTGGTTACTCTACCTATCGCTTTGTCTGCATTCATGATTGTAAATCCGTCACGTGCGCTTCTTCTACCTTCACATATAAAAGGAACAAGTAATCTGTTTTGTTTTTTTTCTCTGAATGTATTCAGAGCAGCTGCTCCAATGAATCCTGACTCCCTTTTAATAAATCTGCCTAGACCGGCTTCATAAGGATTAATTTTATCAGTAAGGTCATGTCCGTATAATGAATATCCTTTTTCAAGCCTGAGAGAATCTCTGGCTCCAAGCCCCGCTGGTTCAACATCCCCTATACTTAGAAGTGATTCCCAGAGTTCCAAAGCAGCATCCTCCGGAAGAAATAGTTCATAACCGGTTTCTCCGGTATATCCAGTCATACTTATTGTCAGAGGAATGCCTTTCCATTTTATTTCTGTAAAATAGAAATGCTTTAGTTGATTGAAATTTATATTTGCAAAACAGATGGAAGCAGTTTGTCTGGATAAAGGACCCTGTAAATCAATTTTAGCCGTTTTGTCTGAGATATCGGTTACTGTTGTTTCATTTGAAATATTGTCGATGATCCAGTTATAGTCAATCCTGGTTCTAGAGGCATTGACAACAAGCATGAAGCGGGTGGGGGTAAATTTATAAAGAATGGTATCGTCTATTATCCCTGCGTTTTCATTTAAAATAAAACCGTATCGACAGGTCCCTGTCTTCATGTTCGTTACATCAGTTGTTAATATGATAGATAAATCGGATTCAGCATTTTTCCCTTCAATTAAGAATTCTCCCATATGAGATATATCAAAAATAGAATTTTTCTCCCGGGTATGCAGATGCTCGACGATTATACCTTTATACTGTACAGGAAGTAACCAACCGGAAAAATCGATAATTTTGCCGGATAGTTTCAAGTGTTGATTGTATAATGAAGTTTTTTTAGGATTACCTATATTATTCATATAAAACATTCTCTTATCATAATAATTATTCTAATTATATGCTGTAAACCTAAAAAATACAAGAAAAAAGACTGCACCGATATGATGCAGTCTTAAATATTCTAAATAATATCCATGTTTGCAGGTTCGAAATATTCTTTTGGATGACTGCAGCAAGGGCATTTTTTCGGCGGTTCAGTAGATTCTACTATATATCCGCAGACAGAGCATTTCCAGGTAATAGGAGTGTCTCTTTTATAAACAGTACCGGCTTTAACCATTTCAAGAAGTGCTTTATACCTGTCGCGATGATGAGCTTCAACCTTCTGAATCTGGCGGAAAAGTCTCTCGGCATCTTTTCTGCCTTCGGCGGCAGCGTCATTTGCAAAATCTTCATACATGGTTACAACTTCGTAGTCTTCACCTTCCATTGCTGCCTGAAGATTTTCTTCGGTAGATTTAATACCGCCTAAAAGAATGAATTCGTCCTTTGCATGTCTCATTTCATTCATTGCAGTTTCTTCGAAAATCTTTGCTATATAGTTATAGCCTTCTTTTTTTGCCTGATTTGCCCAGTATGTATATTTATTTCTGGCCTGTGATTCGCCGGCAAATGCAGAAGCGAGATTGTCGTCTGTTTTACTCATATGTCTCTCCTATATAATGTTTGTAATATTTTAAAGTATAAAGCATGATAAGGAAGGCAACAAGTTCTTTATTGTAAAAACAGAAAAAGAATAAATATAATCATCATAATTGTTTATTAGATATAGGTTTAATAAGTAGAAAAAGATTGAAAATAATCTTAAAAAGCCGTTGACATAAAATTCATTTTTGTTTATCTTAACGGAGCATTTGATAGTGCTTCGGCACTTCTTGCAATCCCCTGTAGCTCAGCTGGTAGAGCGGGTGACTGTTAATCACTAGGTCGGCAGTTCAAGTCTGTCCGGGGGAGCGTAGATAGACTGTTTGGAGATAATCCAGACAGTCTATTTTTTTTAGAAACAATTGGCTATTACTGTTCTATTTCGGATATGTTGAGGGACTAAAAACGTTCAAAGTATGATGCCGAAGGACGATACATCAGTTCTGCAGCCCGTGCATTTACCACTCGATATACCGCTGGTAAGTGTCCTGTAGCCAGTGCGGATTATAAGTTTATTGCCGCATACCGGACATAGGGTATCGCTTATTCCGCCAGCAATATTGCCGGTATATACGAAATTAAGCTGTTTTGATACTTTCTCAGCAAGGCTGATTAATTGTTCAGGCGCAGTCGGACGCTGATTATACTTATAGGAAGGATAATAGGCCGACAGATGCCAGGGAATACTTTTTCCCAGGCCGGCTATAAAACCTGCCGCCTGTTCTAATTCCTCTTCACTGTCGTTCTTATCAGGGATAACAAGGGTTGTAATTTCAGTGTGGGTATGTTTTGAAGCAAGAGTGATGAAATCTTTAACAGGCTGAAGTCTGCCCTTCAAAACATCCTGGTAAAAATCCTCGCTGAAAGACTTCAGATCAATGTTCACAGCGTCAATATAAGTAATAAGTTCAGAAGCTGGTTCAGGGTTAATATATCCGTTAGTTACAAGGATGTTTTTTAAACCGGCAGTACGGGCAGTCTTTAAGCATTCGAGCAACCATTCATAGTGAATTAAAGGTTCACTATAGGTGTAGGCTATACCAAAAGACCCGGATTTGAGAGCAGCATCAACAATTTGTGATGGGCTCTTAGGTTCAGCATCTGATGGCGCTGGGAATTCCTTAGATATTCGGTAATTCTGACAAAAAGGGCAGGACAGGCTGCATCCGAAAAATCCTATAGAGAAAATTGTTTTTCCAGGATGAAAATGATAAAGCGGCTTTTTCTCTACAGGGTCAGTAGAAATTGCAGAGATTAATCCGTTGTAGGGGAGGTTGAATCTACCGTCCACAGCTCCCCGAACACCGCAAACACCAAAATATCCGTCTTCAATCTTACAATTATTGGGGCAGAGAAAGCAATTAAGGGCCATCAGGCTTTTACTGCAGCATGGTTTTTATAAGTAAGAGTATCCAGGAAATCAATGAAGTAAGCCCTGTCTGATTCATCAAAGTCAACGAATCTGAAACTGATGCTCTTGTTATTCCTTACGACTCGAACCCCTACTGAACAGACATAGTCGCCGAAGCGGATTGAACATGAATGAATATTTGTTCCCTCTTTTATATCTGTAGTGTGATGTGGATGATCAGGGGTTATACGAATGCCGTCAAATGATACGTCAGAAACTGTTCCAGTAATAAGGGTGAAATTTTCAGGATGATTAAAAAGAAACTCAACGTTCTGGTACAGTCCGGTTGTGAACCTGCGGGGCCCCCTTGAATCATTATGAACGAGGTAACGTGAAAAAATATTCTCAAGCTGAACAATTTCTTCGGAGCTTTCAAAATCCTCTGAAATAACTCCACTTACCGAAAGACTGCCTGCTTTAACTGCTTCTTCATCATTAAATGAGCTGCCCTTAAGAATAACAAAGACTGAATCGTCTCTGGAAAAAAGCTGGCGTAATACCTGCAGGAATGGTTTCCAGTGTCTTGGAAAATCTTCAGCATTGAAAAGAACAGCATTAGGAGCAATTTCTGCTAGGTTATCCATAGCTTTTAGGGGATTATCATAGGTTATGATATCATATCCCAGACGCTCGAAATGACTTGATATTTTGCTTTGAGTTTCTTCATTTTCTGTTACAAGAAGTAATTTCATTCTGTCCCCAGATTCCTTACGTTGTAATCATAAATATACCAGATATCGTTGTCACGGTGAAGGAAATAAATATATTCTTTAATTTCGATAAAACCGCTGTATTGGAATCTTTCAACAACCTTTACTTCCGCTTCATAATCCGTGTAAGTTGTGCGGAGGATATCATATTCTAAGGGTATCATTGCGATATCGGTATCCACGGTCTCGTTAAGTAGTAAATTGCGATATTTCTCTATCTCGATCAATCTGTCCTGCTGCGAAAGCCTCCTGTATCGTTCAGCATTGGCCGGGCTGCGCAGATAAAGGCCTTCAAGATCAAGATAAAGCAGGAATTTATTCCATTGGCTTTTCTGTCTTGATGAAAGTGTATAATCAATAACCTCATCCGGAGGTACAGGATTAGCCTTAATGATTTCACCTGTTTCATAATCAATAAGATCCTGTATTTCAGCAGTTGATGCCGCTGGTCTAAGATTGAGAGTGAGATTATTGGAAACAAAATAGGCCGAAGATTCATTTGTATAAAGTTCAGGATAAAACCTTGTATTAAGAACAAAGACCCCCGCTTCTGAAATATCTACGAAGTCGCTGAGTTCCATAATTATAGAATAGGTTTCGCCGGGAGCCAGACTCATCTCACGGAAAAAGACCTGTTGATTTGTACTTCTATCCATGATAAATTCTGTCGAATGATTCAATTGCTTGTTGGTAAGCGTTTTAACGTCAAATTCAAAATTGAAACATCTGAGCTCGGAAGATTTAAAACGGAATGTATCCGGGCTGTTATTAATAATTTCAAGTTTCACATTAACGGGGCTGTCAGTGTAATAGATTTTTTTATCATAGTACCTGATTCTAACCTCAACCTGTTCTGCAAATACAGGAAAAATTACGGAGAAAATAAAAACAAGTGTTAAAAGACAATATTTCTTCAAATCAAAACTCCAAAAACTTCTTATTATCATTTTCGGAATAAAACATGATAAATTTATTTTTTAATAGCATAAAGGAAAAATTAGGTGATTACAAACCTTTTATTGACCTGAAAACACGGATAGAGCAGGAAAAATTCCCAATTGAGCTTGAGGGAGTAGACGGATTATTCAAAGCTGTGCTTTCAGCAGTACTGTATGAGGATTCAGGACGTACCATTACCATAATAACCGCGGATGAAAAGGAATGCGACGCGGTCCGGAAAGATTTAGAGGTTTTAGGGCATAAGGTTCTTCTTTTCAGCGGTTTTAATAAAAGAGCATACAGCAGGGGCAAGATACAAAGTTCCATCCTCGGTGAGCGGATGAAAATAATGTCTGAGATGCTTTCAGGGGAAAATAAGATTGTAGTCACAACTCTTAGAACATTCCTGAGTCCGCTGCCCCCGCCGGAGTACATCAGAAAACAAATCTTTAAAATAAAGATTTCAGATGATTTGGATACCAATGAAATTGAAAAACTTATGACAGAGTTTGGCTATCTCAGGGTTCCGAGGGTGAGCATTCATGGAGAATTCGCTCTAAGAGGCGAGGTCCTCGATATTTTTGTGTCTGGTATGGATGAGCCGGTCCGGATAGTTTTCGAGTTTGATGAGGTTGAGGAAATACGAACATTTGATCCTCTTACGCAGAAATCGATAGAAAAAATCAAAGAAGTAGAAATTCTCCCCGTTAAAGAATTTGTCTGGAATGACGAACGTATCCTCGGGATAAAAACAAGACTCAGCGGCCGCGAATTTGGAAATGTAGATGAAATTGAACCGCTTATCGAGGAATTGACGGAAAACAGAGAGATAGACTATGAAGAGATCCTGTTTCCATTAAGTTTCGATTATCAGGCTAAACTGTCGGATTATAACGGTTCAGAAGGAATTACCATATTTTCAGGATTTGAAAATCTCTCAAGACTCTTCGGCCAGATTAAAAAGGAATATAATAAACTTTATGCCGAAACAAGAATAACAGTTGATAATCCAGAGGGGTGTTTTTATCCTCACCCGTCCGAAATTCTGCTTGATCTTGATGAGGTTATAGAAAATACCCCCGACAGGGTGATGCTTGCGAATATTAAGGATCCTGAAAAAAAGGATCTGAGAATAGATTTTAAATACAACGGGCCGCGTGCTTTTTTCGGCAATATTTCATACTTCAGGGAAGAGCTTAAGTCATTACTGCAAGCCGGTTATAGAATCGATATTTTTGCTGAATCCCATACACAGTCTGAGAGGATAAAATATCTTTTAAAAGATGCAGATGTTAATATATATGACAGCGGAATAACCTCTGGTTTTTCTCTTCCTGAACTGAATATAATTGCAATTGCCGAGAGTGAAATATTCGGCAGGCGGAAAAAACTCCCGTCTTCAATAAAGAAAGCTAAAAGTGAAGCAATTGAAACATTTGTTGATCTGAATCCCGGCGATTTTGTTGTTCATGTAAATTACGGCATAGGCCTTTTTAAGGGCATAGACCGCATAAGAACAAAAAAGACCGAGCGAGATTATATAAAACTTGAATACTCAGATGAGGAGATGGTTTTTCTTCCTATCGAACAGGTAAACCTTATTCAGAGATACATCGGTAATGAAGGCCGGCCGCCTGCACTTGACAGGATAGGAGGTAAGGCCTGGGAGAAACGTAAAAACAAGGTCAAAAAATCAGTTGAAGACCTTGCTGATATGTTGATTAAACTTTATTCAGAGCGTAAAGAGGCTGTCGGTTATGCTTTTCCCAAGGATACCGACTGGCAGATTGAATTCGAGGCTGCCTTCCCATACCAGGAAACCGACGACCAGCTGACATGTATTGATGAAATTAAATCAGATATGGAAAATCCGACTCCGATGGACAGACTTGTATGCGGTGACGTCGGTTATGGCAAAACAGAGGTTGCAATGCGAGCCGCCATGAAAGCTGTAATCGGTGGGCGGCAGGTTGCATTTCTGGCACCAACTACCATACTGGCGGAACAGCATTATGAGAATTTTGTTGAACGATTTGAGCGCTTTCCTGTTAAGATTGACATGATTTCACGTTTTGTTCCGCGCAAGAAGCAGCGGGAGGTACTCGAAAAGACTGCCGCCGGCAATATTGATATATTGATTGGAACCCATCGTATACTTCAGAAAGATGTCAATTACAAGCAGCTTGGTCTACTGATAATTGATGAAGAACAGCGTTTCGGGGTTAAGGATAAGGAGAGGCTTAAGCAGCTCAAGACAAATATAGACAGCCTTGCGTTATCAGCGACTCCAATACCCCGAACACTGCATATGTCTCTTCTGAAAATACGTGATATGTCATTGCTTAAAACGGCGCCTCATAACAGGCGTCCTATTGAGACCTATATACGTGAATTTGATGATGAGGTTATTGCTGAAGCAATACGGCGCGAGACAGACCGGGGCGGGCAGGTGTTTTATCTTCATAACAGGGTTGAAACGCTCGAGCAGGTGCAGATGTTCTTAAGCAGGGTAGTTCCTGAAGTGATGGTGGAAACTGCACACGGACAGATGAGTTCCTCACAGCTTGAAGATGTTATGCACAGATTCATACATGGCGGTTTTCAGGTGCTTATTGCTACAACCATTATTGAAAACGGAATAGACATACCTAATGTGAATACAATAATTATTGACAGAGCTGATAACTACGGTATTTCGCAGCTGTATCAACTTCGGGGCCGCGTCGGACGTTCTAATCGAGCATCCTATGCCTATCTTCTTTATCCAGATCAGCGTGCACTCTCCGAGATTGCAATGAAGCGCCTTCAGGTTATTTCTGATCTGACCGAACTGGGATCCGGATTTAAGATTGCTATGAAGGACATGGAAATCAGGGGGGCTGGAAACCTTCTGGGGCGTCAGCAGAGCGGTGATATAATGTCAGTAGGATTTGATATGTATGTGAAGCTGCTTGATGAGGCTGTTTCCGAGCGCTCTACTGAAAAGACGGAACCAAGAGCCCCTGAAGTTTTCCTCGATCTTGATTACAGTGGTTTTATTCCGGATAATTATATAAGTGAGTCAGTTGAAAAAATGGAGGTATATAAAAAGATTGCCTCTGTACAGAATGATGAAGAGCTTGCAGGAATTAACCAGGAGCTTGAAGACAGATTCGGCCCCCTGCCGGAAGAAGTGCAGAACCTTATAGCAATTGCAGATATAAGAGCGATGTCAAAGAAGCTGCATGTTTCAAGAATCATGGAACGGGGAGGAAGCATCAGGGTGGAATTTGCTTTTATAAGAGCTATAAATCCTGACAAGGTTGCGAGGCTTATAGTGGAAAGCGGAGGAAAAGTGACAATTAATCAGAAGAAGATTAATGAATTGATAATTAAAACCGAAACAATAAGCCTGGCCGAAAAAGCTGAATTTTTAAGAGAAAGATTAAATATGTTGGTGTGATATGTCGGAAGAACGAAAAAAAATAAAGAGTTACGTGCTTAGAGCAAGCAGGATGAGTAAGGGGCAGAAGATAGCCCTTGAGCTTTTAAGCGAAAAATACTGCATAGAGTTTCAGGATGATTTTCTTGACATAAAAGACAAGTTCAACTCTGAAAGACTCTGCATTGAAATAGGTTTTGGAATGGGTACTGCAACCGGAAAGATTGCTGCTGATAACCCGGATATGAATTTCCTTGGTATAGAAGTGCACAAACCTGGAGTAGGCCGGCTTTTATCTGATATACAATCCAGGGGGCTCAGCAATCTCAGGATAATCAACCATGATGCTGTAGAGGTTCTTGAAAAAATGATACCTGATTCATCAATTGAAGGTTTTCATATCTTCTTCCCGGACCCATGGCCGAAGAAAAAACATCACAAAAGAAGACTTTTAAATGATGAGTTTACAGCCCTGCTTGTAAGTAAACTTCGCCCCAACGGTTATATCTATGCAGTTACAGATTGGGAAGATTATGCGAAGCAGATGCTGGCTGTACTAAGCAGCAATAAAGATCTTAAAAATGCTTTTGAAGGCTGGGCCGACTCCCCAGGCTGGCGTCCCCAGACCGCATTCGAGCGAAAAGGTCTTGATAAGAATCATATAATTCGTGAACTTTATTTTTATAATATTGAGTAAAAACTAATTTTCCTTGCTTAGCAAAGCATTTATGTAATATTATACTGACTATGAATAAGTATGTAGAAACAGCAATCAAAAACAATCAGATCAGTCCTGAGCATTACAAGAAATTTAATGTAAAACGCGGACTCAGGAATGAAGACGGATCAGGTGTACTTGTCGGCCTAACCGGAATAGGTGATGTTCATGGATATATCATGGACGAAAATGAAAAGATCCCCGTTGAGGGAAGACTCAGATACCGCGGAATAGACCTTAGAGACATATGCGAAGGATTTCAGAGTGACGGCCGATATGGATATGAAGAGGTAATTTTTCTACTTTTGTTCGGGCAACTCCCTAATAGAAAGGAATTTAATTACTTTTTTGATATGCTAGGACAATACAGGGCTCTACCAAAGGGGTTTACTGAGGATATGATCCTCAACACACCCAGTAATAACATAATGAATAAGCTTTCACGTTCAGTGCTGGCCTGTTACTCTTTTGATGATGACCCGGAAGATAGTTCAGTAGGCAATATCCTGAAGCAGTCTATTGCTCTAATTTCAAGATTTCCAACTATTGTGGCACATGCTTACCAGGCTAAAAGTCACTACTATGATCATAACAGCCTTCATCTGCATACACCCGATCCTCAATTGGGAACGGCTGAAAACTTCCTTTCGCTGATAAGGCCTGATCAGGTTTATTCAAAACTTGAAGCGGAAACCCTGGATCTATGTATGGTTCTGCATGCAGAACACGGTGGGGGAAATAACTCAGCATTCACAATCCATGTAGTATCATCAGCAATGACTGATACATATTCGACCATTGCTGCTGGAATTGGTTCTCTAAAAGGAGACAGACATGGTGGCGCTAATATTAAAGTTCATGAAATGTTCGTAGACATAAAAGAAAATGTAAAAGACTGGTCGAATGAAAAAGAGATAAAGGACTACATTATAAAGATCCTGAATAAGGAAGCTTATGATAAAACCGGTCTCTTATATGGAATAGGACATGCGGTTTATACAATTTCCGACCCAAGAGCGGTCCTTCTTAAAAAGAAGGCTGAACAGCTTGCAAAAGAAAAGGGAATGCTTGATGAGTACCATCTATACGAGGCTGTTGAGCGGCTTGGTATTGAAGCCTTCCAGGAATATAAGAATATAGATGTTCCGATGAGCGCGAATGTAGATTTTTATTCAGGATTTGTTTACAGGATGCTGAATATTCCAACGGATCTTTATACACCGCTGTTTGCTATTGCCAGAATTTCAGGATGGTGTGCGCACAGAATCGAAGAGATTGTTAAGGGCGGGAAGATTATGCGGCCTGCATTTAAGGCTGTGGCAAGCAGAAAGTCCTATCTCCCGATTGATGAAAGAGAATGATAGTTAAATAAAATTATTCAAGCCTGGAAGTTTTGCTCCCGGGCTTTTTTTTTGCTATTTACAGTTAATTTAAATATCTTATCCACTTTACAAAAAGATTCTTGTTTTACTCACAGCTAGGGTTTAGAATAAAATATAAACGGGAGCGCATTATGAAAAAAGTTGTTTTTTTAATTCTGCTGCTTTCTTTGACAACACCGATGCTTTTCCCACAATCGGAAAGCACTTTTACTATTCACGCATTACCCCACGCAGAGCTGCCGCTTACCTTCGGAGCTGACTTATTTGATATGGGCGCCGGGGCTGATCTGGACTTTGAGGTTAGAATGCCTTTCCGGCCTGTTTTGGGGGTCCAGGCTGAACTGGGCTACTCATATTTGCCGCTTCTGACGGGAGACGGGGTTAACTTTATAAATGCAGGCGGAGGTCTGAGCTTAACATTACCCCGAATCGGGGCTTCAATAGTTCCGTCTCTGTTTTCAAAAACTGGTTATTATTACGGAGTTATCGGAGATGAAACTGCAGACTCTGGAGGAAATCTGTATTTCGGAGGAGGCGGACGTTTTACATGGGCAGCTTCGCCGAATTTCAACCTTGGTCTGGCTGTTCAGTATAAGAATTATCTCGACGGGTTCGGAGGGATGCTTCATCATGCATTAAATATCGGTCTTGCAAGTTCATTCAATTTTCACGGTTCATCAAAGCTTGAAATCATGGGTTCATTTTTCAAAGATATATTTCCCGTGCAATATAAATACTATTCCGAAAACAGCATAGGAAGCATTGAGATTCTTAATGAAGGCTCTGTCCCTTATGAATCGGTAACGGTGTCTGTCTTTATTGATAAATATATGGATAATCCTACAGCCGCATCCGGTCCGGATGTGATCGAGCCGGGGGAAAGCGCAGTAATTGAATTCTCAGCGCTTTTTGCGGAAAATGTACTCGACATTACAGAGGCAACAATTGTGTCAGCCGAAATAAATGTTGAGTTTCTTGAAAACGGCAAACAGCGGTCTGAAAGTTTTTCCGAACAGATTAGAATCTACGACAGACATGCGATGACCTGGGACGATACCCGTAAAGCCGCAGCATTCGTAAATTACAAGGATCCGGTTGTGATATCGGCAGGCAAGATGCTGAGTCATCTGGTTAAATCAACAGTGAATGTTGTTGATGTAAATCTCTGCACTGCTATTGCGGTTCATCAGGCCCTTGGAGCCTACGGTATGGAATATGTAATTGATCCTACATCTCCGTTTACGGAATTTTCCGGTGATGCAATGGCAGTTGATTACATCCAGTTCCCGTCCAACACCATAGACTACAGGTCCGGCGACTGCGACGATTTGTCAATACTTTATACTTCTATCTTGCAGTCTGTTGGAATAGATACGGCATTTATAACAGTGCCGGGACACATCTTCATTGCCTTGGCTCTGAAAACAGCACCTGAAGATCTGAAAAAAGTAATTTCGACATCTGGTGATATCATCGAATATAACGGCCGTGCATGGGTGCCGGTAGAAATAACGATGGTTGCAAACCCCTTTATGCAGGCATGGAAGGCCGGGGCCAAACAATGGCATGAGTATGAAGTATCAGGGGAGTCGGAGCTTATTCCAATGAGCGAGTCCTGGAAACTCTATGAACCGGTAGGATTCAGCGTGGCAAAAGGCATCGATTTTCTCAGTGAAGATGAAGCTTCATCAGCATATCTGCAGGAGATTGAACGATTTATAAACAGAGAGATCTATGCTCAAACAGACGGTATAAACAGAACAATTGAGCGCCGCGGGAAAACAGCCCGCAGCCTGAATAAATTAGGCACTGTTTATGCGCGTTACGGCAAAACGGTTGAAGCATTTGATTATTTTGAGCAGGCTCTTGCAATGGAAAACTACTATCCGGCCCTTGTGAATATAGGCAACCTCCTGCTGCTTGAAAATGATTTTCAGGGCGCCGTGGAGAAATACCGCAGCGCCGAGAAGCTCAGTACACGAAGTGCGGCACTCTATCTGCAGATGTCGCGGGCTTACAGCGGGCTTGGAATGTTCGACATGGCCGAAGAGACTTTCAGCAAAGTGAAACAAAGCGATCCGGCTCTTGCAGAGCGTTATGAATTCATTGATACAACTTCATCAACCGCGCGCGCATCGGGTTACAGCCTTACTGATAATATGATCTGGCTGGAAGAAGAGGAATAGTTAATCCAGGCAAGTCTATTGCTTGAGCGGTATGGCTCTGATTCTGTTGTCAATAATAAAATTTGAATTCGCCTTCATTGAAATGAAGTAGTTGTTCTTACCTATAGCTTGAGCACCGACAATACCGTATTCCCAGTCTACAATCTCACCTTCATGTCTTATGACATGGCCGTATGAGCCCATCGGTTCTACTATAGTGAGCTTTTTTCCGCTAACAATAATTGTTTTTCCGGTATCACGATAGGCTTTAACAATGTATTCTATAAAATTTATTTTTTGGCTGTTGATTACGTCAACAATCTGTAGATGATCGAAAATGTAGGGCTTATTGATTACCTGGGGAACTACATACTCCGGTAATTCGGATACATGAGCTTCAACCTTGTTTATAACGGCGCCGAAATTCGCTTTATCATAATTACGGGAATCTACCGGTTTCCATTTTCTGTAAACCGGTGAAAAATCAGGAATAGGGTTAATAATCTGCTCAGCAATTATTCCTGTTATCTCCTTGGCAAGAATCATTTCATTCTTATGAGCGACCCAGGTCTTGGGTGAAATTCTTAATATTACATCATGCACAGTTGAACCTTTCGGCGGCAATCCGTAGCCGAGGGAACTAACTGCAGCCTTCCTTGAAAAACCACGGTAGTCGTCATTGGTATCGAAGTTCATATTTCGATAAATGCTTTTTGAACTAATTACAGTATTTAACGCGTTATCATTCGAAGGTTCGATTTTTACCATCATGCACTGATGCGTATGCTGGTTTAAAAAATAAGGTTGTCCTACAATGGAAACATTATTTTCTTCAGGAGTCGGTTGTCCATTTATCGGAAATACATTACCTGTTTGGCTGTTCTCTGCGCCGGGATTGATATAAACTTTAACAGGATTAACGGCTGAAGGAATAAGTCCCCAATAATCAGCATCTGCCGGAGGGATCCCCCAGTTGGCCAGGTAAAACCCGACATCAAGATTACCGGCCGGAAGCATCTTCACTGCATCTACCGGTCCGTTATTATCTCCGAAGTCATAAATAATCTCTTTTCTTGAATTATTCTTTATTCTTGCAACAAAGGTATTTTCAACATTCGGTTGAATTAAATTAGTCAAATCATCTTCAAGGTTACCGCTTGCAGTAATACCGATATTCATAGCTGATGAAATAAAAACTCCGCCGGTCGAATTGCTTCCGCTCAGGCTTCCACGTCCCCACCACAACGGCAACAAACTGTAATTTTCAATAAGGTCGGCGCCGGCGGGCAGGGCGGTGATGTAAGGATTCTCCACCGGCCATATATACTGCTGGCAGGTTGCAGGTTCAGTCTGGTTAACCATCATATTTGAAAACATAAGGAAATTATCACTGACTCCCATCCAGTTCCCATTTTCGTTAACAGGGATCTTCAACTCGAATGACCAATGCTTTGTTTCAGGATCATATCTTTTTACATCAAAAAATATCTTGTTTTCCGCATAGCTATCGGCGACAATTTCATTCGTAAGTGATGCATTGTAAGCCCATGAGCCGCCGCCGGCTGCCGGTGAATATATTTTCAGTTCATTTGCCGCGAAATCTATCAGCAAGAGAAAATCGCTGTCTGCGTTCATCGGTGAGTATCTGTCCGTCGAACCTTCAATATTTCTGATACCCAGAATATATATATCGTTCGAAGCAAGGGTGTCGTCATCATTTACATCAACGCCTATATACATTTGACTGTTGTCGCTTTTTTTTATCAGCTGAAATGCGGTGTCATACCTTGTTCCGTATGCATAACTGTAAAGGTATGCCCCCCTCCAGCCGCTTTCATTGGTTCCATCATGCGTTCCCGTCGACGTAGGATAATGACAATCGGAATTTAAATCGGGGCCGTCGAGAATACCGTCGAGATGAGGTTCTTTTGTGCTGTCCCAGGGCAGGCCTGCAGCCGACGGGAAAGCGGCTAAATAATTCGGTACCACATTGATTGTGATATTATCCGTATTTCCAGTGCATAGATGCTCATCTACAGCCTGTAATGAAACAGTATAAATCCCAGGGTCATTACAAAGAAGATATTCCGTATCAAACATATCAATTGAACCGGTTTTCTCGATGTTTTGACCGTTTATATTCCAGATAAGCTTGCTTATACTGTCGGACTCATTATCCTGAATATCAGGCTCAAGGCTAATGCGAACAGGGGCCGTAACGGCATAATTGTTTTCGCTGATTACTCTTAATCCGCTTGACCCGCCGCCCGGTTCAATATCGGAACCGGGAGAGCTGTTCGGCGTTACGCTTATCGAGTGCCAGGCCGTTGTATTACCATCGTCATCGACAATTTGAACGCTGACGCTTTGTTGTGTGTTTGATTGATAGGTATGTGAAAATTCATCGTTATCGTATCTTAAAATAGGATCGGTTTGACCTGCCGTGAATTTCCATCTATAAGTTAAATTACCGGGATAATCATCGTAATCGGTCGGGTTGTTAAGTTTGAACAGGATTTTATAATCGGTATCCGTGCTTAAGCGATGATTAATACCGCTGAAAGAAGGTAGGTAATTATTTATTACGCTGCATTCCTGATAATAAGTTATGTCGTCTATCTGATATGAAAAGTTAACTATAGTTGTTGCCGGTTCATCATGTTGAAACTTTATATACAGCATGTTCATTCCTGCTTCAGCAGCTTTTTTATCATCTGCGCAATTCGATTCAATGGGTCGTTTTCTTATTCTTAACTGATAACTGCTTGAGGTATCAGAAGTACCGACTTCTGATATTATTACCGCAAAACCGTCTTCACGTTCCATTAAGCCAGTGCCGCCGGTATAGTAGTAATTATCAAATGTCGCTAAATGAAGGGAATCATTTGATGTGATATAATTAAAATCCATTTGCCCCGAATCATGGTCATAAGATAAAAAGCTGAAGTTTAAAGAGGTCGGCTGCAGAAAACCGTCGTTACCTTCTTCCCCGGTCGAATGAGTTAATGTAAAGGCAACGAGTACTTCATGCGCTTCATCCGCCGGAAAGGGAATTCCGATTTCATCTCTGAGGATTTCAGCGAAAACAAGATTACCGATTAAAAACAGAAAAACAATAATTAAAACTTTTTTGTTCATGTATTCTCTCCTAATAAATATCAACTACCGCGGGTGTTCCGTATTCACTTGTGAAATCATAATCGTCCGCATCGCTTGTCGGCGGAGTAAGGCTGCAAACATGAAGTCTGTTGTTCGCTATCCATACTAAAAGATCATTTTCAATATCAACAGCAATACTGTACGGGGTCGGCATTGATGATGTAATAATGTTTTCTGAAGTAGTCCCTGAATAATTGCATTTTCTGAGCATTGACGGGCTGTAGTTTTCAACCCAATACAGACTGTTGTCGTTATCATGGGCCGCCAGATCATAAGTTTCACCGCTAATTGTAAAGACCTCAATTACGAGCGTACCGTCGGTGAATGCGGATTTTAAGACTCCGCTACCGCCGGCGTTTTCCGTCCAGAATATTCGATTGTCGTCCGAATCGATATCAATACCTTCCGGGCTGTCGATATTATCGCCTAAATCGTCGTCAATCAGGATATGAGTAGCTGCATCAGGATTGTCCGGAGGCAGCGACGAACGATATATACAATTGGCTCCTTTATCCGTCCAGAACAGATGACGAGCGCTAGCATCCACAGCGAGGTAACCGGAGTTTGTCATACCGGTATTGATATGAGTTTGAACATCATTTCCGTCGAAGTTACAACTTTTGATAGTCTGGGGCGAATCACCGAAGTTAATCCAGTAAATCCTGCGGTCAACCGGGTCAACGCTTATTCCCATAGGATCGTTTAGCCCGCTAAGTACATCCGCATCATTCGAGCCGTCCAAATCAGCAACCCTTATCTCGTCGTTGCTGATATCCGTCCAGAATATTCGACCGTGTTTTTCCGTCGTGGTCTGAACTGTATCGTATAGCGCGACATTATTATTCTCGTCTCTTACTGCAACCGTAAAAGAGTAGGTGTGAGCATCTGTTAGCTCAGTCACCCTAATGCTTTTGATATCAGCGCTCCAGTCGTCATCAAATGCTGTGCCGCTTGAATAAATCTCGTTTTTATCAGCCGATTCTCCTTCGAGATAATAAAGCCTGTATTCGAGTGCATATTGCGGGCTTATAATATCTTCAGCCTTTGTCCATTCGAGCGTCGCATCTTCCATATTTGTATCGTTTACCAGCAAAGTCGCAGATGTGAAATAAGGGGCTATACTATCCTCAAGTGTCGTACTTACCCCCATAGTGTAGCTTACTGTAAGACCTGCCTTATCACGAACAAGAACATTGAAATAATAGGTAGTATCAACAGTAAGTCCCGTAACATCACCTGAATAGGTATCAGCAGCCCAATCGAATGCGGTAATGCCGTTATTTATAGCATTTTCTGCAGTGTCAATATTATCCGTTTCTGAATAAACTATTTTGTATTCAAGTTCATTCTGTTCGGAAAGATTGTCGGCCGCTTCCGCCCAAACAATACCTACGGCGGTTGAGCGTGGAGTGATAATAATGGTTTTGTCAGAATCATCAGCAAAATACGGCGGAACTGTATCATCCAGTTCCATCTTATCGTCAATACCAAGTGTAAGGTTTCCGTTGCAGGTTAGAAGAACTGATAATAAAATACAGAGGAAAAGAAGGAGATAGGAGAATTTTCTGAACATCACAAAGCTCCTTAAAAGGACTGCTGCAGAAAATCACAAGTGAAACTTTTATTTTATATAATTATAAAGTGCGACGGCTGAATTTGTCAAAAACAAAAAACCTCCCTGACAGAGAATTTGCGGGAGGCTGATTATATCGGAAAGGGAACTATTCCACATTAAGCAGGTTCTCAATATAGCTGTAGTCTTTGCCGTTTGCAGTGAATGTTTTTATATTCTCGTCCTCAGTTGCAAGCTTCATAGTCCGCACGCTGCCGCCGGAATATTTCATATCAATAAACATATTGCCCATCTGATCGGCTGAGACAGTTCCTGTCATTGTATCGAAGGTAAAAACACCGTCGTTGGGCAGGCCTGTTCCGGATGATGATTCCGGCATTTCAGAAAAAAATGCTGAAGGATTGAAATTTTCGAAATAAATGGAAGATTTACCTGTTTTTTCATCCATAGCAGCTTTAACACCGTCAGGGGCTGCTCCAAAAAGCGTACTTACGAATACTATACCGAATGTACTCAGGGTTATAGCAAGGGTAGACTGTACTTCTGATTCAATCTCATCCGCAGCAAAAACGGCAGCCGGTAACATAATAATCGTGATTAATACTAATAATACTATTCTTTTCATCTTATCTCCTGAAATTAAAGTATAACAGCTTTTGTTGAAAACACAAAAAAACCCCGGTCGAAACCGGGGTATAATTATAATGAAAATAAATTATTCTTCCTTGGATGCCTTGGCATCAGCGATAACCTTGTCGGCAATTGCGCCGGAAATCGGATCATAGTGATCGAATTCCATTTCAAAGGAAGCAGTACCGGAAGTTATCGATCTAAGGTCAACCGAATAGTTGAGCATTTCACCCTGTGGTACCTGTGCATCTATCTCAAGGATTCCGCCGCCGAGGGGTTCCTGTCCCTGAACGCGTCCACGCTTGGAACTGAGGTCTGAGAGAATATCCCCCATGTATTTTTCTTCACAGAAAACCTTCAGGTTCATTATTGGTTCAAGAAGCTTGACGCCTGCTTTTTCAAATGCAGCCTTAACAGCACCCTTCCCGGCAAGCTTGAATGCCATTTCAGAAGAGTCTACCGGATGTTCCTTACCGTCAACAATCTTTGCTTCAAGACCCATTATAGGATAACCTGCAAGATAACCTTCATCCATTGCTTCGAGGATGCCTTTTTCAATTCCGGGCATGTAACCCTTAGAAATAGATCCACCCTTTATGGCGTTGACGAAGTTCATCTTCTCGTCACGGGAAATCGGTTTAATTTCCATGACAACCTTACCATACTGACCATGACCACCAGACTGTTTTTTGTGTGCATATTCCGCGTTTGCTGATTTTGTTATACATTCGCGGTATGCGATTCTCGGTTTTCTGGTTAAGATGCCTATTTTGGCTTTTTCCTTAATATTATCCAGGACAATATTAAGATGAAGTTCACCCATGCAGGACACTACGGTTTCTTTAGTTTCCTTATCAAATCTAACCTGAAAGGTAAGATCCTGATCTGCGGCTCTCTGTAGAAACTGGTTGAGCTTATCCTCTTCTTTCTTGCTTTCGGCAGAGATTGCAACCGAATGAACAGGCTGGGGGAGTTTAAGTTTATCATAATGAATCGCATGTTCGCTGGCGGTACAGAAGGAATCATTAGTCTTTGCGCTTTCAATCTTTGAGAAAATTCCAATGTCACCGGCATAAAGCTCCTTGGTTTCAACAATTTTCTTTCCGACAGCCTTGTATATTTTTCCGACTCTCTCTTTTTTATGATCAACAGTGTTCAGATATTCAGAATCCGGTTTAAAAACACCGGTTACTACCTTGAAAAACGATAGTCTACCGGAAAACTGATCAATGGTTGTTTTGAAAACAAATGCAGTTGTCGGTTTTTCAGAGTCGAAGTCAATAATCTCCTCATTACCGTCGTCGTCGAATGCCTTTTCTTTCAAACCTACAGGTGAGGGTGCATTGTTGGAAATGAAATTCAACAAAGATATAATACCGCTGTTAATTTCAGCAGCACCGCATAATACCGGGACTATCTTATTATTCTTAAGTCCTTCCTCAAGACCATGTCTTATTTCATCCTCGCTTAAGGTCCCTTCTTCAAAATACTTTTCTAAAAGTGCATCGTCGCCTTCAGCTGCTGACTCGATAGTAGTCAGTCTGTACTCCTCGACTATATCTACCATGTCGGCAGGTATTTCGGCTGCAGTTTCACTGCCAATGAGATAAGCTTTGTTTTCAATGAGGTTAACAACGCCTTTATATGATTCACCTGCTCCGATAGGTATTGAGACCGGAACAAGCGGGATTTTAAACTTATCTTTTAGATCAGCAAAGCTGTCGTCAAAACTAGCCCTTTCTCTATCCATTTTATTGATAAATGCAATTCTGGGCATATTTCTGGCATTTAATCTTCGCCAGAGTTTCATAGTTTCTATCTGTACGCCTGAATCAGCTGAAACGAGCATTAGACCCATTTCAGCAGCTCTGAATCCTGCAACTACCTCTCCTACAAAGTCAGAAGCACCAGGAGTATCCAGAATGTTGATCTGCTTGTCATTCCAGACCAGATTTGAAAAACTTGTATGAATTGAAATGCCTCTTGCAATTTCTTCTTCCGTAAAATCGCTGACAGTTTTTCCGCTGTCAACGGTTTCGGCTTTTGTAACGACGTTCCCGTTAAAGAGCATTTGCTCAACCACGGTTGTCTTTCCTGTGCTGCCGTGCCCTGCTACAGCAATATTTCTAATGGCACTGCTGGGAAAACTCATGTTTGCTCCTTATAAAAATGATTGGTTAAATAAACTATAAGCTCGGATATTCCTACTGTCAAGGATAAATTAAGGAGGGGTTAGCTTGTGGTTAGAGGAGTGTTAATCAGTAATTTAATACAGACCTATCCGTCTTTTTTTACATAGCGGATTCGGCCTGAATCGGGAATACTTTTCCTGTATTGAAATTCAAGATAACAAGAAGCAGCTGAAATATATTGAAAATTTAATTTTAGGTTAAGAAAAAAGCAGTCAGCTAAATCCCGCCTTCCTTCGGCGCAAAATGACTGAACTCCATCGAGAATGTACCGCGCCCCTGTGTCAGCGACCGCAGAACCGTAGAGTAACCGAACATCTTCGAAAGTGGCGCCTGAGCATTGATGTGGTCTATTGCCGGCCGGCTCTCCATGCTGTTTACCATGCCTCCGCGGGTTGTAATATTATTTATTACCTCTCCTATGTAATCTTTAGGACTAAGCACGTCTACATTCATAACTGGTTCAAGCAGAACAGGAGAGGCTCCGCGGCAGGCGTTGTCATATCCCATAGCCGCGGCCGCTTCAAACGCGAAAGCGGTAGACATCATTTCGCTGTATTCAGCATCTGTCAGTGTTACGGTTATATCTATGCCGGGATATCCGTACATTATGCCGCTTGAGAATGAGTTTTCGACACCGCGTCTTACAGCATCCTGCATTTCACGCGGCAGCTTCGATTCAGGAACCTCTGATTTAAAGCAGTTGCCTTCGCTTCTGTTGGAAGGTTCAACCTTGAGAGTGACAGCAGCTGTATTTTCCTTACCAGCAACTACCTTATTGAACTTTTCTGTGTGCACCGAGGATGCGGTAATTGATTCTCTGTATGAAACCTGGGGTTGCCCGACTTTTGCATCAACCTTGAACTCATTTACTATTCTAGTGACAAGTACATCCAGGTGAAGCTCGCCCATGCCGGAAATAACGAGCTGTCCTGTATCCTCGTTTTCATCGAAGGAAAAGGTCGGATCTTCCTTGGATAAAGAAGCAAGGGTTCTTTTGAGCTTGTCCATATCCGACATAGTCTTTGGTTCAATAGCGACCTTGATTACAGGTTCAGGAAAATGCATTGTTTCAAGCAGAACCTGATGTCCTTCACTGCCGATAGTATCACCGGTCTGTGCCTCTTTCATACCGATAATTACACCGATATCACCGGCGGATAGGCTGCTTAAGTCCTCTGAGGTATTTGAGTGCATACGCAGGATCCTGTTTACCCTTTCACGTTTTCGCTTATTCATATTATATACAGCGGTGCCTTTTTTAATTACACCGGAATAGACTCTGACATAGCAGAGTGAACCGGCCTCGCGATCGTTCTGTATTTTAAAGACGAGTCCAAGTGGAGAGCCTTTATCTGAACGTTCAACGGAAACCTCGTCCTCATTTTTTACTGAAATACCGGAAACAGGCGGTAGATCATTGGGAGAAGGCAGGTAGTTTACAATACCGTCAAGAACAGGCTGGACACCGATATTTCTAAGCGAGGCACCGACAAATACCGGCAGAAAGACCTGTTCGAGTACGCCGCGCCTGATAGTAGTGTTTATCAAATCAACGGGCACCTCCTCTCCCTCAAGATAAAGTTCCATGATTTCATCCGAGATAAGTCCAAGCTGATCATACAGTTTTTCGTGCCATTCTTCAGCAATAGCCTTGTTCTCTTCTTTTAAATCTTCATATATAAATCCGGCTTTAGGGTCATCATCAGGCCAGTACATTTCCCGCATGTTAATAAGATCGATAATGCCCTTGAACTCTGATTCGGCTCCAATGGGAAGATAGAGCGGCATGGGAGATGTGCCGAGCTTTTCTTCAATCTCATTTACAACAGCAAAAAAATCAGCACCTATGCGATCCATTTTATTAATATAGGCAATTCTGGGAACATTATATGTGTTGGCTTGATGCCATACTGTTTCAGACTGCGGTTCAACACCGCCTACAGCACAGAATACGCCTACTGCACCGTCTAATACACGAAGGGAGCGCTCAACCTCAGCTGTGAAATCTACATGACCCGGTGTATCTATTATATTGATCATATGCTCATGCCAGAAACATGTCGTTGCTGCTGATACTATAGTAATACCACGGTTCTGTTCCTGTTCCATCCAGTCCATTGTAGCTTCACCGTCGTCTACCTCGCCGATACGATGGCTTTTTCCGGTATAGAATAGTATTCGTTCAGTGGTTGTTGTTTTCCCGGCATCTACATGTGCCATTATTCCGATGTTACGCATTTTCTCTACTGACATATTTTTCTCCGCGGGCATATTAACATATATGCTTGCTTTGTTTAAAGAGTAATATCAAAAATCACAGGAAGCAAACATCATAATTTTGGAATTTATTTTTCAAACTCTTATTGACAAAAAATCAGTACTTTGGTATTTTCATTCTCACAAAGCACGGGCGTTTAGCTCAGTTGGGAGAGCGCCTGCCTTACAAGCAGGATGTCGGGGGTTCAAGTCCCTCAACGCCCATTAAGCCGTAGATTGAATCTGCGGCTTTTTTTTATATAATAACATTAAGGTTTTATTCGATACTCTTTAATATTCCAGAGCTTTTAATCAGAGAAATAATTAAATAATCACGAATAAGCTGAAACAAGCAGGAAAATAATAATGCTGAAAAATAAAAAACTCAATTATATGGATGTTCCGTTTAAACCATCACGTATGCCGTTTTTTTATGGTTGGATAATCCTCATACTTGGAATAATCGGAGTCACCATGAGTATCCCAGGACAAACCATGGGGGTCTCTGTCTTTACCGACGATCTTATAAATGTATTAAGAATATCAAGGGTTCAGCTCTCTCTGGCATATCTTGTCGGAACGATAGCAAGCGCTTTAATTCTAACCCCGGCCGGAAAGCTTTTAGATAAGGCGGGATCCAGAAATATGGGGAGCATAGTCACGTTTTTACTCGGCATGCAACTGATTCTGATGTCAAATCTTGAAGAAGTTTTAAACTTTTTAAACGGCGGCAGCGGTGCGGGCCAATTCATAATATCATTTTCGGTTATAGCAGTTTCTTTCTTTCTTATCAGGTTCCTTGGGCAGGGGATGCTGACGCTTATATCACGAAATATGGTAATGATGTGGTTTGATAAATACCGGGGACTGGCTAATGCGATTCTAGGAATTTTTACTTCATTTATTTTTTCTCTCGCACCGAGGATTCTTAACGGCATGATAGAGGACGTAGAATGGGACGGCACCTGGTTTCGTCTCGGAATAATAATCATGACAGCGGGTGCTGCCCTGTACTGGCTATTGAGCCGCAATAATCCTTCAAAATGCGGTATGGAACCTGATGGAAACCTGCATTTAGCTGAACGAAAGGTTAGGCCTGCAGGCCATCCCAGAAAGGATTTCACTTTGGAACAGGCTCGTAAAACACTACCGTTCTGGGCATTCGGATTAACACTATGCCTGAGCTCATTGTTTGTTACCGCTTTTACCTTTCATGTTGTTTCTATATTTGAAACTGCTGGTATGACAAGGACACAGGCTGTGGATATGTTTCTGCCTGCCTCTTTTATTGCTGTAATCATCAATTTCAGCGTCAGTATGATAAGCGATTATATTAAACTCAGATACATCCTCATCGCGCAGGCTTCAGGACTTTTAATAACTATGTTCTCTGTCACAAGGCTCGCACCTGGACCGAGTCTTGTATTGTTCATTGTCGGATACGGCGTAATAACTGGATTATTCAATATTTCAACAACAGTCGTATGGCCAAGATACTACGGAACAGAACATCTTGGTGCAATAACCGGGATGATTATGGGACTTATTGTGACAGGTTCGGCCATCGGTCCATATCTATTCAGTATTGTATTCCGTACCACCGGATCATATTCCGCGGCAGCGTTTATCTGTTTTGCCATCATGGCTGTGCTTTTTGTTCTGGCATTTTTTGTTCGAAGACCCGTGCACCCTGATTTCAAGGCTGATTGAACTAAAAATATTTTAAGAATATAATATCATTATGTTATCTGAACGCGCACAGGAAATTAAAAGCAATATTGAGAAAATAAATGCCATGATTGCGGAATCGGCTGATAGCTGCGGCCGCAATGCATCTGAAATTAAACTGATGGCTGTTTCAAAGACCAAGCCGGTTGAAGATATTCAAGCTGCCTATGATGCCGGCCAGAGGTTATTCGGCGAGAACAGAATTAATGAAGCCGCGGAAAAATTTAAGCAGCTGCCTGCAGATTGTGAGATGCATATGATAGGGCATCTTCAGAGTAATAAAGCAAAATTAGCGGTTGAATCTACATCATGTGTTCAGTCTATAGATAAGCTTTCAACAGCCGCCGAGCTAAATAAGCGTGCCGCAGCCTTAAGCATAAGTCTGGATTATTTAGTTGAAATAAACACCTCCGGAGAAAATTCCAAGAACGGATACCCTTCTTTTGAATCCTTTACAAATGATTTTGATAGTTTTTTGAATCTTGAGAATCTGAGACTCAGGGGATTGATGACAATTGCCCCTTTTACGGATGATGAAGAGGCAGTAAGAAAATCTTTTTCAGAATTATACGGTTATTATGTAAAACTTCAGAATATGGCGGGAAACAAAAACGTCGATATCCTCTCAATGGGAATGTCATCTGATTTCAAAATTGCGATAGAAGAGGGAAGCACCCTTGTCCGGGTTGGAACAGCAATATTCGGGAGCAGAAATTATTGATTAAAAGAATAATCAGCCTGTTAATTATACTTATCATTTTATCCGCTGTTTCATGCACGAGCGTTGAAACTGTTTCAGGCGACGAACCTGAAGCAATTCCGGAAGAATATTCCTATGAAGAATTTCCGGCTTGGATGCATGATTTACGCAGGGCTGAGATTATTTTTGCCGGTTCAATACCGTTTACTATCCTTATGTCTAATATTGGCTATGGTGTTTACAGTATTATAGAATCCGGAATAAGCGGCACATATTCAATAGAGGATTTCACGGAATCAAGCGGCCTTACCACCGATGAAAGGTGGACACTGCTTAAGATAAGCCTCAGTTTGTCGGGTGTCATAGCTGCCGTGGATTTTATTTTAGGTTTGTCTGATTCGGAAACTGAAGATGAACATAATTAAAGTCCCTGAAAATATAAAAAACGAAAGAATTGATTCTGTCATATCACTTAGTGTCGAGGGGCTAAGCCGAAACAGCCTTAAAAACAGAATTGATGTTTTAACCGTAAACGGAAAACCCGCAAAAATATCAAAAAAGGTAAGCAACGGTGATGTAATAATGTATAGCCTTGACCGCTTACCAGAGATGACAATTGAAGCCGAGAATATACCACTCGATATAGTGTATGAAGATTCCAATGTCTTTGTAATCAATAAACCGGCAGGGATGGTTGTTCACCCGGCTGCCGGAAATTACAGCGGAACAATGGCTCAGGGTATAATGTACCGACTACTTGATACCGATTCCGGATTTTCAGAAGATGATTCAAGGCCGGGTATAGTGCACAGGCTGGATAAAGACACTTCAGGCATTATTATTGCAGCAAAGAATACAGAGACCCTTGAATTCTTATCTGAACAGTTCAGAAGCAGAACGTCTTCAAAAACATATATTGCTGTTATAAATGGCCGATTACCAGCAAAAAAAGGGACTATTGAATCAAGAATAGGCAGAGACAGACGCAACCGTAAAAAAATGACATGGCAGACAGAGAGGGGGAAGTCTGCGGTGACTGAATACAGGGTGCTGAAAGAATGGGCTACTAAGAGTCTTGTGGCCCTGTCCCCAAAAACCGGCCGTACGCACCAGTTGAGGGTACACATGCTTATGATGAAAACGCCGATAACAGGAGATCCGGTATATGCGAGAAAAACAGAAGGCTATTCACTGATGCTTCACGCGTATAAATTAAGAATACAAATTCCTGGAGCTGATGGAATTATAGAATTCCGCGCACCAGTACCGGAACGGTTTAAAACTGCTATACTTAATCTCTCAGATAGGGGTTAAAAAACTTTTCTGTTTTGACTGTTGACGGAGCGCCGTGACCCGGGAAAACAAGAACATCATCATCCATGACAAAGATTTTTTCATTTATTTTCTCTTTTAGCAGGCTTGCCTGATGTATTGTAAGATCGTGATCGATTTCACCGGCAAGAAGTACATCACCGGTAAAGAGCATATTTTTAATCTTGAAAATCATTGAGTCTGGGGAATGCCCGGGAATATTTATAACATCGACCTTCAATGAATTAAGTTCAAGCTGATCTCCGTCTTCTATCCTGGTGTATTCTGATTTAAAAGGCAGTTCCATATTACTGTATACATCTGCATCATATATTTTCCGCAGGGTTTTTATCCCGTTTACATGTGAGGCATGATTATGCGTTACAAGAATATGTTTAACATAGAAATCGTTCTGTTCAATAATATTCAACAGAGGCAGATCCATGACCCCCGGATCGATAATAACGGCATTACCGCCTTCGGCAGGACCCAGAAGATATGTGTTGGAGAAGTTTGAAAGCACGAAATGAAAAAACATTTTCACAGCATAGTTCCTTTATCGAATTCAGCTTCTTCCCAATTAGAATATTTAAAACTGACGTTGGAACGATTTGATGTAATATAATTAACCTTTTTAAGGTTGCAATCCTTGAAAAGTACATTCTGAAGCTCTGAGGAAACGAAAGAAGAATAATACAGGTCACAGCTGATGAATCCGCCGTCGGTGAATTTTACACCGTTAAAATTTGTGTGAAGAACCTCTGAATCATCAAAAGAGCAATTTCTGAAAACTGATCCTGAGAATACGGAATATCTTACATCAGCAGAGGTGAAACGGCAGTTATGAAACTCACAGAAGTCGAAAAAACATAGTTTTATCTCCACTTTATCAAAAATCACATCTGTGAAAATTGTTCCTGTGAATTTACTTGTTAATATACTACGGCAGGGAATTTTCAATTTTGAAATATTTGCTTTGCAAAACTTAAAATTAGTAATCCCGTCACAATCACTGAGCATGGCAACCGTAGAAGCCATAAACTCGTCGGGATTTTTAATGTGGTTGAAGCAGTATTTGCTTCCGGTGACGGCATGCTCGACACAGTCTTTCTTAATACATTTTCTTGTTGAAAACATTAAATTAATATACCAGTATTTTTGAATTTGGTCGACAGATTTCTCCATACTGGACAACGCTTTGCTATACGGGTATTATTTCTGCATGTCATATTGCTATTCATGCGGAAAAGAGTTTCCTGGTGATATTAAAGTTTTCAGGAGTACCGAATGTCCTTTCTGCGGAAGGGATGTCAGAGTTTGTTTGAATTGTGAGTTTTACAGCCCCGGGTCAAACTATGACTGCAGAGAGCATGTAAGCGAAGCAGTCATAGAAAAAGATAAAGCTAATTTTTGTGATTATTTCAGGCTTGGCGCGAATAAATCATCCGGTAGTGTTAAACGTAGAGCCGAAGAGGCGCGCTCAAATTTCAATAATCTTTTCGGCGATGAATAATTCTCCCCTCCTTTTTATTGATTCGGGCATCGGCGGCCTCCCTTATCTTGAGTGGCTGAAAAAGCGTATGCCCGAAGAATCTTTCGTGTATATTGCCGACAACAAGAATTTCCCCTTTGGGACAAAGAATAGAAATGAGCTCATCAATATCATGGTAGCAACTATTGCCGAGGCCGAAGAACAGTACAGTCCGAAGGCGGCTGTGCTTGCCTGCAATACTGCGTCAGTTGTCAGTCTTGACGTGCTCAGGAATAATTTCAATTTCCCTTTTATCGGTGTTGTCCCCGCTATAAAGCCGGCAGCTTTCACAACAAAGAATAAAAGAATCGGTCTTATGGCATCCAACCGTACAATAGAAGATGAATACACCGAAAGACTGATAAAAGATTTTGCCTCCGATTGTGAAGTTTTTAAACTGGCTGCCGGGGAGATCATAGATTTTATTGAAAACCGGCTTTATAATTCCGATCAGGATGAGATAAGGGCTGTTATAGCACCTGCAGTAAAATATTTTAAGGATAATGAGGTCGATATTGTTGTCCTTGGCTGCACACATTTTCTGTTTCTCGAAAAAGAACTGCAGGAGGAACTTGGGGGAAATGTGATGATAATCGATTCCCGGGACGGGGTTGGTCGACAGATTATGAGAGTGCTTGAGGATAAAGATCTTAAATCCGGCCGGAAAACTGATGATAAGTTTATTCTCACAGGGAATAAAGAATCAAATGAAAAAATCAGGAATTATACCTGGATATCGGAGAAATACGGTTTATGCGCGGTTTAGTTCTATACGGTATCAATAACATTTATACGGTTAAGAGTGATTCTGGTTTGTTTGAATGCCGTATAAAGGGGAAACAGCTTAAATCTGAACGCAGAGATTATAATCCGATATGTTCGGGTGATTTTGTAGAAATTGAGGAAGACGAAAATCATACAGGGAAGGGGATGATCACAAGCAGGCATGACCGGGGCAACTCTTTTGCACGCTGGAACCGGAAGAGAGGCCGGATACAGACAATCGCGTCTAATATTGATCTCCTCGTCTGTATTCTTTCTCCAGAATCCCCTCCGTTCAGGCCCAGATTTGCAGACAGAGTCCTTGTTAATGCTGAGGATAATTTCCCGGTGCTTATTGTTCTTAATAAAATTGACCAGGAATCAAACCCGGAGGTTGATAAAAGAATAAGCAACTGGGAATCCATGGGTTATAAGGTTATTCGGACCAGTGTGAAAACAGGCTTCGGGATTGAAGAGCTTAAAAATCAAATAAAGGGTAAAACAGCCGCATTCGTAGGTCAGTCAGGTGTCGGGAAGTCTTCACTTCTAAATTCAATAGAACCTGGGTTGAAATTCAGGGTTGGAAGCGTATCGGAAAAATTCAACAAGGGTACTCATACAACCTGTTATGCTGTACTGGATACATGGGATGATGGTGTTATAATTGATACTCCCGGTATCAAAGAGATTGACCCGGTAGGTATTGAGCCTGAAACACTTTCGCATTTCATGCGTGATTTTAAACCATATATCGGAGAATGCACTCACTCAGTTTGTCTTCATAGGGATGAGCCCGGCTGTGCAGTAAAAGACGCAGTTGAAAACGAGGAAATAAGTGCTGAGCGCTATAACAGCTATCTTCGAATACTAAGTGATCTTGAAATCAGGATAAAACAGAATAAATACAGAAAGGAGGTCTGAGCTGGAAAGTCAGACGATAGATTTGCTCGAGTTTGATATCATAAGAGAAATGATAGCAGGCTGTGCAAAATCTCCGGGGGGAGCAAGCCTTATACGAGCTCAGGGGTTTGAGACGGAAGCGGATAAGCTTGATCAGAAGAAAAATATAGTCAGTGACTGGAAGACTCTTTTGAACTCGGATATAAAGGATGGTATTGATACCTTTCCCGAGATTAATTTTATAGATAAATTATCAAAAAGCGGGACAGTTCTAGAAGGCGCAGAACTAGCGGATGCGGCTGAATACATACGTGCTGCAGCCAAAATGAAATCCTTCTGTGCCAAAAAACCTGAAAACCTCAATCTTAACGGAGCGCTTGAAGCAGAATCAAAATTGCTTCCCGACATTATTCAATATTCCAAAGAAATATACAGTGAAATTAATCCGGACGGCAGCGTTAAAGATAACCATCCGCTGCTTAAAAGTGCACGATCAAGAATTGCGGGTCTTCATGGACGTATCAACCGTATTACTTCCGGATATATGAACGACGACAGGGAGATATGGCAGTCGGCATCATCAACTCAGCGTGACGGAAGAATTGTCCTGCCGCTTAAGGCAAACTTCAAAGGCAGAATAAAGGGGCTGGTTCATGAAGTCTCATCAACCGGCGCTACAGTTTTTATTGAGCCCTTCGATTTGGTTGATCTGAATAATGAGATGGCCTACGAGCAGGGTATGCTTAACCAGCAGATTGTTAAAATTTACAGGGGACTTACTGAAAAACTTCGTGAAGCATCAGGCGATTTCAGGGTACTTATCGAGCAGGTTTCATATATCGACAGCTGGTATGCAAGAGCAATTTTCAGTATAAGAAATAACTGCATACGTCCTCTCAGCCGGGAAAAAGGATTAATTATTAACAAAGGGAGACATCCTCTGCTTGGTAAAAACGCAGTTCCCATCAGTCTGTCTTTTGCCGATGATACAATTCTTATTATTACCGGTCCTAATGCCGGCGGGAAAACCGTGACGTTGAAAACATGCGGGCTTTTTGTTCTGCTGAATCAGTTTGCATGCGAGCTCCCGGCTGAAGAAGGAACTGAAATCGGTTTATATGAAAATATTTATGCTGATATCGGTGATGATCAATCTATAGAAGAATCCCTGTCGACATTCTCAGGACATATGAAACGAATAAGCGAGATTGTTTACGAATGCGGTGAAAAATCCCTTGTCCTGCTTGATGAACTCGGGTCAGGCACAGACCCTTCTCAGGGAGCGGCGATTGCAATGGCTGTTCTTGATAATATGAGGGCTAAGGGAATTTCTACTATAGTTACTTCTCATCATGCTGCAGTAAAGAATTTCGGATACACCAGGAAGGGAGCAGTCAATGCTTCGGTATCTTTTGACGCGGAAACCCTGAGTCCGACCTATGAAATAATTGAGGGTGTCCCCGGAGAAAGCCATGCCGTTGAAATAGCTCAATCAATGGGTTTGCCGGACGGAATTGTCAGTGAAGCAGAAAAATATCTTGAAAACGGAGATTCTACTGTATCAGAAATGATCAGAGAGCTTGAAAACAGACAGTTCCAGATTCTGGAGCGGGACAGACGGTTAGCTGAAGAAGAAGCCAGAAACAGAGAAGATCGCAGGAAGCTTGATCTTACCAGGCTGAAACTGAAACAGGCTGAACATCAGATAAATCAGCAGGATTACAGCAAATTAAAAACTTTCGTTAAAGAATCAAGAAAAGAGCTTGAAAATTTAGTACGGGAACTACGTGAAGGTGAAATTACAAAAGAAAAAACACGACGTGTAAAAGAGCATATTGCCTCTTTAAATGAAAAGCTTGATAAGGAAAAGAAAAAAATTGATGATAATGAGACCGAACTCTTTTCAGATGACAGCAGTACGGGCAATGAAGCATTGAGCTTTGAACCCGGTCTTGAGGTTAGATATAAGAAAAATAATAAAAGCGGGGTGATTGTTGAGCCGCGGAAAAATAAATCCTGGCTTGTCGCATTCGGAAATATTAAGCTGACAATAAATGAAAAGGAACTTATTCCTGAAAAAAGCAAAAATAACAAGATGAAGACTCCATCACTCGGAAGATCAGGTTATAACAGCAGTGCAGTATTCGAACTTGATCTGAGAGGAATGCGGGTTTATGAAGCTGAAGCGGCTTTGATTAAACAGATCGATACAGCACTGCTGTCAGGTTTATCTGATTTCAGTATTATCCACGGACTCGGGGAGGGGGTTCTTCAGAAAACCGTGCAGGATTTTTTAAAAACATGCAGCGCGGTTAAGGGTTTTGAATATTCTGATCCGGAACACGGCGGGTTCGGAAAGACAATAGTGAGGCTATGATTTGGTATACAGTGAGAAGATTAGATATCTAGATAAAAAGCTGAAAATTGTCTTTGATCTTATTGACGATTTTCTTGAAAACAATTACGGTGATAAATACCATCTTCATCCAAACCGGCCTGAAAGAGGAGCTACTGCCAATAAAGCAAGTGACGGACTGTTTAATGTCGGTGCAAGTTTCAGCGCCGGATTCGGTTCTGCTTACGGACGCGGTTATGTTGTTGATGTTGATCTGGCTACTTTAGACCATGTCCCGGAGAAGACACAGAAAGATATAGAAAATCAGGTTGCTGATCTGCTGCGTGAGATAATACCTGAATATTTCCCGGATCAGGACATCAGGATTAACAGAGACGGTAATGTTTTGAAAATTTATGGTGAATTAGTTATACAGGATTAAATTTTCATAGAAAATTTGACCTTTTTTGCTAATGTATTTGATTACGCGATAAAGGTTTAATAATATAAAATAATAGATATTGTGTATGTGAGGGAAATAATGGACGTTCAACTCAAAGAGCTATTAGAAAAAATCAATAAAGACGGAGTCGAAACTGCTGAGCAGAAGGCTTCCGAGATTATTGCAGATGCTGAGAAAAAAGCCTCTGATATAGTTGCCGGTGCAAAAAAAGAGGCCGGAAAAATAATTGCAGAAGGAAAGGCTGAAGCAGCCAGAGCCGAAGCCGGTGGAAAAGCTGCAATAGCACAGGCCGGCAGAGACCTTGTTTTAAAAACAAAAAATGAAATTGAAGTTCTTTTTAAATCGATAGTAAATACCGACACGGCTGCTGCGATGAAGGGTAAGACTCTTGAGGATGCCGTAATAACTGTGGTTAAGGCATGGGCAGACAGGGGAGACTATACTGTTCAGCTTTCTGAAAGTGATTTTACAGAACTTGAAAGCGGGCTCAAATCAAAATTATCCGAGGAACTTAAGAAGGGTATTGAAATTAAACCTTTCCCCGGCGTTGAGTCCGGTTTCAGGGTAACGGAAAAAGACGGTGCGTCTTATTTTAACTTTACATCGGAAGCAGTGGCTTCAAATCTTGCGGAGCTGCTGAATCCAAAACTTTCCGGGATTATTAAAGAATCAGATAAGGAGTAGATTTTGGCTGAGTACTATTACACGGTCGCATCGCTTCCGATGCTGATTCTCGGTCAGGAGCCTTCCGTCAGTCTTGAATATTTTCTGGAAAACTGCCGCTATACCATGAATGAGAATGATTATGAAACCCTGCTTACAGCAGGACTTATTCCTGATAACGCTTCCGAATATCCGGCGGTTGTACGATGGCAGAATTTTGAACGGACGCTGAGAAATGAACTGGCGGCGGTTCGAAGTCAGAAAACAGGTATTGATTATGATACCTACCGCCGTGAGGGCGAAACGGTGACTGGAGTTGCGGATGCAGTTCGTGAGGCTTCCAGTGCCGCCAATCCTGAAATCGGTGAAGATATTCTTGATGCTGCAAGGTGGCGATTTCTTGATGAACTTGAAAGTTCGCATAATTTTGATCTTACCAAACTGATTGTTTATTATATAAAGCTTCAGATATCAGAAAGAAGAAAAATGATGAACGAACAGAACGGCCGGGAGAAATACGGAGAAATTTATCAGGGTATTACGGATAAAATACATCAATCATACGATGGAGAATTATAGATGGCAGTAAGTAAAGGTAAAGTTATAGGTGTTAATGGAAACATGGTCACCGTTGCGGTTGAAGATGTTGTTTCCATGAATGAGGTTGCTTATATTGAAGTAGGCTCACAGCGGTTAAAAGCTGAGGTTATAAGAATTAAAAGCGATAATGCCGAGCTGCAGGTTTTTGAAATGACCGAAGGCATCGGGATTGGGGACAGTGTTGATTTCACAGAAGAAATGCTTTCTGTAGAGCTTGGTCCTGGGCTTCTCGGTCAGGTCTTCGACGGTCTACAGAACCCGCTCCCGAAGCTTGCTGAGGAGTGCGGATTTTTTCTGGAGAGGGGTGTGTATCTTGGAGCACTTCCGACAGATAAAAAATGGTCTTTTACGCCCGCTGTAAAGGTGGGAGATAGTGTAGAAAAGGCTGACACCATAGGAACAGTTCCAGAAGGAATTTTTGAACATAGAATCATGGTTCCTTTCAACTGCTATGACAGATACACTGTAAAAGAGGTAGTTTCTGCAGGCGATTACACAATTAAAGATATTGTGGCAAAGCTTGAAGACAGCAAGGGCAACATAGTTGATGTTACAATGAGCTTTACATGGCCGGTTAAAAGACCAATTTCTGAATATGTTGAGAGATTGCGTCCTGTTAAACCGATGGTTACCAAGCTCCGGCTCGTAGACACTTTTTTCCCTGTTGCCCTGGGCGGAACGTACTGTATTCCGGGACCGTTCGGTGCAGGTAAAACCGTACTTCAGCAGGTAACCAGCCGTAACGCAGATGTAGACATCGTAATTGTCGCAGCCTGCGGAGAGCGCGCAGGTGAGGTTGTAGAAACCCTTAAAGAGTTTCCTGAATTGATTGACCCTAAGACCGGTAAATCACTTATGGAACGAACAATGATTATCTGTAATACATCTTCCATGCCGGTTGCAGCACGTGAAGCTTCAGTATACACAGCAGTTACTCTGGCTGAATACTACAGGCAGATGGGACTAAACGTTCTTCTGCTTGCCGACTCAACATCACGTTGGGCGCAGGCCATGCGTGAAATGTCAGGGCGGCTTGAAGAGATTCCAGGGGAAGAAGCTTTCCCTGCCTACCTTGAATCTACAATTGCTTCATTCTATGAAAGGGCAGGCCGTGTAAGGCTTAAAGACGGAACAGAGGGATCGGTAACGATAGGCGGAACGGTAAGTCCTGCTGGTGGTAACTTCGAAGAGCCCGTAACTCAGGCTACACTTAAGGTTGTAGGCGCATTTCACGGATTATCAAGAGAGCGTTCCGATGCCCGTAAATATCCGGCGATTCACCCGCTTGATTCGTGGAGTAAATACACCGGTATTCTTGATGAAACAAGAACTGAAATTGCCCGTTCAATCATCCTCAGAGGAAATGAGGTTGAACAGATGATGAAGGTTGTCGGTGAAGAAGGAACAAGCACAAACGATTACATCACCTATCTTAAAGGTGATTTTGTTGATTCCGTTTATCTTCAGCAGAACTCATTCGACCCTGTAGACAACTCAGTATCGCCTGAAAGACAGGACCATACATTCAATATCATGTTTGATATAATCACAGCTCAACTGGAGCTTGATACCAAGGAAAATGCTCGAACATGGTTCTATCAGCTTAGACAGAAATACATCGATTACAACGGATCGGACTGGCAGAGCGAATCATTCAAGAAGCTCGAAACCGAAATTCTGGCTATGATTGCTGAAAAGAAAACCGGGGTAGATGAAAGCCTCCTGGCAATGCAGGTTGAGGAGTAAAATAATGCGAAAAGTGTACAGTAAAATAGAATCAATTGCCGGCAACGTTATTACAGTTAAAGCCGACGGCATTAAATACGGAGAACTTGCTGAGGTAACAACATCATTCGGTAAATCTCTTGCTGATGTAATCCGGTTGGATGGAGATACAGTCTCACTTCAGGTTTACTCAGGTGGTCGGGGTGTTTCAACAGGAGATGAGGTGAGATTCCTCGGACATCCGATGCAGGTTTCCTTTTCAGATAACCTTCTAGGTAGAATCTTTACCGGTTCAGGTGCTCCCCGGGATAACGGTCCCGAGCTGACTGAAAACATGATTGAAATAGGTGGCCCCTCAGTTAATCCGGCAAAGAGAATTATTCCCCGTAACATGATTAGAACCGGTCTTCCCATGATTGATGTTTTCAACACTCTTGTTGAATCACAGAAGTTGCCGATTTTCTCGGTTTCTGGAGAGCCGTATAATGAACTGCTTGCAAGAATTGCAATGCAGGCAGAGGTTGATATGATCATCCTGGGTGGAATGGGTCTCAAATACGACGACTATCTTTTCTTCAAAGATACCCTTGAAGAGGGCGGTGCTCTTTCACGAACAATTTTCTTTGTTCATACCGCAGCTGATCCTATTGTAGAATCACTGCTTGTTCCGGATATTTCACTCGCAGTTGCTGAGAAGTTTGCACTAAAAGGGAAAAAGGTCCTTGTACTGCTTACCGATATGACTAACTTTTCCGATGCAATGAAAGAAATCGCAATTACACAGGAACAGGTTCCATCAAACCGCGGTTATCCAGGAGACCTTTATTCACAGCTTGCCTCAAGATATGAAAAGGCTGTCGATTTTGAGGGCGCAGGTTCTATAACAATCCTCGGTGTTACAACGATGCCTGGTGATGATGTTACACATCCGGTGCCGGACAACACAGGATATATCACTGAGGGACAATACTATCTTAAGAACGGACGTATTGAGCCTTTCGGCTCACTCTCAAGACTGAAGCAGCAGGTTAACGGTGAAACCCGTGAAGATCACCGTGCTCTCATGGACGGAATGATTAAACTATATGCTGCATATCTTGAATCAATGGAAAAGAAGTCGATGGGTTTCAGGATGTCGGACTGGGATACAAAGCTGCTCAAATACGGTGTTATTTTCGAAAAGGAAATGATGGATCTTACTGTAAACATTCCTCTTGAAGGTGCATTGGACAAGGGCTGGGAAATACTATCAGAATGTTTTACACCCGAAGAAACAGGGTTGAAGACTGATCTGCTGAATAAATTCTGGCCGTCGAAATAATAACGGAAGGTAATTATGGCTAAAGTAAAGCTTACAAAAAATGAGCAGAAAAAACAAAAAGACGCTCTTAAACGCTTTACCCGATATCTTCCGACACTGCAGCTGAAAAAACAGCAGCTGCAGATGGTTATCAGACAGGTTGAAAGTGAGATAGAGGCAAAGCGCGATGAAATCGCTAAATATGACAGCTCTCTGTCTGACTGGATAAGGGTATTCGGTGAAGAGACGGGAATAGGTGAAAAAATCAGGATTAAGGAAATCGAAAAAGATACCGGTAATATTGCCGGTGTTGATATTCCTGTTTTTAAAAAACTTGATTTCGAACCAATAGAATATGATCTGTTTACGATGCCTCTCTGGGTAGACCGCGGTATAGTCACGATGAAAGAGCTTGCCGCGCTTAACGCCGAGATAGAGGTGCTGCTTGAACAGAAACAGCTTCTGGATGATGAACTTAGAACAACCAATCAGAGGGTTAATCTTTTTGAGAAGGTTAAGATTCCTGAGACTAAGGAAATTATAAGGAAGATAGGGATTTATCTCGGGGATCAGCAGACAGCTGCTGTAGTTCGGGGTAAGATTGCCAAGGGAAAGGTGGTTAAGGAAGCGTAGTATGGCTATAGTAAAAATGAAAAAGGTTTCCCTTGTGCTATATGATAAGTACAGAGAGGAATCTCTAAATCAGCTTCGTGATATTGGTGTTGTTCATCTTGAACCGCTTGAGGGTTGCGGAGAGCAGTATGAAAAGCTGTTTGCTGATATTGAGCGTTTAAAAAATGCTGCAGGGCTTCTTCAACCTGATAAGAAAGCAGTTATGGCTGAATATGAAGGCGTTGAATCTGCTAATGAGCGGGCAGAAGAAATTCTGTCAGCTTCAGATGAAATAAAAACCAAAACCGACAGGTATAACAGCCTGTCTAAAGAGATTGAACGCATTGCCCCCCTCGGTAATTTTGAACCGGAGCTTGTTGCTAATCTTCAGGATAAAGACTTTCCGGTAACTGTATTTTCTATTAACAAGGCTGACGCTGAAGTATTCAAAAACACAGGCGCTTTCCTTGTCTCGGAAACAAAAAGTCGTATGTACTATGCATGTGTAGCAGATATTCCTGAGGGAACTGAGAATTTCGAAATTTTCCAGATGCCTGAGGCATCACTGGAATCAATGAACCGGGAACAGCAGGAAATTACGGAATCGATCTCAAATCTGGAAGTTAAAATGTCAGAATTATCTGTTTATAAAACGATGCTTCTGACTGCAGCTGATGAGATTTCCGGCGAACTGGAGTTTGAAATTGTACGTTCAGGTATAAATGTCGATGAAAAGCTTTCGTACCTCAATGGATACTGCCCGGTCCCCGTACTGGAGAATCTGAAAAAGGCAGCATCTGAAAACGGTTGGGGTCTGATGATTAGTGATCCGGCCGAAGAGGACGCAGTTCCAACCCAGTTGAAACTCGGGAAAGTTGCGTCTTTGCTTACCCCGGTTACAGACTTTCTGGGGATTCTACCGGGTTATAGAGAATACGATATCAGCTTTTTCTTTCTGTGTTTCTTTTCGGTTTTTACTGCAATGCTGATAGGAGATGCAGGATATGGAACACTGTTTCTGGCTTTAACCGTTATAGGAATGTTAAGCTTCGGAGTAAAAAGAAAGGGCATTCCTAAAGCATTCTTTCTATTGCTAATTTTGAGCGTGACGACAATTATATACGGTGCAATATCAGGAACTTGGTTTGCAAGCAAATCGATAATGGAAATCAGTTTTTTCCAGAGTTTAAAACTAGATGTATTTAACGGCACTGACGAGCAGCAGATTGCACTTGTAATGGGTATAAGCTTTTTTCTTGGTATTGTTCAGCTTCTTATTGGTGTTGTTCAGAACTTCAGGAAAAATTTTCCAAAACTAAGCAGTTTTGCACAGATCGGATGGTTCGCAGTACTTGTCGCTATTTATTATCTTGTTTTAACACTGGTAGTAAGAAGGGAAGGACTTGATACTTATCCAAGCGAGATGCTTTATGTACTACTTGGCGGAGTTTTAATAATTTTTCTTTTCGGAGCGCAGGAGGAAGGTAAAAGTTTCATTAAGGGAATTATTGCCTCATTATCTAACTTTTTACAGTTGTTTCTTGATGTTGTAGGTACTTTCTCAGACATTATGTCATATGTCAGACTTTTTGCAGTCGGTCTTGCTTCGGTTAAAATAGCTGAAACATTTAATCAACTTGGTGCTGGAATGTCCGACGGACCGATAATAATCTTCGGGATAATAATTGTCATACTCGGACATTCGATAAACATCGTTCTCGGTCTTATGGCTATACTTGTACATGCGGTAAGATTGAATATATTGGAGTATTCCGGCAAAGTCGGGGTAGAATGGTCAGGTTTTAAATACGAACCGTTTAAAAAATAAACAAGGAGAAATAATATGGAATTTGGAATTATTGGTCAGGCAGGAGCTCTCGGGCTCGCAGCTGTAGGTTCAGCTCTTGGTTGTGGTACTGCTGCTCAGGCTGCGGTAGGCTCATGGAAAAAGGCTTTGGTCGCCAATAAGGCACCCAGTATGCTTCTCGCTGCGTTTGTCGGATTCCCGCTCTCACAGACACTTTACGGCTTCCTGGTTATGCTAGTCGTAGTGCCTGCAAAGACAGGCGACATGACACAGCTTGCAACAGGTATTTTCGGCGGACTTGCAATCGGTATGTCTGCATGGTTTCAGGGTAAAGCAGCAGCTGGTGCATGTGATGCACTTACTGAAACCGGAAAAGGTACAGCGCAGTATGTTCTTGCTCTTGGTATTGTAGAATCAATAGCTATCCTCGTGCTCGCATTCCTCTTTCTTATCTAAGTATATAAAAAAGCATGGGCTCCGGCCCATGCCCATTTTTAAAAATGACGTACAAAACTACCCGCAAAGTAAGAATAGGAAACATTGAAGTCGGCGGAGACAGCAGAAAAACCGTTCAGACTATGTGGAAAAAAAGTCTTGATCTTTTTTCAGGTGAAGATCTTGAAGAAATACTTAATCTTGAAGATGTTGGTTGCGACATTCTACGCTTTTCAGTGCCTAACTTCAGAACTGCCGGAATTCTTGCTGAAATAAAAAGAAATATTAATATGCCCCTTGTTGCAGATATACATTTTGACTATAAAATTGCACTTGAATGCATAAAGAATGGTATTGATAAAATAAGAATAAATCCGGGCAATATTGGTGATGAATGGAAAGTGAAAGAAGTTCTTCAGGCTGCAGCCGATAAAAATATTCCTATCAGAATAGGAATAAATACGGGATCACTTGATAAAACCTTTAATGATATAAGCGATAAAGCCGAGGCAATGCTCAAATCAGCTGAGAGCGAGATAAATATCCTTGAAAAATATAATTTTACAAATGCACTCTTTTCTTTAAAGTCTTCTGACATAGAGTCTACATTAAGAGCAAACAGAGAATTCAGCAGGCGCTGGGATTATCCGCTGCATCTCGGTGTTACTGAAGCAGGCCCATTAACTGCCGGTCTGGTCAAATCATCAATAGCTATTTCTCAAATGCTTAATCAGGGCATCGGAGATACAATCAGAGTTTCGCTTACCGATAAGCCGATACAGGAAGTAATAGCCGGACGTGAAATACTAAGAGCCTGCGGAATGTATGCTAATGGAGTGGATATAGTATCCTGTCCTCGATGTGGTCGCTCAACATTTGATACACATGAATTTATATCTTCTGTGTATGATGAGCTGTATCGGGTAAAGAAAAACCTCAAGGTTGCTGTTATGGGCTGTATTGTTAACGGACCTGGAGAGGCTTCAGATGCAGATATCGGTATAACTGGAGCAGGAACCAAGGTTGTGATCTTCAAACATGGTAAGATTTATCGTAAAGTTGACGAAAATAAAGGTAGGGAAGAGTTTCTCAAAGTACTAGAGGAGTTTGTCCGCTGACATTCAGCAGGGTGCAGACACTGGAGTTAAGGTTTTGAAAAAAATCTGCATTGTTTTTAATATTATAATACTTGTTTATCTTTCGTCCGCCGTGTTTAGTCAGGATCAAGCTGCATTTTCCGGAAATGAACCGACATGGCTGCTTATGGAAAGAGGCAAACAGGCGTATAATCTTGGTGAATACGGACTTGCTTCGAGGATATTCAGAGAAATTCTTGATCGTGAAGGGATATATCCTGATGCTCATATCTGGCTTGCATATATTTTTGAACAGGAGGGGGAATATACCCTTGCTGAAAAACAGTATCTGTATGCTTTGAATGAGAAATCAAACTTATATATTCTTGAGGATGAAATTACCGTACTCTATCGGCTTGCGGAAATATACAGAAAAACGAATCAATATGGTCAATATGAAAAAACCCTATTATCAATCATATCAGCAGATAACCAGAGTGATATGCTTAATCTGCAGTATTCCATGCTTGATTCACTGATAGATTACAGCTTCGATAAAATGTTTGAACTATACCGCTATGAAGATACAAAATACTCAAAGGCAAGAAGAGAACTTGGAATCTTCTATTACCGGACAGGGCGATACACCGAAGCAAATATAAACCTTATTCTACCCGTGATATCAGCAGCAACAACCGGTTTTAATTTTATCTATGATAAAACCGCCGACTATGATTATTATAATCTTGATTTACACATTCAGAATATGCTCCGTTACGGGACACTTAGAGATTTTCTTGATGAAAATAATTTTTTTCAGTCCTGTTATTATCTAGGTGCATCACTCTATGCTGCAGGCTACAATGAACCTGCTTATGAGATATGGCGAATAGTATATAAGTATGATGCGGATACATGGAAGATTCGCGCTGGCAGGCAGCTTGAAGCTCCATTTATTGAGCCTATTATCACACATCGGTCTTGAACACAGCAGAAATTAATCGTAATTTCTGAATAACATGGATAAAATAATCATCAAAGGTGCACGCGAGCACAATCTTAAGAACATAGATCTTGAACTTCCAAGAGACAAACTAATTGTAGTATCAGGTATAAGCGGCAGCGGGAAATCCTCGCTCGCATTCGATACCATATTTGCTGAAGGTCAGCGACGTTACGTTGAATCACTTTCTTCATATGCGAGGCAGTTCCTCGGTCGTCTTGATAAGCCGGATCTAGATTACATCGAAGGGTTATCACCGGCAATCTCCATAGAGCAGAAAACTACACACCGAAATCCCCGGTCAACTGTCGGTACAGTTACTGAAATATATGATTATCTGAGATTACTGTATGCCCGTATTGGTATACCGCATTGTCCGAAATGTGGAAAAGAGATAAAAGAACAGTCGGTTGATCAGATTATAGATACCATAATGACTTATCCGGAAGGCTCGAAAATAATTCTGCTTGCACCGCTTATAAAAAATAAAAAAGGGGAGCATCAGAAGATTATTGACGATGCCAAAAAAGCAGGTTTTGCAAGAGTAAGAATCAACGGTTTAACGGTGAGCCTTGAGGATGAAATTCATCTGGAAAAAAATAAAAAACATACCATTGAAATAATAGTCGACAGGATAAAGATCAGCGGCAGTGTACGTAAGCGGCTTGCTGAATCTGTTGAAACATGTCTTGATATTGCCGACGGTCAGGTAATTGTTATAAAAAAAGAAGAGGATTCGGAATATTCAGAGTTTTTTTCCCGAAAGAACTCTTGTGCAGATTGCGGCATCAGTATTCCCGAACTGCAGCCGCGACTTTTTTCTTTTAATAATCCGGAAGGCGCCTGTCCTGTATGTTCCGGAATAGGAATGACTCTGGAATTCGATGAAGACCTGGTTATTCCCGACAGGTCTATTTCATTCAATGATGGTGCCGTTAAAACTCATAATCCGGAGGCAAACTGGCACAGAAGCTGGTTCGAGGCTCTTTCAAAGCATTTTAATTTCAGCCTGGATACCCCATTTGATCAGCTTCCGGAAGAAATAGTAGATATTATTTTATACGGAACTGATGAAAAAATTGACGTTAAATATGTTAATAAAAAAAATACAGGAAAATTTGAATACAGCAGCAGTTTTAATGGAATCCTTGCAGAGCTGAAAAGAAGGTATCTTGAATCATCAAGCAATTACATAAAAGAATGGCTTGAGGGTTTTATGAGTCAGAACGAATGCAGCGAATGCGGCGGCAAAAGGCTCAGGCCGGAAAGCCTTGGAGTCAGGGTTAACAATAAAAACATATATGAAACCACCAGAATGTCCGTTCATGAAGCGGCAGATTTTTTTGAGAATCTTAAACTGACTGAAACAGAACAGAAGATCTCTTCACAGATTCTGAAAGAGATAAATTCAAGGCTTCAGTTTATGAAATCAGTCGGACTTGACTATCTTGATCTTGAACGTAAGGCCTCAACCCTTTCAGGCGGGGAGGCTCAGCGGATTAGACTGGCAACGCAGATAGGGTCATCCCTCGTAGGAGTCCTTTATATCCTTGATGAGCCTACAATAGGCCTGCATCAACGGGATAATCAGAGGCTGATAGATACGTTGGAACACCTCAGGGACATAGGAAATACCCTGATTGTGGTTGAACATGACGAACAGACTCTTAGAACAGCTGATTACATTGTAGATCTGGGGCCCGGGGCCGGTGTACACGGGGGATGGGTTACCGCTCAGGGAACCTATGACGAGGTACTGAAAAATAAAGACAGCCTTACGGGCCAGTACCTTTCCGGAAATATATCAATAGAGGTGCCGGAAAAAAGAAGAGAAGGCAACGGTAAAAAGATAAGTATAAAAGGAGCTGAGGAACACAACCTTAAGTCAATTAATGTTGATTTTCCGCTTGGTAAATTTGTGGTTATTACAGGAGTTTCAGGCTCCGGGAAATCGACTCTGATGGGTGATATTCTTTATCCAGCTTTGAATAATCGAGTTAACAGAACCACTAAAAAGACAGGAAAGTTCGGTGATATAAGCGGTTTTGAAAATATAGACAAGATAATCAATATAGATCAGAGTCCCATCGGAAGAACACCGCGGTCTAACCCTGCTACCTATGTTGGTCTGTTTACACCCATTAGAGAGCTATTTGCCGGTCTTCCTGAATCAAAGGCCAGAGGGTATAAACCGGGTAGATTTTCATTCAATGTAAAAGGCGGTCGATGTGAACATTGTCAGGGCGATGGGACTAAAAAGATTGAAATGCACTTTCTTTCGGATGTTTTTGTAACCTGTGATGTCTGCGGCGGGAAACGTTTTAACAGGGAAACGCTTGATATTCGTTACAAGGGCAAGAATATATATGAGGTACTTGAAATGACAGTTGAAGAAGGCCTGGAGTTTTTTACGAATATTCCGAAGATTAGAAACAAACTTCAGACCTTGAGAGATGTCGGGCTCGAGTATATTAAACTCGGTCAGTCAGCGCTCACGTTATCAGGCGGGGAAGCCCAGAGAGTTAAGTTGTCACTGGAATTATCTAAAAGAAATACAGGTAAAACCTTCTATATTCTTGATGAACCAACAACCGGACTGCACTTCGCCGATGTCAAAAAACTTTTGGAAGTTCTGCAACTTCTGGTAGATAAAGGAAATACTATTGTATTGATTGAACATAACCTTGATGTTATAAAACAGGCTGATCATATAATAGACCTGGGCCCTGAGGGTGGAGAAAAGGGCGGGCAGATAATAGCTGAAGGAAGTCCTGAAGAAATAGTATTGAATGAGCACTCTTATACAGGATATTATCTAAAAGAGGTTCTGTAAAATTTTGAAAAAACTTGTCTGTGCAGCTCTGATTATTATACTTTTTTCTTTTTCAGCTGCTGCGGATGAAGATAGTAGTCTCTATTCAGACACTGTTCTCACCGATATAGAAACCTCCTCATTTCACGAATTGACTCAGTGGTGCCGCAGACTGGAAATATCGGAGGAAGGATCTGCAGATGAGATGAGAAAACGGTTATATTCTTATTATAACGTAAATCCTTCATCTAACGTTGATAAGTCTACCTCTTCCGGGCAGCAGATCGAAATCGAAACGGCTGAGAACCTTGAATATTTCACCATAGAAAAGGTTGACGAAAATTATGCAAAAATATCAGGTGATGTAAATCTTAAACTCTATGATAAAGATAAAAATGAAACTCATATAATTCAGGCAGATACAATTCTGTTCAATTTTAAAGAGAACTACCTTACTGCTACAGGGAATATTATTTACAGTCTTGAAGGTGATACAAAAACGGAAAATTTCCGAGGACAAAAACTTACTTTCAATATTGACAATACCGAGGGGCTTTTTGATTCCGGTATAACTGAACAGGAGCGGGTGGTAGATGATGAAGACATTGTATTTTATTTTAAGGGTGATTTGATAAACAAAACAAAAGATAATGTTGTTATACTTGAAAACGGGGATATCACTTCATGTGATTTTGATTCACCGCATTATACTATTAAGGCTAGAAAGATCTGGCTTCTAACAAATAATGACTGGGCAATACTGAACGGTGTAATCTATATCGGGAGAATTCCATTATTCTATTTTCCTGCATTTTTATATGGCGGAGACGATATTTTTTTTAACCCTGCGTTTGGTTTTAACTCAGAACGCGGGAATTATTTGCAGACTACAACCTATCTGGTAGGCACGAAAGAAGAAGATGAAGATGCTGTGTTCTCACTTATGCAGAGCTCAGAAGCTGATTTATATTATGAAAGAAGCGGGCTTTATCTGACGGAAAATGAGAATCCAGGCGAAAAAGAAAAAGCAATCAGCGATTATGGAAAGAATTCAGACAATTATATTAAATTCATTCTTGATTACTATTCATATCTTGGTATTTATTCAGCAATTGACTTAAAACTTACTTCCCCGACCGGTTCTGAAAAAGAAGCTTTTTCGAAGTTTACTAATTCCCTGTTTACAGTCTTTAAAAACACTGAATTATATCTTTCTGCTGCTAAAACACGCTACTATGAATTGGACGATGGTTATTATTCTGTTCTCTTTGAAAATGATGAAGGTGTTTACAGCAGTATATGGCTGGATAGTTTTTTTCTTGATTTAAAAATACCATTAAGGTACGGTTTAGATTTTGTCACAGAACTGGATATTGACTGGCTGACAGCAGACATCAATTTAGAGCTATACTCAGATCCGGAATATACGGAAGATTTCTTTGAACGAAGTGAGAATTTTGATCTGCTTTCACTTCTTGAACAGGAGTCTTTTGAGGAAAGCGGAAGCGAAACAAGCAGTACAGAATGGTCAGCCTCTCTTAATATTGGACCTGATGTTAAAATTCTTAATCCATTCGTAAAATCTTTTTCTTTGGATGTTGACACAACCCTGGACTGGAACTCTAAAGAAATTGATCAGGATACAGGTGATTATTCCGATACCGTTGAGTCCTTTTTTTATCCGGACAGTTATCAACCCTTAAGTACATCTTTAAACATCAGCGGACAGGTGCTGCCGTTTACAGGTTCTACAGAATCTGAATCAGAAGATGATGAAGACTCTGAAGGACTTGAGTTAAAGCCCCCCTGGGAGGAAAATGCAAAGTATGAAACAACTGAAAAAATTGAAAACAACCTTCCTGATGCAGCAACTGATATTTCGATTGATGTCAGCAACTTCTGGTCGGATACTGATATTTTCAGCAACAGCATGTCCTACAGCCTGACACCACAATACACAGATAAGGATCAATACGGGAGCAGCGAATGGGATAATCCATACGACATAGACTTTGAGGATCTTGATTATTCCTACCGAACGGCATCTTTAAGCAGTAAGCTTACATATGAAATGAATTTGTATGACAGTTTTCTCGATGTCAGCAACAGTTTAAATCTGTCCTTCGACTACAAAGAACATTATAATATGGACTCTTTAAGTGATGATACTATCAGTTCATATCAGAATGAAGACAATCAGGGAACAGATGCGGTTATCAGTAATAATTTAACTATCAGCTCAACACCGATAGTTTATCTTGATTATTGGGAAGAGACAAAAATTACCTATAAATTCAACAGTGATCTGTATAATTGGGATTATTCAACTGACACGGGTAGCTTCAGTAACACATTATTTACATTTACCGAAGATTATGTGAGTTCTCACGAAATCAGTTTATCGATTCCGTTCTCCGGGAGAAAGATGAAACAAACTTTCGATATAACTACAGTTCTGCCGCCTCTTGATTTTGAAACAGAAGGTTCGTACGAGCTTGAATATGGTATCAGTACGACAGCGATGTCAACAGAAGTTTACGAAAATGATGATGAAGACGGATGGGATTTTGAGCCCTTAACACTCAGCGAGAAACTTAATTTCGGCGACGGAAACAGCTTTGTAAATAATATTTCATATGACTTCACGTCGCTTTCATTTGAAAAGGAAATTGCAGAGCTGAACCTGTCATTTCTTAATGGCGACCTCAGTTCTTCTGCGTATTTTACATATGATTTTACAATACCGTCTGTCGATAGTTTTGATTTTAGTTTCGCGTATCTGTTTTTTGATACCAATTTCTCTGCTCAATATACAGATGATTATTATTTTGACACGGAATCGGGATGGGATATATCTGCTGAAGACGTTTTTATACCGGAATCATGGGATTTTAATCTCAATTATGAATCAGAGACCATAAATTTATGGAAGAACAGAATAAACCTTAATATTGATCTTGATTCTTCTCTTGATTTTGATTTAATACAATTCACAGAAAGCAGTTTTTTATTCGAAATCGGTTTTGACTTTCAGATATACGAATTTCTTGAACTAACTTTCAGTTCATCAAGCATCAACAAGGCTATATACCGCTATTTCCCTTCACTATGTGAACAGACAGGTGCAAAAAACCTGGATGTATTCGAAGACTTGTTTAAATCATTTAATTTTTTCAATATCGATGATAGATATGCTTCAAATTTTAATCTTCAATCGATAGATATTAAACTGAAACACGATATGCATGACTGGGACCTGGAAATCAGCTATACCGGATCTCCTTATGTTAACACTGACGGTACCTATCCTGTATATGAATGGGAGAACGGACTTGATATTTCAATTACCTGGAAAGCTATTCCGGATATTAAATCCGAAATTGAAATCGATAAGGATGAGATCAGTTTTTAACTTGACGTAGAAGCAATTCTTTCGCTAAACTGATTCCAAGGAGCTATTTTGAGCAACAGCCTTACTATTGTACTTGAAGATCATGAAAAACTCACCGATATATGCGGTGTGAACGATGAAAATCTGATAATTCTTGAGAAATTAACCGGAACAAAGGTTTATTCTCGTGGAAACGAAATCCATATAGATTCACCTGAAGAAAAAAAACAGGTGTTTTTCAGGGAATTAATCAATAAATTGCAGGATTATCAGTCTAACGGGCGTCTTATAGAGCCTGTACTTATAAATTCAGTTGCAGAGTCGATGCTGAATGACAAAAAGGAAGATAAGGAACTTTTTGATAAAAAATGCATTATGCTTCCGGGCGGTACAAGGGTTTACCCCCGCTCAGCGCGTCAGGCTTCATATATTGAATCTATTGAAAATAATGAAATAGTTTTCGGTGTTGGGCCGGCAGGTACTGGAAAAACATATCTTGCAGTTGCAGCCGCTTTACGAGAGGTCCTGAGCAAAAATAAGCGAAAACTGATAATTACACGACCAGTAGTTGAAGCGGGTGAAAGCCTTGGATTTCTTCCCGGAGATCTTACTCAGAAATTAAATCCGTATCTTAAACCGATATACGATTCAATGGACAGTTTTTTATCTTATGAGACTATACAGAGAATGGAAGAAAGCAGGCTAATTGAAATAGCCCCATTGGCTTATATGAGAGGCAGAAGCCTTACTAATAGTTTTATAATACTTGATGAGGCTCAAAATACAACAAAAACTCAGATGAAGATGTTTTTAACAAGAATAGGCGAGGGGTCGCAGGCTATTATAACCGGAGATATCACACAGGTTGATCTTCCAGGAAGCAATAAATCCGGTCTTATCCATGCAGTTGATATATTAAAGGGCATAGATGGACTTTCTTTTACTTTTTTTGATACAAAAGACGTTGTCAGAAAGAGAATTGTGAAGCATATTATACAGGCGTATGAAAGAAGCAACAAAAAATAAAAGCCGGCGCTTTAAACCGGTACAAATCAAGGAATTTTTCCTTAATTATAAGCTGCTTTCACTGATAATTGCGGCGGTATTTATAATATTCTATGTTTCAGCTGTTTTCATCTCCGGAAGCGGGTTATTTACCGCAGGTGTAAGATTATCGGATTATGAAGCTGGAAAGGTAGCTGAACGTGATATTGTCGTTGAACGCGATATCGAATATGAGGACACAAAAGCAACCGAGCTTAAGAGAGAAGCAGAGGAACTGCTAGTCGAACCCGTTTTCAGGGTAACTGAGAGTATTTCAGAAAGAGTGAACGAAGCCTTTAATCAGTTCATAAATCTTTACATTAGCCTGCTTAATGAGGATAAATCACCGTCTGAAATGTATCTTGAACTTCAATCGGCCCATCCGGGATATTTTACAGAAGAACAGATTATCAGATTTCAGGATGCAGATGAGCAGGTAGAGCTACTTTTTGAATCAAAAGAGCTGATCGATCGTATAATGACTAATGGTATTGTAGGCTTCCCTGATAATCTCAGGATAAATGTAGATTCGATTGAAATACTGAAATGGAGCAATGGAGAAAAAGTATCTGAACTGGTAGCAATTTCGGATATATATACTATTGAAAATCTTGATAATAAACTCAATGCTCTTATAAACCCGGGGTTTTCAGAGAGTCAGAAATTCTTTATTTCATCAATAATAAAAAATTATGCCGAAGAGAACGCTTTTTATGACTCAGAACAGACCGAGGCTAACAAAAAAAGAGCCAGAGAGCAGGTTGAACCTGTTATAAAGAAGATTGTTAAAGATGAAGTGATAGTTAAAAAGGGTTTTATCATTACAGAAGAAGACATGATCAAGATTGAAGCCCTTGGTTTATATTCCGACAACCATAATTTCACCAGTCTTTTCGGGAAGCTGTTTCTTCTTGTAATAATACTGATAGTTTCACTTAATCTGCTCAGACCACCGGTCCTGCTTGAATCCCCCGCCCTCAGCAGAATGTATCTGATGTTAACCTTGTTTGCTATTTTTATATTGGCTGCAGCATTAGAAAGCAGGTATATGAACCTTGCTGAAGGAATGCCACTTGCCGTCTTTCTGCCGTCAGCCTTGATTACAATGCTTGTATCTATAATGATTAATACGAGAACCGGTATTATGAGTGCTGTTATTATCAGTCTTTCATTATTTTTAATACCCGGTGATCAGGTGAATAATTTTATTTTCAGTTTTATATCCGGGGTCAGCGGAAGTCTTATTGTGTACAAGGCTGAACACAGGATCACACTGATACGCGCCGGAGTTGTGATATCGCTTGTAAACGCCGGAGTGGTTATAACACTTGGATTGATACAGAATTCAACACTCTCATATTACTTAGACGCATTGATTATTTCAGTCATAAACGGATTTTTATGTGGAGTTTTTACATTAGGGCTTCTTCCTATACTTGAGCACATTCTTAATGCACCAACACCTTTCAGGCTCATGGAACTTTCTGACTTGAATACTCCGTTGTTTAAAAGAATGCTTATTCTTGCTCCGGGCACCTACAGTCACAGTGTAAGTGTGGCAAATCTGGCTGAAACGGCAGCCAAAGAGATAGGGGCTAATGCGCTTCTTGCACGTGTAGGGGCTTATTATCATGATATTGGGAAGATTGACCAGGCTGAATACTTTATTGAAAACCAGAAGTCAGGGAACAAACATGATGATCTTAAGGCAACACTTTCAACCGCTGTTATTAAGAGCCATGTGAAAATCGGACTTGAAAAAGCAAAGGAATTGGGACTGCCAGATGAAGTAATTCAAATCATCACTCAGCATCATGGCAGTGGAAAGATAAGTTACTTTTATATGAAGGCTATGAAAGAACAGAAGATTGATCAGAAACTTTCTCCTGATGATTTTTCGTATACCGGCACCCCGCCTGTTAGCAGGGAGGCCGCAGTTGTTATGCTTGCTGATACAGTTGAAGCTGCTACCAGAACCCTTAAGAATCCGACCATGTCTAAACTGGAACGCTTTGTATGGGATTTAATTATGGAAAAGGTTTCTTCTGGACAAATGAGAAATTCCGGACTTACTTTTAACGATTTAGAACTTATCAAGCAGAGTTTCGTTCAGATCCTCGGCGGGAGTTTTCATACTAGAATAGAATACCCTGATCAGAATGGAAAAAGCGCTAAAGATGAATAAAATTGATTTAATTGATCGTGATTCTGGTTTAGAATACAGTATAGATTCCATTGAAGTATTCTGTTCCAATGTTCTCGATGAACTGAATATTGAGGGTTGGGAATTATCGTTAATGTTCAGTGATGATAAATATATCGCGGAATTGAATAGGATTTACAGGGAAAAAGAAGGCCCTACTGATGTCCTGAGTTTTTGTGAATTTGACGCCGCTCAGGACTGGGTTGGCAAACATGAGGGCGAATCGGTTTATGCAGGTGATCTTATAATTTCAGTAGAAACACTTATAAAAAATTCTGAATACTTTGGAGTTTCAAAAGAGCAGGAACTAAAACGTTTGATTATTCACGGTATTCTTCATTTGAAAGGTATGGATCATGTAACAAACAACCCGGATGAAGAAATGCTTGTTTTACAGGAAAAAATATTAAGTAGATTTGGAGAATATAAATTTTGAAGAAAAAGGGTTTTTGGGAAAAACTTTTAAAACATACTGATGAAGATGACGACAGTTTTCAACATCTTAATTCTATTGAAAAAGATATGATAAAGGGGGTTGTTGAACTCTCGGAGACTACAGTAAAAGAGGTAATGGTACCGCGTATTGATGTAGTATTTGTTTCTGTTGATACATCTTTAACTGAGGTTATACAAATCCTGATCGAATGCGGGCACTCCCGGGTGCCGGTTTACAAAGAAACTATAGATAATGTATGCGGTGTGCTTTATGCAAAAGACCTTTTGAAGATTTTTGTGTCAACTGATACTGATCTTGAAAAGATATCTCTGGAAAATCTTATAAGAAAACCTTTTTTTGTACCGGAAAGCAAAAAACTTGATTCTCTACTCATTGAATTTAAAAGAAAAAAAGTACATATAGCGGTCTCTGTTGATGAGTACGGCGGAGTTTCCGGGATAGTCTGTATGGAAGACATTATTGAAGAAATTGTTGGAGAGATTCAGGACGAGTTTGATAATGAAGATGAAGAAATAATCAAAATAGGGGACGGTATATATCTTTGTGATGCACGGATAAACATTGAAGATCTGAACCAGGAAATACAGGTTGATATTCCTGCAGAAGAATTTGAAACCCTCGGCGGTTGGGTTTTCGCCTTATTCGGAAAAATACCTGTTAAATATGAAAAAGTATCTATTGAAAATATGGATTTTATTATTCAGGAAGTTGACGGGCATAAGATAAATAAAATTAAAATCATCAAGAAGGCCAAACAGTAAGAATGAAATTATCGCGGGTATTTAAAATAATTATTGTTTTTACTATGGCTGTTCTTTTTCAAATACACGCTGATGAAAAAAATGCTGTAGATTACTACATACTCGGCAAACAGGCTGAAACAGCCGGGGACTTTTATTCAGCCGTCGAAATGTATAAGTCTGCACTTATACTAAATGAGAATTATTTTGATGCCGTAAGAGGCCTGGCTCATGCCTACTACGGACTTGAGGAATACAGTGAATCCCTGAAATACGTATACCAGGCTGAAAAACTCGATTCTGAGAATACTGATTTAATGAATCTCGAGGGAAGGATTTTGCTTAATACAGGTAAACTAAACGAGGCTATAGATATATTCAACTCAGTACTTCTTATTGAAGAGAACAATGTTGAAGCGGAATTCGGCCTTGCTGAACTTGACATTGCCTCGGGCAGGGTTAATACCGCAGAGCATAGATATGAGAATGTACTTCTTGTGTCTCCTGAAAGCCGAAAAGCCCTGCTTGCCCTTGTTATGATAAATGATGAAGTTGGTAATAGTGATAATGCTGAATACTACCTTCAGCAGGCTCTGAAATTTTATTCGGATAATTCTTTCGTACGTCTTACGGCCGCCAAACATTATTATCATACCGGTGATATCGATGAATCTTTATATCACCTTGAGACAGCACTATTTCTGCAGCCCGATTTTCTTGATGCGTCTATTCTTTATTGCAGTATCTACCTTGATTCAGGCAACTACGACAAGGTCATTGATGAAATAGAAAGTATACTTCCGGATAACGGGAATGAATCAATACTGTGGTACCTTTTAGGTCGAGCATATGATAATAAGAAACAATATACAAAGGCATTAAATGCCTATGCCCGAGCATTGTCAATCAGACCCGATGAGGATCTTTCACGCATAGCACTTGAGAATATTTTAATACAGAATATGCCGATGGACAGCGAGCTGCGCGCCCGTTACTCTGCATATCACATTGACCTTGGAATGAAGAATGAAGCAAGGAACATGCTTCATAAGGCACGAACTGAATACAGAAGGGCTCTTGTAATAGATCCCCATTCTGTTGACGCCCGTTTATTATATGCTGATATATGCAGACGCAGCGGCTATACAGAGCGTTATCTGCTTATATTGACGACTCTTGTTGAAGAGGGGTATGAATCTGTTGATATTCTGGATGAGATTGAAATCCAGGAAAGTATGACTGCCCAGTCAGTTTCAGAACGTTGGAATATAAATCAGTTCGCGATTGAGAAAGAAAGAATTAAACTTTCTATCTTCTTTTCTAACTCAGGGATGAGCCATAATGAGGGCGGTAATATATTGTCCGAATATATGGAATATCTGCTTATGGGCTATGAAAACATAAATGTTATGTCCAATGAGATCTCCGACGATTTCGCATACTGTTTTAGAAACGCTCGAAATAATAAATCTGATTTTTTTATTATCTTTAATTTTCAGGAAACAGACAGGGCTGTGGCTATTAGAGCAGAAATTTATCTCTCTTCTACAGGTAATAAATTAAAAACAATTGAACTGATGCGCACAGGCAACCAGATGATTCCTGAAGCCGGAAAGGCAGTAGCAGAAGCTGTTCATGATCTGCTTCCGGTTTACGGCCGGATAATCAACAGAAAATTTGATGAGATAGCTGTTAATATCGGATTAAAGGACGGAATCAGTGATAATCTTGAACTACTTATACTGAAAAAGGGCTCTCTGGAACTATCAAAAGATGATTTCAGCATAGTTTACGACGATGATGCCGTTATAGGTACTTTTGAAGTAGATCAGGCAGACGAACTTATTTCTGACGGAAACATAAATGTAAGGGGATTCTTCGATATGATCAATCCAGGTGACCTTATCGTCGTTCCGGAAACTGAAAAAGAAAACCCGGATACTGAAGTTGTTGATGATGCACAAATGTTCTACACAGGAAATCTCTACAATTCAATAACAAATATAAAATAAATTCTTTCTATATAAAGATTTGACATATATATAATCTGACTTTGACCAATGTCAAGTCAAAAAATGATTATTTTTATTATTACATCATACTAAACAATTGACACTTGCCCCATGATTTCATATATTTTGTTACAACACCTACAAATATTAGCGGAGGAAATAATGAAAATAGCTATTAACGGATTTGGTAGAATCGGAAGAAATGTATTCAAAATCGCACTTGAAAGAGACGGAATCGAGGTTGTTGCAATTAACGACCTTACTGATCCCAAGACACTTGCACACCTTCTTAAGTATGACTCAACCTTTGGAGTATACAGCAAGAGTGTATCAGTTAAAGACGATGCCATCGTTGTCGACGGCAAAGAAATAAAGATATTTGCAGAAAGAAATCCTGCAAACCTTCCTTGGGGAAGCCTTGGTGTTGATGTTGCGGTTGAATCAACCGGTGTTTTCAGAGCAGCTGAAAGCGACAAAGGCGGTTACATGGATCACATCAAGGCTGGTGCAAAAAAGGTAATCCTTACTGTACCTGCAAAAGACGAGATTCAGACTGTAGTTCTTGGCGTTAATGAAGATGCTATTGTTGATTCAGTAGACGCTTACTCAAACGCTTCATGTACAACCAACTGTCTTGCACCTGTTGCAAAGGTTCTTAATGATTCTTTTGGAATCGAGCAGGGGCTTATGACAACTATCCATGCATACACCAACGACCAGGTTATTCTGGATATGCCGCACTCGGACCTCAGAAGAGCAAGAGCATGCGCACTTTCAATTATTCCTACAACAACAGGTGCTGCCAAAGCAGTTTCACTTGTAATTCCTGAGCTTAAGGGCAAACTTAACGGTGGTGCTATGAGAGTTCCGACTCCCACTGGATCTATTGTTGATCTTACTGTAAAACTCGGAAAGTCAGTTACAGCTGAAGAAATCAATGCTGCTGTTAAGGCTGCTGCGGATGGTCCGATGAAAGGAATTCTTGAATACACAGAAGACCCTATCGTTTCAATGGACATAAAGGGTAATTCACACTCATCAATCTTTGACGCACTTTCAACTATGGTTATGGAAGACGGTTTTGTTAAGATTCTTTCATGGTATGACAACGAAATGGGTTACTCAACCAGAGTTGTTGACCTTGCTGCAAAGCTCGTCTAATAAGGGAGCTTTTCATGGGTCTTAAAACTGTAAAAGATATTGACCTGAAAAATAAACGCGTTCTTATCAGGGTGGACTTCAATGTCCCCTTGAAAGAAGGTGTTATTACCGACGATACTCGAATTCAGGCAGCACTGCCCACAATTAAATACATCCTTGAACAGGAGGGCGCAAGCCTCATAGTAATGTCACACTGCGGAAGACCGAAGGGCGAGAAAAATCCCGCATTCAGTCTTAAACCTGCAGCTGACAGACTTGCTGAGCTTATCAGTAATGAAGTCATTATGGGTAGTGACGTAATCGGTGAAGAAGTAGAAAAAGCAGCTTCTGAACTAAAAGCCGGACAGGTTCTGGTTCTTGAAAATACAAGGTTCTATGCTGAAGAGACTAAGAACGACATGGGTTTTGCAGAAAAGATTGCAAAGCTTGGAGATGTTTTTATTAATGACGCATTTGGAACCGCACACAGAGCTCATGCCTCCACTGAAGGAGTAAGTCACTTTCTTCCTTCAGCAGCAGGTTTTCTGATTGAGAAAGAATGTCTCTTCTTTGACGGTATTCTTGAAAATCCCAAAAAACCATTTGTTGCAATCATTGGGGGAGCCAAGGTTTCTTCAAAAATTGGAGTTCTTGAATCACTGCTTGAGCGAGCTGATTCTCTTATTATCGGCGGTGGTATGGCTTATACCTTTCTTTTTGCTCAGGGACATAAAATTGGTAAGTCACTTTTTGAAGAAGATTATCTTGAGACTGCTAAAAACCTTCTTGAGAAGGCTGCTGAAAAGGGTGTAGAGATTATTCTTCCCGAGGATCATGTCGCTGCAACTGAATTTTCAGAAAACGCTGCTGCAGAAAAGATTGACGGGCTCGACATACCTGCTGATATGCTCGGTATGGACATAGGTGAGAAAACTCTATCCAAGGTTAAAGAAAGAATACTTTCTGCCGCATCTATTGTATGGAACGGTCCTATGGGTGTTTTTGAGTTCAAAGCCTTTGCAGCCGGTACACTCAAGGTTGCTGAATGGGTAGCTGATTGCAAGGGTACAACAGTAGTTGGTGGTGGCGATTCAGTTGCTGCGGTTAACAAGTTCGGTTTTGCAGACAGAATTGATCACGTTTCTACAGGTGGCGGAGCTTCATTAGAATTCCTTGAAGGCAAGGTTCTCCCAGGAATAGAAGCCTTAAGAAACTAAAAAAAAAGGAAGAATCGAATATGAGAAGATCATTTATTGCAGGAAACTGGAAAATGCATAAAACGCCCGCAGAGGCTGTTGCTCTTGCAGAAGAGCTTAAAGCAGGACTTGCGGGATGCAGCCACAAGATACTTATTGCTCCGAGTTTTACCGCTCTTACATCAGTTGCTGAGGTTGTTAAAGGCAGTAACATACTTCTGGGTGCTCAAAATATGGCAGCCGTTGAACAGGGAGCTCACACCGGTGAAACATCAGTTCTGATGCTTAAAGCAATCGGAGTCGATGCTGTTATCCTCGGTCATTCAGAAAGACGTCATGTCTATGGTGAGACCGATGAAATGATTAATGAAAAGGTTAAACTTGCTCTTGCAAATGAGCTTGAGGTTATACTCTGCGTTGGTGAAACTCTTGATGAAAGAGAAGCCGGTAAAGCTGAGGCTGTTGTAAAAACACAGACTGAGGCCGGACTTGCAGGGGTGAGCGAATCTGAACTTTCTAAAGTTACAATCGCATATGAACCCGTTTGGGCTATTGGAACCGGCAAGACAGCAACTCCCGATGATGCTGATCAGATTCACCGGGTTACACGCGATACTGTTAAGTCTCTTTATTCTGCAGATGCAGCTGAAAAGATGGTGATTCAGTACGGCGGCTCGGTTAAACCGGACAATGCTGCAGAGCTTATGGGAATGGAGAATATTGACGGCGCTCTTGTCGGAGGTGCATCTTTAAAGGCAGATTTGTTTTTACCTATAGCCGAATACGACAAATAAGTGTATACTGTTTAACGCCTGCCTTTCAGGGCAGGCGTTACTTTATCTTTTTTACTGGAGTTTGAAAAATGGGTGCAGTTGGAGTTGCATTATTGGTGCTTTTCGTATTGAGCGCTATATTACTTGTTATTATTGTTATGCTTCAGGATGAGCAGGGTGAAGGCCTCGGAGGAATCTTCGGTGGCGGATCATCGTCAGCTTTTGGAAGCAGAACAGGAAATGTTCTAACAAGATTTACATCTATACTGGGTGCAATCTTTATTATTTCGGCATTTTCGCTAGCATGGTATAACAGAAGCATTGATAACAGTGATCTTCTAAGAGCCGCAAAGGAAAATGTAACAAATCAGGACACCGGCGACTGGTGGGAAGTACCTGAAGAGAATTAATTCCGGGAATTACTGTGAATTATAAAAAAATAACGATTTTTTTAGTCCTGCTGACTCTTGTCGGCAGCCTTGTATTCGGACAGGCTTTGATGATTTCAAAGCCTGCCGCCTCTGTTTTCCTAACGGAAACCGAAACAATTACTGTTAAACAGCTTGAAGCACAAATAAGCGCACTGAACACTCTGAGGCTGCGCTCAGGTCAGCAGACAGCAATTACTTCAAAATCTGAAAAGCTTGAAATTCTTGATATGATGATATCCGATCTGCTGATAATGCAGGGAGCGGATAGAGATGGAATTATTGCTGAAGAATCTGAGATTGACAACGCTGTTGCAAACCAGAAGGCTCAATATGAGCAGCAGAAGCGCCGTCCGTATACTGATACTGAATTCAGAAATGAAGTCATACGAGAAACCGGTTATACCTGGGAGCGATATCGCGGTCAGATGGAAAGGCAGATAATTCAGCAGAAATACATCCTTGCAAAAAAACAGGCTGAAATACAGTCAATGGTAAAGATGCCTGAAAATTCTGACATCGAAGCCTTTTACAGGCAGAATAAAACTCAATTCTCTAACCCGGATATGCTCAGGTACAGTCAGGTGTTCATAAGTACTATGAATAAAGATGCTGCCGGTCGAAAAGAAGCTGAAACTAAAATAAATGAGGCTTATCGAAGATATCAGAATGGATCTATGACATTCGAACAAATCGTAAATGATTATACTGAAGATCAGAATGCAAAATATCGAAACGGTGATTCAGGTTATATTGCTTACAGTGACCCGAATGCTACCGCTTACCTTGGCAAAAATTTTATGGATGATATTTTTGAATTGTCTAACGGCGAAGTCAGCCGTGTATTGATATCCAATATTGGATATCATATCGTTAAAATCACCGATATACGTGAAGCCAAACTTCTGGGTCTTGATGATACTGTACTGCCAACTGTCACTCAGACTGTTCGAGAATATATTGCGCAACAGCTTATATTAAAAGCTCAGAACAATGCTTTAAGTGCAGCTTTAAATTCTCTTGTGGCTGATCTTAAAAGAGATGCCGACATAACGATTTTTGAGGACAATATCGAATAATGGGAGCGAGACGTACAGGGCGAGTTATTGCTTTCCAGACTGTGTTCAGCTGGGAAGCAAATGATATCACAACCGAGGAACTTCTGAAATTTGAATGGCTTGACCCGGATGAACCTCAGAACAGCCAGACGGCCGTCGATTTTGCGAGATTACTTGCTGCCGGAACCGTGGAAAATATTCATATAATAGACAAAACTATAAAAGAACATCTTGTTAACTGGAAATTTAACAGGTTATCCAAGGTTGATCTTGCGATACTTCGCATCTCTGTCTACAGTCTTTTATACAGAGACGAAATACCCCAAAAGGTAACGATAGACGAGGCTGTAGATATTGCTAAAAGTTACGGCAACGACGAATCTTATAAATTTGTTAACGGAGTATTGGACAGCATAAGAAAAAAGAATGAATAAACCTTCACTCAAACAGCTGATAGTTATCTGCAGTCTGATATTATTATCTTTAATAGTATTGCTTGTGTTTCAACTTCGTGCTGAACACAAGCTAAAGGTTTATTACAAATACATATCCAATGTAGATTCTTATATTGAATCAGGGTTATACAATGATGCCGCGTCCTCTATAGAATCATTGTTTTCAAATATATATAATAATAAAACCGCATTGATGTTCTTAAAACGCTGTGAAAAAATTGCTGCAGGAACCGGAAAATATAGATTGTACAGCGATTATGCTCTAGGTTTATACGAAGAGTTTCCCGGCAGTTCTGAGATTGCTGCCGTCGCTGTTTATGCTTTGATTCTATACGGACAATCAATGCAGGCTTATGATCTAGCCGAAAAAGAACTTTTTAATTCCGAATACTGGCCTTTGTTTGCATTAATCATAGCTGAAACGGGTTCAACTGACTATAATAATAAAAAACTTCAAAAACAAAGTGTTATGTACAGCAGAATGTTGGATAATGAGCTCTCAGTGTCAGAACTGGCAGAGGCCGGGAAAACACTTAAAGACGATAGATTATTTCTTGACTCTGCATTAAAACTCCTTGAAGCTGGAGACTTTAAAGAAGCCGAAAAGACACTGTTACAAACACGAGCAGCCTCCTTTCCGATGGTTAAAGCAGAACTTGCTTGGGATCTCAAAGATTATTCATCGGCTTTTCAATACTATAAAAAAATTGGTGATAAAAGCGGTAATTTAGATCTACTCTTATTCGGAGGCGATTTAATGCTGAAACACGGATTAAATAACGAAGCCCGGGAGCAATATATTGCTCTTTTGTCCGAGGCTCCGTCAAAATCTTTTATTCCCTACAGAAACCTATATTATATCGACCATTCCTATGAAAAAAGGCTTGAATGGATAAACAAGGGGTTGCAGAAATTTCCGGATGAAAATGAACTTCTTGTTTCGGCTGCATGGGAAGCTTATATATTAGACAATCCTGTTGAAGCAGCGCAATATCTATCTAAGGTTGAGGACGAGAGTTTGTCGATTCAGCTGTTTAAACTTAATATGATGCTCGGCGGAAGAACTGCTGAGCATGTAATCGGAAACTTCTGGAATATATACAATGCTAATCCTTATTCAGAATCCGCTGCAGTATCATTTGCTAATTTTCTTCTTAAGAATAAACAATGGGAACAGTTAGATCTTCTTATCAAACGTTACCGGGGTTCCGGGAACGACGACAGCTGGCCGTATACCTATTCAGCAGTTTCGAAAGCCATGCAGGGAGAGTACTCAGCCGCTGAAGAGCTAATAAACACAGCATTGGAAAAAGACGATAATTTAATGAATAATTACAATCTCGCAGTTATTCTTACCGCATCGGGTCGCTATAAAGAATCTGCTGATGTTCTTGAAAAAATACTGATTCTATTCGACAATACAATTGATAAGGACACGATTGATAAAATCCATCTTGGATTATCAGAGAATTTTTATAACTCAGGTAACTATGAAAATGCTCTATATTATATAAACAAAGTACGCAGTGAAGAGGTAAATTCTATAAATTACAATCTTCTGCGTAACAAAATACAGGACAGAATTAATGATTAGACTTAAAAATGATGAAGAGATTAAAAGGATAAGAGAATCCTGCAAAATGCTTGCTGAAGTATATCAGGATCTTATTCCATCAGTTGAGGAAGGGATAAGCACTTTAGAAGTAAATAGAATTTGTCACGATCTCATAACTAAAAGAGGAGGAACACCCGCTTTTCTTGATTATTCCGGCTATCCTGCCTCTATCTGTATCAGCATAAATGACGAGGTTATCCACGGGATTCCTTCCGATAGGGTAATAAAAGATGGAGATTTAGTAAGCCTTGATCTTGGAATAGACCTTAAAGGATATTTCAGCGATTCAGCCATCACTGTACCGGTAGGAAATATATCCCCAGATGCAAAAAAACTAATAGAGGTTACAAAACAGGCTTTATCGGCCGGTATAGACGCATGTGTACACGGAAACAGGATAAAAGATATTTCTGCTTCCGTGTTTAAAGTTGCGGATAAACACAATTACGGGGTAGTTAGAGAGTTTTGCGGACACGGTGTCGGGTTCGAAGTTCATGAATCGCCACAGATACCTAATTATGTACATCCCGGGCCAAACCCAAGAATTAAGAAAGGGATGGTCCTGGCCATTGAACCGATGATAAATCTTGGAACTGAAAAGGTAAATATACTTGATGATGACTGGACTGTTGTTACCGCCGACGGTAAAATTTCAGCTCATTTCGAACACACTCTCGCTGTATTCGAGGACCATACCGAAATCCTCACAATTCCCGGTTGAGAAAGGATATTAAATGAAAAAATCAGGAAAAAGCCTAAGTCTCATTACTGTTAACATTCTCCTCATCGGTATTATTATTGGAATGGGAGCAGCGTTTCTGCTGTCAGGAGAAAAACAGTCAGTAGAAGCCGGCAAGATTGATCTTGAAAATATGCAATATACATTCAGAGCAGTAGCTGAGGATGTGCTGCCTTCGGTTGTTGAAATAATGACTGTAGAAGTAAGGATTCAGGAAATGCCCGAAGGATACAGCTGGCCCTTTAACTTTATAACTCCCGAAGATAGTGATGATGAGGTTGAAAGCCAGGAATTCGAGACTGAAGGGCTGGGAAGCGGTGTCATTGTTAGAAAGAAGGATAATCAGTACTGGGTCTTAACGAATAATCATGTAATTGGAAATGCTGATAGAGTATCAGTACGCCTGTTTGATAAAGATATTATTGATGCTGAAATTACCGGACTCGACGAAAGAAAAGACCTTGCACTAATAAGTTTCTACAGTGAAAAAGAGCTTCCAATAGCAAAAATGGGAGATTCAGACAGTCTGTATGTTGGAGACTGGGTTCTTGCCGTAGGCAGCCCCCTCGGATATGAATCAACTGTCACCGCTGGTATTGTAAGTGCTATAGGACGAAGCGGTCCGGAAAATAATATAAGTGATTTTATTCAGACTGATGCATCAATCAACCAGGGTAATTCCGGTGGAGCCTTGGTAAATCTTGATGGGGAGGTTGTCGGGATAAATACCTGGATAGCAACAACCACAGGAGTAAGCATTGGATTGGGGTTTTCTATTCCGGTAAATAATGTAAAGAAGGCTATAGATGATTTCATCAGCGATGGCTCAGTACAATATGGCTGGCTAGGCGTAACCATTTCAGACCCTGATTTCATGACCGAAGAGCAGATGGCATTAAGCGAATACACCGGAGCTTTTGTACATAATGTTTATAAGGACAGTCCTGCCGGAAAGGCCGGTCTTCAACCGGGTGATTATGTAATACAGGTAAATGACAAAGAAATACTCGACTATAAACAATTTACTAGGGCAGTCGGTGATATTAAGGCTGGTGACATTATTACCCTCAAGGTAGTCAGGAACACTAAAATCATTGAAATAAAAGCCCTGATTGAACTCAGAAAAGAAAAAGATGAGTTGATTAATCTTTATAATGAGATTTGGCCAGGATTCACTGCTTTGCCAATGGATGAGCAGATAAAGAAGGAATTCAGTATACCCGAGTCCCTGAAAGGCGTTATAATTTCAGTCGACACAGGTACAGGAGCCTTTGATGCAGGTTTACGGAATTTTGATATAATCACATCTGTGAACGGCAATGAAATAAATAATATGTTGGATTTTTACAACAGTATTAACGATAAAAGTAGTAACTATGTTTTAAGAATTGTCAGGAACAATCTTGAAGAAGAAATTGTTCTAAAAAAATAAATGGAGTTGGAATGTCAAAAATTTTCCTTGAATACAACACAGTAAGAAATAATGCAATCAAGCTTGCTCATAAAATCCTTAAAGACGGGTTCGTTCCTGATGTCATCTATGTTTCACTGCGGGGAGGAGCATATATTGGTAATGTAATAAGCGAGTATTTCAAGATTGTCAGAATTGAAAAGCCCGTTTTATATGCAGCAGTTGTAGCACGCTCATATGTCGACATACATGATCATGATGAAGTAAGAATAGATGGATGGACATACAATCCAGAACATCTTCGTCAGGGCGATAAGGTTCTTCTTGTTGATGACATCTATGATTCAGGCAGAACAATCAATTATCTTGCTGACGTTCTGCTCAGCAGAGGAGTTCCTAAAAAAGATCTTAAAGTAGCTGTACACGACTATAAATATTTCAGTTATAAGGATCATACTGGTCAGTATCAGCCTGATTATTATTGTGTCAAACATGATATTAACACACCAGAAGAAGATGTATGGATACACTACATGAGTCACGAACTTGTTGGATTGAAACATGAAGAGCTTGAAAATAATTATTATAAAGAAGACCGTGAACTAAGAGAGGCTTTGGATATTCTTGAATAAAAGAACTTTAATTTTTTTCATCATTTTCATTTTAACTGTCCCTTTTTTTATATATGCCGCCGAACTTTTTGATAAACCTGCGGGCATTTATAATGATGATATTTTTATCAGTTTGTCAGGTTTGATGAATGATGATGAAGTATTTTACAGTTTTAAGAAGGATGATCCAAATCCTGTTATCCCTTATCACGGTGGCCTCCTTTTATCCGCTGTTCCGGGAGAAGAGCGAGTTTATAATATAAGTCTTAAAATAAACGATAACATTTATCAGGCTGATTATCTGATAGATAAAAAAAATCCTCTACCTGTTTCTTCGGAGTATACAGAAAATGAAAACGGTTCAGGCTATAGATTCAATTTAATTGAAAATGATGCCGCTGTTTACTATGGTTTTGATGAATATAACAGGAATCAAACATATCTGTGGGAAGGAGAATTGATAACTCCGCCTAAATCTGGATTCATCTATTATTTTACTGTCGATTCTGCAGGTAATAAGAGTAGAACAACTGTAATAACTCCACCGATAATAAATAAAAGCACTTACAGGGCAGATTTGAATGTCAAAAGTCCTGTTGAAGGTATCTTTCTTAATACACAGCTTTTGTATATAGATAAGGAAGGCTTTGAATGGATAAGGTATACCCTTAACGGTTATGACCCCGAGGAGTCAGGTTCTGAATACAACGAACCTGTCGAAATAAGACGATACGGTACGGTAAATCTCAAAATAGCAGCAAAACCTTATAATTCATCAAGAATTATCAGAAAAGATATTACATATCAGGTTAATACTAAAGCTCCGCTGAAAAATGTTCCGGAAAGCGGGATATATGCGGATACAATCACTTTCAGAAGTAATTTAAGCGGTCATAGATACTGCCTAGAAGACAGATCTCCGAATGCTGATGATCCTGTAATATATGAAAAACTACAAATTAATCCGATTTACGGAGGAGTTAAGTATTCTACAGTAAGAATAAATAACAGTGATAATCCGACAGAAGGCGACTATAGATTTTTTTATGTTATTGATGATCGCTTTCCAGCCAGCCCAATAATAGAGTGTGACAGCCGGCTGCCTTCTGAAAATATAGTTGATGTTTCAATATCCGGACCTGTTTATTCAGATATCTATTACTCCATCGATGGAACTACACCGGGGAAATCATCAAACCTGTATAAAAAGAGTTTTTCGCTTGAGATCCCGGAAAATAAAAATGCCGGCTCAGTCATTATTAAAGCCCGTGCTGTTTCTCTTAATGGAAAACCAAGCGGTATAGTATCCAGGATTTTTACATACGATACAATGCCTCCAGAAAAGCCGGAGGTTTCTATCGTTAAAAATTCAGATAGCGGACTATATGAGCTTGAATACTCCCTGTTGGATGACGAACGTCTTTTTTTCACGATTTCTGAAACTGAAGATGCAGATTATAGTAATTTTTACCCTGTCAGCAGAGAAAACTTTTTTCTTGATATTCCTGATGGAATGACTAAAAACTTTCAATTTATATTTGCCGCAGCCGACAGCGCGGGAAACTGGTCTGAAAAAACTGAGCCGATAAAAATTACTATTGATAAAACCGTTCCGCCTTCTCCTGTTGTAACATTTGAAAATAATAAAATTACAATTGAGAGTAGCTATAAAATATTTTATAACCTGGCAATTACAAGAAATGATAGGATGCTGTTCTCAAAAAACGATAAGTACGAAACTCCTGTTCTTTTAGAAGATGATTTTCTTGATGGAACATTATCCTTAAACGTTACGCTTCAGGATGAGAATAATCGTCAATATAATTACAGGTATAAATATTATTTTCCGGAAAAACCACGCGAGAAGGAAGCCGTTTTATTTTCAAGAAAATCAGAGGATATTTATTCAGGAAGTGATGTTATTTTTTATGCATATCCAGATGGTATTAATGAAGAATTGTTTTATTTCCTGACAGAATATGATAATGAAGGGAAGGGTATTTTATCAGGGCCTTTTGATACTAACGGAATAATTACGATTGAAGGGACTGATAAACGCAAGATTGATTATCTTCTTGAAGTTTATTCGATAAATAAAGAATCCGGTAAAAAATCAAAAGTCAGCAATTATGAATTTACAATAGACAATGAAAAACCGGCAATACCTGTGATATCAGGAATTGAGAATGGGGCAGTTGTCAGCGATAGGGTTATTATATCGCATGAATCAGACGAAGACTCTATTGTCTTTTTAAACAGTTCGAATGATAAAGAATCGCTTGGGTATCTATTTACAGATGATTCAATTATATTCAATAAAGATATTGTTTTTGATGTTGAAGAAAATGAAGAAAAGGATTTTTTCCTGAAAATAGGCGCCGGAGATGCTGCCGGAAACAGTGTTGAAAATGAAGAAATATTTAGATTTAGAATTGACAAAAAAGCCCCGGATTTTTCTAATCTTCACCTCAATGTCGATTCAGCTGTTCATAATGATAATATTGAGATAACATGTGATAACTATCATGATATTAAATATTATTATGAAACAGGTCTGAAGGGAACTTCAGTACCAATTCCGGATTTGAATTCTGATTTTTTTATAGATAAGCTTATACTGGAAAATAATATAAATAAAGACAGCTCATTTATAATTAAGATTATTCCAGCAGATACTGCAGGTAATATTGGAAAATTTCCAATGAGCTTTATGTACAGGATTGATAAAGATATTCCTGTAACCTGCGAACCTGAAGTTTCACTTAATGAAAACAACAATAAAGTATTCGTTAGCTGGCCTTTGTCAGAAGACAGGATTTATTATCGAATAACTAAAGATGGTCCGGACAAAGAAACCGAGGGATGGATTGAATATTTTAATCCTTTCTCTGTTAAATATTCTTCATCTACAAAAGATATCGTAATCGAATATTATTTTGAAGATGATGCCGGAAATAAAAGCTCAACAGCCGGAAAAAGAATAGACTTGCCGACCACATTAAACACAGTACTTGCCGAAGGCATTGTAAATAACTCTTTTTATAATACAGATTTGGAATTGAAAAAAAGTGAAAGCCGTAGTCTTATACGCTATGAGATAAGTACAGAACAGGTTATCCCGCCCGAGGTATCGGTTTTTTCACCTGAATTGCCCGAAATTCTTCCTTTTAGAATCGCAGACGGAGAAAGTATTAATTTTACCGTCAGTTTGAAAGAATATAAGGATTATAACGACAGGATCGGTGGTGCTGAGCAGGTCCTTCGTTTTACAATCGATAAGCAGAATCCAGAACCTCCTGTTATCCGCGGAATAAATGATGGTGAATACTATCTTGATAACTGTTCTGCTTCCTTTGAATCGAGTGCAGATAAGATTTTCTTCTCTATAAGCAACAATACTGATCAGGAATCTGTATTTACTGAATATAAGGAACAATTTGAAATAAAATCACCAGAGGGTACTTTTTACAGTTTTACTATTAATGCTTACACAGAGGATTTTGCGGGAAATAAAAGCTCTGTAAAATCCTGGAATATTACAATTGATAAAGAAATAATCTATGTATCAAAAGACGGCAAGGATTATTACGAGGGTACCAGGTCAAAACCGTTTCAGAGCATAAATAAGGCCCTTGAGCAGGTGAAGCTGTCAGAAAGAAAAACAATCTTTCTGGAAGAGGGTGTCTACGATATTATTTCACCTTCTGTTATCGATCAGTCCGTTACGCTTTATGGTGGTTTCAGGAAGGGGAATTGGCAGGATAAGATAGGTGTGTCAATTCTAAATCTCGGAGAATCATTTGTTGAAGATAATCCGGCGTTTTACGTATACGGCGGAAGTTTTACTTTTGAAAACATAGAATTTAATATTTTTGAAGAATTTAATAATACGGTCTTTTACATAAATAAAGGCGATCTGAATATCAGGAATTCACGGCTCAATGCAGAGGGCTCAGCTGCACTTTTGAGCCAGAGTTACGGTAAACTGAATATTTATCATTCAGATTTTAAAGGAAGCATCGGTGAACGGCCCCTGTTGAACAACGAATATGGAGCAATCAACATAAGCAACAGCAGTTTTGATTTTTACTCAAAATATTCCAAGCCTGTATTAATCAATGCCTCCAACTGTATAAGCTATAATATAAACTCATCAGATTTTGCGTTATCCGGCGGCAATGAGAGTACTGTATTAAAATTTAAAAACAGCAGTGTTATTCTTAAATCTGATAATATTTCCAGTTCAAATGCTGCAACATCGTCAACCACAATAGAAAGTATAGACAGCAGGCTTAATGCAACATATTGCAGGTTTAATACCCTCGATTCAAACAGACTTAGTCGGGCTATAGCTTCTGAAGATAGCAGTTTGATTTTTAATACAAACAGCTTTAACTTTAATGCCAGAACAGGTATTATCGGTTTCAATATAACCGGTGGAAATTCGATTCTAAATAAAAATAATATAACCACTGAAGATTGTAATGATTTCATATACCTTTTCATCCTCAATGGAGGAAATCACCAGATAGAAACCAATATTGCAGAAACTGGCACAGCTGATGATACGGTTATGCTAAGGTCCCGAAAATCTGATATAGATTTTATAAATAACACAATTCTGTTTTCAGCAGGCAGGAACAACACTATCGGTTTTAAACCAGAAGGTAATTCTGTAAATCGTATTATTAATAATATTCTTATAACAGATGGTGATATCAGCCATTCGACTCTGCTCTATCAGGATAGCGAAAACAATTCAATCTCCTTGAAGAATAACTCTCTTTACGGCTGGACTAAATATACTGACGGTATTAACGAAACCGATAATCTTGTAGGCCTGGATTTGATTGATGGAATATATTCGGGTGGAATCTATTCCGGCAATATTAATGAATCTCCTGATATGACTTTTGATGAAGGGAGTGGCATGCGATTATCCGAGGATTCGAAATGTATTGATTCAGGTTATGACGTTGAAAATATCCTTGAAAACAACCTGGACTTTGACGGGGATTACAGACCGGCTACCGACGGCGGCCGGTCATCTTCCTTCGATATTGGTGCTGATGAGTACTATCGGTGATTATTCGACATCCCAGTCCCGATAATCACCATCTTCGTCTTCAACCATGCTATTAATCCATAATCCGGCATTTAATCCCAATCCGAAAACAACAGGATCTTCAGGCTCGGTATCAAGATAAAAACTTGTAATAATGCTATCGCTCATATCAATAATTGAAAATTGATTTTCTGTAGTTAAATCAGTATCCTCTTCTTCAGGTGAATCGAAGGAGTTATCATCAAGTGACATTTCATAATAACCTTCATCAGAGCCTGCAAGAAGAACATCAATGCCTTCAGATGCTATTTCGATATGAACTATATTGTGAAGTGATTCAAACAGGCCGTATTCGGGGTCATCTTCGTCGTCTTCTTCAGTATACTGATTTGATATTGTAGTCCATTCACCACCAATATATTTCAGCATTACGCCCTCTTTTGAAGTAATGTATACCTCAGTTCCAGCTTCATCATCGTCAGTTTCGGCACAGACTACACCTTTGAAACCTTCGCCTGAAAGATACTCGATTTCTCCGCCTACAACACAATCTTCAGCCGCCATAGCATCATCCGTAATGTCTGTAAAGGTCGATTCACCATCAGTGGTAAAGATATTATTTCCCATAACAATCCAGAAGGTGTCTGAAACAGAATCGTAGTCAACACGAAGTCCACCGCTTGCATAAAGCCCAGTCTGAAGTGTAAAGAACGCAGTCGTTTTGTCGAAACCGGCTACATCAGCTATTTTGATGTTATATGATGTAGCTGATGTAGCTGTAAGAAAAAATATCTTATCCTCACATACCTCAAGCTCCACAACATATTCTTCGGGGTCCAGAAGATCAAAATTCAACGGACCGGACCAGGCTTCTGAACCGTCAAAACCTGCGGTATCAAGGCTGAAAACCTGGAAATCAGTGCCATCTGTTGAATAATATACTGCGTAAATTAAATCATCCACGAGAATCATATCATAGGTAAGATATAGATCATAATCGCTTAGCGATTCCGAAGAGTCATCAGGATTATAACTCTGAACTACATCATCTTCATTCTCCGGCCAGGCTGAACCGCTTGCAGCCTCTCTGTAATAAAAGTTGCCTGCTGCTACAAAATAATAATCAGCATTCCGTTCAATCGCCCCGATGGTTATCTCGTTAGAGAGGTTGCCGTTTGTTATCTCAGTTTCCTGTTCAAGACTGTAAAAAAGACCGCCTTCCTCGGTTCCGCATCCGTAAAAAGAAATTATGATAATAATCAGTAAAAAATATCTGTAAAGTTTCATTATTTTTCCTTAAAAGTGATAGACACCTGATAGACTAATCTGTAGAAAATTTGCAATCCTGGTCTCATTCTTATATGTGTTGAAATATAATTCCGGCATAAACCAGTAATCGAAATTCAAACCGAGAGCCCATTCACCATTGATGTTATAATATGCGCCGGCGCCTGGCTTTATCAATGGGGTAATCCTGAAATAATCATCAAACGAGTTCATAGATACACCTACATTAATGTAAATCGGAAATTCAAATGGATATTTCAGAAAATAATACTGGGTTACAAATGTTATAGGAATCATTGTCAGTGAACTGTTGTCTGTTGCAGCATACATTCCTGCAAGTTCACCTCCGAGCATCAGATTATCCCTGACAAAGAATCCGAGCTTCAGACTTCCAGAGACTCCTGTATGAGTGCTTGATAAGGTTCCTACAAGCGGTTCATCATCTTCATGAAAAGGTGCAAGGGTGAATAACGGGAAAATTGCTCCCGCATTCAGAGAAAAAAGCTGCTCGCCTCTAGTGAACGCAGCTATTCCGGCATAATCATCATCAGCAGGCTCATCTTCCTGAGAGAAAACAGGCACAGCGATCAAGAAAATAAGGCAAATTAAAGTAAAAATTTTATTCGTCAACGTAATACCTCTCTTGAGTGTCAGAAAAATAGTACCATCTACCACTCCTTTTTTCAAGGATATGTTGAATTTAGCACGTTTTATATGCTAAAAGTATAACTACCAGGGGGCATAAATGCATTTAAACCGAGTAGAGAAAATTGACGATAAAGTCGTTGTAAAAAATGTTCTTGCCAGTGTAGCTGACAAGAATGGAATAGAGTTTTTTGTTAGAGAATTAATCAGCATAAATCCTGAGGTGCATATATATTCAACTGGTGGAACCTATTCAAAAATCAGGGAGATTCTCGGTTCCGGCTATGAAAAGAATCTGAAAAAAGTTTCTGATTATACTGGACAGCCTGAAATGCAGGGTGGTCTTGTTAAAACACTCGATTTCAAGATATATCTTGGATTATTAAGTGAAACCTATAATGATGCTCATAAAAAAGATCTTGAAAGAACATCAGCCATAGAGTTTGATATGGTTGTTGTTAATCTTTATCCTTTTAAGGAGACTATAAGTATGGACGATGTTACCCTTGAAGATGCTAGAGCAAACATTGATATTGGCGGTCCCTGCATGCTCAGAGCATCCGCAAAGAACTTTTTGAGAGTAGCTTCTGTCTGTAATCCTGATGATTATCAGGAAATAATAAAGATTATGAAAGATAATGACGGCGCTTTGCCGCTTGATTTTAGATTTGCACTTGCCGAAAAAACATTTAAACATACAGCTGAATACGATACCGAAATATCATCCTATATTGCTGGCGCCGATTATAAAGGATTTTACAATGTCTGATAAAAAGCTATCTTCAATGTACAGCAGAATTATTGAGGATTTATTTCCTGCAAATATGGAAATAACTTTTCATGATAATGGTAATAATAGACAGACTCTTTTCTATGAAAAAGCACTATGGACTATAGACGGAGAAAGCAAAGGACTGCGCTACGGAGAGAATCCTGATCAGGAAGCAGCTCTTTACAAACTTGTTAACGGCAACCTGACTCTTGGTGAAGTAAGCACTATTCTTCCGGGACAATATCTTGCTTCTGATGTTGAACTTGTTCAATCAGGTAAGCATCCCGGAAAAACTAATATAACTGACATCGATAACTCATTAAATATCCTCAGATATTTCAGCGATGAGCCGGTTACGGTTATCGTAAAACACAACAACCCCTGCGGAGTAGCCAGGGGGACAACGCTGGCAGAATCATATATAAAGGCGCTTATGGCCGACAGGATTGCCGCATTCGGGGGAGCAATTGCAGTAAATAAACCTCTCGATAAAGAAACTGCAGAGCTTATAATTGAAAGCTATTCAGAAGTCGTCGCAGCTCCTGAGTTTGAAGCCGGTGTAATTGATATACTTTCAAAAAAGAAGAACCTCAGGGTTATGAAGGTTGGTAACATCAGCCGTCTTCATGACTTTGTAGGACGGCAGTTTGTTGATTTCAAATCGCTGATTGACGGTGGGCTTGTTGCTCAGTGGTCTTTTGTGCCAAAAGCCTCTGAAAAAAGTTTTCTGCCGGCTGTAACTGAATATAAGGGGAAAGAGTATAGGGTTAACAGGCAGCCTACAGCTGCTGAAATGAACGATATGATCTTCGGCTGGCTTATTGAAAGCGGCATAACATCTAATTCTGTTATCTACGTTAAAGACGGCGTGACTGTAGGTATCGGTACAGGTGAACAGGACAGGGTGGGGGTTGCAGAAATTGCCCGTGATAAAGCATATCGCAAATTTGCCGACAAAATCTGTTATGAAGAATATAAAACACCGCTGAGCCTTATGAAGGACCCGGATGTTCTGAAAGATATAGATAAAAGAACAGCCGCAGCTAAAGGCGGTATTAAAGATTCAGTAATGGTTTCAGACGCCTTTTTCCCATTCAGAGACGGTATAGAAGTAGGGCTGAACGAGGGTGTGACCGCCGTAATTCAGCCCGGAGGTTCTTTGCGGGATTTCGAAAGTATTGAGGCTTGTAACGAAAAGAATGCTGCCATGATCTTTACCGGACAGAGGAGCTTCAAACATTAAATGCAGTATAAAAAAAAGCTTCTTTTAATCGCATCAACAGCAGCCTTTTTGCTTTTGCTTGCATTCAACATAATCAATTTTATCCAACTCAACAGGGTAAAAACTCAGCAGCAGGTTTCCGGTGAAATATTACTGGATGAATCGGCGGTAAACAGAAAAACATCCGATTACCTCAATAATATCGGGAGCATGCTTGCTTATGATCTCAACCGCACTCGCGTCTCTTTAGGCCTGCCAGTCAGAGATTATCCATTTAAAAATATTACTGATGACGGGCCTATAGATGAAGTTATATCTGAAAACAACGTTTTAATCGATGCAGTAGATGTACTTATGGAGGCAGAATCTGATAATCGTAAATCTGCCATGCTTGGCAGATTTCTTCGTAATGATATAATAGTTAATTATATAGAAGATACCGGTTCAAGTATAAGCAAGCAAAATAATCTTAACTTCAGCATTGAGGATACTGCCGGAACCTACGCAGAGATTAGTGCCTCAAGTGAATCTTCTGTTTTAATAAAGAGTTTTTCAGGAGAGGAGCTTAATGTCACGACAGCGTCAAAAGAAGCAGTCTTTTTTCTTCAGAAACATCATGACCTCTTTAAAACAGTTATTGATGAACACAATAAAATGAAATCTGAACTTTATAGATTAAGCCTTGATAAAGATATTACATCAATGCTTGGAAGAGTAAAAAACCTTAATTTCGAAAATAATACTATCACAGTAAGCAATATATACAACTCTGAAAAAATCACTGCAGAGCTGGTTGCCAATAGTACTAGATCATATTTCACTCTTAACGGGACGGGAACTTATGAAGATATTGAGTCTTTAAAATCAGAATTAATTAAAAAAATAAAAGAAATGGATCTCAGAACACTTGATGAAACTATTGTCGATAATGCTAAGACCGAATTAGAATTAAAACTTGCAGATTCAGATTTTAAAGCCTATCTCAAAGGTCTCAGCCTACACATAGCTGATCATGTCCGTGAGGATAATGACTATATTTACTATGATCTAATCTATGCTGACGGGACAAAATTGGGTTCATTTTCAATCTTGAAAAAAATCGGAGAGATATATCTTGTCGATGCTGATGAAGTACCTGTTTCATCACTTAAAACCATGAATATCAAACAGGAGATTGAAGAGCGTCGTGAGCGCTCATTGGTTATCCCTGAAAACATTCCGGAAATTGACAGCCTGTACTCAAACAGTGAGTCTGTTACCTTCCTTCTTGTCGGTAATCACGAACTGAATACTGATACAATGATACTTGTTCATGCTGATAAAACCACAGGAAAAGCTTATATGATAGGAATCCCAAGGGATCTTTACTGGAAAGGCCGAAAGATAAACAGTATTTATCTTAATTACGGTGCGGAACAGTTTAAGAAGGAACTCTCTGAGATTACAGGTCTTGAGATATCCAACTACATTATAGTTGATATGTACGCATTTATTGATATTGTAAACATCCTCGGTGGCATTGAGGTTACCCTTGAGGAGGACCTTGTTGATCCGACATACAAGATAAGAGAAAACGGAGAATGGTCTACTCTGAACTATTCTAAGGGAACATACAATCTAAACGGGGTGGAATCTCTACGGGTCGCACGCTCAAGACATGGATCAAACGATTTTGAACGCTCCAAACGCCAGCAGCAGATTATTGAAGTCTTTTTGAACAAAATACTTGAACTCAAAATTACCGACATCGATAAGGTCTACAATATGATGCAGGCTATTTTTGAATATATCGATACTGATTTTACCCTCGTTGAGATGATGAGTCTGTTTAACAATTACAGCGATGTTGAACTTGCAGGTAAACATGTTTTGAGTTTTGATAATATTCTTTACGATACCTACAGCAATATATACCTTCTTGAAGATAAAGAAATAGAATTTGATGAAAACTTCAACAAGGGTGCATGGATACTTTTCCCTGTTGATAACGACTGGAATAATATCCGCTGGTATGTACGTCGAATTATAAATGGAGAAATCTAATTGAGCAATAAATTCTTTATTGAAACCTACGGCTGTCAAATGAATACGGCAGAATCCTCGGCGGTGCGAAAAGAACTGATAAACCGGAACTGGGAAGAAGCAGGGGAGCCCGATTCAGCCGATTTGATAATAATAAACACATGTTCGGTAAGGGCTACTGCAGAAGAAAGGATATGGGGAAGACTCGGATTTTATAAACGGATGAAAAAAAGCCGTGATTTTAAACTCATCGTCATAGGCTGCATGGCTGAACGCCTTAAAGATGATATAAAAAAGAAATTTCCTGTCGTGAATGAGGTCATAAGCAATTTTAAAAAAGATGATATTGCCAATCTCGCTGATGATGATATGTCTTCAATTTCCGCTGTAAAAGATGGTATTGATGAAACCTACCACTTCTTTGAAAATCATGACAGGCTAACGCCCTCCCACTCCATGATTCCTATTATGAACGGATGCGATAATTTCTGTACTTATTGCATTGTCCCTTATGTTAGAGGACATGAAATATCGCGTGAAAGCTCGGATATAATTAAAGAAATTAATACACTCTCTGAAGACGGAGTTTCAGAAATCACACTTCTTGGACAGAATGTAAACTCCTATAAATATGACAGCTATGATTTCTCTGATCTTATAAGACTCATTCTTTCTGAGACTGATATAAAGTGGTTGAGATTTACAAGCTCCAATCCACAGGACTTTTCTGATCGACTGGTTCAATTAATTGCTGACGAACAAAGAATCTGCAGTTTCATTCACTTGCCTGTACAGCATGGATCGGACAATATTCTCAAGAAGATGAACAGAAAATACACTTCAGCTGATTATTATAAACTGATAGAAAAGTTAAGAGCTGTTCCAAGGAATATTTCATTATCTACCGATATGATGGTCGGATTTCCCGGTGAGACAGATGATGATTTCAATAAACTTTGCGAACTGATTGAAAGGGTCCGCTATGAGGAAGCATTTACCTATTATTACAATCCCCGCGAGGGCACTAAGGCCTGGGAATTTGATAATGATGTTCCACATAATCTGAAAATAGAACGTCTTAATAAAATTATTGAGATGCAGCAGAAAATTACACATCAGGAAAAAACAAAAAGACTTGGAACTATCGTAGAAGCAGTTGTTGAAGGCGTATCAAAAAAAGACAGTAATGAAATACTTGCACGTACCGAAAAGAATAGTATGGTGGTTTTTCCCGGAAAAATTACAAGTGAGAACGATTATGTTACAATTCGTCTTAAAGAACTACGGGGGAACACCTTCATAGGGGAGAAAGTATGTTTAAACTGATTTTTTTTCTGATAGGACTCGGGGTGGCAATAGTTTTTTCAGCATTCAATATTGGTAATGTTTCCGATGTTTCATTCGGTTTCAGGATCTTGAAAGACATTCCCGTCTTCCTGATTGCTGCTATTTCATTTCTTGCGGGAGCAGTCTTTACAATGCCATTTGCTTTTTATGTGAGTGCTGGTAAACGAAGAGCCCAAAAGAATAAAAAGTCTGATTCTGCTGATTTTATTCCGGACAGGTCTCCTGATGAGTTCTCACCGGATTTCAATCCGGATTCACCTGAAAAATGATATGAAATTAACTCTTCCGTTTTTCATCATTTTGGTTTTTGTTTCAATTAACCTTTTCGCCGAAGAGCAGGTTCGTATAAGCCCTGAACGCAGGGAATCAGAGCTCCTCTCTGATAGCTCCATAGACGAGAACAAACTCAGACTGAATTATATCGAGGCTGCAGAGATAAAACAGATGACTGGTGATTTAAAAGGTGCTGCAGAACTTTTCAAAAAAGCCTCACTGGTTGTAAAAGGAAAAAAGGATTTTGAATCCCTCTATAAAGCCGCTGTTCTGAATATCGAGATGGCCGCCTTCAGGAATGCAGAGGCTGATCTGCGTGCTATCCTTACATTTTCTGATGACGCTCAGCTTCGCATTCGGTCCACAGTTTTAACCGCAAGACTAAAAAAACATCAGGGTAGTATTGAAGAGGCGCAGGAAGTGATCCGGAGTCTGTTCAAAACCTCTGATTACATCCCTGCTGAAGCCCTGTACTTTGCAGCTGACATTTTTAGTAATGATGAATTAACTGAATTAACCTCAATCGCTGAAAAAAACAGCTGGTCACTGGATTACAGCGTGATAAAGCCTTTGATTACTCCCGAAATCCTTTTCAGCAACTTTGAGAACATCTCTGATAAAAGCGATGTTTCAAATGACGATTCCCCCAATATCGAAACTGTTGCAGCAGCAATTCAACTAGGCTCCTTTTCTAAGCGTGATAATGCTGAGGATCTAAAAAAGTCTGTTGATTCTTCGGGATATACAACTGAAATCAGACTGAAGAATGTAAATGGCAACGATTATTTTTCGGTGGTGGTTCTCTTACCTTCCGGTAAGGACTTACAGGCTTTAATTATTGAGCTGAAAGAGAAGGGCTATGAAGGTTACCCGGTTTACTGAGTTTCTTCAGGGGTTATTTCAAGGGTCTCAATCTGAGTAAATCTGAAAAATTCAGTATCACTGACATGAAAGCCGTAAATACTTAAAGATCCCGGAGTAAGTACCAGTACTCTTTCGATGGATTTCTGTTTGATTTCCTCAGTGTAGTTAAGTGCAAAACTTCGTTCTTCAGAAACAATACCCTTTGAATCTATGATTTTAAGATTCAGGATATCTATATCAGCTGAATAAACAGCGAAACCGCCTTTAATCTCCTCAAAACTGTTTTTGAGATAGAAATCAGAACCATAGAATTCGATTATATCACCTGAATCACTGATATATTGCCCAGAAAGAACCGGAAGATTGTCGTAGTTAAGAACTGAATCGATATCGGTGATTGTGTCTGCCTGCATTTCATTGTTCATCCTCAGGTATCTGCCGGTCCAGATATCATTTTCAGACTTTTTCCTTGTCTGGTTATCAATATCTCTAACGGTGATCATAACTTCGTCAAGTGCAATAATCCTGATATAGATTTCATTTTCAATATAATTAATTATATCATTCCGGCCTCTTGTATAAAGAAGATTACTCATCACCTTATAAGAATTACTCCAGCTGTAATTCTCCTGAATATCATCCGAATAGAATGTAGAACTTTTATTTTCTGGATCGAAATACATTATCCGTTCATCCTTATACCAGGGACCGGATATGAACTCATAGAATTTTTCTTCATCCCCGTTGATTACCTCGGTAATGCGGTTTTCAACGATGGCTTCACTTTCAAGCTTTTCTTCTGATAAAAGCACATACCTTCTTAATGGAAAATCCCAAAAGTAAATACTCTTGGTAAGACCCGGATTATCTTCAGGGCCGTCAGTTTCTGAAGTGACAGTAACAGTATAGCTTACTCCGTTTTTTAATCCCTGATGATAGGCTCTTGAGCGTTCCTGCTGATTTATTTCAATAGTTCCCATAGCCGAGTTGCTGAAAACCGCTCCATAGCCAAGCTGATTGTCTGCGGTGTTTTTCCAGAATACATCGAGAGTTGTCCGGCCCTGCGAATCTCTTCCGGTACAGACAATTTCATTGTTGTGATCACCTATAAGATCATCCAGATAAACCATGAAGGATCTTATATTTTCAGCACTTGTTTCGCTTTCCCATGCTCTGATATAGGATTTTGTTACATTACTATAATCAGCAACAATAAGATGTATTTTCCCTTCGGGGGAAGACTTCTTCTTTGTTACAAGAATTTGTTCTTCATGAGTATCAAGATCAAGGTTCAAATTCAGGGTGTTCAGCAAAACATCTTCGGATGAAATCTCAATAAGTGGCTTATCTGATTTAAGATTAAAGCTTGAGCCTGCATATACATCTTCATCATAATCAGTATCACTGATTGATGGAATTATTTCAGTGACCATTTCCGGTGGTTCATACGGTTCGTCCACCCTGGTACATGAGAGGGTATATAAAGTTAATAAAAAAATTGATAAAATGCTAAGGTATTTTCTAATCATTTCCAGGCTGCACAAAATATTTATTAAGCATATCTAACACTTTTACCTTGATTTCTTCAAGTGGGTACTTACTTTTAAACCCGGCTGCTGTTTTATGACCGCCACCGTTGAATATTTGAGCAATGAATGCCACATCAATATTTCCCTTGGATCTCATGGAGCATCGAAGTATTCCTTCAAGATTTTCTTTAAAGAAAATCGATACCTTTATATCTTCGCTTTTCAGTGGAATATTTATCAACGAATCAGCCTCCTCATATAGGGCTCCGCTCTTTATAATATCTTCCTTCAGCATTGTCTGAACTGCAACATGTTTTTCATAGAAAAACTCCAGCGTGGATAAAACCTTAGACTGGAGCATCAGCGATGAAATAGAATTGCTTTCATAGAGTTTTGAATAGATGAAATTAGGATTTACCCCGTTGCGAACACAATCTTCAGCAATTGCAAATGTTCGTGCCGTAGTTTTAGGATATATAAAAGAACCGGTGTCGTACACTATTCCAAGATATATTGCAACAAGCATCTCATAAGTCATCTCAATTTTCATTTCTGTAAAAAGCTCATACAGCATTTCGCATGTTGAAGAGGCTTCACTTTCAATATGGTTTGCAGTTAATACAGAATCGCCGCCTTCATGATGATCAAAAATGAAGAAGTCCTTGACTTTTGACAGCACATTTTCTTTGACCTGACCGATATTGTTGATATCGTTTGTGTCCAGAATTATCAAAACCCAGTTTTGAAAGTTTTCCTGTAAAACAGTACTCTCTTCATACAGTTCTATTACATTATCACTGTCAAGAAAATAGTATTTTTCAGCCATAGGGTCGGCATTAATTATTCTTATATTTTTTCCGATTGATTTTAAGGCAAAATATGCAGCAATTTCACTGCCAATAGCATCTCCGTCGGGAGTTTCATGTGCAGTAAGGATTATATTATCATTTTCCCTTATAAAATCAGCGATCGACTGAAATCTCATTTTTTTTGTGTCCTTCATCTTCATCCCGATGGGAAATAAGGTTTCTTACTATAAAAACCGCAATTATTGCAGCAATTAAAATAATGACTATAACAATTATAAGCCAATTGAAATCATTATTCCCGTCATTTGAAGGATTTTCTGAAACTTTTTCATTCTCAATTAACGAAGAACCTTCTGTAGATATTAACACTGAATCAAAGACAGCGGGAAGGAAGGGGGTATCCCCGGTAAATTTAAAGATTATACTGCCTTCGATTTCATTCTCCTCCGTTTCTTTTAATGCTTCCGGCGATATCTCTATGTCGACTGCTTTTTCTGAATCAGATTCTATTATTATGCTGAAGGCTTTATTAAGTAGATTAATATTTCTGCCTGGCAGTTGATATGTAATCTGTTCTATTTCGATAGTCCGGCTTTCCAGATACCCCTCGCTGCTAAGCTTAAAATAGATCAGACCATCTTTTATTTTCAGATCCTCAGCGATGATTCTACCAATAATTTCATCTTCTGATTTTACCTCCGGTTTCGCTGCTTGACCGGAAAAATCAAGAACTTCATGAGTTGTTCCAAGTTCTTCTGCAAGTTTCTCTACTGCAGTTTCCTGACCAATACCAAGGATCATAATCTTCCATCCTGAACGCTGAATTATCTTTGCATTTTCGAGGAAGTCGTGATTAAAACTACCGTCTGGACTGTAATAGCGGCTCTCCGGCGGTGCTTCCTGTTTTCCATCAGTCAATAATATCAGATATTTACGCATTCCGTTACCGGAAGCATTAGAAACCGTTCTGTCAAGCCTGTCAAGAGCATTTCCGATATCTGTAAATCTACCATCTGCCGGTATATTACTGATATCTTCCATAACAGACCTTTTATTGTCTGTATTAATTATTCCGTCATAGATAAGGTCAGCCTTTCCATAAAATTGGATCAAAACCAGTCGATCGCCAGTTATAAGAAATTTTTCAACAAAAGTTTCATTTATATACTGAGAAACATCCGATATTTCTTCTACCATCGACTTACTCTTATCTATAACCAGATAGAGTTCAATATTTTCTGTTCTGACATCCGAAAAGACCGGTGTAGAAACAGCAAAAATTACAATGAGAATAATCGATAAAAGATTTAGAATTTTATACATAGTTTTTTCCCGTTATAAATTATAGTAACATGATGTTTTTTTATTAAAAAGCACTAATTATGATAAAAAAAAAAAAAAACTTACTTTACATATCAGTAGGGTTATTGATACTCTGTATACTGATATAACTAGTAAGGAGAGTCAAATGGGAAGCATAGATCTACCAAAAAGTCCAATGGTATTCCACCCGGAAAAAAGAAGCGCGGTGGGTTCCAGGAACTCTCTTGCCCAGGAAAGCAGGGACCAACAGGCTGAAGTAGAACGACTCCTTGAAGAGGAAGTCGACAAAGTAGTCAATCATATGACCGCAAAACTCCCTCAAGAGGTCCTTCAGGATCTCGACGTAATGGGTGGTTTGAAGGAAAAGATGTATAACTACTTCAACCAGAATTACCAGAACATGTTCAACAGATATATTGTAACAGCTGAAGATGAGATGGTAAAAAAGGTCAGGAACTTCGTTGATAAAGAAGAAATGAAGGTTCTTACCAGGTATACCCCGAAAGAGATTGCTAATCTGCTTGAAGAAGTCGGCGGAATGGACCGTTTCAATACCGGCGAAATTGAGAAATCAATTGTAAACATGTATGGCCACCTGCAGGGACATATACAGCGCGGTATGAACGATCTTGAAAACCTGACTAACTCACTGCTCAGGCAGAAGACCGATGTTGGTGCTTTTATTCGAGGCGAGAACGCATATTCAATCGTAAAATGTTCTTTCAAGGACAGTATTCAGAAGCCGAAGACAGTCTGTAACGTCAAGCTCTCGGTTAATATCCTTGATTCTGAACTGATTAGTCCGATTTTTCATTATCAGGCTACGGTTGAGTATCTTATTAAAGACCTTATCTCAAAGCAGATTACTGATGCTATTGATAAGGAAATCGAGAACCTCAAAGACGAAAGGCTTGATAAGGGGCTCGAAGAGCTTAACGACAGTGAAATAATCTTCACTAAAATGGGCAAGGTTGAAAACCACACTTCAGATGATGTGAACAACGCCAAATCGAGTCGTTATAAATACATTTCTAAAAATATAATGGAAAAGGTTGAGGGCTTAAGAGCAGAGATTGCTCCTGAAGAATTTGACCCGATTAACATCAGAGAAAACCTTAAAAGAATTATGGATATCGAGAATATCAGGAACAGAGGATATAACACTGCGATTAATTCTATTACAAGTATTCTCGATACATCTAAGATGGGTTATCAGTATATTGAAAACCTTAAAAATGCCCGTGAGCTCGTTATTCGTGAATATGAAGATGTTGATGCTGCAGTTCTTCCTGATGAACGCTATCAGATTAGAATGAAATACTATGATAATGCACAGCTCATCGAAGAAAGAAAAGCATATGATGTTCAGGTTAAGTCTTTCGAGGTTGAAGTAGAACATGTATGGGACGTTCTCAACATGGTTTATGCAGACGGCAAGAGAATGAAGAGAATAGCTGACTTCGAAGATCTTTCCAAGATTTACAAGAATAAGGTTAAGAAAAAGATTAAAGCAAAAACCGGCGATCCGGTTTATGAAGACATTGAAAAAAGCTGGGATGAAATATCATTTGTAGAGTCTGCAGAAACTGAAGTTGAAAAGATGAATAGAACATATGTTTTCCAGAAAGACAAGGTTCATAAAAAACTCATCATGATGAAAGAAAAACTTCAGGATATGTATGCATACAGATATCCTATTCAGAGAAGGGTAATGGAAGACAGACTTGCATTCCTCACTTCTGAGTTCGCCAAATTCGACTACATTATTAACCCTTATCATATTCAGCCGGGGCTGCTTCTTGATGTTGATATTACTTCAATCAAGAGAAAGAAAGCTACTCTCGATGGTATGGCAAATGTTCTTAATGAGTTCCTTCACGGCGTATCAAAGGGCTTCCAGGATGCAGCTTTTGCAGCATTCTCAAGAAGAAGATCTACTGTTCGTGAAGATATCGACATGAGCTTTTCATCAGATCTTCCTGAAGATGATGAACTTGCAAACAAGCAGTCTCTAGGATCATCTTATCTTGATATGTTGAATTCTCCCGCGGAAAGTGCACCGGCTGATACAGCTGTTAAAGAAAAGGCTCCCGCGAAAAAAACAAAAGCTAAAACAACGAACAAATCCAAGGGCGTTGTTGACAATGATAAAACAAAACCAAGACGCGGAAGACCTAGAAAATCCAATTTAGACTCCATTTAAAACATATATCCCCCGCCTGACGGCGGGGGATTTTACATTGAGGATAAAAAAATGAATAAAATTCTTCGCGCCTACGATAACCTTTCAAATCGACAGGGTTTTAACGCCTCCCTTCAGCATTTTCAATCTGTAATGGATATTATTTCTGATTTTGAGGAAAAGAATAATCTTGCAGATATCATAAACAGTCTTCTGTCTTCAAAAGATTTGAAACAGGGACAGGTTGCATCGATTGTGTCCGCACTACTCGCGGATAAATATAATTATTTCAGTAAATCATCTAATCTTACTGATACAATTCATGATTTCAGCTATATTAAATCAGAACTTAAGAAGCTCAAGGCTTTTGACGCTGTCATTTGCTATCATCATCCTGAGCTCGGCTATCTGGTCATTAATCCGAAAAATCCAGACAGTTGGAATATTACTAATGATATGAGACGCAATGAGTTCGTCACTGTTTTTATCGGGACATTCTCAGACAATAGAAAAGAAAGCATACCGCGCAAACTGGCTGCGGATTTTATATTTGATCTTCTAAACGGAAAGAAGGTAAAAATTTCAGATAAACTGTCTAAAGGCTCGTACAGATACAGAGCTTATATTCCTTATACAGATGAAGAAGAACTCGAAGATGAACTTGAAGAAGAATATGAGGAAGAATCTGTTGAAGAAAGTGTAGATATTGAACCTGGACCTAAGAAAAAGACCGCTCCTGCTGCAGGATCCGGAAAAATGACTCCATTATATTCTGTACCCGTAACAAATGAATTGTTTCATAATGGTAATGTTGAAGCATGGAAAAGAATTATTCAGAGTTACAACGTTAAGAATCCCGATCTTGAAGTTCACATCTTCTACGAAGGAGAGAGAATCCTGAATATTGCTTCTTTATTTAAATGGGGCAAGGTTAAACACGGCAGTTCAATCCTTTTTGCCGTTGCCGGTGAAAATATTAAGGATGTCGCAAAACTGCAGAAGTACCTAAAACAGGGTGCGAGTCCTCAATTTGAGGCTTTTCTTAAATTCCCGGTAAATACTGTTTTAAATCTCTTCTAAAAAAACGAGGATAGTCATGGATATTAAAAAGAATACGTACTTCATTACAAATAAAGCATCCGCGAAAAAACTCCCCGAATCTTCACTGATAGGTATACGCGGCAAACAGGCTTATGATCTGATTAAAATGGATTTACCGGTTGTACCCGGATTTATTATTAATACGGATATTTCCTCAAAAATTCAGAAAGAAGAAAATCTTATTGATAATTTTAAACAGTTTTTTGATTACTATAAAAAACTATCCGGCAAGGTTTTTGACAGCCCTGATAACCCGATGCTGCTCAAAATAGTTATGAGTTCCAATCTTGCAATTGCAAGCTATCCAACACTGCATAACTTCGGACTTGCCGAAAATACCTTTGAAGGCTTCAGTAAGTTTGTTGGTGAAGATTTTGCCAACCATGAAATACTTTTCATGCTTAACGGTTATCTGCAGGTAGAACTAAGAATAGCTGAACTTCTTGAAGATAATAAGACAATAGACAAGTACCGTAAAAGTCTAAGTAAGTTGAAAATACTCAATACCGATAAAAAAATTGATTACACTAAAATTATCAGCGGTTTTAAGAATGAGCTGGATCCTGCTTTATTCAGGAGCGCCACAGAACAGCTTGAACTTGTCCTGAAGCGAATAAGTTATCTGATTGAACTTGAAGATACTGAAGATATCGGTGTGGCAATCCTTGTACAGCCTATGGTCTATGGAAACTACGGCAAGGACAGCTATTCCGGTAATTTTACAACCCGTAACGCAATAACAGGTGAGGGAAATATTACTGGTGAATTTTTTAAAAATAAATTTAACTCCGCTGAATTCAGTGGAAAGCCCATAAAAAATATTGATAAAAAATACTTCAACGAATTTGTTGATATCGCATCTAAACTTGAGGTGGAATATCATGAAATTCGCAAGGTAGGGTTCACAATTGAAAGCGGACGGCTTTCGCTTATAAATCAGAACCCGATAAATGAAAAATCCACTAGAGCCGATATAAAACTCCTTCTCGATCTGAATAACAAAAAGGCTATCTCGGACAAGGATGTAATTAACGGCATAAAACCCGGACAGCTTAATGAACTGCTTCACCCTGTAATTGATCTTACCTCCGTTAAAAACTTTAAAAAGGTTGAAGGCGGAATATCCGGTGCACCTGGAGCGGCAATCGGAAGAGTATTCTTCTCAACCGAGGCGCTCCTGGATGAATACAAGACTGCAAGACTTAATGACAAAGATGACAGACTGATTCTTTGTCTGGTCTCCAGTTTTGCAGAAGATGTTAAGGCTATTGAAGTCGCATCAGGAGTTCTCTCTTCTGAAGGCGGGTATTCAGCGCATGCCTCGGTTGTTGCCCGTCAGTACGGTAAGGTTTCTCTCGTTAATCCTGCCCTTAAAATCAGCGGCAAAAAAGCCCTAATAGGCGGTATGACCATAAAAGAAGGAGATACCATTACCTTAAATGTTCCCGATTTTTCAGAACCGAGTATTTATTTCGGTGAAGCCGGTCTTATTCAGCCTGATCCGTCAAAAAATGGTCTTATAGAGTTTTCTAAAATCGTTAAAAAAAATATCAGTAATTTTGAGATCAGAGCTAACTGCGATAAGGCCTCCGATGCAAAATTAGCTCTTGCGTTCGGAGCTGACGGCATAGGCTTGTGCCGTACCGAACATATGTTTTTTGATGAATCTCGAATAAATGTTTTTAGAGAGATGATTTTTTCAGAAGATGATAAAAAGCGTAAGGCTGTTCTTAAAAAGCTCAAAACCATGCAGAAAAAGGATTTTACCGAACTTTTTAAAGTTATGGATGGAAAAGAGGTAAACATCAGACTGCTTGATTCTCCTCTGCATGAATTTCTGCCTCATAATCCTTCTGAGATCAAAACATTCCTTGATTATATGAAGAAATCAACAGGAAAACCGTTTACTGAAAAGATGTTCAAAGAGAAGGCTGAGGCGTTCAGGGAATTCAACCCCATGCTGGGACACCGCGGCTGCCGTATAGCAGTCTCCTATCCTGAAATTTATCAGATGCAGGTAGAAGCAGTTTTTGAGGCAGCCTATGAGCTGCAGGCCAAAAAGATAAAGGTGAAACCGGAGATCATGGTTCCGATTATCATGAATGAAGCAGAGCTTAAAATGATTGTCTATGGCAAAAAGATTGAGGGTTCTCAGTATCCGGGCTTGATAGATGTAGAAAAAGAAACACGATTGCGTATGAAGGCCAAACCCATCGATTTCAAGGTCGGTACGATGATTGAGCTTCCTGCCGCTGCATTATCAGCAGGCAACATCGCACGCTATGCTGAGTTCTTTTCGTTCGGTACAAACGACCTGACCCAGACAACCCTCGGACTATCAAGAGACGATTTTACATCATTCATGCCTGATTACACCCTGTATGATATTTTAAGTGGAAACCCTTTCCGTACCCTCGAAAAGCCGGTTAAAGAGCTTATTGCAAGGGCAATACAGCGCGGAACAATCACCAGGCCGGATCTTCTCAAGGGCCTCTGCGGTGAACACGGTGCAGCACCGGAAAATATCGAATTCTGTATAGACGTTGGATTGGACTATGTTTCATGTTCTACCTATTCAGTACCCATAGCAGCATTATCTGCCGCTCAGGTACTGCTGAAAAGAAGCGAATAAGCTTTTAAATAATACATAAAAGTTCAGTACCGGGAAACAATGATAAATAGGTTTCAATAACGGCATCATGAGTATTGTAAAGAAATAAAAAAAGCACCGGTAGTCCGGTGCTTTTTTTTTGTACATGGTTAATTAAAAAATATTGAATTTCTTTATTGCTTCAGAAACGAGTTTCGCAGCCTCTACAGCATCACGTTTCGGCACCTGTGCTTCACGATTAAAAGTCTGAACAAAGAAATATTCGATTGTATCAATAACCTCTTCATTGTTATAAAAACACAGGGCAAAATTAATGCCTGTTGGTCTGAGTACCGTAAAAGAAGAGTAGGTTACAATAGGTTCTTTTGGAACCATAATCTTGTACTGGTTTTTTGCGTTGTGTATATTCAACTCGTTAAACCGGAAAGGAATTGAGCTGCCATGTTCCCTTGAAACAGGTTCAATATATTTTTTAGAATACATCGAAGGTTCAACCAGAACGTGGAGTTTACAGCCGTCGGTCTGAAAGGTAATCCCTTCTTCCCCGGCTGTAATGTTTTTTACTCCTCCATATGCTACAACCTCATAAATTGAGTATGGTGTATTATTTTTAAAGAAAGATGATACAATATATCCACCTTCCTGAGGCAGCTTTCCCTCACTATAAGCCTGGAATAAATCGAGCGCTTTTATGTCAGCCATCTTGTCCTCCTGAAAGTATTATAAAATAACGTTATTTAAATCGCAATAATGATTAATTTTTTTTTAGTTTTTCGGCTTTTTTCAGATACATATCAGCCCATTCAGCCAGACCCTTATTTTTATATATTATTCCCATATTTCTGAAAATGCGCCAATCTTTACTTCCGTTATATATACATTTCTGAAATACATTCAGTGCATCTTCATCCCTTCCGTTTCTATAAAGAGTAGCACCGTAAACCAGCAGAAGTTCTGGTGAAGGCCTCTTAAAGGCTGCAACAGCACTCTCAAGAAGAGGGATAGTCTCAGAATCCCTTCCATCCTTCCTCATACAATAAAGAAGCAGTTTTAGATAATTCTCATTATAAGGATCACTGGAAAGTATTTGTCTGTATAAGCGAACCGCATCGGACCATTTTCCTGCTTTTCTACAACAATATGCATATTTTTGCAGTGAGGTTAAATCAACCGATGCTGAAGACAGGAGAAGCCTGAATTGCTCTGCGGCAGCAGAAAAATGGCCGTTTTTCATCAGGATCTCGGAATACTGCCGTCTTCGTATAATGTCTTCACTGAAAATGCTCAGATATTTTTTCAAAACTGCTGACAGCTGTTTTTCATTTTTTTCTTCCTCAAATACCTCTATGAGGCCCTTCCAGCCTATCTCATTATTGCTATTAATTTTTATTGCTTTTCTATATTTTCTAGCTGCCTCCCGATAATTGCCCTCGGAAAGCTCACCTCCGGCAAAGGCTGTCAGAAGCCATGGATCATCTTCCACGTTAAGATTATCTGCAGCGTCCTTCCATTGGGAATAGGGCAGAGATATTCTGCTGCTGCAAAGGACCCTGTAATATTTCGCAAACTCATCTTCCGGCGATATTTTTTCTATATCAGATATTATTTCAAGCATTTGCTTAAAATCTTCCTGGAGCCATTTTATTACAGCCTGTCCATACATGGGTTCGACGGTATTTTTTGCCATTTCCCTTGCTCTGCTGAAGTGGTTGAACGCATCATCAAGTCTTCCGAAAATTTTCAAGCACTCTCCGGCGAGAAGATGCATGTCGGCAGTACGCGCTTTTTTCAATGATATTAGGGCAAAATGATGTGCAGCCCTGTAGTTCTTTTTATTCCAGAATGCCTCTGCAAGAGTTTTTTCAGAATCTTCTATGCCTTCGATAAATGATTTTATCCCTTCCTGATCAAGATATGTTTCAAGCAGTTTAAAAGCCTCTTCCATCCTTGACGATTCAACATAGAGCTCAGCGAGCATATTTTTCAATAAAATATCATCCGGTGATGCATCAACTGCGGCACTGATGTACGGAACAGCTTCACCCGGGCGTTTCAACTCTTTCAGGCACAAACCCGTGTAAAGCATTGTTGTAATTGAACTGTAACCCGCTTCTTCAAGAAACTGCAGAGCGTTTACAGCCGAATCATAGTTTTCAAGACGAAACTGTTTTAGGGAGTAGAGAAGAATACTGTTTATATACATCGAATATATGCGAACATCGTCGGGAGCCTTTTCTACAGCCCGCCCTAGATATTCAACGGCTTTTGTAAATGCACCCGTTCTCATCAGCGCGTATCCCATGTATGCAAGAGCTGGTGCAAAATTATCCCTCAGTCTAAGCGACTCCGCAAAGCAGGAAGCGGCACGGTTGAACCTTCCTGAAGCTATATATGTTCTGCCCAAATAAAAATATCCTGCGCTGGCCTTAGGTTCCCTTGATATAAAGAATCTAAACGCTATTACAGCATCCTGAAATAATTTCAGCTCATGATAAGCGCGCCCTAGATAAAGCAGAGCTTCTGTGTATTCATCAGAAATTTCCAGTACCTTCTTAAGTTTTTTTACGGCAGCGGTGTAATTTCTTTTTCTTCCATCCTCGACTGCTCTTTTCAACAGTCCTGAGGCATCGTTCTCTTTCTTTTTCACCTTTTTAGATTAACACATCAACAATTAAATAGCTTGCGTTATTTATATAGAAATGCTATAAATAATGATACGGATTTTCTCCGAACCTGTTTTTCTAAGGTTTCAGCTATGAAATGCCGGTCGATGGGTAATATTGGAAACGTTATTGCCTCCCGTTTGGAAAGGAGAGGGATTATGGCAGGAACTAGACCCGCTCCCTTTTCAGGTTGCGGGTTCTTTTTTTATCCGTTCCACTCGAATTTACGGGTCTATCGCATATGGTTTGTATATAGTTTCCACCATAATCCTTCCGTATATAAATCGCGTTAGACCCTTTTTTTAGCTTCACATTATTTAGACTTTCTGATACATTTCGGTATGGAAGATAAGAGCATTTTCAGAAACATATCGCCCCTGGATCACAGGTATTATTTATCAAACAAAGCAGTTTTCGACGATCTCGCTGATTACATCAGTGAAGAAGCAAGCATTATGTATTGTATCAAGGCTGAAGCAGCCCTCCTGAAGAGTCATATGAGCCTTCAGGGTGATAAATACAGCGGACTTTTCGATGAAGTAGACAAACTTAGCAACTCAATAAAGCCTGAAGAAGTATATGCTGAAGAAGAAAAAACACAGCATAACATCAGAGCCCTTGTAAACGTCATGAAATCAAAAGTTCCTGATGAACTGAAACCCTTTATACATCTCGGTGCTACATCAGTCGACATACTGGATACAGCATCATCAATGAAATACAGAGATGCAGTCAGAAACGTTATACTGCCTCAGCTTATTATTCTTGAAAACCAGCTGGCTGAAATTGCCGGGAACGAAGCATACACCCCCCAGGTGGGACGAACTCATGGACAGCATGCGGTACCAATCACCCTTGGTTTTGCATTATCAGAATATGTTTCCAGACTTGGAAAATCCATAATTGAGATTGAAAGACTTTCAAAGAACCTTCGCGGCAAACTCGCTGGTGCGGTCGGTTCGTATAATTCAACCAGTATGATAGTTAAAGATCCCTTCGCACTTGAAGAAAAATATCTTGATTATCTTGGTCTGGAGGCCTCTGAACATTCAACGCAGATGGTTGAACCTGAATACCTTCTTAGGCTACTCACAGAAATAAATACAGCATTTGGTGTACTGGCTAATCTTGCTGATGACCTCCGTAATCTTCAGAGATCAGAAATTTCCGAACTCAGGGAAATGTTCACAGCTACCCAGGTAGGCTCTTCGACTATGCCCCAGAAAAGGAATCCATGGAATTCTGAACATGTAAAAAGCTTGTGGAAAGCCTTCAGTCCGCGGGTTGTAACTTTTTTTATGGATCAGATAAGCGAACATCAGAGAGACCTGTCTAACTCAGCATCTACAAGATTTATTGCAGACTATCTTGCCGGTTTTACAGCAGCCGTCGCACGTATGATAAAGATAACAGCCACTCTCTATGTAGATAAAGACAGACTAAAGGCTAATCTGAGTTTTACAGGTGATCTTGTTCTTGCAGAAGCCGCTTACATTCTTCTTTCCTGTGCTGGTGAACCCGACGCCCACGAGGTTATTAGAAAGGTTACCCTTAAATGTGAGGAAAACAATTCAACCCTAGCTGTGGAGCTTCCCAAGGATCCTCAAACCTGGAAGCTTATTTCTGATCAGCTGATGGATACTGCCGCTATCGACGCACTTGAGTTTTTCTCTAAACCCGAACTTTACCGCGGTAAAGCTGCCGAAAAAGCTGAGATTATATCAGCAAAATATAAAAACAGTATGAAAAAACTCGAGGAGATACTTAAGAAATGAATATAATTGAATCTTTAAGTTATGATGACGTGCTTCTTGTTCCGGGTCATTCAGATGT
>JAQQAL010000023.1 GCA_028532855.1 Candidatus Thalassospirochaeta sargassi
CGGTAAAGCCTTTTCCATATCTCAGGCAGATCCGCCCCGGAGATTCCTTCCCCATCATCCTTAACCTCAACCCTAAGACGGCTGTCGTCCGCAGTAAGGCTTATAATAACCTGCCCGCCTTCTTTACCGTATTTAAGGGCATTATCAATCAGATTTCCCACGGCCTGCCTGAATCTGTCGGAATCAGCATATATAAGTCCCTGCCATAGCGGCTGCTTAAGTTGAAAACTGATTCCCCTATCCTCTGCAGTCATCTCGTAAACATCAAAAAGTTCGAGAAGTCTGTCTGCAGGACGGAATTCAGTCTTATTCAGCTTAAGCGTCCCTGTTTCAGCCTCTGAAATATCCATCAGCAGGGTCATCATACGCAAAACAGTTTCCGACTCAACAACCGCCTGCTCAAGTGAATAGCGGTATTCTTCGGCAGCTTCGGCATCTGAGGCAAAATCCTGCCGGCTGAGGGATTTTTCAGAGATCATCCTGAATCTCGTTAATGGCGTACGCAGATCATGGGCAACCGTATCTAGAGCACCCTTCATTCCATGAACAAGCTCTTCTATCTTTTCCAGCATCTCATTAAATGAGACAATAAGTCCCTCAAGCTCGCCGACCCCCTTCCGTTCAGTTATCCTGCTCTCGATCCGGCCCGTCTCTATCACTTCATTGACCGTCCGCTCAAGGTCCCTGATGGGCATAAGAAACCGTCTGGCTACCAGAAAACCCGAGGCTGAACTGATACCGACTAGTATCAGCAGGGCTACCAGAAAACTGCCTGAAAGAAGCTCCAGAACCCTTCGACGGTTTTCATCGCTTGTTCCTACCTGGAGAAAGTTTCCGTCAGACAGAGGAATACAACCAGTCTCAAGAACATAGCGCATTGAACCGGATCTTAGCTGAACAAAGCTTCCGGGTCTGGGCTGTATCCGTTCAAGCTGCTGAAAATTGAAACTGCTCCAATGTTCAGGAGTCTCAAGAAGAAGGGTGTTATTGAATTCGTCTGCTATACGGACAAAAAAAGGCTGCTCATCGGACAAAATCATATTTACATCAATATTATCAGTAAGCAACTCAAGCCCGCCGGACTGTTCAATAGCCCAGTAGCCGAGCATTCTCACCTGCAGACCGGCTCTTGAACTCTGAAGAAGAGAATTGTGAATGTAGATAAAGACGAAGGCGTATACAATGATTGATGCAATCCAGAAAATCCCCGCAAAAATAATGGTGAACTTCAGATCAGCCTTTATGCTTCGTCTGTTTTTCTCAGTTTTTCTCTCTGAGGACATATCCTACCCCGCGAATAGTATGAATCAGCTTTCGGTCGCTCTCCTTATCTATCTTGCTTCGAAGCCTGGACACCAGCACATCTACAACATTAGTCTGAGGGTCAAAATCATATCCCCAGATATGCTCCATTATCATCGTTTTGGACATCACCATGCCCTGATTACGGACGAGGTACTCAAGAAGTGAAAACTCCTTGGGGTTCAGCGCAACAGATTCACCATCCCTGCTAACCTCGCGGGTTACCGGATCAAGCCTGATCCCGAAGGCCTCAACAGCGCTGGACTCCTTTTTTACAGCTGAGCGCCTCAGCAGAGCCCGAAGTCTTGCAAGAAGCTCTGAAAACGAGAAGGGCTTGACCATGTAATCATCTCCCCCCCGCTGCAGGCCCGCAACCCTGTCATCGACCGATCGCTTAGCACTTAAAACAAGTATTGGGAGCTGATAGCCTGAACCGCGCAGCTGTTCTATTACACTAAGCCCGTCAATACCTGGCAGCATTATATCTATAACAGCCGCATCAAAGCCCTCCGAAACAGCGGCAAGTCCGTCTTCACCTGTTTCAAAGCATTCAACGAAAAAACCAGCTTCTTTTAACCCCTTGGAAATAAAGCCGGAGATAGCAGCATCATCTTCTATTATTAGAATCTTCATCGCTTAAAAGATATCACAGGCGTTTATAAAACAAAAGCCAAAGATCTTAAAGTACTCTTGGACAGTTTCAGCAAAACGGATACACTTAGATGGTGAGAATAAAAAGGTTTTCGATAATTTTACTGACTGTATCAATAGTTGTTCAATCAACAGCACCCGGGGTTTCAGCTATCGATAATGTACAGTTTCCGCCGACTGTCGAATGGAAGAAGATAGACACTTCGAAATTCACACTGATTTTCCCGGAGGAACTTTCAGATCAGGCAGCTGAAATTGCCGGCAAACTTGAAGCTTATTATCCTGCCGATGAATACAGTCTTGAGACCCACACTATGAGGTGGCCTGTAATTATAAACAACAGCCTGGTTTATCCCAACGCCTACGTTTCAAGCGCGCCAAGGCATTCCCAGCTGTACACAATCCCTGACCAGGAAGGGTTTCAAGGCACAGCAAACTGGCTCGAGGTAATATGGAGCCATGAACTGAGGCATATTGTTCAAAATGACAAAATGGTTCGCGGGTTTACAGCATTCGCGCACTGGCTTTTCGGAGAATACGGCTCAAGCGCAATGTCGCATTTTGCCCTGCCGCTATGGGTTTGGGAGGGTGATGCAGTCCTGACTGAAACCCTTCTCACCTCCGGGGGGCGCGGTAGATACCCTGGATTTGAAAGACCGCTTCGGCGTGATCTGCTTAACGAACGAGAGTACGGTTACTACAAAGCCTCCCTCGGCTACTACGGCTCATACCGGGATACAGTTCCAAGCTGGTATGTTATGGGTTATCACCTCTGCGCCTACATCAGAGCTGAATACGGAATTGAAGCCTTTAATCGTATACTCGAAATAAGTGCTGATTATTCAATGGCTCCTCTGATTCTGAACATTGCCGTAAAATCGGTTACCGGCAAAAAAATCAAAGACATATACAGTGATTGTCTCGCAGATTTGGAGATACAGTGGCGGGAACAGCTCGGGAACAGATTTATAACCCAAACCGAACTGATAATAGAGGCGGACAGAAAGAACCTTACAAATTACTATCCACTGGGATCCTTCGATAACGGAGATGCGGCTGCACTGCTTACCTCCGCGGCCGAAACTACAAGCCTCGTCAGGATCAGCCCCGACGGAAGAGCAAAGCGACTTCGAAAAATATCGCCCTTCGATAAAAATATCTCATTCAACGGTGAAACATTCTGTTGGACGGAGAGCAAAAGCGATATCAGGTGGGGCAACCGCTCCTGGACCGAAATAAGAATATTTACACCGGCTACAGGCGAATACCGGAAAATTACCGATAAAACCAGGTACCTGTCGCCGTCGATAAGCCCAAACGGAAAACAAATTGCAGCTGTCGAGATAAGTCCTGAGCTTACAAGTTTTATAGTCATCCTCGACACAGAAGACGGGAGCCTGCTTGCAAGATATCCCGAACCGGCCGGAGCCTATCCATCGCAGACATGCTGGAGCGACGACGGAAACGCTGTTGTTTACCTGCGACAGTTAGACTGGGGCGAATCGATCAGGCTGTTGGACCCCGAGACGGGGATCAATAGAGCTCTGACGATGCCTTCAACCGATGATATAGCTTCGCCGGTGGTTATTGACGGCTGGGTTTACTACGTGTCGGAGGCCTCAGGACTTGAATCTATTCACCGCATAGCTGCTTCAGGCGGAGAATCGGAGATGGTTGTTTCCAGAAGCTTTGGAGCGCTCTCTCCTGCTGCCGGAACCGGGGGAAAGCTGCTGTATGCTGATTACGGCGCTCACGGTTTTTCGCTCGCTGCAGTTTCTTCCTCAGCTATGGATGCTACCGCTGCCCATACACAGGAAGCGAAACCGGAAGCAGGACACGTTGATTATTTTGAAGATCTGATTACACAGGAAAAATGGGCAGGGACGAACGGCCGGGGCAAATCCGTAACTGCTGTCGATTACGATATTGAAAACTACAGCAAGGCCCTTGGACTTGTCAACTTTCACAGTCGCAGCCTGACCACAACAAGCAGCGGAAGCGGCATAGCCTTGAGTCTTCAGGCAGATGACATCCTCGGGAACACCAGCGGGAACCTGTATCTGGGCTGGGATCCCTCCTATTCTGAAATTGCCGCCGGCTTGACCGGAGCCTGGGCAGGCTTCTACCCTGTCCTCCTCTACGGCGCAGAGCTGCAGTATCCTTTGAGCAACCCGAGTTCGGGCCATCAGTCTGCCCTGTACGGCGGAGTCTGGCTGCCCTTCGATTTTTCAGAAGGAATATGGAACCATTCGCTCAGCTTTCAGGAGATCCTGCAGCTTCAATCTGAATACAGCTCCCCTCTGCATTTACTGGCTTCGGTGGCAAGCTTCAACTGGAGCCTTAAGCAAAAGAGCGCAAAGCGCGATCTGATTCCCCCCCTGGGCATTTCATTTGAGGCGTCATGGCTGTATACAATTTCACCGACTTACTACAACCAGTATTCAACCGAAACAGCCTTTTATCTCCCCGGATTGATGCGAAATCACGGCTTGCAGCTTGATTTTTACACAAGCGTAAATGCTGAATCAGCTGAAGCGTACTACAGGCACGGAAATTGGCCGCGCGGATATGAATACACAGATTTGGACGGCAGAATGGCAGGCGGTGTCAGTATAGACTACCTGCTTCCTCTGGCATATCCTGATTTTGCAATCGGGGGGCTGATGTATATTTCAAGATTCTACATGTCATGCTATTTCGATGCGGCTGTCACCGCTGATTCATTCTCAGAAATCAGCGGCATGAGCTTCGATGCTCTAAAAAGCACAGCTGGATTCGAACTGTATACGACCTTTCATCTCTTCAACAATTATGTCCCCCTCAGTGCCGGGTTGAGATTTATCTACAATCTCAACAGCGGGATAATGCGTCTTGAGGACACTACATTTCTGCTGGGTATAAATTTCTAAACGCCCCCCGCCGGGAGTGAACCTATGAAACCCTTGAGTCGCGCATCTTACATGGGAAGTGTCAGGGTATTTTCAGTCAGCTCTTCACCATATTCGGCCGCAAGCTCCTTTAAAACATCCTCCGGACCCATTACGACGGAAACTGAGCCTTTTAGATTCTTTCGGAGCCTTGCCGCGGCAGCCTTAATATCATCAGTAGTCGTATCAAGCATTGCCTCACGCTTATTCTGCCTGGTTTCATCGGTTATCCTGTAAAGATCCCGTCTGAACCCTATCAGACTTTCCTCGGCAGGGCTCAACGGTTTAAGATCGCGCCCGACTACGGTAATTATCGCCTTTCGCAGATCATTTTCCGAATATCGGCCGGCAGCGGCTGCATCAAGGGCGGCTTCGAATGCCTTCAAGTTCGCTCCCGGATTAGGATCACGGTATGTTGAGACAGTGATAAGCCCTTCAGTGCCGTTGACTGAAGCATAAACCCCGTAAGCTCCGTTTTTCATCCTGACCTCTTCCCAGAGATCATTTGTCTTCATCATATGCGCCAGAAGGCTTTCGTGAGCATGGCCCGGATCTCCTAAAAATGACGCAGGCATTGTCCTTGCGGTGAAGAAAACCGATGTGGGTACCGAGAGTGCACCATAATTATACTTCGGAGTCTTTTGCAGATCGCCTATATGAAGTTCGGGATCAATTGCCGCTGCGGCATCTTCCGACGGCAAACGATCTATGAAGGCTGCAAGTTTTCGCTCTACCGCATCCATACTGCTGCCTGCACAGGTAAGATTGAAGACAAGCCTGCTGCGGTTTAACAGCCGGCTTCGCATTGATTCAAGTGAGATGCAGACTGAAGGAATAGATTCATCAGCCCTCGCCGTCAGATCATTTAAAAACATCAACTGTCTGCTTCCCCGCCATTCATCTTCACGCTCAAGAACCCTGTCAAACTCGGCGGCAGCCTTTACAGAGCAGAAGGAATGACCTGCGGGGACAATACTTGACTTGAAATCATTACGCATCTCGAACAGCAGATCCCTAACCCTGACAGGATCGCCTATCTCTGATTGGAGCAGCATGTCGGAAGCAAGTTCAAATGCCTGATCAAGGTCCTTTTCAAGGGTCTTCAGTCTGAAGAACAGGTAATCCTTACGCTCAACGCTTGCGTCGGCCGTACGGCTTGATTCAAGAAAGGTGTAAAGCCCGCCTGTTTTCAATGCGAGTTCGAGGGCAACCTGGTCATAACTACGGCCGGGAAGCCCGGAAGAACAGATCATCCTGCTCAGAAACGGCAGCAGCATCCCCTCGTCATCTGAAATATCCCTTATGTCTATTGCAAAATCGATGTAGATAATACCGTTGGTAAACAGTTCATGTTTATACAGGGGAACGCCTGCTACCTCGTCCTGCTCGGTTTTAATCAGTCTGATTTTATCAGGTACATCTTCAAGATCAAGCGAAGGAATCTTCGATAGTTCTTCTTCAGAATCAGATGCTTCCTGAAAAACCCTGAAGCTGTCAACCTTCTGTTTCTCAGCCTCAAGCTCGGCAGGAGAAAGGTTTCCCCTGATATCAGCCACAGCATCAGCGACAGCCTTTTCCATCTTATCGTTATGGGTTGCGTCGGGCTCTATAACAAGCATCAGACGATGATTGTTCTCAATAAGCCATTTTCTTATCATATCTTCAAAGAATCCGGGCTCTGTCTCATACAGATTCCGAAGCTCTTCCATTGGTTCCTTGAAAGAAATAGTATCCTCAGGGCTGCCGCCGTGCAGCCAGCCCTTGAGTGAACGCCCCATCAGTCTCAGACCGAAGGGGGCTCCACCCTTTATTTCCCGGTTTCTGAACTCAACACGGTGCATTGCTCCGGCCAGGGACAGCTCAGGAATCCCCTCATCAGCAAGTTTTCGCAATTCATCCATAATCAGCTTATCAAAATCACCGGAACGCTCTCTGCTGCTTCCACGGACTCCTACTGAAAAAACCATCTCACGCAGATCAGTATCAAGTCCGCTTACAGGGCTCAGATCTTCTCCTATCCCGGATTCAACAACAGCCTTGTAAAGAGGCGCCCCCATATTGCCCATAAGAGCCTCGGTAAGAACCTCGAAGGCAAGGATGTTTATTGAGTTTTCCGAGCTGCCGCACTTCCAGTTAAGGGTGAGTGTGGCTCCAGCCTCATCTTCATCACCGGAAAGCGGACTGGAAACCCGGGCGTCACGGGATTTATCCCATGAAGGCTGAATGCTGATATCTTCAGCAGGTTCCGCCTTTCCGCCAAATCGTGAGAGTGCATTCTCCTGCAGAAACTCAAGCTGCTCTGCAGTATCAATGTCTCCGTATAGAAAGATACGACAGTTTGAGGGGTGATAAAACCGGGCATGCCAGGCTTTAAAATCTTCGTATGTAAGCGAGGGAATTGCTGAGGGTTCCCCTCCGGAGTCCCACTTATAGGGTGATTCAGGAAACATATAGCGATAAGAATATTCCGCCGCAATAGAATCATGGTTCGAGTAGGCTCCCTTCATCTCGTTAAACACAACACCAGAGGGCTGTGCGCTTCCGTCCTCCTGCGGCTCGAACCTTATACCCTCCTGCATGAACATCTCTTCACGCAGGAGTGGAAAAAACACGGCGTCGGCATAGACGCTCATCAGGTTGAAATAATCCTTGGGCACAGTAGATGCGGCCGGAAAAACGGTCTTATCCGGGTAGGTCATAGCATTAAGGAAGGTATTCATACTGCCGTTCATCATCGACAGAAAGGGGTCTTTAATCGGATACTTCTGAGAACCAGCAAGTACACAGTGTTCAAGAATATGCGATACCCCCGTATTATCGGAGGCGGGCGTTTTGAAGGCGAATGAAAAAAGGTTTTCCTTATCATCATTATGAAGGTGGTAAACATCGGCTCCGGTCAGATCATGTATCAGTCTTATTCCAGTTCCCCTGTATTCAGAAATTTCATTCACTTCCATTACGGTAAATCCGTGCAGACTGTCGCCGGGTTTGAGTCTTGTCATTATATATCCTTATTTTGGTGAGTTTATTTTTATTCGTTTTGCGAGTTCGCTGAAGCGCTTCATATCGCATTTCAGGATCACATCGGCTGTCCCGTCTGCACCATCCGAATCAGATACCACTACCGAAGCGCCCCGCTTTTCATTTTCCCGGTTGAGAATCATACACAGAGACATATTCTCGGTCTCAATGGCAATAGCCGGATCAATTACACAGGCGACTGTCAGCGGATCAGGAAAACCTATTTTTCTCGATCCGGTAGAGTTCTCCATAAAATCAAGGTAGAAGCTCTGAATCTCAATAAACAGATCCCCCGCTGGTGTTCCATTCATATCAAGCCTGAGAAATTCCTCTTCAGGCATAAATCCGGCTACCGTAGCATCCCAGGTGAGGATTTTTACAGGAACGCCGGTTCCGAGACTGAAGGCTGCTGCCTCAGGGTCATAGAAAAAGTTGAATTCAGCCCATGGCGTAACATTGCCGGGCCCAACTGCTCCTCCCATCATCACGATCTCTGAAATAAGCTCAGAAAGCTCAGGGTAGAGATTAAAAGCGAATGCAAGGTTCGTTAGCGGTCCGAGGGTGATGAGCTTTATTCCGGGATAGGCTTTCGCGGCTGCGAAGATTCCTTCTGCCGCATTAATAGCTTCGGGGGTCTTCCCGCCTGTATCAAGGACAACATCGGCAAGTCCGTTAGAGCCGTGTATCTTATCCGCATTATGACTGATTCTAAGCATTGATGTGGAACATCCCCTGTAAACGGGAATATCCGTTCGTTTATAGAAGTTAAGAAGCCCGCATACATTGTTGAGCACATTCTCAAGACTGGTATTTCCTGCAACACAGCTGATACCGGCAATCTCGACTTCGGGGCTTGAAAGAGCCATCATAATTGCTACTGCGTCGTCTATACCGCAATCGGTATCAATAAAAATCTTTTGAGCCATTCTTACACTCCTTTCATCGAGAGAGAGATTCGCTTTCTCTGCTCATCAACTGTGAGAACCTTTACGCGAACCTTCTGATTTACCTTCAGCTCATCAGCCGGATCCCTCACAAAATGATCAGCTATCTGACTAATATGCACAAGACCATCCTGATGAACACCTATATCCACGAAGGCTCCGAAGGCAGTCACATTGGTAACTACCCCGTTCAAAATCATGTTCTCAGTAAGATCCGACATCTTGCTTACACCCTCATCAAAACTGAAGGATTGAAATTCAGGTCTCGGGTCACGACCGGGTTTTTTCAGTTCTTCTATTATATCTGTTATCGTCGGCAGTCCGGCACTTTCAGTCACGAAGTCTTCAGGCATCAAGCCGCCTGCAAGTTCGGCGTTGCCGGCCAGCTCAGAAACAGCAACACCCGCTCTCAGGGCCATCTTTTCCACAATTCCATAGCTCTCCGGGTGCACAGCTCCGGCATCAAGGGGGTTATCACCATCCGTAATGCGCAGAAATCCGGCCGCCTGCTGAAAAACCTTGTCTCCCACACCGGCTACATCATGGAGCTGGTTTATGTCGGTAAAGGGCTTTTTCTCCCGCTGTTTCAACAGCTTGCCTGCAATCGATGAACTCAGCCCTGAAACATAGGACAGCAGTTCTCTGCTGGCTGTGTTAAGCTCAACACCGACTGAATTTACGCAGGAAACAACTACATCGTCCAGACTTTTCTTCAAAAGTTTTTGATCAACATCGTGCTGGTACTGACCAACCCCGATTGATTTAGGCTCTATTTTTACAAGCTCGGCTAGCGGGTCCATCAGCCTGCGGCCTATAGATACCGCTCCGCGCACGGTAACGTCCTTGTCGGGAAACTCTTTTCGCGCGGTTTCGGAGGCGGAGTAGATGGACGCACCGCTCTCATTTACCTGCTCAATTATCATATCGGTTGGAAATACCTGCCTTACGAATGCCTCAGCCTCGCGTCCGCCGGTTCCGTTTCCGACGGCTATGGCTTCCACATCGTATTTCACGGCAAGCCGTTTCAACAGCTCTGCGGCTGCAGCCTCCTTATTATGCGGAGGCAGCGGATAAATAACGCCGTCTTCAAGCAGGTCGCCCTCAGCACTCAGCACAACAATTTTACAGCCTGTACGCAGCCCGGGGTCTACAGCAAGCATACGGCGCCTTCCAAGCGGCGGCTCAAGCAGCAGATTACGGACATTCCCTGCAAAAACATCAATCGCAGTCAGGTCTGCTTCCTTTTTCGCCGCGTTCCTAAACTCTGTTTCAAGTGATGGACTTATTAAACGCTCCCAGGCATCGTCGACGGCAGCCTCAATAAACTCCCCGTTTGCCTGTGAACAGTTTTTTGAAGAACCGGCACCCTCCGGGCTGCAGGCTCCGTTAAAAACAATGCCGTCAATGAGATGCACCGCATCTTCTTTGTCAGGGCTGATATGCCACTTCAGAAAACCTTCATCAGCACCCCGCATAACTGCGAGAAAGCGGTGTGAGGGTACACGGGACAGCGGTTCGCTGTAATCAAAATAATCTTTGTACTTTTCAGCCTCAGAGGCTTTTTTCTTTATCACGGTAGAAGAAAGCAGGGCTCGTCGCTCAAACAGGGTTCGCAGTTCACCCCTGATTTCAGCATTCTCACTTACCTTTTCAGCAATGATATCTGATGCACCGGCAAGAGCGGCTTCAACAGAATCAACACCTTTTTCAGAATCAATGTATACAGCCGCTTCTGCTTCTGGATCAGCACAGTTAAAACTCAATATTGCATCGGCGAGAGGCTGAAGCCCCTTCTCCTTTGCGGCTGAGGCACGTGTTTTTCGTTTGGGGCGGTACGGCAGATAGACATCTTCAAGAACATTCATACTCGAAGCAGAGCGAACTGCATTTTCAAGCTCGGGGGTCAGCAATTCGCGTTCGATCAATGAGGATAGAATCGATTCACGCCGTTTTTCAAGCGCCTCAATCTCATCCATTCGATCGCGGATTGCGATAATCTGAACCTCATCAAGGTTCCCTGTCATTTCTTTACGGTACCGGGAAATAAATGGAACGGTTGCTCCTTCTGCAAGCAGGTCGGCGACGGCCTGCACCTGTCGGTCGCGCAGACCCAATTCGGCCGCGGTTTCTTTAATATAAGCGTTATTCATCAGACTGACATTAAACAGCAGATAGGGGAAATTTACAAGTGAGGTGAAGCCGTCTTGCCGCACTTCTGTTATGGAGTTAGAATACCCGAATGAATCAAAACCCTGTCGACAAAATGAAACTCCGCGCACATGTGCAGAGAGACATAAGAAAGTTTTTTGCCAGCCGCAGCTTTACCGAGGCAGATGTACCCCTTCTTACCCCCGGGGTAATACCGGAAGCATCAATTGAACTCTTTAAAACCGAAATGGTCTCTCCCTACGGCAGCTCTCCCGAAGAGCTTTTCCTGCTTCCGTCGCCTGAATACTACCTCAAGCAGCTTATTGCAGAGGGCAGCGGCGACATCTACAGCATATCGCGCAGCTTCCGCAATTCAGAACAGACAGGGCGTCAGCATAATCCCGAGTTTACAATGCTTGAATACTACGCGATGGATGCCGATTATATTGATTCAATCTCACTGACTGAGGATCTTATTGCCACAATGCTCGAAGGCCTCCCGGCCGACAGAGAAAGGGCGGTCGCACTCCGGCCGCCCTTCAGACGGATGACGATGGATGAAACCTTTGAGCGTTTTGCGGACTTCGATTTATCCGCCCACTGTAGCGGTCGACTCAGCGGAGAGGAGGAGCGGAAGCAGCTTAAAGAACTGGCGGAGGGGTTCGGTCTGAGCACATCGGATGATGACAGCTGGGAAGAGCTGTTCAACCTTGTATTCGTTCATAAAATTGAACCTCAACTGCCTACTGATAAACCGCTTGTAATCTATGACTACCCGGCAAATATACCCGCTCTCGCCAGGCCCGCAGCAACCCGGGGGCGTCTTGAGCGATGGGAACTGTATGCAGGCGGGATTGAGCTGGCAAACTGTTATTCTGAAGAAACAGATTACAAAACGGTAAAGAACTTTTTCACGAATGAAGCAGCCGAAAAAATAGATGCGCTGGTAACCGTTAAGCCGGATTTGACCTGGTGTGAGATGTACAGAAAAAATTTTCCGCGCTGTTCAGGCACAGCCATGGGTTTAGATAGGCTTATAATGCTTTTATCGGGAGCAGCCTCTATTGAGGGGGTGATTTTATTCCCGCTATCTGATATAATTCGCGAACTCAATTAGTTACTTTATACCAAGGAAAAACAATGATTAAAGCAGGACAGATAGACAAGGGAATGTTTCTTTACGTGAAGAACGCACCCTATTTAGTTGCAGAGAGGGAATTTGTAAACCCCGGAAAGGGTTCCGCATTCGTCAGACTGAAACTTAAAAACCTTCTCGACGGTTCCGTTCTTAAAGAGACAATGAAAAGTCAGGACAATGTTGAAGACATCAGTGTTGAAGACAAGGACTGCCAGTACCTATACTCAGACGGTGAAAGCTTTCATTTTATGGATCAGGAAACCTACGATCAGTTCGAAATTCCCGTAAAGAGCATGGAGGATAAAGCCCTCTACATGAAGGACGGAGAAACATACAGCGTAATTGTCTGGGATGAAAAACCAATCGATATCAAAATCCCCTATAAGGTAGTATACGAAGTAACCGAAGCTGCTGAAGCTCTCAAAGGCGACACAGTTACAGGTGCGACAAAGATTATCACTGTAGAAACCGGTCTGAAAGTAAAGGTTCCCATTTTCATTAAACAGGGTGAGAAAATTCTTGTTAACACCGATACCGGGGAGTATGTAGAACGGGTAAACAAGTAAAATTCAACGACAAATACATCAACCGCCAGGTTGATTTCAATTTCATGGGAGAGAGGCTCAGTTTCTACCTCTCTCTCGGTTTATTCAGCAGCTTCGGCGTAGACTCAGGCACCAGGATGCTGATGAAAACACTTGCCCAGCAGAATGCAGTGCCCGAAAAAGGTTCCGTCCTGGACACCGGCTGCGGGACCGGTGTTATTGCTGTCAGTCTTAAAAAGAAATTCCCTAAACTCGATGTAACTGCTTCGGACAGGAACGCGCTTGCACTCAGATTCACATCAATGAATGCAGAGCTTAACGGGATTGATAAAAACGGGTTTCAAACAGCGTCTGGATTATTGCCCGGAAGCCTGAAGCGGCCGGTAGACTGTGCACCGGAAAAATGGGATCTGATAATTTCTAATATTCCGGCCAAGGCCGGGAAACCGGTTATTAAAGATTTTCTTCAAAACTGCGGTCATCATCTTGCGGACGGGGGAAAGGTTGCAGTTGTTATTGTCCAGCCGCTCGCCGACTTTGCCGAAAACTGTCTGAGTGAATCAGGTGCGGCCATAACACACAAAGAAGCCGATAAACAATACTCTGTATATCATTTCAAACCCGGGAAGGCCGCCGGAGTTTCAACCTTTGCATCAGTTTACGAGCGCACAGACGATAAAATAACCGGTTTTTACGGGCTGCCCGAGTTTGATTCGCTTTCATATCGCAGCCAGGTTACCCTGGAAATACTCAATGGCTACCACTGCGGGGGAAAAACATTATTATGGAACCCCGGTATCGGGCATATCCCGGCCGCATGCAGTTATGCCGACGAATTGATAACAGCCGGCGAGGATCTGCTTCAGTTAAAAGCCTCGGATTTTAATGCCGCCGCCGGATATCCGCATCATCATCTTCCTGTTTTCAGAGATCTCAGCAGCGTAATCAAGGATGAACTTGATTATATCGTAGCTGTCCCCGATTTTATAACAGGTGCGGCGGTGGAGGAAGAAGTACTCTCAACCTCACTTAATCTTCTCAAGAGCAGGGGTAAACTGCTTGCATCGGGTAAGAGCTCGGATATTGCCAGAATAGAAAAAAGCAGAAAAGGTTATATACTGAAACATAGTGTTAAATACAGGGGTTTTAGGGCGCTGCTTCTAGAAAAACAGTAACAATTGAGACCTTTATTTTTTTTAGAAAGTACTCTATAATAGGTGACTGTTACAGGCATAATCAAGGAGATACTTAGATGAGAATTACAACTAAAGGTCGATACGGATTAAGAGCAGTACTTAAACTTGCAGCACAACATGACAGGAAGCCTTTATCCATAAGCACAATTGCATCCGAAGAACAGATATCTCCTGAATTTCTTGAACAGATTTTCTACAAGATGAAAAAATCCGGAATCATAAAATCAACCCGTGGTCCCGGCGGAGGGTTCAGCCTTGTTAAAGATCTGAATGAAATAAGCCTTGCCGATATTCTTGAAGCAGTCGGCGAACCCGTGACCCTGTCACCCTGCAGCACTGAAGGCACAAAGAAAGACTGTCCCCGGGCTGATAAATGCGAAGCTTACGGGATCTGGCAGGATGTTTCAAATCATCTGAACGATTATTTCAACAGTCTGACATTGAAAGACATGGTTGAAAAAAAACTAATATAATAACAATAAAACCTCTAATCTGACATTATAACTCCGCTTTTTTATTTTTTTGTATTGACCATAATCTATCGTGTATTACAATTAAATATGGGTTTTTTGCTAGGTGTAGAAATAGATAACAGCCGTGTTGTATGGATTTGGGATTCCGAGCATTCCTCAACCAGGCCGATAAAACTTACAACCGTATCTGAAAACCAGAATAAAGCTGAAATTAAATTCTACCTTAAAAAAGACGGAAGCAGATATTATCTCATGTCTGAATCCATAACGGATCTTCCTGCAATGCATGCCGGTGAACCGTCTATCAATATAAAACCGCGTGTCAGTGATAAAACATTCCATTATGATATTCTTCTCAACGGGAAGCGTGTCAGGTCCGGCAGCCATGGTTTACGTAAATATCTCCGATCAAAAGCCCCTTTCATAACCGCTGCTGTTTCTGCGGCGGTGATAATTTTAATACTGCTCGCTGTTTTCCTTTTTATTCCAATGCTGCGCTCTTCCGGAAAGACTCAGCCTGCCGCCAATACACCCTCTGCCGCCAATACACCCACTGCCCGAGAAACACCACCTGTAAATATAATCACATCCGGGTCTGCTGAATCTCCAGAAGTCGAAGAATCCCCACCCGAAACAGTCTTCATTGAAAGCGAAATAACCGACCGCCATGCCGTATATTTCAAACCCGACAGTGCCGAACTTACAGCCGACGCAATTTCCGGGTTAAGGGATTTTATCGGAAAGCTGCCCGGAGAAGGTGATTTTGAAGAGGCTGAGTTCGAACTCGAAATTCGCGGTCATTGCGCAAAATACGGAACAGAAGAGGGCCGCGCCGAACTCAGTCGAGATCGGGCTCTTAACGTCTACAGTTTCCTGAAATCTGATTGGAATATTGAAGCGGACAGCTTTGTCAGCGGAGCCGGGGCGGCAGAGCCGGTGAGCCTCAGAAGAGATGAGCAGCATCTGAACCGCAGAGTAGATATTAATATTAAAGGCAATCTAAAACTCAAAGAATAAAATTTGGAAGGAAGATCAAAATGGAGAAGAACATAGGATTTGTATCATTCAGAATCGCCGGCACCGATGGTGTAAGTCTTGAGGTAAAGAAATGGGCCGAAATATTTGAACGCAACAACTGTAGATGCTTCTATTTCGCAGAAGAGCTTGATACTCCGCCGGAACGTTCTTATTACTCAAAATATGCCCACTTCAAAAATCCTGTTATAGCAGAGATAAATCAGAGAATATACGGAACATCAAAACGTGATCCTGATTTGACAGCCAAGATTCACCATTACAGAAAAAGGATTAAGGAAGAACTGCATGAGTTTGTAAATAAATTCAGTATAGACGTGCTTATTCCGCAGAATGCGGTAACAATCCCGCTTAATATTTCTCTTGCACTTGCATTAACTGAGTTTATTGCAGAAACTGAGATAAAAACCATTGCTCATCATCATGATTTCTTCTGGGAAAGAAAACGTTTCCTTCGCAACAGCGTCTGGGATTACTTCAACATGGCCTACCCTCCCCACCTCCCTTCAATCGAGCATGTAGTCATAAACAGTTCCGGACAGAACCAGCTGGCTCTCAGGACCGGTATTTCATCAACCCTGATACCAAACGTTATGAATTTTGAGAAACCCGCACCCGGAAAAGACGAATACAATGCTGATATCCTGGAAGCACTCGGAGTTTCTGAGGATGAGATTCTTATCCTGCAGCCTACACGTGTTGTTCAGCGTAAAGGGATTGAACATGCAATTGAGCTTGTCAGCCGGCTCGGTGAAAAAGCCGTGCTCGTTATTTCACACGCCTCGGGTGATGAAGGGCATGAATATGAAAACAGGGTACATGAATACGCCAAACTTATGGGTATAAAAGCCATATTTGTTTCGGACATCATCGACGACAAAAGGGAAATACGAAACGGTAAAAAGATCTACACCCTTCAGGATATTTATCCCTATGCTGACTTTGTAACCTACCCCTCATTGATAGAAGGATTTGGAAATGCTTTCCTTGAAACAATCTATTTCAGAAAACCTATTCTTGTAAATAACTACTCTATCTACTCAACCGATATAAAACCCAAGGGTTTTGACGTGATAGAGATGGACGATTTCATTACGGATGAAACAGTTGCCCAGGTCAAAGAGGTGTTGAATAATCCTGAACGCCGGAAAAAGATGGTTGAAAAGAACTACAAGATAGCTCAGTGTTTTTATTCTTACGCTGTTCTCGAAGAAAGGCTATGGGATATGATGACTACATTCTGGGGCGTAAAACAATCTTGTCAGGGGCTCAATTCAGATTAAATATTAATTTTAAGTACTATAGTTTTAAAAATATTCCCATGATCCTCAATTCAGTAAGATTACCGGATAAAAAATAATACCTTACTTTTTTTGTAATTTTTTCTTGACAAGTTAGGCGTACCATATTATATTAGATATATAAAACAAAGGATTAAGTGCAAGGAGGCACAGAATGACTGAAAAAGAAATGATGAAAGAAAAACTGGAACATAGTTCATTGCTGCCTTTTATTGGTAGTTCACCCTTCAGGGGCAACCCTGATAAGTATAGGAAATTCGAAAGTAAAAAAGAAGGCATTGCAGAATATCCTGCAGTAGGATTTACTCTTTATGGTTAAGTCAGTCTGTTAACACTGACCCCTCTCTCCTCCGAGACGAGCCATGCTCCTGTATGGCTCGTCTTTTTTTTGACGCTCAGCAGCAAAAGAGAGAATCGGCAGCCTTTACGGTCTCTGCTGCAAGAGCTTTCTCTGCAAAGCTTCGGCAGTCGGAAACTGATAATTCAGAAGCGAAACGTTTCATACCGGGTATTTTCAATGGATCAACACTGAATTTTCTTACCCCGATACCTATCAGAAACTTCATCATATTGCTATCTGATGCTGCTTCTCCGCAGACCGATAATTCGGTAGCATTAATAACCGCGCTCTCTGCAACAGTCTGAAGGCTTCTAAGAACAGCTGGATGCCATGGTTTATACATCCCCCTCACACGTTCATTCGTCCGATCCACTGCAAGGGTATACATAACAAGATCATTTGTTCCTATACTCAAAAAGTCTGCGGCCGCAGAGAGGTTATCAATGATGCCGACTGCTGCCGGAACCTCTACCATTGCACCGATGAGGGGAGAGCTGTTCAGCTCAGAACCTTCGGATTCCAGACTGATTATACATTCAGCGACGATCTCTTTGGCTTTGTTAAATTCATCCATGCTCGAAACCATCGGAAACATAATTTTCAGGTCCCGGCCGGCTCCGGCTCTGAGCATCGCTCTAATCTGTTCCTGAAAAACCTCAGGATGCCCAAGTGAGAACCGGATTCCCCGGAATCCAAGAAAGGGATTAGCCTCGGCTTTCAGACTTGCATACCCGGGCATTTTATCGCCGCCGATATCCAGCGTACGAAATATACATTCTCCGACTTTGTTCATCCTGAGTATTTTCTGGTAGATTCGGAACTGTTCTTCTTCCGAAGGAAATTCATTTCTGATAATAAACGGGAACTCGCTTCGGTATAAACCAATCCCGTCGGCTTTAACATCCATAGCTGCATCCACATCATGGATTATATTTATGTTAGCCTGAATCTTCAGCCCGGTACCGTCCGTTGTAGTGATCTGACCTGGAATATCCTCTTTCACAGCTACTGCTTCTGCTGCTGTTGCTGTCTTATAGCTGACTTTTATCTCATCCGACGGATTTATATACAGATGGCTGCTTCGACTATCAAGAATCAGCTCTGCATCTTCCGAAATGGACATAACCCTTCTGTCGTCTGTCATAAACAACGGTAAACCGAGCGACCGAGCAAGAATGGAGATATGTGCTGTCACACCGCTCCCGTAAAGGACCAGACCCCGGGCTTTCTGCAGCCATATTTTAACCAATTCAGACGGAAAAATATCATCGGAAATGATGATATTTGCGGAATAATCAGCTGATTCAAAGGATTTGCCATAGAGATTCGCCAGAAGCCTGTGCTCAAGATCCTTAATATCCTGCACCTTCTCCTGGATACCCGGCATATCGCTGCCTTCAAAGATATCAACATACTGGGCGGTAATCTGCCGGACTGCATCATCAGGACAGTGTCCGGTCGTTATGAGGTTTCTCATTTCACCGGTATAGTTTTCATCTCTGAGCATAAGAAAGTGAGCTGTAAATATCATTCCGGCTACATCAGACAGGGAATCATCAACATTAAACTGAAGCTCCTCAAGCTGATTCATAGACAGCTCGAGGGCCGAGTCAAATGCCGCAATATTAACATCAATTTTGTCGGCACCCTCAGGACTGAACGGTTTTTTTCCGCCTGGCCTTTTATTATAAGCCTTACCCCGGCTGCTGAGGATGTAGGCCCTGCCGATTGCAGTAGTGGAACCTCTTCCGGTTCCCTGGATCATTAGATTACTGAAATCATCCGCGCCTGTTTTTCCAGCTCTCAGACCAATCAGCATCTGACTGTTTTCAATCGAGGCAGCCAGCTGAGAGGCAATGGCTTTCAGGGCGGCAGTATCTCTTTTACTGAAATAATCGGGCTGTCTGTGCTGAAGTGTTATTACACCAATTCGATTCAGCCCCTTTTTAATCGGAACAGCGAGAAATGCCTCATACTTTTCTTCTTCAATATTTTCAAAATATTTATAAGCAGGATTCTTTGTAGCCCTGGCCTCACGGACGGGACGAAGTTCCTTTAAGGCAATACCGGTAATGCCTTCACCGGGTTTCAGCTTAACCCGGCCGATGGAACTTCTAGCAAGTCCGATGGTCGCTCTTAAAACGAGTTCCCGCTGAAGCTGATCATATAAATAAATCGAGCAGACATCGGCAGCCATATGTTCGGCAACCATCTCGGCTATATCCTGCAGCAGGGTTGATAGACTGCTTTTTTTATCAAATAGGGAGGTCAGTTCGGATGCACTGACTATCAAATCAATGTTGTCACGTTTTACGGCCATGTAAAATAAGGTAAGGCATTATAGAGATTTAGTCAAATCAGACCGCTTACATAATTTGATTCTGCATGTTTACAACTATCGGTTTTCATCATAGAATCTGTCGGGAGGCTATTGTTGAATCGGTTCACAATCTTTCACTACCACCTGCTGCCGGGAGGGGTGACAAACGTCATACTTCTGGGTGCCACAGCCCTTATCCGCCATTATCCGGACATAAAGCTTCTGCGACTTGTATGCGGCAATGAAGAGAACACTGATATAATTCGCAGCAGAATTGAAAAAGAGGCTGATGTAACCGGCCTTACAGGCGAATCTTTCAAATTTGAAATATGTATTGACCCCGAAATAGGATATCGCTCTTTCAATGGAAAAATTACCTCCGAAGAGGTCAAGGCGCTTGGAAGCAAACTTCTGCGGCAGTACGGTGACAGCTTCTGGTGGGTTCACAACTACCAGCTTGGCAAAAACCCTGTTTTTACCGCAGCGGTCACTGATATCGCGAGAAATAATCCTAAACAGCTCATGCTGATGCATATCCATGACTTTCCTGAATGTGCCAGATACGACAACCTTGAAAAACTGTATTCAGCCGGAGTGAAAAATCCTTATCCAATATCCGATTCGGCAGCCTATGCTCTCATCAACGGGCGCGACGAAGCAATTTTGGCCGAAGCAGGAATACCGGCTGACAATCTTTTTCTGCTCAATAATCCGGTTGAAAAGGATTCAGGTCCGGCGATTATATCCGATAATGAATCAAATAAATTAAAATCTGACTTTTACAGCTTCTATAAAAGCCGCTTTCCTGCTGTAAACCCCGAAGGGAAAATGCTTTTCTATCCAGTCAGAACAATCCGAAGAAAAAATGTCTTCGAAGCGGGGTTGATTGCATCAGTTTCCGAACAGCCGGTTAATTTGATTCTGAGCCTGCCCGGCGTCTCCCTGCAGGAAAAGAAATATTCAGATCTATGCGAACAAAGCTTCCTGAAAGGCTTAATCCCTGGAATTTGGGGGTCGGGAACAGAAAGTTCAGCTGCTGTTCCTTCCTATCCACAGATGCTGCAACTCTGCGACATGATAATATCGTCCTCAGTACAGGAGGGGTTCGGATACCTCTTTATCAATTCTGTTCAGCTGGGCGTTCCCTTATTCGCCCGAGACCTTGATATTTTAAAAGGGATAACCGATGTTTTCCCGCCTGCTCACTCCTGCTTCTACGACAGCTTCATGGTACCCTGTACAACAGGCAGCGCTGAGCTCCTGAAAAACCGATATCACACAAAACTTAAAACCCTTGAAAACTATCTGTCCAGTACGGCCTCCGAAGTAATCAGCGCCATAATTGAAAAATTAGGAATTGGCAATACAATTGATTACTCATTTCTTCCTGTCGAAGAACAGATTACTATCCTGGAAAACGCAGCGGAATCAGAGATTTTCAGAAAGGAAATACACGCTCTTAATAAAAATCTAATGGAAAACTTCTATATTCAACTGGACAGAGGTAGATACAGCCCTGACATAGACCTGAATGAGTTCAGTCTGAAGACCCATTCCGCCTCTGTTGAAAAGATAATCAACAATCTTGAAAATAAAAACAGACCGGGTTTACAGATGGATAATGATATTCAGCAGAATCTGCTTGATCGATTTGCTGAACCGCAATATATGAGGCTGCTATATGACTATTAGAAAAATACTGCTTATACTTATGCTTCTAAGTATTTCAATTACCCCCCTGTTTTCATACGACACACCAGACGAAAGGCAGCAGCTGGCTGAAAACCTTCTGGTAAAGCTTGTCGTAATAGGAGCAGCAGATCCTCTTTATTCATGGTGGGGACATATAGCCTTCATTATTGAAAACTTGGAAACCGGCGGTTCCCGCTATTATGACTACGGAAATTTCTCCTTTGATCAGGATTCATTTCTACTGAATTTTGTAATGGGAAGAATGTATTATCTGAAAATGGCATCCAACCCCGAACGACAGCTGAAGTACAATGCAAGCCTAAACCGCGACGTTACAGTCTATACCCTGAATGTGGTTCCGGAGGAAAGACTCGAACTGCTTGAATTGCTCGAAAACGATATCCGTCCGGAAAACCGGGTCTACCTCTACAATCTGTTTCTGGACAATTGCTCAACCCGTATCAGAGATCGGATGGATGTCATAACAGATGGTGCCTTCAGCATGAAGTACAAGGTTTCTTCCGATAAAACGCTTAGAATTCATCTACGGAGATTCCTGTACAGCAATAAGTTTATGGACGGCCTGCTCAATTTCGCATTAGGACCGATGGCCGACCGCCCCGCAACTGAATGGGACGGCATGTATCTGCCGGATGAGATGGGACGTGCAGTAGAGCTCATGATGGTTCACGACGAGGATGGAAACCTCATACCGCTTGTAAAGGATAAGGACGTATACAACCGTGCAATCGGCCGACCTGCTGTTGCAGATTATCCGCCCCCGAACTGGCACCACGGACTGATTATCGGAGTCATCCTTGCTGTAGCAGCCTGGTTTCTAACCCGTGAAAGCAGCGCAAAGATGCTGCACCGAAGCGGTTTTGCGGTGTACAGCATGCTCCTCTCATTTTTCCTGGCAGTTCCGGGCCTGCTGCTGTTCTTTATGGCCTGTTTTACTGAGCATAACTACACCTTCTGGAACATAAATCTCCTGTTTGTAAATCCGTTTCTATTTTTTACATTTGCACTGTCACTACAACTTCTTATTAAGCGTGGGCTCTCGGTAAAAGCTGTCAGACGATGCTGGGCTGTAACCGCCACCGGAGCCGTCATTTCTCTGATTATAAAGATTATTCCTTTTTTTAATCAGAATAACTGGGAAACATTCCTGATTGTCCTTCCTCCCGCCTTAATCTTAAGTAATATTCCTGCTTTCCTCACAAAACATAAACCAACCCTAATGTAAAGACATAACCACAAGAATCTTATCGGTCATCGGCCGAGAACAATCTCCGCGCCTTGTACCTTTCCATATTAATCTTTATAATGATGCACAACAAAACACTAATAATTTATGGAAGGGATACAAATGGCTAATAAGAAAATGGTTACCATAGACGGTAATACTGCTGCGGCTCATGTAGCATATGCTTTCAGTGAAGTAGCGGCGATTTACCCAATCACCCCCTCTTCTCCGATGGGAGAATATTCTGATTCCTGGGCTTCTACAGGAAGAAAAAACATTTACGGAAAAATCGTAGACGTCATGGAAATGCAGTCCGAAGCCGGCGCCGCAGGTGCTGTTCACGGCGCTCTAAGCGGTGGTGCTCTCACCACAACTTTTACGGCTTCACAGGGACTTCTTCTGATGATTCCGAACATGCATAAGATTGCCGGTGAAATGCTTCCTACAGTATTTCATGTTTCAGCACGTTCACTTGCTGCACAGTCGCTATCAATTTTCGGTGATCACTCAGACGTAATGTCTACAAGAAACACAGGTTTCGCAATGACTGCTGCATCCAGTATTCAGGAAACAATGGACATGGCTCTTGTTGCTCACCTTGCAACTCTCAAATCAGAAATTCCGTTCCTGAACTTTTTCGACGGTTTTAGAACTTCTCATGAAATCATGAAGGTTGAAGAAATCTCATATGATGACATCGCATCACTTATTGAACCTGAATACATTGAGAAATTCAGAAACAGGGCAATGAGACCCGAAGCACCGGTTGTTAAGGTTGCAGCTCAGAACCCTGATGTTTACTTCCAGGGACGTGAGACATCGAACACCTACTACGATAAGGTTCCTGAAATTGTTCAGGAATACATGGACAAGGTTGCAAAGGTTACAGGACGTCAGTACCACCTCTTTGACTATGTTGGTGCACCCGATGCTGAAAAACTCATTATTGCTATGGGTTCAGGCTGTGATACAATCGATCTATCAGTAAACAAGATGGTTTCAGACGGTGAAAAAGTCGGTCTTATCAAAGTCAGACTCTACAGACCGTTTTCCGCGGAAGCATTCATCGATGCAATTCCTGCGAGTGTTAAGAAGATAGCTGTTCTTGACAGAACAAAAGAACCCGGTTCACTCGGTGAACCCCTTTTCCTCGATGTAGCAACAGTTCTTTCAGACAAAGACATCAAGGTTATCGGCGGACGCTACGGTCTCTCATCAAAAGAGTTCACACCTTCACAGGTTAAAGCAGTTTTCGACCACCTGGACGGCGCAGCCTTCAACGGTTTCACAGTCGGCATCAAGGACGATGTAAGCAATAAATCAATCGATGTTAAGGAGTTCCTCAATGTTACTCCTGATGATGTTGTTGCATGTATGTTCTGGGGACTTGGTTCTGACGGAACAGTCGGAGCAAACAAAAACTCAATCAAAATTATCGGTGACAACACTGACATGAACGCTCAGGGTTACTTTGAGTACGACTCAAAGAAATCCGGTGGTGTTACAATCTCTCACCTCAGATTCGGAAAGAGTTCCGTCAACATGCCATGGCTTGTAAACAGCGCTGACTTTGTCGCCTGTCATAATCCTGCGTACATCGGTAGATACGATATGTTAGGGCCCTTAAAGGAAGGCGGTATTTTCCTTCTGAACTCTGAAATCCCGACTGACGAGGTTTTTGAACACCTCACAGCTGCTGAGCAGCAGATTATCATCGACAGAAAGATCAAGTTCTACAACATGGATGCTCTCAAGATAGCCGAAAAGGTCGGTCTTGGTTCAAGAATCAACACTGTCATGCAGGCAGCATTCTTCAAGCTCTCTGGCGTACTTCCTGAAACCGAAGCTATCGACCTGATGAAGGGCGCAATCAAAAAAACATTCATCAAGAAAGGTGAAGATATTGTAAAGATGAACTGGGAAGCAGTAGACAGTTCAGCAGCAGCAATCGAAGAGGTAAAGGTTCCCGCTTCCGTGGGCAAAGCTTATGTACCGCCGAAACTGGTAGCTGACGATGCAGATGATTTCACAAAGAACATCGTTGAAAAAATCATGCACCTCAAGGGTAACGATATAGCCGTTTCCCAGATGTCCTATGACGGTACTCTTCCTACTGGAACTTCAAAGCTGGAAAAACGTGGTGTTGCACCGAGAGTTCCCAACTGGATTAACGACAACTGTATTCAGTGTAACCAGTGTGTTCAATCCTGTCCGCATGCTGCTATCAGAGCAAAAATGATAGAGAGCGACAAGATGTCAGGCGCACCCGACACATTTGACGCAATTGATTACAAAGCTGCAAAGGGAAAAGACCTTAAATATAAGATTCAGGTTTTTGTTGAAGACTGTCAGGGCTGCGGAGTATGTATCGAAACATGTCCTGCGAAAAACAAGGCACTCGAATGGAGTACTCTTGAAAAGGAAAGAGCCGCCGGTGAAAATGCCAACGAAGCTTTCTTTGAAACCCTTCCGTACGGTGCAATCGACGGCTCATCAGAAGCAAATGTTAAGGGCATGCAGTTTCGCCAGCCCCTGTTTGAGTTCTCCGGAGCTTGTGCCGGTTGTGGTGAAACACCCTACGTTAAACTTGTGACTCAGATTTGCGGTGACCGAATGGTTGTTGCAAATGCTACAGGTTGTTCTTCAATCTACGGCGGTACCTTCCCGACAATTCCTTACTGCAAGAATGAACTCGGACGTGGACCTGCATGGGGTAACTCACTCTTTGAAGACAATGCAGAGTACGGTTTCGGTATGAGACTCGCTGTTAACTCCAACAGGGATCTCCTTGAAATCAAGGTAGCAAAAGCACTTGAACTAGGACTCTCTGGCGAGCTGGCTGACGCTCTTAAAGCACAGATGGAAATGTGGACAGCAACCGATGCTGCTGCTATTGAAGGGCAGACTAAGATTGCAAGCCTCATCGACGCTGAAGTTGCAAAGGCAAGCGGTGAAATGAAAGAGGTTCTTGCAAAGGTTGCAGAACTCAAAGACTACTTTGTTGATAAATCTGTATGGATCTTCGGCGGTGACGGATGGGCATACGACATCGGTTACAGCGGAGTTGATCACGTTGTTGCAATGGGCAAAAACGTTAATGTTCTTGTTGTTGACACTGAGGTTTACTCAAACACCGGTGGTCAGGCATCAAAAGCAACTCCTATTGCGGCAGTTGCCAAGTTTGCCAACGCGGGCATGCAGCTCACAAAGAAAAACATGGGCTTCATGTGTATGAGTTACGGTTATGTTTACGTTGCATCAATTGCACTCGGTGCGAACAGGGCACAGGCTCAGAAGGCACTCATGGAAGCGGAAGCATACGACGGACCTTCAATCGTATTCGCATACGCACCATGTATCAACCATGGAATCGATATGTCTAAATCACAGCTTGAAGAAAAGCGCGCTGTTGAGTCAGGCTACTGGCCGCTGTACCGCTACAACCCGGCTGCAGAAGAAGGCAAGAGGTTCACATGGGAAACAAAAGACCCGACTGCTTCTTACCAGGACTTCATCAGAAGCGAAAGACGCTACACAGCACTTCAGACTACCAACCCTGAACACGCAGAAGAGCTCTTTGCAGCAGCAGAAGAAGACGCAAAGAAGAGAATGGACTTCTACAAGAAGCTTGGTGATATAATGTAAGACATTTGATGCTCAGCATCAAAGTCTTCAGGAGATTTCAGCGGTTCCCGCTGAAACTCCAAAGCTTCAATTACATTTAATGTAGCAGAAGTAATCCTGATTCAGGCTGCACATCTTCGGGTGTGCAGCTTTTTTTATGTTCTGAATATACTGGTTATCCTTCAGATTTTTCATTGAAACATACGTTTTCGGATTTTCAAGAACAAGACGAGTAATATAGATTAATTACCAAAACCTGCGTTACGTTCGGTACTGGAGTAGTTCCAATTGGGATTTAGTATCAAAACCTGAGATCCTGAAAAAATCCCACCTTTGGAATAGTTATGTTAGAAGTAATTGACGCCAAATATTTAGAAAAGTACAAGCTAATGGAGGAGACATTGTCGTCGGAAAAACCGTTTATGCCCTGGTCTCAGCAAGAACAGATTGTCAACAAAAATCCCCGACTACTGAATACTCCACTCTAAACCGTTGATTCTGAAGATATTCTCATGAAAATCCTTTACTGTTTGGTTGTGAAAAGGCGGATAAAGATATTTATCCCTAAATGCTTTTCCGCTTCTAAAAAAGGAAGTATGCTTAACAACAGTAATCTGTTCACCTTCTTCATCATTTTCTGAGCTCAGAGTAATCCGTTGACACCCATTAGAAACATTGTTCTCAAGATAAACAAACTCTATCAATTTTTTCTTAGAATCAATTTCACTTATTTTAAATGCAACAGGTATCTGATAAAACCCCAAAAGCTTAAGATCAAGAATATAGATCTGGCCTTCAGCAAAATGCGGCACTGGTTGATTTTCTGGTGTATACAAAGTTGATTCTCCAGAATTATAAACTATGCCGAAATCTATTATCCGGCTGTCAAACGCAATAACGGGATCAGTACTTATGTAATCAGACCAGACCTCATCTGCATCTTCATGCACAATATACGACATTTGATGGCTGCTATAATCTTTGAGATCTCTTATATCACTAACCTGATAATTTTCAAAATCATCCCCATTAACTCTTAAAAATTCTTTTACTGAAAAAGGGATCCTGTCTTCTTCCGTTTTGACAGTAGCACAGGAACTCAAGACAATTGCAAAAAGGAGAATCAGTAGAAAGACTATTTTTCTGTTCATAATTCAGCTCACTATAGGTTTTTTAATATGGTATTAACTCCTGCATAGTTCTGCAAGACATATTTTATTTCAGCACCCTGCGGATTATCTTCGCATAATGCGCCGGCTCGGCGGCTATGCGTTCATTATCAATTGCTCTGACACCGGAAATAACGACTCCGTCTTCAACGTACTTGAAAAACAAACGAATACCGTTTCCAAGAACCTCAGTTTTATTTAAGCGTCCTGCGACTGCTATTCCTCTCAATAAATCATCATGACCTGCGGAATTATTTAATGAACAGCGGGCGATATCACCGTAAATAACAAGGAACCCTCCCCTACCGCCGAGGGTATCGCTAAGCGTTATTTTTCCGTCAGCAAACCAGTATTTCATAACAGAATTTCTACAGAGGCAGGTTCATATCGGATTTTAGCAAAGCTTCAAATTCAACAGCTGGCAGCGGCCTGGAGAAATAGAACCCCTGCATTCTCTCGCAGTCAAGCGATTTCACTATATCAGCCTGTTCACTGCAGCTGATACCCTCGGTTATTATTTTCTTACCCCTGGTCTTTACCAATGAGACCATAGCTTCAAGGAATTCCCTGTCAGAATTATTTTTGTGAATATTATCAATGAAAATTTTATCAATCTTAAGTACATCAGCGGGTATATTCTTCAAGTACTCAAGTGAGGACTGTCCGGTACCGAAATCATCTATATAAATCTCAATCCCCATATTCTTAAGCATTTCTATCCTCTTAATGAATTTTTCAGGATGCCGGATACCCTCGGACTCGGTAATTTCCAGCTTGAGGTGTGCAGGATTCAGATTATCAGCCTGCTGCAGTGCATTTTTTGTAATCTCGACAAGCTCTTCATTGCTGAACTCACGCGCGCAGAGATTGAGTGAAACATAAATATCATATTGCGTTACCCATTCAGCAAGTTGTCGGGAGGCTGAGAATATTACCCATTTTCCTATTTCTTCTATTAAACCGGTATCTTCTGCAACCGGAATAAATTCAATCGGGGAAACAAGACCTTTTGACTTGTGATTCCATCGTATCAGGGCCTCGGCACCAAGAATGTTTCCTCTGCATCCGACAATAGGCTGATAATAAAGTTCCAATTCCTGATTATGAAAAGCAGCAGTAAGCTCGGCTTCAATATTAAGTCGCTTGATCGATTCAGTATGCAGCCTGGAATCATAATACATAAAGGATCTTCCTGCCCTTACAGCTTCTTCAGAGGCTGACACAGCCTTTTTCAACAGCTCGTTTTTGCCGTTGCAATCATCCGGAAAAACCGCAATCCCTATAGCCGCTTTCAGCTTTATTGAATATTGCTGATGCTGATAAGGGTAGGTAATGCTGTTATAAAGCTTTTCGGCAACACGTGCTGCATCTATCCTCGAAGCAATTACCGTAAGAAAAACCACCAGTTCACTGTTTACATATGAGAAGGTGAAATCACTGTCCCGAAGACCCTCCTTAATTCTCAATCCCGTATTCTCAAGCAGAATATTACCTATCTCATAACCGAATTTTTTACTAATTTCCTTGTAATTAAGAATATCAATGAAAAGAAGGGCTCTAAGATTATCAGTTTCTGTTCTTTTTGCTTTCTCAAGCTCCATATCCAGGATGATATCGAGTGATTTTCGATTAAACAGACCAGTCAGGGGATCCCGAAATTCATAATTGATTAATCTGGATTCTATCTTTCCGAGTTTTGTTATATCATGGGTAAATACAAGAGCATGGGTTACGCCGTCTCCATTCTCACGATACGGATAGTAAGAAACATGCATATATCTGTTTTCCAGGCCGAATTTGAAAGTATCGATATAATGGACTTCCTGGCCGGAAAGACATTTATCAAGATAGCTTTTAATCTTGTTCCGAAAAGTTTCTTCACCCCAGACATGCGAAACAGAATGATTCATAATCTCATCATGGGGCTTATGTATCATTCTTTCGTAGGATGAATTGACCACCTCATAGATATAATTCCTGTTTATAAGGGTTATAAAATCTTTTGAGGTGTCGACAATATATTTGTATTTATCCGCCATCCTTACACTAATTATTGTTCCATGCTAAACAAAATGCAAGAAGATTTTTAAAACTTCACAAACTCGGCAGGGCCGGTCTCATAGAGGTTTCGCCCCGTACTGTCAATCGCTACCACAGCGGGAAAGTCTTCAACCTCAAGCCTTCTGATTGCTTCCGGTCCGAGATCTTCATAGCAGACAATTTCTGCTGATTTTACTTTCTCAGCTATCAGAGCGCCCGCGCCGCCGATTGCGGCAAAATACACAGCTCCGTTTTTTTTCATCGCCGCGATTACTTCTTCTGATCGGCTGCCCTTGCCTATCATACCGGTAATGCCGGCTTTTTCAATAAGCTTCGGCGAAAAGGCATCCATCCTGTAACTTGTGGTTGGTCCGGCTGCGCCTATCACGCGCCCCGGAGCGGCCGGGCTGGGGCCTGCAAAATAGATTATTGAATCGCTTAAATCAAGCGGAAGCTCTTTATTTGTATCTATCAGCTCGCACAGCCGCTTGTGAGCAACGTCGCGCGCAGTGTATATATAACCTGTAATAAGTACTTCGTCACCGGCTGAAAGCTTCGCCAACTGGTCCTTATCGAATGGGATTGTTATCTTAGTAGGCATTCCCGGCTCCTTAGATTGATACCGACGCATGGCGCGCAGCATGACAGTTCAGATTTACCGCTACCGGCAGGCTGGCAATATGGCAGCCGGTTTTTTCAATGTGAACAGCAAAAGCCGTTGTACGGCCCCCGAGCCCCTGCGGCCCCACCCCTGATTCATTTACAGCTTTAAGGATTTTATGTTCCATCTCAGCATAACGCGGATCCGGATGCGGTTCGCCGGTACGCCGGAACAATGCCTTTTTAGCAAGAAATGCCGCATATTCAAAATCGCCGCCTATGCCGACCCCGACGATTGTAGGCGGACAGGGGTTTGCTCCTGATTCTGTGACGGTTTTCACCACAAAGTCAATTACCCCCTGCTCTCCCTCAAGCGGCTTCAGCATTGCGGTTTTGCTCATGTTCTCAGAGCCGCCGCCCTTTGGTGCAAGAGTCAGCTTCAGGATGTCACCCTCAGTCTCAAGAAGATGAACAATGACGGGAGTATTGTCGCCTGTATTTTTTCGATCGAATATAGGATCTTCAACCATCGATTTACGAAGGTATCCATTCTTGTATCCTGCCGCGGTGCCCTGCTTTACAGCATCAGTCAGGCTTCCGCCTTCAATAAAACAATCGGTTCCTACTTCAGCAAGAAATACTGCAGCTCCTGTATCCTGACAGATGGGTATCCGTTTATTTCTGGCTATATCCGCATTCTCAAGATATTGCTTAAGAATACTCTTTCCAAGAGGAGACTCTTCAACAGCTAAAGATTCCTTTATTACATTTTCAACGTCTTCCGGCAGCTCATAAGCGGCCTTTAAACACAGGGCTTCAACCGCCTCAACAACAGTCTTATAATTAATCTTGCGCATAACAGAGTATACCAAAACAAACCGTAACGATAAAGCCTCTATATATATTGATTTATATGTGTTATTAAGTAAAATAACCGTGTTACTTATATTATTTAAACATAAAGGAGAACACTTTGCTAAAAAAACTGCTGATTATAATGCTGATGGCAATCTGCGCAACTTCACTTTGGGCCGCAGACTGGAGTTCAAACTACAAACAGGGTAATGTGGTGATGAGTGTAGGCGCCGGATTTGAGAGTTCCAACATTTATGAAATAGCTGTATACCCGGCGGCTGAAATGATCTTATTAAAACCGGAAATAGGTGAACTATCATTCATCGATTTAGGCGCAAAACTCATGGTCAGAGGCGGGATAGGATTTCCGGCCCTGGATTTAGGAGCAGGGCTCGCCGGCACACTCCACTTTGGGCTCAAGGATCTTGCCGATGGTGAAATAGGTGAATATCTGGATCCAATCGATTTTTTTGCCGAAGTTGGCGTAGGATTTGATTTTCTATCCAATGCCGGCATAGGTTTGATTGTGAACTCCGGCGTAAATTACTGGTTAGAAAAAGACTTTGCACTTGGCCTCAAATATACAGGCTGGAATTCTTTTGACGGGGTAAGCATTTCCGCTAACTGGAAATTCAAAAATCAAAAAAGAGCAGAAAAAGCCGTCGAGAAACAGCTCGATTCCTGATTCCCTCCTGCCACGAATTTAAAGGCCTCCTTTCTGGAGGCCACTTTACTCCAGACACTTTATTAAATTCACCAAGTAATTCTTAAAGGATTATTATGCCCTGTTTATAATTCTTTATGCTTGTTGTTATTAGAGCACTGTCGTTTAATAATAATCTTAGTAATTCCATGAGGTTTATTAGATGTCGGTTTATAATTCCATGGCTGTCAATCTGAAGAAATACAGAGAAAATGCCGGACTTACACAGGAGCAGTTAGCGGAAAAAGCCGGATGCTCAAAAAACCATCTGAGTGTTCTTGAGCGGGGAAAGAAGTTTCCGGGAGGACATCTGATTGACCGATTAAGTGATGCGCTGGAGATAAAACCATTCGTACTCTTCCTGGATGAAAAAGATGAGGCAGAGTTCATTCGTCGAAAAAGATTTGTAGATTACGTTATGGATTCGATGGATAAAAACGAGCTGAATAGTTTCAAAACACCGGAGAATGAGGATTCAGACTAAATTCGCTTCTCTTTCCATTCACCTTTTTTTGTATACCCGATGAAAGACAGCCCCCTGATAACAAAGTCCATACACATGGCAAACCAGACTCCTGAAAGGCCGAATCCGAGATGAACACCGAACAGCCATGAAAGCGGCAGTCTGATTATAAACCTGGAAATTATCATCATCCTGAGGGTAAATGACGTATCTCCAGCTCCGTTTAATCCGCCCCGAAGAACCATGGCCGGTGCAAGAAAAACAGCCAGTGCAGCATAAATTTTTAAAGGACGATCCGATTCCAGCAGGATTTCCGGCGAATCAGTAAAAAGCCTGATTAACGGCTCAGACAGTCCAAAATAGAGGGTTGAGATTAAAACCATTAGAATTCCGCAGAATAAGGTTCCCACCCAGAGCATTCGTTCGGCCCCATCCGGATCCTCTGAGCCAAGGTGTTGACCGGATAATGTTGCGGCTGCCATAGCAAAACCGAAACCCGGCATAAACGACAACGAAGCGAGCCGCATTATTATATGAAAAGATGCTATAGAATTACTCCCAAGGGGGTTTACAGCTATAGACATTACTAAAAGCTGACTGAAAGACATTGCAAAGCGCTCAATCATTGAAGGCATTCCTATTCTTGCAATCCTTATGAAATGTGAAATGCTTAAATATCCCCGTTTCAGTCTGAAAAGCCCCTGTTCTGAGAAAAGCGACAGTACTGCAAGAAGGAGAGCGCCTGAAAAGAAACTTAGACCCGATGCAAACGCGGCTCCTCCTACCCCGAGTTCGGGAAATCCGAGGTTGCCGAAGATTAGTGTCCAGTCAAGAAAAACATTCAAAATATTAATACCCACGCCCACAATCATGGGCGTTCCAGTATCCCCGCGAGCCCTGAATGAAGCACTCAAAGCCCCAAAGGCAAAAATTGCAGGGGTGAATGATATAAAAACCGAGTAATATTCCCAGGCTCTTGGCTTCAGCTCGTCTGGAATCTGAAGCAGATTAAAAATATTTCCACCCGCGGCAAGAAATAGCGGAACAAAAGCCGCACCAATCAGGGTAAGTACACTGATTCCGGTAGTTGAAAAGATAGCCGCATTTTTCCTGTCACCGGCACCTATCATCCGTGAAACCGCTGCAACAAGCCCGGTACCGAAACCATCGCCTACCGCTGTAATATTGAAAATAATAATACCGGTAACAGCCGCGGCACCTATTGCAAGAGGTCCGAGACGGCCGATAAACATGGTATCTACCACCTGCACCATCGTGGCGGAAAGCTGGGTAATCATAGCAGGAAAGGCAAGTGTCAACATTGCACGTGTGTCTTTTTTAGTGATTCCGGAAATTTTCATGTATGCCCAAATGTATGGTATTTTTACATCAATGTAAAGATGAGACTTTCGGCATTGCCAAATCCGTTGTTTTAAATAATAATCAGTTATGCCCGATGTAATGTCAGCCCTGCCCGATTATCCTGTAAAGTCTTCTTTTGCCGGCATTAAAAAAGTCCTGAGTAATTCCGGCCTTGCAGCGATTGAAGCCCCCACGGGCTCAGGTAAGACCACCCTTCTTCCGCTTATGCTCTTAAAAGCGGGTCTGTCACAGAAGAAGATTCTTCTCACTCAACCGCGTCGCCTGGCAGCCAAGACAGTCGCTCAGAGGATGGCCCAGCTTGATTGCACAGAAGTCGGCGAAACGGTCGGATACCGGGTGAAAGGAGAGTCTAAGCTCGGTAGCAATACAAAGATTATCGCTGCAACAGAGGGTACGGCTTTGGCTATGATGCAGCATGATCCATTCATGTCTGATTACGACTGGGTTATTATAGATGAGTTTCATGAACGGCATATTGAAACTGATCTGCTGCTAACCTTCGTTCGAGATCTTCGAAAAAGTCTCGGACCGAAAGAGGCACCGGGAATTATTCTTATGACTGCAACATGGCAGGGGCAGCCTGTGGAAGCATTACCCGAATTCAGCTTTCACCGTATTGAGGGGCGTTTATTCCCTGTTAAGAATATCTGCTGCCCCCCCGGTATCACAGAAAATTTGCCTGGCCGTCTTAACTGGGGGGTAAAAGAGGCTGCTGAGCAAACCGACGGCCGTATACTAGTTTTTCTCCCGGGCAGGCGGGAAATAGAAGCCGCCCGGAAGCAATTCTCCACGGGAAGAGCCCGGTTTCATATATCTATATTACATGGAGGAATGGAGCTCTCAGAACAGCAGAATGTGCTGAACTATCAAGGCAGTCAACGCCAGCTGATACTTGCAACCGCTGTTGCCGAAACCAGCTTGACAGTTGAGGGGGTAACCGCTGTTGTTGATTCGGGTCTTGAACGACTGCCGGTTTTCCAGCCCAGGCTCGGTATAACCCGGCTTGACACCAGGCGTGTCAGCAGAGCCACAGCTGATCAACGTGCAGGTCGTGCAGGAAGACTCGGTCCTGGGCTGTGTTTAAAACTCTGGACTGAAGCAGAAAATCATCGACTGACCGACCGCTGGGATCCGGAGATCCTCAGCGGAGACCTGGCAGCGGCAAGATTACAGACAGCGCTTTGGGGGAGCAGTGAGCCTGCATGGATTACACCCCCGCCGCCTGGACTATGGCTGCAGGCTGAAGAACTTCTAAAGAGGCTTAATGCACTTGATGGAGAGGGGCGTATTACCGCGGAGGGCAAGGCGATTGCAGCCCTCCCCCTGCCGCCTAGACTCGCTCATATGGTATATACTGCCGGCAGGAGGACTCAGGCGGCCCTTGCAGCAGCCATACTGACGGAGGGACACCGGTTCAAATTGAGCGGCAGTTTCAGCCGCAGAATGGAGGCGGCCCGTAGTGGTGCTGAGTTTGCAGGGATTAGAAAACAAGCGTCCGAGATTGAGAGACGCATTATGGGAGCCTCCAACCGAGACAGGGCTGTATTATCCCTCGGCGAGCTATTGTCCCTGGCCTACCCCGATCGAATAGGTCGAAAAACAGCATCGGGATTATTTGAACTTGTTACCGGTGCACCGCTGCGCTGTGAAAACTGTAATTTTGAATGGGCGGTATTTCCGGAAATTTCTGGAACAGGGAATCGGATTTTTGCTGAAACCGGGGAAGAGCTGGACCTTGGAAAAATAAGAAACATCCATCCGTCACTTTTTTCAACCCTCCGCAGAGTCAGCTATAACCCCGACAGCTTCAAATTCTCCGTACAGCGATCCGAACTCATAGGCAAACTTGAATTGAAAAAACTGCCTTCTGAAAAAGCCGATAAATCTGAACGGCTTAAGACTGTGAAGGATATGGTTGAGAAAAAGGGCATAGACTCTTTACCCTTGAACAAAGCAGGCAGATTACTGCTTACCAGACTAAGGACTGCGGAAAATGCCGGTATCATCGGATTACCCTCGGGAAAGCCGGAAGTGCTCGAGTCGGAAATAGAAGACTGGCTGGGTCCCTGGCTTGATAACGATTTGACAGCTTCTGCTGTTGCAGAGGCTTTATATGCCCGGCTTGACTGGCAGCAGCAGAAAAGACTCGAGAAGCTTTTCCCACAGGGTATAAAACTGTCAGAGGGACTAGAGAAAAAAATAGATTATGAGAATGCTGATGTTCCCCTGATTCGCGGAAGGATGCAGGAGTTTTACGGACAGACTGCCCCTTTTTCAATTGCTGAAGGACTTATTCCCGTTGCAGTCGAATTGCTTTCCCCGGCCATGAGACCGCTTCAAACTACATCGAACCTGGGGGAATTCTGGACGGGCTCCTACTTACAGATTAGGGCAGAAATGCGCGGCCGCTATCCTAAGCACTACTGGCCTGAAAACCCTGGCTCAGCCGAACCGTCGCTTGCAACGGGGAAGAAGCGCCCGGAATAAATATTATAGCAATAAGTGTTAACAACTATGGTAGTAGGGCCTTGAAATATCTGCCTATAGATATTTCAGCAATATCACAGAGGATATATATAACAATTCCAAACGGTAGGGTTTATGTACCTAATAGACAACAAACTGCGGCTATTACTCCGAAAGCTGCAGGCTCTATACCCAGTTGAACAAGAATTGGCAGAATAACCGGGACAGTCATAATTACCATAGCAGCAGCTGCAAATGCAGGAGGACAGAGCAGAATTGGCGTCATTCTTACAACTGCAGGAACCCATGGACTTCCGACTTGAGCTTCAGACATCTCAATAGCCGGAGCTAAAAGAGACCAGTAACTGGCTGCTATCATAACACCTGCGGCGAATCCAAGCATGGAATCCAGAATCTTCTTATTTATTGTTTTAAAGAAAGAGACAAGTGATGCACCAATAGCTGTAACACCCCAAGTGAATAATGTTGCAAGTAATGCTTGCAAGATATGATTTTGCCCGAGAAACCATTCCATAATGAATTCCTATTTTATTAACAATCATCTTCTAAATAAAGAAGTAATAAAAGAGAATTATTCAATCAGGAATATTTGGCGTTGGATGTTTAAAGAACATCCGTCCGAGAGGATGGTCTCATATCATTAGTTTAATTCGATATGTTTATTAGTTTTCGAATAGACTACAAATACACAGATATTAGTTGCACGGTCGCCTATACGTTCAAGATGCCTGTTAAAAAGATTCAGGAGTACCAGGTTCTCCGCTTTGTGGGGCTTATCTTTAATATTATCAAATGAAATAACACAGTTGCGGTCTTTCTTTTTTCATGCGGTCTATGGACTTCTCTTATCTTACAGCAGCATATCAAGAGGTAATGCTACTGATTTATTACCAGAGTATAACAAAATTTTCATTTGAGAAAACACCCGGAGCGATATCTATTGACACTTAAAAAAGTCTCACTTAGAATCATTTTAATAACTCCGAACTTTATCTTCCTAAAGCTTGTAATTGCCAGGGAATAAAGTCAATGGGAGCGATTGGAAACGATCGCGCCTTCCGTGTTTGAAAAGGAGAGAATAAAAACTTATATGGTTATACACCCATTCGATTTTATAACATCTATTAATTTATTATTGATTATTTCCTCCTGCCGGAACTGCCAGTTCAAACAGTGATTTTAGAAGACTGTTTTTTGCTTACTCATATTTTAATAGTTAATTTGGAGGAACTATGTCAAAATATCAGGAATATCTTGCAGAGCTTAAAAGTGCAACCTTGTTTCAGAATATAGAAGATGAAGCACTGCTCAACCTATTGGATGTGATGAACCCTGAAATAGTATGCCGTAAGGCAGGAACAAGCGGGATCCCTTTTATTGATTTTGAAAAAGGCTTGTTTAATGTGGTGGTAAAAGGAAAACCCCTGGAAAAACTGGAAACCCGTCCTGACATCTACAATATGCCAAAACCGAATGAACCCGGCATGATGATGGGAGAGATTCCATGCTTATCTGAGATGCATAAGAGCCGTGCTCCGCTGGTAAAGCTCAAAGGGCCTCCCCCTCGCGGGCCAAAACACGATGATTTTGATCTTTATCTGATGCTCATGAGCGGTGAAATGTTGACAAAATTCTACGGAGAGCAGTATGCCGATGCCCAGGGTAAAATGCTTCGGAATTTCCTAGGTATTCTGGCTCAGAAGGTGACCGATGTGCGCAGGGAGAAATCGGAGGCAATCACAAACTTCGAAAAAGAACTTGCACCCTATCGTCTGAATGTATTATGTGCGGGAGTATCCATGAGACTGGTATTTGCCGCAGCTGAACAATGGAATGCTGAGAACCCCGAGTATCCTGCAGTAGTAACCCCCGGCGGCTCAGTTGATCTGATTCGGGACTGCATAGGCGGTGCCCCATGCGACCTTCTAATCTCGGCGGATGACGAGATTGTCCGTTCTATGATGATGCCTGAATATGCAGCCGGATACCGTATTTGGGCAGGCAATAAAATGGTTGTGACAGGCGAAGGCATTTCCTCTGACAATTGGGAAGAACGTCTTCTTGCTGACGACGCAACCTTTAAACACCACGATCCTTACGGAGATCCCGGCGGCTATAGGGCTGTTATGTCAATGCTGCTTGCAGATGCCTATAAACCAGGCCTTTCCGATAAACTAATGAATCATCCCGGACATATCGGCATGGAAAAAGAGACAGGGCCTTTCGGGAATATGAAACAGGCAAAATATAATTTTATTTACCGTACTGTTCCAATCGCGACCGGCGCAGATTATGCAGAACTTCCTCCAATAATGGATCTCTCAGATCCCGAGCTTGCTGATGAATATGCGAAAATAAGCTTTGCAATTGACGAGCACACAGAGGTTCCGGCAACACCTATAGCTCACGCACTTACAGTACCGAAAGCTTCGCTTCATAAAGAAGCTGCAAAGGAATTTGCAAGATTATTCTTATCGATGGTAAAAGAATCAGATGGTTTTCTGCCAAGACAAAGTATTGTCGGTGAAGATCCCCTTAAATAGTAATCAATTGTGAATTTGTCAAATGTGACAAATAAAATACAAGGAGTAAAAATGAAAAAACTACAGAAATTAACTACTATCCTGCTATTAACAATCTGCGCAATTTTTCCAATTGCGGCAGCCGGACAGACTGAATCCCAGACCCCGGCGGTAACCGAAGAAATAACAGCTGACTCATCAGAACGAACTGTAACTGTTACCGACATGAGCGGAGATACAGTCACAATAGACGGTGAAATTAAGAAGATTATTAATCTTTGGCCTTCAGCTACTTCCTCATTCTTCGTAATAGGTGCTGGAGATTTACTCACAGGTCTTGCCGTTAATACACCGGCCGTAATCAATTCATGGACACAGTTGTTATATCCCGGCAGTACAGATATTCCAGCGTTCGGGGGAATATCCCCATCCATTGAAGAAATTGTCAATATGGATCCTGATCTGGTTATTGTACACCCTATGACAATTAAATCCGGGTATGCACAGCAGATTCGGGATATTGGAATTCCTGCGATTAACATATATTTCAGAGATTATGAAAGTATGACTAAGGCTTACACAATTCTTGGAGAAGTACTTGGCGGGGAATATCAGGAGAAGCTTATAGACTGGAATGCAGCTCTCGACTCCAGATTATCCAAGATAAGAGAACTTACCGAACATATCAGTAATGAAGATCGTCCTGTTGTTTATTATACCACCGGTTCTGCTGAAAAATTGACAGAAACAATGGAAGCAAACAGTATTTTCAGCGACTGGGTTGAATCTGCCGGGGGTTATTATGCTGGAAGGTTGATGGGAGAAAACGTACGGGAAACTACAGCTGAAGAAGTTTTTAAAATTAATCCTGATATTATTATCTGCGGAGGCGTGAATCAGCATGTAGCAAAGCATGCCCTGGAAACAAAGACCGGATGGAAAGAACTGGATGCTGTGAAAAATAACCGAATTTATACAAACCCCTACGGTTGTTTCGCTTGGGATCGCTTCGGTCTTGAGAGTCTTCTTCAAATCCATTATGCGCTCTACATGATTCAGCCGGAAATTGCAGCTGCTGCCGGAATAACAAAAGATTCATTAATTGATGATGTAACTGATTTTTACAACACATATACCAATTTCAGTTTAAGCAGAACACAGGCGGAGAATATGCTCAATGGACTGCAGCCTGACGGTACAGTTGAAATACCTGTTCAATAACGAATTGAAATGACAGATACTGTTAAAAAAACTTCTGCTCTTTCCACACTAAACGGGAAGAGCAGAAGTAATAAATGGGAATTTGCATTAGTAATCGCCATATCTTTAATCTCGCTCTTTGTGCTTTTTACAACTTCTCTAGCCGTAGGAAGATACAGCATTCCTTTTGATTACACATTAAAGATTTTGTTCTCTAAAATATTTTTCATCGAAAAGGTATGGGGAGACATTCAGGAAGCTGTCGTTTTTAATCTTCGTCTTCCGCGGAGCACAGCGGCTGTACTGATAGGGGCAGCACTCTCCCTATCAGGTGCAACCTACCAGAGCATTTTCAAAAATCCGCTGGTATCGCCTGATCTTCTCGGCGTCTCTGGAGGAGCCTGTGTCGGGGCTGCTATAGCTATACTGATGAGTGCAGGAAGCACCATAATACAGCTCGGAGCCTTTGCAGGAGGGTTGATTGCTGTTGGAATAACAGTCTCTATCCCTACACTGATTCGAAACACCTCTACTATTATTCTGGTCCTATCGGGAATAGTCATTAGCAGTCTGATGTCATCTATTATAAGCATCATCAAGTTTGTGGCTGATACAGACACCCAGCTGGCAGAAATTACTTATTGGCTGATGGGGTCTTTCGCCTCTATAAGCTTTATACAAATGCTGCCGGTACTTCCTACAATTATCATTCCTGTTGTAATTATACTGCTCATGCGGTACCGGCTTAATGTTCTTTCTCTTGGTGATATGGAAGCTAAATCTTTAGGTATTAATCTTGGTTACACAAGAGGAATATTCATTCTATGTTCAACCCTTATAACCGCCGGATGTGTCAGCCTATCGGGAACAATAGGATGGGTCGGGCTTGTTATACCACATACAGCCCGTATGATTATCGGTGCTGATAACAAAAGAATGCTGCCTGTAACTATGATTTTCGGGGGCATCTTCATGCTGGCTATTGATATTCTCAGTAGAACAATAACATCTGCCGAGCTGAGATTAGGTATCCTTACAGGAATAATAGGAGCACCTTTTTTCTTATTTATTCTTTTTAAACAAAAGGAGCAGCTGAAATGATTCTGGAAGCAAAAAATCTGAGTTTCAGTTATCAAAAAAGCAGAACAATTTTTAATAACGTCAGTTTCAGAATCGATGCTGGAGAAATCCTTACTATCCTGGGTACAAATGGAGCAGGAAAATCAACTCTTCTTAATTGTATTGCCAATATGTATAAACCTGATTCAGGGGAAATCCTGCTCAATGGTAAGCGAATGTCGGATATGGACATCAGTGATGTAGCGAAGCTGATAGGTTATGTACCGCAGCTCAATTCACCTGCTTACGGTTACAGCGTACTTGAATATGTTGTAATGGGAAGAACGCCGTATATAGGAGCTTTTTCAACTCCGGGGGCTGAAGATTACCAGATAGCAAACGAATCTATTGAGAAAATGGATATCATGCATCTCAGAGATAAGCCTTATACTCAGATTTCAGGCGGAGAGCAGCAGCAGGTTCAAATAGCCCGAAGTCTGGCTCAACAGACAAAAATCATACTTTTAGATGAACCTACTGCCCATCTTGATTACGGCAACCAGTTCCGTGTCGTAGAAATGATCCGTAATTTAGCAAAGGAAGGTTATTCTATGATTATGACTACCCATAATCCTGAACATGCCTTTATTTTAACTGGAAAAGTAGCCATTCTTAACCGAGACGGCATGCTTTGTGTTGGTTGTGCAGAAGATACCCTTGATGCCGGAACACTTTCTGAGCTATACGCGCTATCTATTAAAACAAAGTACGATGCCGATGCAAAACGCAAGATTTGCATAGTTTGTTAACGTTCACCCCTTAGAAGAGGCTTATTTATATTTATCTGAAATTTCTGGAACAGGGAATTGGATTGCCCTCAGGAAAGCCGGAAGTGATCGAGGCAGAAAAGACTCGAGCAGCTTTTCCCGCAGAGTATAAAACTGGCAGAGGGACTAGAGAAAAAGATAGATTATGAGAATGCTGATGTCCCCCTGATTCGCGGAAGGATGCAGGAGTTTTACGGACAGACTGCCCCTTTTTCAATTGCTGAAGGACGTATTCCCGTTGCAGTCGAATTACTTTCCCCGGCCATGAGGCCGATTCAAATTACATCGAACCTGGGGGAATTCTGGACGGGGTCCTACTTACAGATTAGGGCAGAAATGCGCGGCCGCTACTCCAAGCACTACTGGCCTGAAAACCCGGGCTCTGCCGAACCCTCGCTTGCAACTGGGAAGAAGCGCCCGGAATAAATATTAATCAGGGTAGAATAACAAACCAGTGATTTATAATAATCACTGATAAATACTTTAAATATTAGAATGATTAGTTCACTGTCATCCAAGGAATTTATTGGGCAACCATGTAATGATCTGAGGAAACAGAACCAGAATAAATATTACAGCAATAAGTGTTAACAAATATGGAAGTAGCGCCTTGAAATATCTGCCTATAGATATTTCAGCAATATCACAGAGGACATACAAACTGCCTTTTAACTTGACTAAATCGTTTATCGTTCTTAACTTCCGCAACTGCTTTATCAGTCTTAAATTCGGAGTTATTTTTTCTAAACCATCTTATAACCTTCGGGATTCTCAATAACCAATATAACCAATATGACGGCTTTACTGTAAATTGTCTCATCTTACCCTCATCTCTTTATCCAATCTTTCTAATTTCAGACGGACTTACGTGCATATGCTTTTTAAAAAAAGCTGAAAAATAATACTGGTTGGTGAACCCAAGCTGAAAAGCTATTTCTTTTATTGATTTTTCAGATTCAAGAATCAGCTTTACAGCTTCTTCTACAATCAATTTATCAATGTAATGTTTCGGAGTACAATCCTGATAACGTTTAAAAAGCCTTACCAGATATGAGGAATTTATCCCACATTCCGAAGCAATATCCTGCATGGAGATTGTAACGGAGGGCATACTGTCTATAATGGCCTTGCATTTACTGAATGTATGAAACGAGTTTGGATATGGCTGAACCTGAAAATCTGATTCAAGAAGAAGGAGAATCAATACTTCAATCAGCCTGTTTATTATTCTACGGGAGTATAGAGAGTCATTCAGGCCTTCATGAATAATTTCAGCAAACAGATTCTGGATTTTTACCGGATCTTTTATATGGAAAGCTCTGTTTAATAATTGTTCGACAGGATAGTTTGTGTTGTCAAAAACATGAAAAGCTATTGTAATTTTCTCAAGTCCATCCTGGTGCTCAAAAGAACATCCGTAACAATGAGGAACTCCTGGAGAGAAGCCGAATATCATGCCGGGCCTAATATCATATCGCTCATTATTCACCTCAAAATATCCGTCTCCTGAAATAATATATTCAAGAACTGAATAGGGATAATCCTTCCTTTGGATACAATAATCGGGTTTGCATTTATTATAGTTTCCATGAACAACCTGCACAGGTATTTGCGGATCTTCACTGGGCGGGTAATAAAAATTTTTATAGTCGAACAATGATATGTTGGAAAACTCATCAGCAGTATTCTCCAAGCTCTCTTTCAGGTTTTTTTTATCCATAACTCCGTCAGTATAGCAGGCAAAAACAGACTCCGGAATAACAAAAAGTAGGTTTAAGATATGAATAAATCCTGTCTCAGAATTTATTCATATCTTTCGGAGTTTATTTATTTCCCGCAGGAGAAATAAATAAAGATCCATTGCGTCAAATACAGAGACTAGGCTTCACAGCCCTCAGGCCGTTCATTATCTACACCTACACCAGCTATTCCAGCGAGAATTTTCTCTTTTTCTATTTCACCCTGACCACATTCAAGAACATTCTTACCATCGAACATTACCAGAACACGATCAGCGCACATCAGAACTTCATCAATTTCATAGGAGACGATCATTACCGTCAGACCTTTCTCCGAAAGCTCTTCAATAACCCTGTAAATCTCGGCTTTGGCATGAACATCAACTCCTCTTGTCGGTTCAAGCAGCATAAGAAAATCAACATCATTATCAAGCCATCGGGCAAAAACGGCTTTCTGCTTGTTTCCGCCCGAGAGGAATTTAATCTGGGTATTGTATGACTCTGTTTTAAGGGTGGTCTCTTTTATACCCTGTTCCGAAAGCTTAATTTCACGCGCAAGATCAATGTAGCCGAATCTTGACAATTTCTTAATTGTCGGTAGGGAGATATTGTCTTTAACCGACTGGGGATGAAGTATTCCATCCTTATCCCGGTTTGCAGACACGAAACCGATTCTCTTATTCAGTTTGAATCTAGGCCCTTTTTTTAACGGCAGGGCCTCGCCTTTGTAGGTAATTTCACCGGAGGCTTCAGGTTCAAGTCCGTAGATGGCTTTTGCTGTTTCTTCAATTCCTGAACCGCGTAGTCCGGTCAATACAAGAATTTCACCTTTTCTAATTGAGAAGTTCACATCCCGAACCTGCTCTCCAAGGTTAAGGTCTTTTACTTTGAGGATCTCATCCCCAATATGGTGCTTTTCAGGCTTGATAAAATCTTTAAGATCCTCACCTATCATCGATTTTACTACAGCAGCCTCGGTAGTATCCTTGATAGCAAAGGTCTCAATTCTCTGGCCATCTCTCATAACTGTTACTTCATCAGCTACACCAAAAATTTCAGGCATATGGTGTGAGATATAAATTATTCCGATATTTTCATTTCGAAGCCTTTCGATAAACTCAAACAACTTTTCCTTATCCTTTTCGGAAAGAGCGGATGTAGGTTCATCCATGACTATCAGCCATGCATCAGTCATAAGAGATCGTATTATCTCAATAAACTGCTTCTGACCTGAATTGAGCTCGTTTACAAGCATGTTCGGACTCAGACAGAGGTCGAATTTTTCGAGCAGCTCATTAACCTGTCTGTCCATTTCCTTATAATCGAGGAATGGGCTGTTGCCCTTATGAATTTCTCGCCCAAGAAAAATATTTCTGCTTATGCTGAGCTCATTTATCAGTGAGTATTCCTGATGAATAATACTTATACCATGCTCTCTCGCTTCGATGGGGTTAGTAATATTTACAGACTCGCCATTGAGTGTGATGTTTCCTTCATCCTTGATATGAACGCCACCGAGAACATTGATCAATGTTGATTTACCCGCACCGTTCAGACCTACAAGGGCATGGACCTCACCGCTGCGGCATTCAAAATCAACATTCTTTAAAGCCTGCGTACTGAAAAAGCTCTTGGAGATTCCCTCCATTTTTATAGTATTAACACTCATAGTTCTTTTACTCCTATAGTTCTCCTGCCATGGAGGGCAGGCATTCAAGATAAAATTGGACATGGATGTACAATTTTATCATTCTGCTGAGCGGTTCTTCTGTACCTGATCAAGAACAACAACTATCAACAGAATCAATCCCTTGGCCACTGACTGAAAATAAGGGTTGGCACCGGTCAGAATTAGACCATTGATGATAATTCCGTAAAAAATAACTCCTATTATTGTACCGACCAGACTTCCTTCTCCACCGGCCATACTCGTTCCCCCCATAACAACTGCTGTGATGGCATCAAACTCAAGGTTAAGTCCTGCCCATGGCTGTCCTGAAGAAACACGGCCTATTGTGATAATCGAGCTGATTCCAGCCATAACCCCGGTAAGCACGTAAACCTTTATTAAAACCATATTGACGTTTCGACCGAGCAGATGCGCAGCTTTAAGATTTGAACCTACCGCAAAAACATCCCGGCCGAAAGTGTGACGGTTCAGCAGACTTTTTATAAAGAGGAACACCAGTATGTCAAAAACAATAACTATCGGAAATGGTCCTACACTTGTCTTTCCAAGCCAAAGGAAAGCTTCATTGGTAACTGAGATAGCATCAGCCTTATAAAGAACAAGCGATAATCCTCGAGCAAGAGCCATCGTAGCCAATGTTATCATAAACGGGCTCAAATCCAGTTTGCCGACAAAATATCCGTTTATGAAACCAATTGCGGCGCCCGCGGCTATTGTAACAATTGCTGCAATAACCGGGTTGCCGGTTGCCTGAAGGGTCAGAACCCCGACCGCCCCGGCAAAAGCCACATTTGAACCGACAGACAAATCAACTCCACCGGTGATGATTACAAAGGTCATTCCCATACTGAGTAAGAACAGGACGGAAATACTTCTTAACAGTATTCCGATGTTTACCAGAGATAAAAATTTCGGATTAATAAAAGTGAAAAATGTTGAAACAACAATTATCAACCCAATTAAAAAAAGATACCTAACATTTTTGCTTGCACTAATCCGGAACTTTCCTTTGAAGCCCGCTTTACTCAATTCCATTACCATGTCCTTAATAATACTTATAGGTGGAGACAGACGTGAAATCACGTCTGTCTCTTAAAAATCAATTCTATTTTACTGAATCGGGACCGAACTCAAGGTAACCCTTTTCTGCTACTTCAAGAGCCTTATCTACCATGTAGACTTCTATGTCTGAAGGAAAACCGTTGGCTTTGACCATTGCGTAAACTTCTTCTGTCATTACAGGCGGTGTGTAGAAGTCGATAACCTTGTCTACTTTCATGCCGTGAGTAACCTTGTAAGCAGTCTGTACGAATGCCCAGCCTTCACGTGTTCCTGAAAGAAGGATATCACATCCAACCTTACCGGCTTTCATTTCTTCAAGAATAGGAATATCGCCGTCATAGCCCCAGAAGGTTACGTCTTCAATTCCTCTATTCTCAGCAATTGCGATTGAAGGATAGAGATATGCGTCAGTGACGCCTGAGATAGCATCAAGTTCCGGAAACTGTGTATACCAGTTTTCTGCAATTGACTGTGCTTTAACTGTGTCCCAGTCAGCCGGCTGTTCAGCTATAACTTTTACACCAGGATACTCAGCGAGACCCTTAAGAATACCTTCACGTCTTGCTTCGCCTGAGGGGTTACCAGCCTGACCGAGCATGATAGCTACATTCGCTTCACCGTTATAATAAGCACCGAGTGCAAGACCCTGGTTGTAACCGTTAGTTACGTCGCCAAGAGTAAAACTGTAATCAGCTGATTCCATGGGGCTGTGAACAGCAATCCAGATAATGCCCTGATCCTGCGCCTTCTTTACGAGCGGCTCAAAAGCCTTGGTATTGATAGCATTTACAAACATTACATCGGGGTCCTGATTTATAGTTGCTTCAGCCTGCTGAATCATCTTTTCCAAAGAACCTTCTGCGCTGAGCCAGTGTCCTGTTATTCCACCAAACTCTTTATTGTATGCCTTGATTGCGTCTTCGAAACCACCGAGCCATGCTACATGGTAGGGGGCCACGTGACCATCATTAATAAAAACGATATCAAGGGTGTCACCGTCTGCTGCCATAGCAGCTTCCTGCTGACCATTGGCAAAAGCCATTCCTGTTACGATTGCGATGCACATAATAAGTGCAATCAGAATCCTGTTTGTTTTAATCATTTGTTCCTCCACAAATTATTATTGCCGCTATGCGGCGCAACCATTTACATGGTTTAATTCACTATATTAATTTCTTTAGTAGGCGGCCCACTTTAGTGCGCTTCTATACCACTCTGTTTCCTGATTGCCCAGTTAAGAACAAGAGCAGCAATAATTACTATTCCTTTAAAAACCTGATGCCAGACATCCTGGACATTCAAAAGGTTCAGACTGTTATTGATAATCCCGATGAAAAGCAGTCCCCAGAAAACACCTCCGACGGTTCCCTTGCCACCCTGTAGAAGCGTTCCTCCAATTATGATGGCAGTAATCGCATCCATCATAATACTTGCGCCGTCTAGACCCGGCTGAACAAATCCCATTCTTGATGAAAGGATAATACCTGCCAGGCCACTGCAGAACGCGGATATCATGAAAATGATCATCTTCATCTTTGTTACATTAATGCCTACGAGTTTAGCGTTCTCTTCGTTATCGCCGATAGCTATGACATAACCACCAAATTTTGTTTTGTTGTATAAAAACCAGGCAATAACAAATAGGACAAGAAGAATCAAAGTTGAGTAATACATTCCGAACAGCTTTGCTGATCCGATAAACTTGAAGAACCCACCGCGAAGAAATATCATCTGCCTGGGGGGAATAATCAGGCCGGAAAGTCCGGTAACGATAAACATCGTTGCAAGCGTAACTATAAAAGCCGGAACCTTCACCTTTCCGATGAAATATCCATTTATTGCGCCAAGCATCAGCGATACAACAAAAACTGCGATAATACCAATTACAACTCCTCCGAGCATGCCGAAGAAAACACCAAGAAGGATTGCAAAGAATACTGAGGACATTCCCATTGAAAGGTCTATGTTTCCCGACACTAATACGAAGAACTGTCCAAGGACAATTAGACCTATTGGAACAATCTGTCTGGAGATAGCTACGACGTTCTCACCACTGAGAAACCTTGGATTTATTAAGTAAAAAATTATTGTTGTTACTACTACGATGACGATGATGTTGTTATCACGCAACCACCTTGAAACCTTTCCCATTTCCAACCTCTAAAATCTGTATAAGATGTGATGTTATTATGGGAGCGGAATTCACTGCCGTAAATGGAGTATTTTTTCATGTAAGTTAATGATTTTACAAAATATAAATCTAAAAATGATTGTATTAATGTCATCATTTGACACGAGTTATACTTTCTTTACCGAAAAGTTGATTTTTTTTACCTTGATTCGTACGGCAGACTGAAATATACGGCTGTTCCTTCATTTTCGATACTTTCTACTGTCAATCGTGCCAGTTTATCATACTTGATCATAATTCTGTTCTGTACATTGAGCAGACCTACACCGATACTCTCAATGCCCATATGCTCAGCGGGATCTTCAAGATACATTCTCAGCTCAGCCAGTCTTTTTTCATTCATGCCGGCACCATCGTCCCGTACTGAAAAAAGAATACGATCGTTGCTCTTTTTAACAATAACTGTGATGGTTCCTTTGCCGCGTTTTGTTTTTATACCATGGTATAGAGCATTTTCAACCAGTGGCTGAAGTGCGAGTTTTAGAACCCGGTAATCAAGAAGATCTTCCTCAACCATTATCTCAAACTCAAGGATTTCATGATACCTAATCTGCTGTATATTCAGATAAGAGGTAATACAATTAATCTCATCCCTGATCGTGACATAGTCGGCTCCCTTACTCAAAGACAGCCTGAAAAATTTTGACATCTCCGAAACAAGCTCAACTATCTCATTATTTCCCCCTGAAACAGCACTCCAAAGGATTGTATCCAGGGTATTATAAAGGAAATGCGGATTTATCTGTTCTTGAAGAACCCGCAGTTCTGCATCAAGGTATTTTCGGTGTTCCTCATCAATCTTTAAAACATACTCTTTAAGGTCTCTAAGCATTTTATCGAAGCTGGCATAAAGATCAGGAATCATATTGCCCCTGACACCGGGAATAACCGCATCGAGATCCCCGTCAGCAGCCTGATGCATTGCCCCCTGAATCTCGACGAGGGGACGCATCAATCCGACAGATATAATAATATAAACGAGGACAATGAGAACGGCGGATATCAACAGGCTGAATATAGTATAAGCCCGAACCGTATATACACCTGAAAAAAGTTCCTTAACAGAAACCAGACCGAGAACATTCAGATCCATGAATTTAGTATCACTGTTCACGAAGAGATAAGGCTCATTATCTATCGAAATAATTCGGTTACTCACATTCGGGGTAATCTCTGCTTCAATATCCTCCCAGTATACAGAAATTTTCGAAGGGAGATTGTCAGGAGGCAGATCGGAATATAATAGAGAAATACGTCCGACATCGATAAAGCTGTAATCCATATAGAGTTCTTTTATTTTTGCCGGGTCAAGATCAAGTACAACAACACCATAGGGTTCAAATGTTATATTATTGTATAAAACGGTCCCCATTGATACAACAATCTCATCCGAGGGAAGCTTATCATAATTCGGGATATGCTCGGGGATAACAGTTATCTCTCTTCCGTTTTCAAGAATCCGAGAAAGATATCGGCTGCTGTTTATAAAGCTCTTGTGATTATAGTATATTCCCCTGCGTTCACTTAGGCATCGGCCATTAAGACCGATTACATAGATATTACGTATCAGAGAATTATTATCATAACTCGTTCGATAATAATCATAGACATTCAGGAGCTCTTTGGCAAAATTATACCGGTCTTCAGCCGCCTCAAAAAAAAGCATTGGCCATTGAGTTTCGCCTATCCTGAGAAATCGTTCCGCACCACCAAACAGAGCTTCTATGTCACTTCGGACAAACTCTACATTACTGATGGCTGAATTGATTGTAAGACGCTGAATATCACGCTGATAGATTGTATATGAAATAACCCCGCTGAATGCCAGCGGGATTATACCGATTATGATGAAAAGAACCGTGAATTTAGTAGTAATCTTTATCCGTTCATTACCGAGAAACGGAAGCCCCTTCAGCATGAACACAGCATATACCTAATATACGCATCGGTACAACTATTTCTTGTACGCGCTGCCCCCGTATTCATCTATAGCTCCATAAAAGGCTTCAAGCAGTTCAGGCTTGTGACTCGGTATGGTATGGCTTGGACCGGCAATATATCCACCGCCAGGTGCCATTTCAGTTATTCTCAGCTTAACCTCTTCGATAATACCCTCTACGGATGCATCAGGAGCATTAAGAACAAACTGACTGTCAATTCCACCGTGAAAACTTATCCTGTCGCCGTATTCATTCTTCATCTTTTTAAGGTTGTTGCAGGGCTGACACATATTCCACATATCCGCTCCCAACTCAACTACATCGCCGAAAACATCTTCAATCTTACCGCAGGAGTGCTGGTTAATAATAATGCCCCTTTCTTTCATGCAGTCATAAACGCGTTTAAGATTAGGTTTAATTATCTCGCGCCATTTATCCGGCGGAATAAGTAGATTATGCTGGGAGCCCCAGTCGTCGCCGAACCAGACCATGTCAAGATCAATCATATCATCAAATTTCTGAATAAACTTTATCTTGTAGTCGGCAATGGCACTTACCAGTTCAAACATAAGTTCCGGCTCAAGCATATAGTTGATTAATGCATTCTCCATTCCGAGGAGAAGGTAGGAGCGCTCGAATAGGCCCATTTCAACAAAACCTTCAAAAAGGAATTCATCGCGATTAAGATTCCCAACCTGATTTTGAACATATTCCCAGTCGAACATCTCTACATCGGGGAATTTAACTACATTTTTCCAGTCCTTTAGGTCATGTAAAATATGATCACCCTCACGAGAATAGGTTCCGCCTACAGCACCCTCTGTCAGATCCCAAATACAGCCGAAAGCATCCTTCCCAGCTGATAGCGGGCGTTCCAGAATGGGAGGATATAGTCTTATTGTATTTTCCATTCCGTTAGGAACCCATTCCGGACCTGTCCTATGTATAGCTGCAAGCAGATTCTCTTTTCTGGTCATTATTCACTCCTCTAAATTACCCGCAATGGTCGACGGTTGACAGAAATCAAGTTTGATTTTCAAACTTCAAAATAATATAAATACAAGGAAGTATTTTTATTATCCCTCTTTATTTCAACATGAATAACTATAAGGCCGTTTCTTCTGGAACAAAATAGAAACTTTTTTCAGATGGGTTAATATTTTTTGTAAAAACAAATGATTTGACAATTTTACAGGCCGGAGTATAATAATTTCGATGATCGGCAAAACCCCGTTATCCAAGAGTACTGCAGTTATTTTTCTAATTCTTACGCTTTTTTCAGCATGTTCCGCCTCTGACTCCCGCCAGGTAAAATCGTCTGCAGAAGCTGAATCGAAATCATTAATAAAAAACACACAGTTCGAAAATAATAAGAGAACATTTGCAATAGTATTCCCTCTTCTTCATCCGTTTTTTGCTGAAACAAATCGCGGAGCCAAAGAAATGGCTGATAATATAGGAGTAAATCTCATTCTTGTAGGGCCTCATCATTACAGCGTTGAAGAACAGATCCAGATGATGGAACAGCTCATCGAAAAGAGCGTCGACGGTATAGGGATAGGCCCATTCGACCCCGTCGCTCTTAATCCTGTAATAGATAAGGCTGTTGACTCAGGAATCAATGTAATATGCTTTGATACCGACGCCCCGGAGAGTAGAAGACTCTCGTTCATAAGTACCGATAACTTCAAACAGGGTATGCATCTCGGTGAAATCACTGCCAAATTTCTGAATGGAAAGGGTAAGATCATTATCAGTCAGGGAGTACCGACACAACTGAATCTCAACCAGAGACTGGAAGGTGTCAGGACGCACCTTGACGGTTACCCGGGAATTGAAATTCTCGCCGTCAAAAGCGGCTACGGCAATCATGATCAGACTATAGCAAGTATTGAAGACATGATTGATGAGCACCCTGACTTCGACGCCCTGATTGGGCTTGACGCACAGGCCGGACCTTCCGCTGTTGTTGTATGGAAAGCCAGAGGCCTCAGTCAGCATCTGATAGTATCCGAGGATATGCCTGAAACAATAAAAGGTATTCGCGATAATGTCGTTACCGCTACAATTACCCAGGAACAGTATCGATGGGGCAAACTGATAGTTGAGCGGCTGGATGAGGCGTCTAAAGGCATCAACCTGAAAACAACTGAGACAACGGACACCAGACTGATTGTTAATGAAAATGTGAATTCTTATTACCCGGATAATTACTGACGGAGTCAGCCTATACCGTCCCTGAACTGGGTGGGTGTAATTCCGTTAACCTTTTTAAAGATATAACTGAAGTAATGTGAATCATTATATCCAACCTCAAGAGCGATTTCAGATGTCTGTTTATTCGTTGTTTTCAACAGCTCAGAGGCTTTAGAGAGTCTGACTTTGGTGAGGTATTCCGTGAATTTATAACCTGATTCCTGTTTGAAAATTGTACTGAACCTGCATTCGCTAAAATTGGCGACTGATGCAGCATCTGCAAGAGAGAGCGACGGGTTACTGTAATTCTGGTTAATATATTCTTTCGCCTGGCCTACCTGCATCTGATATTTGCTGAAGTTGCGACTGGAACGAAACTCAATTGCCGTCTTTAAAACAACATGCAGCCTGCTTTTCAGTGATTCGAAATCATATAGCTCAGTGACATCCCTGCCCATTTCATTTATCTCGGGAAGTATTTCTTCAGCATTTCCGGAAAGATCTTCTATAAATCTTCCCGCAGCAAGCAAAGTATTCAGATATGTATATCTTATAAATACACCCTTTGAAAGATCAGTTTTTTTCAGCGGGATAAGATAATTATCAAGAAAGGCGTCTATACCCTCAACCCTGGCAAATTTCAGAAACTCTCCAAGTCTGGCCGCATTAATCCCTTTCAATCCGCTGTCTACAGTACTGAGATGTGAAATATCATCCTCTGTTACAACATCACGACCCTGAAAAATAAAATTATACTCAAGGGCCTTCACCGCTCCCTCATACGAAGCTTTGAGATCACTTAGCCGGTCGTATGTTTGTCCTATACCTGCCGTCACTGTCCCTGAAATCAACGCTTTACTCTGAGAGGTAATTTCCTCGGCAAGATTCTGACAGATCGTTTCAATTTCTCCCTTATCATCATCAAGAACAATTAATATAGTTTCATTAACATTATTCAGGCAGGAGAGAACATTTCTGCTGTCGGATAGAAGCCGTTTAATCAATGCGTCAATTTTAAGGGTTTCAAGATACTCCTTACCCGAATCCTTCCCGTCTCCTTCAAACCGGACAACAATGACCGCATAGAATCTGGCTCTCAGATCCATCTCAAAAGCATATGCTTTTTCAATTATCTCCGCCGGGGTCTTTCCAAACATCACTGTTTCAAGAAGAAAACGGTCTTTCAGAACGGAAAGACTGTCCTTAACCGTCTGTTCATGCTTTTCCAGATCAGCTATTTTCTTCTTTTCATCATCAAGCAGTGTTCTTACCTTATCGAGGGTTTCAGAGAGCTCAGATGGCTTTACAGGTTTTAAAATATATTCAGTTACGCCCAGGCTGATTGCTTCTTTAGCGTATTCAAAATCGTTAAAACCGCTGATAATAATAATCTTCACCCATGGCATCTGCTTCTTTAGCAGCCTGCTCAACTGAAGACCGTCCATAAACGGCATTTTAATATCGGTCACAACTACATCAGGTTTTATCTCCTCAATAAGTGACAGCGCTATTTCTCCATCAGGAGCCTCTCCTGAAAATTGAAACCCATGTAATTCCCAATCGAAATTTTCCCTTATGCGTGTACGAATAAGCTCTTCATCTTCAATCAGAAATAATTTATACATACCGGCTCCTGATGTAAAAAATTTGTATCTATGCGCAAAGATATTATATTCTGTTTTACCTGATACTGTGGTAATTATTATACACAAGCTTTATACAATCGCAAGAGGGATTAAATGACATCGAAAGAACGGGTTTTAGCGACAATATCACATCAGGAACCTGACAGGGTTCCTATAGACTTCGGCGCAACCATGGAAACAACAATCCATGCAGAAGGCTATAAAAAGCTGATAAAAGCACTGGATATTCAGACTGCTGGTTCACCTGTTGAAATGTTGAAAACTGCCGGCTTCGTACGTCCCGATGAAGATGTTCAGCAGCACATAGGTGCAGATGTAAGGGGACTGTTTCCCAATCGTAGATATTCCGGTGAAGGGAGGCTGTCTGAGGACGGCGAATACAAACTGCTTACTGATGAGTTCGGTATCCTCTGGCGAAAACCTGTTGATGGAGGACTGTATTATGACATCCACAACAGTCCGATGTCGAATATGCAGCTTGATGATATAAAAAACTATAATTTTCCAGATCCCCGAAATGACAAAATTTTTGAAAATGTTGATACACTGCTTGCAAATGTTAATATTAATGAATATCCAGTTGTATATGATAATTGCTTCGGCAACGGTATATTTCAGTCGTGCAACCAGCTGATGGGCTACGACACCTATCTGATGGCAATGGCACTTTCAGAGCCCAGAGCAGACTATCTAATGGATAAAATCCTCGAAATGAAACTTGAATTCTGGGATGAAGTTCTTACACGCTTCGGTGATAAAGTCGATATAGTAAAAGAACTCGATGATATGGGAACACAGATTAACCTGCTTATATCACCAGATATGTACAAACAGCATATCAAACCCCGCCTGAAAAAACTTGTAGACTTCATAAAGAGCAAAAAGCCTGAGGTTAAGATGATGATGCATTCATGCGGCAGTGTCAGCAAAATTATCCCGGACCTAATCGACTGCGGGATAGAGATACTCAACCCCGTTCAATACACAGCAGCAGAAATGGACCCCGTCATGCTGAAACGCGAATTCGGAGCCGACCTCACCTTCTGGGGTGGCGGTGTTGATACCCAGACCATTCTTCCCCGCGGAACAGCGGATGAGGTCAGTGAAGAGGTTAAGCGTATGCTGGAGCTCTTTATGCCCGGCGGCGGTTTCGTATTTGCACCTATTCATGCCATTCAGGCCGATGTACCCGCTGAAAACATTTTAGCGATGTGGGAAACTGTAAGGGAGTACGGGATTTACTGATTTTACATGTAACTATAACCTTTCTTCATATACCCAGGGAAAAGTTAAGTCCGTACCTGCCCCAACCCATCAGATTTCTAATCGGAGTGCCGGGCATATTTCAGCCTTTCAAATGCGAGGGAGACGGCATGATAGCAGCCGTCGGCATGGCCAGGATAAATAATAATTCTCTACCACTCAGCAACTGAGCCGTCACTGTTCCGCCAAACCGGGTTATGCCAGTCATGTCCTTTTGCCGCCATCTCTATAACCTTCTCTTCATTGATCTCAATTCCCAGGCCGGGGCCGTTCAGCCTTTCAACATGACCTTCCCGGTACTCGAAGACAGAAGGATCCTTCAGATAGTCGAGCAGATCGGAACCTTCATTATAATGGATGCCCAGACTCTGCTCCTGAATAGAGGCATTGATTGTGTTGAAATCAACCTGCAGGCAGGCAGCAAGGGCTATCGGACCTAATGGACAGTGGGGTGCAAGGGCAATATCATAGGCTTCAGCCATTGCTGCAATGCGCCGCACCTCGGAAATGCCGCAGGCATGCGACAGGTCCGGCTGGATGATGTCCACACCACCGGCCTCGAAGATGGGTTTGAAATCCCATCGACTGTAAAGCCGTTCTCCGGTAGCTATAGGTGTTGAGGTAAAATCGCGCAGATGCGAGAAAACCTCCGCATTTTCACAGAGCACTGGCTCTTCTATGAACATCAGGCGGTATTGTTCCAGCTCGCGCATTAAGGGTTTTACCATAGGCTTGTGCACGCGTCCGTGAAAATCAACCGCTATCTCAATTTTGTCCCCGAGGCGTGAACGAATTGCGGCAACGCGTTCACTGCACTCATCAATACCCTTGTGGCTGTCAAGATACAGCATGTTTTCTGTACCGTTCATCTTGACCGCAGTGTATCCCTGTGTGATTTTTGCCTCAGCCTCATCGGCAACGTTCGAAGGGCGGTCGCCGCCTATCCAGCAGTACACCTTCATACGATCACGGACCGCCCCCCCGAGCAGCTCCCAGACAGGACGATTAACAGCTTTGCCCTTAATATCCCAGAGGGCCTGATCAATCCCTGCAATTGCAGAACTGAGAACGGGACCGCCTCGGTAGAATGCTCCTCTATACAACATCTGCCAGATGTCTTCAATGTTGGCTGGATCAAGCCCCTGGATAGCAGCCATCATTTCTTTGACCGCGGCTGCAACCGTATCAGCACGGCCCTCAATCACCGGCTCTCCCCAACCCTCCAGACCTTCATCTGTTTCAATCTTTAAAAACAGCCACCTGGGCTCTACCTTGTATAATTTGTAACCAGTAATTTTCATAATGAATAAACCTTATTTAATTCTGTGAGTTCAACCTTGTCGCTCAATCCGAAATTCTGAATCTGGTGAAAGAGCTCGTGTGAATCGACCGTATTGAATGCAAACATCCCGAAATGAGTCCCCAGCATCGGGACATCAAGCATAACCGATAGAATCATACCTTCTTCCAGGTTCATATTACCCACAATCCCGTTTTTTTCCATTTCAGGATCACGGCCGTTTACAGGCAGAATCAACAGATCGAAGGGCTGTTTGGAGATGAGCCAATCGATCAATCCCGGATAAACCGTAGTATCTCCGGCGAAGAATATAGATTTCTGCCCGAAGGAAAGCTTGTATGATAAAGCCCAGACCTTGTCAGTATTAAATACAGGTTCCGGATGGGCAGCCGGACAGGCATTAATTGAAAATCCATCTTCGATATTTATGTCCCTGCCGTAGCTGAGATTTCTGACCATCTCAGCCTTTGCACCGAGTTTCAACAGCAGAGCCCTGCAGCCGGGAGGCACAAGATAGATTACCGAGGGATTAATCGCTGTAAGTTTCCTGATAAGATCTGGATCAAGATGATCTTCATGGCCATGCGAAATCAGCACATAATCAATCCCGTGGAGAATATTCTCATCTACAGGAGGCGGAATCATCCTGGTGTGCTCATAGGGCAGATCACCATGGTTGGCCTCAAGATAATTGGACAGATACGCATCTATTAAAATCCGGATATTCCCGTTTGTCATGATAAAACCTGATTGTCCCAGCCACAGGAATTCAACTCCGCCGTTGAAAGCCTCATTAAGAGATCTGATTTTATTTTTTATATCACGTTTTACCGGTAATTTCCCGATCATCAATACCTCCACAATTAACCTTTTATTAATAATGCCATCTATCCGAAATAAAAGCAATTCAGATTATTGAATCTTAATGTAAGAAAAACAGCCTGCAGGCTTGGGTTAATCCTACAGGCTGAAAAAGGAGGTTGAATGAAAAAATCATGAGGATCTTTTCAATTCATAAAAAAGATTATCTTTTAACCCGGCCAGAGGAATTACCCTTCATGAGTGACATAACCTCATCCCGGCTTGAGTAGTTAAAATCGTTCTGAATCGAATGGCACAAACAAGAAGCTGCTACTGCATAGCTCAGTGCATCCTGTAAGTTGCCGGAGAGTTCATCATCGGTAAGTGCATAGCAGAGACCTGCTGAGAATGCATCACCGCCGCCAACTCTGTCGACAATGTTTTTAATTTCAAATGGCTGATACCCATCATCACTCATCGGTGCAAAAAATGCTTTATCAGTTGAAGAGTCATAGAGCATTGCACCCCAGTTATTGTGAGTAGCAGACAGACTCTCACGCAGGGTGATAGCAACTCTGGTTACATTCGGAAACTGTGCAATTATTTTCTTTGCAACATCGGGATACCGGGCTATTTCGAGTTTACCGGAATGGACATCAGTGTCGCCTGCTTTAATCTGAAGAACATCCCAGGCATCCTCTTCATTACCGATAACAACATCAACATAAGGCAGGATTTTTCGCATAGTCTTCTCGGCCAGATCCCGGGGTGCAGTTCCATCTTCCCACTTCCAGAGTTTCTTTCTGAAATTTAGATCGCAGGAGACTGACAAGCCTGCATTCTTAGCTTCTTTGACTGCGGATAGGGAGGCTTCTGCGGCTGTTTTCGAAATAGCAGGTGTTATACCGCTTATATGAAACCAGTCTGCGCCGGAAAAAGCCCCTTTCCAGTTATAAGCATCTGCCGGAGTTTCTGATATCACTGAATGCTCGCGATCATAGATAACCGAACTTGGCCTCTGATTTGCCCCGGTCTCAACAAAATACAAACCAAGTCTTCCAGGAGCAGAATGAATAAATGATGTATCAACCCCGAACTTTCTGACCGTATCAAGACAGGCCTGTCCCATAGCATTATCAGGCAGAGCAGACACAAAACGAGAATGTCTCCCCATAACCTGATTTGATACAGCCACATTTGCCTCAGCACCGGAGAAAGATATTTGAAGATGACCCGGCATCCCCTGTCTGAATCTCATAAACCCCTCAGGTGCAAGGCGCCCCATAATTTCACCAAAAGTTACTACGATATTGTCTCCCATTATCCCCTGACCTCTCTCAAAATCTTTACTGCCGCATCGGCATTGCGCGCAATTGCATCCCAGTCGCCGGAATTTATTAGTTTCGCCGGAGCTATCCAGCTTCCGCCGAGGGCAATTACTTCAGGAGCTTCAAGATAGGAGCGCATGTTATCTATATTCAGTCCGCCCAGCGGAATGTAACGAAGCCCAAGGAACCCGTAAGGAGAGTTAATGCCTTTAAGGTATTTAACCCCGCCCATCCCCTCAGCATGAAAATACTTGAGGATTCTACATCCAGCTTCTACTCCGCATTCAATCTCAGAGGGAACACAGATTCCAGGGGCAAAAGGGACTCCCGCATCGGCTGCAGCATTCATAACGTTCCGGTTAAGCCCGGGAGCAACTGCAAACTCAACACCGGCTGCCTTAACCTCAGTTATCTGCCCTGGTGATAAAACTGTTCCGGCTCCGGCTGTCATACCGGGAACTTCCTCAATAATATGCTTCATCGAATCAATTGCAGCATCAGTACGAAGAGTCAACTCCATAGCACTTATGCCGCTATTCAGCAGGGTCTTTGCAAGTGGAACGGCTTTTCCCGCATCATTAATCACCAGAACAGCGATTATACCCGCTTTCTCTATCTTTTTTTCCAGTCCTTCCGGAATCATTCTTTCCATAACCTAACTCCTGTACAGCTGTATTGTGGTTTCTTATTAGACCATATTACCACTATTTGCAACACATGTCAATTTATTGAGACTTTAATCCCATTATTTAGCACATCTATTGTGAAGCAGTCCCTCATATGGTATAATGTGCCTATGGATACAGCTCAAACAGTTGCTAAAGCCCTGGGATTACTGGAACTTCTTGGCAAACAAAGCCTGACAGCGGCTCAAATAATCGATAAAACAAAGATTCACCGCAGCACCGCCTACAGACTGCTTGGGACTTTGATACAGCTTGGATATCTCCGCAAAAATGATACCAACGGACTGTATTCGCTTTCACCTAAGATTCTGACGCTTGCATCATCAGTAAGAGAAACAAAGGATATAAAAGAGATTGCCCAGCCCCACATAGATGAGCTCCATTCACGAGTGCATGAAACAATCCACCTTGCTGTCCTGGATAATGATGAGCTAGTCTATCTTGACAAGAGGGAATCGACCCGAAATCTGCGCGTAGTTATGAGTTCAAAAACAGGCAGTCATGCTCCGCTGTACTGTACAGGCATAGGCAAGGTGCTTCTGTCCGGCATGAGCGACGCACAGCTTCGTGAATATCTTAGAACAGTAAGATTTGTTAAATATACCGAGCATACCCTGCCCGGGGCACCTGAACTTCTCAATGAGATTGATGATATAAAAAAGCGTGGTTTTGCCGAAGACCGTGAGGAACACGAAGACGGAGTCTACTGCGTTGCAGCCCCGGTTATCGACAGCGACGGTAGTGTAATTGCAGCCTTCAGTGTTTCGCTGCCATCGGTACGTGCGACCGACAGTCTGAAGAAGTCGATAATCGAAGATGTGCAGCTGATTTCAAAAAGGATATCCGGAGAGATAGGGTAACTGATGAAATCAGCATTTGACATCCCAGACGCTCGACAGACAGGCTATACCTGACGGTATAGCCAGTCTACCAGTCTATAATGGTCCCGTCGTCCTCAGCATACAGACGCGGCGAGTCCCAGCTGCCGTCGTAGGCACGCTCTGCAACCACCTCCTCATTGACATCAATACCCAGGCCGGGTTCACTTTTGATGTGAATATAGCCGTCTTCAACCTTGAAGGGTTCGGCAAGATAGCCTGCACCCAGATCCCATTCCTCTTTCATGCCGAAGTGCTCGGCAATAAGGAAGTTCGGGGTGCAGGCGCCGAGCTGAATATTTGCGGCAAGCGAGATTGGGCCCAGAGGGTTATGAGGCGCTATTTTGCAGTAATAGGTCTCAGCCATTGCTGCTATTCGCCGCACCTCGGTAATACCTCCGGCATGGCAGAGGTCGGGCTGAACGACATCTACCGTGCCGGATTCAAACAGAGGACGGAAGGCTCCCCGGCCGGCGAGGCGTTCGCCGGTTGCGATTGAGGTACCGACGGATGCTTTTATCCGCGCCATAGCATCTGTATTTTCAGGCAGACATGCTTCTTCAACAAACAGCGGGTAATAGGGCTCAATACCGCGGATTACCTGCACTGCCAAATCCGGCGTCAGCCTGCCGTGAAAGTCGATTGCTATATCCATTTCATCACCGACGGCCTCACGAATCTGCTTAAAGCGTACAATCTGCGATTCGATGTATTTTTTAACGCTGCGGTTCTCGGTAAACGGCTCGACGAGTATTTTTATGGCCGTAAATCCGCGCTCACGGCGTTCGAGTGCCCGTGTGATGATCTTTTCGGTTGTGGCGCCCCAACAGTGACCGTATATACGGATTTTATCACGGTAGACACCGCCGAGCATCTCGTAGACGGGCAGCCCATAGTGCTTGCCCTTGATATCCAGCAGCGCCTGTTCTATCCCGCTTAATGCGCTCATCATTATGACGCCGCCGCGGTAAAATGTGTTGCGGTACATCGACTGCCACAAGTATTCGGTCCGAAGCGGATCCTGACCGACAAGGAAGTCTTTATGCTCCATTACAGCAGTTTCAACAGTACGGGCTCGACCTTCAAGAATAGGCTCGCCCCAGCCAGCAATACCTTCGTCTGTGCTTATTTTTAGAAAACTCCAACGGGGCTTTACGTGAAATATTTCAAGATTTGTAATTCTCATTCGGCTAAATCCTTTGTCGCTTCAACCGACGACCAGTCGGTATTCAAATCATTTTCAGTTATAATAGGCAGCAATGCCCCGCCGTCAATATCCAGGCAGCTTCCTGTCATGTATGCAAAATCATCTGAAACAAGGGTTGCAATAACCCGGGCAATTTCTTCAGGCGTTGCAAACCGTTTAAGCGGTATTTTATCCTTCGCCTCATGCACGGGGTTGTCCTCAGGCCATCCGACATCGGTATACCCCGGAGAAATTGCTGCCGCTCTTATTCCGTAAGGAGCCAGCTCCATTGCAATATGCTTGGTGAACTTTGCTACTGCTGCTTTTGTAGGACCGTAGATGCTGGAAGTCGGCCAGCATCCGTCCTTTTGATTGGACGACATATTAAGAATCACACCCCGTACTTCCTTTTCAATCATCAGCTGAGCAGCACGCTGGGCACAAAAGTAGGTACCTTTCCAGTCTATTGCTGTGACCTCATCCCACAGTGCTTCATCAACCTTTATAAAAGGCTTGAACTTGCTTATACCAGCATTATTAATTAGCAGATCTATTTGCCCAAAGCGTTCTACAAACTCAGAGAACATCCGTTTTATATCGGAAACTTTTCCAACATCAGCCTTGATTACAAGGGGTTGGGCGCCTTCAGCTTCAACCAGTTTGCTTACTTCCTGCGCAGCTTTCTCACTTCTACTGTAATTAATTCCAATATCATAACCACGACGTGCCAGCTCAATTGCCGCAGCTCTACCTATCCCACGGCCGGAACCGGTTATTAAAGCTTTCTTTCTCATCAGCGCTACCTCTGTCAGAATTTAAATTTATATGGAGGCTTTCCAACTGTTCCAGTGGCAGCTTTGAAAAGCGCTCCATCATGAACCCGCGGTTCATCTACGCTATGTGTTGCCGAAGTGATATATAATGTTGAATAATCTATCCCGGCAAAACAGCATGAAGTAGGGTTTTCAGCATCGACCCGGATTTCTGCAAACTTTTCCCCGGATGGCCGAAAGCCATTTACCCTGCTGCTGCCCCAGAATACACTCCATACATTACCGACTGAATCAACAGATAGTCCATCTGGAACTCCATCCATAAGGGCAGAATCAACGAAGAGCCGTTCGGATGTAATCCGGCCACAGTCTTTATTAAAACTCCACTGCATTATTATTCCCTTACCTGTATCAGTTACATACATTGTTTTCTCGTCCGGACTCCATCCGAGTCCGTTAGGAATCAGCATATGGTCAATTACACATTCAATTCTGTCGGTAATCCTAAGCAGCATGCCCGTTTTCTGATCTCCACCATGAGACATGACACCCACCCAGAAAGCCCCGTCCGGTCCTGTTTTACCGTCGTTAAAACGTAACTCATCAGTATTGAACGGCGGTTCGAAAAGAATCTTTTCCGGTTTGAACTGCTCATTATAAACAGCAACACCGTTTGAACCTGCAGCAATAATTTCATTAAGCACGGTAGGTCCGGCGCAGCATATAAACTCATCAAGCCCGGTTTCCCGTGTTCTGTTCTCAGCTATATCATGAGAGTAGACACTGCTGCCGAATATATCAAACCAGAAAAGCCTTTTATTCGAGAAAGAAAACGGCCCCTCACCGAGGATATTTCCCGGGGAGCTAACTGGTTCAGCATTCATTTTTATTAATACTCCGCGTTAGCAAGACCGATTCGGGCAAAGGCCTCAACGTTTTCAATAGGTGTTCCGTATTCAAGAAAATCTGCAGACTGCAGAATGTAACGATCGAATTTTTTCCCTTTATTCAGGGTTTCGAGAGTCAAGCGTTCAACGTCTTCCACCGTTCCTTTTTGTATTACATTAACCTGATCCACGCCGCCGGTAACAGTAAATTCGTCACTTACCATTCCTGCAAGAGCATCAAGATCACCATCACCAAGCGGATACGGGCTGAAGGGTTCAATGTTTTTAATTCCCATCTTTTTATAAGGTTCAACAAGTGCCATCGCCTCACCACAGTTATGATAAATGACAGGTTTTCCCTGACTTTGAATAAAATCAATATACCCTGTCTCATATTCACGGATGTATTCATCAAAGAACTTTTCTCCAAGGAACCCGCCAGCGACATTGCCGCCGACACATAGAGCATCTACTCCACTGTCAATAACAGCCTGGGTAAAATCAAACACCCTGGTTTTCGCGAAAGCCATCATCTCTTTGTAGAAGTCAGGGTCGGTTAGAAAGACCGAGTAAACCATTGTATGCTCTATGAAACCTGAAATATTATTGAATAGTCCACCGTTTGTCCATGCAGAGAGAATGCCTGATTCACCAACTTCAGCCTTCACTTTCTGAACATTCTTCTTCATTTCCTCTCTCACTTCTTCAGAAAGGGGCGGCTCATATTTCATGGCAATTCTTAAGTCATCCATGTTGTTGATAGGTTTTTCAGTACACGCATACATAAATGTACCGGGACGCAGCTCATTGATAGAGAAGGTCTGGTTCAGTATTCCTTCAGGTGTAGTTATCTCGTGTTTGTAAAGCTTTGTATCACCGTTCTGCGCCTCTGTTGTTTTAACCTTCCAGTTTTCAGTCTCAACATCAACATTCATATGACCGAGATGAGCAAATACCGGTTTATGGGGATTAAAAAAGAGCATACGGGCATGCACATCCACTCCAAGGATTTTTTGATAATCAATCACATTTTTCTGAATAGCAATAAAATCCCATTGGTCTGTCTCCGGGTTTATCTGAGTTATAAAATGTCCCTGCCCCTGGATAAAAAGAGTCACAGGAACCTTATCAGCTCTTTTCCCGTTTAATACAGTTAGTAATCGTTCGCGTCCGGTCATATTTACCCCGTTTATTATCA
>JAQQAL010000024.1 GCA_028532855.1 Candidatus Thalassospirochaeta sargassi
ACCCTTGCTGCCTGATTTCATCTTTGCAACAGGGGGGAACAATCACTTTTCAGATCCCAATAAAAAAAATGACGCATAGTAACCTCATATAAATAATACAGTTTATTAATAAATTTATTCATGTATTTTTTCAGTGTTGACATATTAGATTGAATAATATAACAATGAATAGAGCAGATAAATTTATTTAAAAATCATCTATTCTTTATTTATATGCTTCAGAGTTATATATGAGAAAAACAACAATATTTTTTCTTCTGGTTTTTGCATCCATAACAAACTCAATCTATGCCGCCGACTGGGCTTCCATAGTCAGGGAATTCGGACCAGCTGTTGCAAAAATAACAGTAACTGACGGTAAGGGTGCCGTAATAAGTCAGGGAACCGGGTTTATGGTGGAAAATGCTGAAGGAAAGCAGCGAATGGTATCCAATGCACATGTTGTTGCCGAGGCTGAGCATTCCGATACGGCAACACTTAGCGCTGAGTTCCTTTATCCGAATGATTCGGAAGAATCAATTCCACTGATGATAGAAATGATCAACCGTGAACAGGATCTTTGTTTTCTGAAACTTGAAGGTGATGCTCCGGCGGTTCTTGAACTGTCGGATGGTCAGGGCGCGGGATTGATGGAAGAAATAATCGTAATAGGCTATCCGCTTGGCAGGAATTTTAAAACTACCCCTGGCTACCTGCAGGCTTATCAGGATATTGAGGGCATTGGCCGTATGCTCGATTTAAGTGCGGTAGTTGCTCCCGGAAACTCAGGCGGACCAGTCCTTGATACGAAAGGACGGGTAATAGGAGTTATCACAGCAGTTATTCACGGGTTTAACTTCAATCTGGCTATCCCTGTATCCAATCTCAGTGCGCTTATGGAGAGTGATAGCGAACAGATAGATGTATCTCTTAACAGCAGCCCGGATGGGGCATGGGTGTTTGTTGACGGTGCTTATAAGGGCAAAACCCCTCTTGAGCTTGAGCTCTTCAACAGAGAATATAAACTGCGGATTGAGAAGGAAGAATATGAGGTTTTTGAGACTGAAATCGGTCCGTGGAAGGGCCAGTCGGAAAAAGCTGATTTTGCACTTGTGAAGGAGATCGATGATAATCCAGTAATTGAGATTATAGCTATTCCTTCAAAAGCGAGGATTTCGGTGAATAACAGAGAACTTGATGCTGACTCGGCCACTGTACAATATCCGTCGGGGAGTATTCTGAGAATTCTGCTTACAGCGCCGGGGTATAAAGAAAAACTTGAGTTTTATGAGGTCACTGAGGATCCCGAACAGCGTGTTGAGATTGAGCTTGAGGGGAAATTTAAACTATGGTAATTAACCCTGATCACAGGGGAAAGGAGATAAAAATGAATAAGAAAACAATATTCATTATTATTGTTGCGGCTGTTGCTCTTATTACGACCGGTTGTAGCAGTATCGATTACATGGCGAGGCCCAGCTATGTCGGGTTCTACAGCGAAGGTGCGAAGTCTGTGAAACAGACTAAAAAGACTGACTACAAGAGTGACGAGCTTGTACAGACTTTTGATGATGAGTTTGTCTACGACGAAGATGGGAATATCATCAAACATACCCAGACACAGTATCATCAGGGCACGCTCGGTTTTGATGAGTTCGTAATGACATATCAGAAGATAGGCGGTGTTGTACTTCCCGAATCAGCCGCGGTAAATGGTGTGGTGTACATGGAAGTTGAGTATGATCTGCTGCCCGTTGATCACGAAGGAAGAATTCCTGAGTATACTTCAGTGCCTGTTTACTACAGAAAACTATTTAATATCATGATGCTTCAGCCTATGCAGGACCGTTGGACAATGGATATTGAGAACTTTGATATGCCTTTCAGGGTTGACGGTAAATATATTGTTTCTGAAGAATCTTTCGATTATTATTACGGATTTGACAGCGACAGTGTTCTTACCACCGGCTATGACAACATACTCCTGCAGCGTTTCTATTTTTCAAATGCCAAACTGGACGAAGGCCTCGGCATTCCAAGCAGTTCGATTTCAACCGGTCTTTTCGGTATAAACAGAATGATATCTGAAGAAACCACCTTCAATTTTAAATGGGATGTAAAGGCAGACAAGCTGATCCACGATGGAGTTGAGGTTATTGAGGTATTTAGAAGCGGCCTTGTTATGAATTTTAATGTTGAGCGAGAGTTCGACAGTCAGGCCAGACTTACAAGTGAAGAATGGACTGTTTATGATTCAAAGCACGGCGAAGAGAAAATGAAGACTCTTTATCGACAGGAACTTGCATACTGAGTTTTATTAAAGATCAATCAAGTCCTCCTGCCGTAATCCGGCGGAGGGCTTTTTTAATCTCGTTGACTTAAGCCCCGTTAAAAAGCTAAAATGCGCTCATGAGAAAGAGATTAGTAACTTCCGCATTACCCTATGTTAATAATATTCCGCACCTCGGCAACCTTATTCAGGTTCTGTCCGCCGATGTTTTCGCACGCTTCTGCCGTCTTAAAGGCTATGAAACGATGTATGTTTGCGGAACCGATGAGTATGGTACAGCTACAGAGACAAAGGCTATTGAAGAGGGTGTTACCCCGCGTGAACTTTGTGATCACTACCACGCAATTCATACCGAAATATATGAATGGTTTAATATCGCATTCGATAAGTGGGGCCGGACATCTACCCCTGAGCAGACCGAGATTGTTCAGCACATTTTCAAGACCCTTGATGATGCAGGCTATATAAAGGAGAAAACCGATACCCAGCTGTTTTGCGACAGCTGTGACCGCTTTCTTGCCGATCGGTACGTGCTTGGAACCTGTCCCCACTGCGGGTATGAGGAAGCCAGGGGTGACCAGTGTGAAAATTGCGGCAAGCTACTTGATCCGGCTGATCTTGAGACACCCCGCTGCAGCACCTGCGGCAATACACCGCATGAGAAGCAGACTGATCACCTTTACATTGATCTTCCGGGAATCCTCCCGCTGCTGGAAGAGTGGATGAATGAGACCTCGGTACGCGGCCGATGGGCTAACAATGCCATTCAGATGACAAAGAGCTGGATTCGTGACGGGCTTCATGAACGCTGTATTACCCGTGACCTTAAATGGGGAATCCCTGTCCCGAAAGAGGGCTACGAAGACAAGGTTTTCTATGTATGGTTTGATGCGCCCATTGGTTATGTCTCAATTACAGCAACCCATACCGACAAGTGGAAAGATTGGTGGATGAACCCCGAAGAGGTTGATCTATTCCAGTTTATAGGTAAAGACAACATACCTTTTCATACGGTTATTTTCCCTTCCAGTCTCCTGGGTTCGGGTGAGAACTGGACCAAGCTTTATCATATGTCGTCTTCGGAGTATCTTAACTACGAGAACGGCAAGTTCTCAAAAAGCAAGGGGATAGGTGTTTTTGGAACCGATGCGCGTGATACTGGAATTCCTGCCGATGTATGGAGATTCTATATTTACTACAACCGTCCCGAAAAAGCGGACGTTCAGTTTACCTGGAAGGATTCTCAGGAGAAGGTTAATTCCGAGCTTATCGGAAACCTCGGCAACCTTGTAAACCGTACGCTGACCTTTCTTAATAAGCAGTTTGACGGAATGGTTCCGGCTGCTCCCGAAACAAGTGAGTTTAACGACGCCGTCAAAGCAAAGATCGCGGAGGTTACGGAGCATCTTGAATGGGCCGATCTTCGCGATGGAATAAGAAAGACTTTTGAGCTTGCCGACATGGGTAATAAGGCCTTTCAGGCCGGAGAGCCCTGGAAAATTATAAAAGAAGATAAGGAAGCGGCAGGTGTGCTGCTTCACGAGCTTGTATACCTGGTACGGGATCTTGCAATCCTTATCGCACCATATCTGCCTGATACATCTGATAGGATTGCAGAATTTTTAGGTAATCCCGATATGGGATGGAACAGTCTGGGACGGCGCGATGATCTTGGAAAGATTGAAAAGCCGAGCCTGCTGTTTAAGAAGCTTGAGGATGACGCAATCAATGCCTTTCGCGATAGATTTGCGGGAAGCCAGAAGGAACGTGCTGAAGAGGATGCAAAAGCTGCTGATGCGAAGAAGGGCGGAGTCAAGGCGGATGTTGCCGGAGATCTCAGTCCGGAACAGATGTTTCGTAATACCATAGATTTGCGCGCTGCCAGGATTGTTGAGGTTGAGCGCCATCCAGAAGCTGATAAGCTGTTTATTCTTCAGCTTGACGACGGCACCGAAGAGGGGCGACAGATAGTTTCAAGCATTGTGCCTTACTATTCCGAAGAGCAGCTTCAGGATAAAACATTAATTGTTGTTTCCAACCTGAAACCAGCGAAATTCCGGGGAACCAAGAGCTTCGGTATGCTGCTTGCTGCCGAAGGCCCCGTTTCCGGCGGCGAGGATGAAACCTGTGAGGTTATCTTTGTAGACGGTGTTGCTCCCGGAACAAGAATTTATCTTGACGGTGATGATCCGGCCTCACTTCCCGAGTGCACAAAGATAAAGATAGATAAATTTTTCGCTGTACCGATGAAGACCGTTGATGGAAATGTCCTTGTCGGTGAAACTCCGATAGGAGCCGGAGACGTTAAGCTTAAGACAACGACTGTTCTTAATGCCGAAGTCGGCTGATCCTCATATGAAGCAGAGCCTCAATAAGATTAAACTGCCTGAAATAGGACTGCACAGCAATATGCTGCAGTCCTCCTTCTGGGGAAGCCTCAAGCAGGAATTCGGCTGGCAAGCGTTCGCATTCAGCCTCTGTGACGATGAGCCGGTTGCACATACCCTTCTGGTTCTTGTGCGTGAACTGGGAGCAGGCCAGTCGCTGGCATATATCCCCCACGGGCCTATGAAAAACAGCGGGCCGACAGCAGAAAGCTGGGAGGCTTCAGCCGAACTTGCTGAAGCCCTGCGTCCGCACCTGCCGGGGAGCTGCATGTTCATCCGCTTCGACCCGCCCTGGGGTATTACAACACCTGCAATAGCGAAGGAACCTGCAGGCTACCCCGAAACGGAGCTCTCACCGTTGGGTACACAGAATGCTAACACGGGGGATAAGTCCGCCGCCCGCGCATTCCGCAAGGCGCGTATGGATATCCAACCGCCCAGCACGGTCATACTCGACCTTAATAAAACAGAGGACGAGCTGCTTGCCGGCATGAAATCTAAAACACGGTATAATATCCGACTTGCCGCCAAAAAGGGGGTAGAGGTGCGGACCGCCGGGATAGAGGACCTTCCGGAATGGTACGAGCTTTACCGGGTAACTGCCGAACGTGATAAAATAGCTCTGCACGGATATGACTATTATGAGCGTATTTTTGAGCTCGCTGCTGAACAGACCGGCTCAGGGTGCGCCCCCGAGCTACGGCTGCTGCAGGCAGTTATTGACGGTGTTGTTGAGGCAGGTATAATCACCGCCTGGCAGGGAGCACCCGGAGTGGACCGGCTTGCGACATATCTTTACGGAGCAAGTTCCAACAACAAACGCAACTACATGCCTGCCTACGCACTGCAGTGGGAAGCCATTAAGCAGGCCGCAGCAGCAGGCTGCACTGGTTATGACTTTTTCGGGATTCCCCCCGTGGATAACCCCGACCATCCTATGTACGGGTTATACAGATTTAAAACCGGCTTCGGAGGCGAGATTCTGCACCGACCCGGTTGCTGGGATTTTCCCTATAAGAAAGCTGCTTATGCCGCTTTCAGTACCGCTGAAAAGGCACGGAACTACTATTATAAAACACTTCGAAAGAGGTAGAACGTGGCACTTAAAAGAACAGTAATATTGTTTCCGGCAGCTTTTTTGATGAATCTCAGTCTGTTGATGATCAATTTTGCGGTAATCTTTTTCCTCAAAGATCTGGTAGGGCTTAATGCTTCCTCCATCGGATGGTATTTTGCCGCCGGTTACGGTTGCTATGCAGTAGGCTGTATCGCAATCCGGCCGGTTCAGAATAAGATCCTTCCGCCGGTTTCAATGTTCATTGCAATTGCGATGACTGTTTTTTCTCTGCTCATGATCTCCCGGAGCACATCACCCGGCGCAGTTCTTGTCTATTATATGATATTCTCAATGGCCCCCACTTTCTACTGGCCCCAGGTTATGGGATGGTTTTCTTACGGACTCAGTAATGATGAGCTGAGCAAATCGATATCGCGCTTTAACGTCTCATGGTCCAGCGGGGCGCTTGTAGGCCCGCTATTGGGCGGAATTCTTGCGGAAAGAAATATAATGATGTCGTTTTATCTTGATATCGGAATGATAGGCGCCATTGCTCTGCTGTTGATCATCGGGCTTATCTTTATAAAGGATATGCGTAATTTTCCAGCGCATACGGCACCAGCAGCCAATGGTCCTGCAACTCATGAAACAGGGCTTGAAGAGGAGTTGTCTGAACCCACTGAAGAACTATTAAACGGTGGAAAAGGGACTGTCCTGCGATTCTGCGGCTGGATAGGTGTTTATTCGGTATATGTAGTATTGGGGCTCATGAGCAATATATTTCCGCTTTTCATCAGGGAAACCCTCGGTTTCGGTGAAAGTGTTGCCGGAAATCTTCTGTTTGCCAGGGGCCTGACTACCGCTATAGGGTTCTATCTGCTTGGAAGGGTTACATTCTGGCATTTTAACCGGAAAATCATGCTCATTACCCAGGCCGCTACTGCCGTTTTGATGGTGATTATGGTATTTGTGAAATTAATCCCTGTTTTCTATCTGCTGTTAATCCTCTTCGGGGTACTATTCTCGCTTGCATATTCAAATGGAATATTCCATGGTTCAGCCGGGGCTCTTGATAGAGGGCGCAGAATGGGCCTTTTTGAAGCTATTCTGACTCTCGGGGTTATCACAGGCTCTGTAGGCGGGGGGTATCTGCTGCAGTATGCATCAATTAGAACAGCCTTTATCCTAACGGCGGTGATTATTGCACTAGGGTTTGCTGCCCAGATTCTCATCTTCTCATTATCAAAACAAAAAAATCTGCCCTGAAAATATTACGTAAATTCTGTTACCGTTCTCCCGTAGTAATACATGAAACTTAAAAAGAGAGGACGAAAATGAAACGGATAAAACTTGTTATTTTTAGGCGCTTCCGACTATCATGTGGGAAAAAGGAAAATATGATAAACTCTCAGCATGAGCGAGAGTTTAGAAGAATTTTATAAAAACCTGTTAGAGATTGATGACCCATGGAAGGGCTCCTCCATCAATCGAGATAGTAAAAGCAAGGAAGTCGTCGCTGTCATAAGCATCCATGACGGAGAACCTCTTGTAGATTCGCAAATTAAATTAAACAATAATTTTCACAAACAGATAGACAATTTTTCAAATAAAAATAAACAGATTGAAATACCCGAGGTCGAGCCGCGGGCGCTTTGCCTATAAAATCAGCTCAGTTGCTGCAATCCTTATATGCTCGGCCGATACCGTTTGTGAGCCGTCGCCGGAACATGCCAATAAGCCTGTCTTTGCCAAAGAGTTGGCCCTCTTTCTGGTCAAACTGGTCTCCGAGCCATCGAAACAGCTTTGGAGTCTATTAAGAATCTGCTTTATCATATAGGAGTAAAGAAAATTAAGCGTTCTACACTTTCTTATGCTAACAACAATCGCCCAGCTGCCAACTATGAAAATGTGTTTAGTGCCATGCTGGAAAAGGTTTTAAAACTTGATAGAAAACATAAGCACCGATTCAAAAATCCTTTATTCAGTATTGATGCTTCTGTTATTGATTGATGCCTTTCAATGTTTCCATGGGCAAAATTCAGAAAAACCAAGTCCGTAATCAAGCTGAATGTAAAACTTGATCATAGCCGATATATCCCTACTTTTGTTTCTATTTCTAATGCCAATGTCCATGAAGTCAATTCAATAAAGGAAATGGACTTCCACAAAGGCGATGTCCTAACATTTGATAAGGGTTATATGGACTTTAAACAGTTTGCAAAGTATTGCAGTGCCGGTATTTATATCGTTACTCTTTTGAAAAAGAATGCAGATTACGAATAATCCGAAGCAAAGATCCTGAAACAGGAAAATATCTCGTAATCCTTACAAACACGCGTCTCTGCTCATCCTCAATGCCGATAGCCTTGAATGCCTTGAATAAAGAGAGTCTTAAGGTATCGGGGTATACCGGAAGCTCTCCACCATTTGTCGAAAAGACATATCCGCCGTTATTCAATTCAGAGTATTTCTTGAGCTCGATCATTAGCTGTTCGGGAATTATTACCTTTCTCGAACGGTGAGACTTCGTATCGGTCAGGCCGAAGTTTTTTGTGTATTGCATATTCACGAGAATGTGATTTTCTTTAAGTACTTCACCACGAACAGCAAGTTCTTCGCCTAGTCTCATGCCGGTGCAGGCTGATAACAGGTTGGCGTGATAAAAAATATCATTGGCCCATATTTGTTTTTTTATTCTCGGGATTAAAAAGTGTGGATACCTCATCCTGGGTAAGAACACCTCGTTCTACTGTTTCTGTTTTAAGCGGCAGAATTGAGGCAGAAGGATCTTTAAACAATATTTCACGTCTGATTGCTTCTTTGAGCATGATTTTCAGAAACGCTAATCCGAGGTTTGCAGTAGCGTTTGAAAGTCCTTTAGCCGCGAAGGTATCAAGCCATTTCTCGATGTCATACGGGGTTATATCCGATAAGTACCTCTTTTCAAAGTAAGGCAGTATATGCTTTCCGAGCATTACCCTTGCGGTATGAGCATATGATTTTGAAATTGTTTTTCTCTTTTTGAGATAATTCAGCTATTCGCATTCATCCCAATGCCACCAGTTTTCAGAATATTTCTTGAAACTTATCCTACGGAGTCTTATCGGAATAAGTAAATCCTTTTTTAATAAATCAAAGCAATAAGCCTTAGCTGCTGTCTTTGATTTCTTCCCTGTAGAAAAAGCGCTGGTACGCTTATTGTTTTTATCGTATGTCTGATAGTCCCAAATTCGCTTACCTGAGGGTAACTTCCTGAGAAAAAGTGTAAAAGGTTCTTTGTAACGCATAAAAACTCCTTATGCGGCCGAAATGCTATCATATTTGCGCATGCGGCCATTTTGTTTTATTGTTAGATAGAACCTACAGTGAAATAACTCTTTGCCGGGTAAGGGATTGACCTACTTTTTGAAGAATTACTTCTATGGGCTGCGTTTAAATCGTCGTTATACATTCTGTCTGTTACCCGGGCGGTAATTGATATTCAGCTTGGACTCTGAGTTTCTGGAATAGATTAATTGCTTAGGGATTTGACCAGTTCTCTGAACTGGTCACCCCTGTCAAACTCGTTTTTGAACATTCCGAATGAAGAGCTTCCCGGTGACAGTACCGCAGCCTGATGTCCGGTTACCTGTCCGTTCTTTTCTGCAACGCTTTTACTCCTGTTCAGCACGTTGTTCACAGCGGCAGTTAAATCTGAGAACGGACCATCATAATCTATGCCCAGCCGGTTAAAAAGGGCGGTTATTTTATCTGTAGCAGTCCCCTTAAGAAGACTGATTGATGCCGGCGGGCATTTCTTAACCGCATCCGCCAGTGGTGTGAAATCAAGGTCCTTATCTGTTCCTCCGCTTATCAGGTGGAGAGCTTCACTGAAACTTTCAACCGCAGCCGCTGCCGCCTCAGGTATTGTTGCCGCGGAGTCGTTATACCAGTCGATACCGGCAAAGTTTCTTATATATTCAAGCCTGTGTGCTATTCCCGGGAAATCTGCGAGCCCGCTGATAATATCTTCAGGAGCTGTTCCAAACTTGTAAAGTATTCCCGCTGCGGTGAGCAGGTTCATTCCGTTGTGACTGCCTCGTATGAGGTTGCCGGTGCCCAGAATATCAGTGCGGGCACCTCCTTCGCTCCAGTATCCGCTTCCGTCGGCTCTGAGAACCGCTCCGTCCTGTGCATATGTCATGCAGGCTGTCTCTTCCTGCAGATAAAAAACCCTTGATGGCGCCGAAGCAGCAAATTCTTTCGTATATTCAGAGCCTGCGTTAAGCAGCAGCGGCATATCAGTCTGCTGCGATTCAAAAATAACGGCTTTGTCGGCGGCATAATCGTCCATAGAGCTGTATCTGTCCTGATGATCATGCATGATATTTGTTACAGCAGCTGCGGCCGGCTTCAGCAGGTTTCGTCCGGCTATGTCTGCTAACTGCCAGGATGAGAGCTCAAGGATTACCGGTGAGCCGCCCTCGTTTTTAGCCTCACTGTAAAATGTTAGAGGTGAAACAGTAATATTACCGCCGAGATCGGTATCCGGATAAAGCCGGCTGAGAACATGATAGAGGGCGGATACAGTGGTCGATTTCCCCTTGCTGCCTGTAACCGCAATTACCGGACGTTTGTTCAGTTTTAGAAAGGTAGAGATATCGGTTTCTATTTCAGCTCCGCCTTCGAGGGCGGCTTTTAAATAAGGGGAATCAGGCCGTACTGCAGGATTTTTTATTATGATATCGGCATTTCTAAAATCCGATTCATTGTGTTTTTCCAGAACATAGTTGATGGAAAGGTCTGAGAGTGCCCTCAAAGACGGTTCAAGCACCTCTCTGCTGCGCAGATCGGTTACGGTGACAATTGCTCCGGATTCCGCAAAAAAACGTGCTGAAGCGCTTCCTCCGCCATGCAGGCCAAGGCCCATAACGGTTATTTTCTTATTTTGAAAGGCGGTATTCAAGGCTGTATTCCCTCATATCATTCTCATTCAGATAGGGACTGATTTTAAGGGAAGACCAGATTTTTGTCCACTCTTCCGGAATACGCTCCCTGATTTTAAGATAGAGAGGAAGATCTCTACTGAATTTCTCTGATTTAAGGCTCTCTTCAATTTCAGGAATATCAGCCGATATCATTTCAAGCGATTTATGCAGATATCCAAGAAAGCTCTTTCTCCCTGCTGCAGTAATTGATGCCGGAAATAGAGCCAGTGAATTAAAGTCACATCTAAAAGGATAGTAAGGATAGGTCTTTGCATTTTCCGGGAGAAAGGCTGCACTTATAAATTTTGTAATCTCATGATCAATCCACTGTCCGTTGAGATGATAACCGGTACCGGTTTCTCCGATCCAGGTTGAACGGAAGAGCCTGTTTATCGGAATATTTCCTCCGTCGGGATTGATTTCCGGTGTGTTTATTGGCAGTAGAGTGCTCTCAAAAAACATTTTTTCAGTTGTATATTCAGCTGTCCGGTCATTTGTGGCCGGAGTAATTACTTCGCTGTCTCCCAATCTGATATTCAGATCAGGGCGCAGCAAATAAAGATAATGTGAGTCCTCTACTTTAAAAATCTGGATAAAACAGGGTCTTAACACCTCTGCAGGATCAAAAAAATACCTTGTTCCGGCGAAAACACCCGGAAAACTCTCCGTTAGTACTTTTATGACTGCTCGTAGGGCCTGAAGATATTCTACAGATGGAGTAGCCTGTGAGACATCATGATGAATTGAAAATGAGGGAACATGGAAAGCCTGCGATACTTTTATGAAGGAATCTTCATTCTGGTTAAAAAAAAGAGGGTAATCCGGTGTATTGCTGTCAACACCGCTAAGGATGTCCGAGATATCTGGATCAGAATAATTAAAGACGATTGTATCCAGCAACTTTTCCATATAATAAATAGAATATACAACCTAAACAGTCGTAATGCAAGTAGATAAACTACTTGAAACAATTGTCGTTTTCGTGCATAATCGTCCAACGACTTTAACAATTATTTTGGTTGTTTATATATCAATTTAAAGGAGCTCAGGGTGCCCTGCGGAAGAAAGAGAAAAAGGCATAAAATTGCCACTCACAAAAGAAAGAAAAAACTGAGAAAGAACAGACACAAGAAGAAATAAACCATTTTTGTATGTTTGTCCGTATTCTCTGTTGACATTAAGTCGGACAGAGTAATACTATAATCACGAAATCTTTATTGGAGGGACATTAGATGGCCTATAAAATTACAGATGAATGTTCCAACTGTGGCGCCTGCGAAGCAGAATGCCCGATGGAAGCAATCAGCGAAAAAGATGACACCAGATGGATTGATCCCGATGTATGTACCAGTTGTGGCGCATGTGCGGATGTTTGTCCTGTAGATGCAATTATCGCTGACTAATTTCAACAGGACCTGAAATGGTTCCGGACTTTTCTGTCCCGGACTTAGGTCTTTACTTATAGAGCTGCCGATGCTTTTTTGCTTACGGCGGCTTTTTTTATGCCTCAATAACACCTGCAATGCTTTGACAGCAGCCTGTCATTTTTAGTACATTGTCGTACTATGATTAATCTTTCTAATGTTAAAATAGCTTACGGCGGCAGAATACTCTTTAAAAATGCCGACATGCAGATAAACGGCGGCGAAAAAATTGGGCTTGTAGGTCCTAACGGCTCAGGTAAAACTACAGTATTCAGGCTGATTGCCGGGATTGAGACTCCGGATGAAGGCAGCCTGTCTATTACCCCGGGGTTGGTAATAGGATATTTTTCTCAGGATGTCGGAGAGATGGGTGGGCGTTCAGTCCTTGAAGAAGTTGTATCCGGAGCGGGGCGCGTATATGATTTGAGTATTAAGCTTGCCGCAATGGAACATAAAATGGGAGATCCTGAAAGTGGAGGCTTGAGCGATTCCGAAATGGAAGAGTATGGCGAGCTTCAGATGAAGTTTATGGATCTTGACGGATATGAGCTTGAGTCGCACGCAGAGGCTGTTCTCAGCGGTTTTGGAATTGAACCGCGGCTGCAGAATCTTCCTGTGGAAAATTTCAGCGGAGGATGGAAGATGCGCATAGCGCTTGCAAAAATACTGCTGCTCAATCCTGATGTCCTCCTGATAGATGAACCTACCAACCATCTTGATGTGGAGTCTATAGTCTGGCTGGAAGGATGGCTTAATTCTTTTAAGGGTTCTCTGGTTATGACGAGCCATGATAGGGAGTTTATGACACGCTTATGCAGCAAAACTGTTGAGGTTGCGGCTGAAACAATTACTACTTATTCAGGTGATTATGATTTTTATCTACGTGAACGCGTTATTCGCCGCGAACAGCTTATTGCCGCTCAGAAAAGGCAGCAGGCAATGCTTGCCAAAGAAGAGGAGTTTATTGCCCGCTTTGCGGCCCGGGCATCACATGCAGCCCAGGTGCAGTCAAGAATCAAAACTATAGAGAAAATAGAGAGAATAGTTATACCACCCGATCCAAAGGTTATGAAATTCAGTTTCGATGATGTAAGACGCAGCGGAGAGCAGGTGCTGGATATGAAAAACCTTGGTAAAACCTGGGAGAATCCGGACGGAAGTCATAATCCTGTTTTCAGCGGTATCAACGGTACTGTGCAGAGGTTGAATAAAATAGCAGTTACAGGAATAAACGGGGCTGGGAAATCCACTTTGCTTAAGGTTATCGCAGGTATTACAAATGCTGGTGAAGGTTCAGCGGATATAGGTGCTAGCGTTAATCCTGGTTACTTCAGTCAGTATTCATCAGATGTCCTTAACCCTGACCGATCGGTATTCGAAGAGGTTGCTGAAAGGCTTCCGCTTGCAGGTATCGGATATATCAAAAATCTTCTCGGCGCATTCCAGTTTTCCGGAGACGATGCTGATAAGAAAATTTCTGTGTTGTCGGGAGGAGAAAAGAGCAGGGTGATGCTGGCGACCATTCTTGCCCAGCCTGTTAATTTCCTCATTCTCGACGAACCTACTAACCATCTTGATATTGCGAGCCGTGAAGTTCTTCTTGAGGCCCTGCAGGATTTTGAAGGCACAATAATGATTGTAAGTCATGACAGATATTTTCTTAAACATCTTGTTAACCGGGTGTTTGAGATGGATCATGGCAGCATGAATGTCTATGAAGGTGATTATGAATATTATCTGGAAAAAAAAGGATTAGCTGATTAACTGCTTCAGGCTAATCAGCAGTCTGCATTTTCCTTAACAGTTTGCCGAAAATGACTGAACAGCTGAATGTTAGCATAAAATATAGAAGGGTTATGACAATCCATGTTTCGAAGGTTGCATAGGTTGAAGCCATAACCTGCATACCCTGGAAGGATAGCTCCGGAACCGAAATAACTGAAACAATAGCAGAATCTTTTATAGTCGAAATAAACTGACCCGACAGCGGGGGCAGTACATTTTTTAATGCCTGGGGCAAAATTATATGTCTGAACTGGGAAAACCTGGACAATCCTATTGCATGAGCAGCTTCCCACTGGCCCTTCGGAATACTTTCAATGCCTGAGCGGACAATCTCAGTGATATATGCTCCTTCATACAGCGCTATACTCAGTGCTGCAGAGAAGAATTCATTCAGGAGTTTAGGTTCGATAAAAATTATTGATATAAATCTCTTTAAGCCGGGGCCGGCCGTTGTTATAGCGTCCTCAATACCCAGATGATCCAGCAGCTGGCTGCTGAAAAAGAAATAGAAAATGAATACGAGAACTATCGGCGGAATATTCCTTATGAGTTCAACATAGGCTCTGCCTGCAAATCTGGCAAATAAACCGCTCTGTACCCTGAGTATACCCATAATGAGGCCAATTATAGTGCCGAGAATTATGCCCCATATGCTGAGTTTAATTGTCATAGTGAAGCCGAGTGTAATAGTGGATGCTACAAACCGGCTTTTCCCCTTATCGAATCTGAAAAGGTACTTAGGGATTATTTCCCATGACCAATCATAGCGGATTGTGACCTTAATCCTATATACAATATAGACCAAAGCAGCAGTTATGAGAGTAAGGAGAACAATATCTATAAGTTTAAATTTAAGCTTTTTTTCAGCAGGCATATTATGTATTGGTTAGATCGGAGGAGGGGCAGGCCCCTCCATCCGGTTGTTTTATTCCGAGCTTAGATCCACCTGATCCATCCATTCTTCACCCATAAACCAGTAACGGTACCTGGTGTCAAGAAAACCATCCCCCCATTTCAATGCAATCCAGTTATTAAGGAAATTCATGAAATCATGTTCGCCCTTTCTTACAGCGAAAGAGATAGGTTCTTCACTGAATATTTCAGGTTTAATTGGAATATACAGGGTGTCGGGATATTTTTCCGCCTGAATCTGCGGGAAAGGAAAGGATGAAACCCATGCATCAACCCTGCCGTTCAGAAGCTCCTGTACTCCCTGAGGCTCATCATCGAATAATCTGACTGTGGCTTCAGGCAGAAACTGCTCTATAGCGGCAACGCTTGTGGAGCCTGTTCTTGCAGCAAGCACAATATCGGGACTGTTCAACTGTTCCAGCGAGGAAAGCCCCGGTGCACGGTTTATGTTGGCAACAATTGACTGCCCACTGTATTCATATGCGTCAGTGAAGTTAACCGAAATATTTCGTTCCGGAGTTACAGACATTCCTCCAATTATAATATCGAATTTACCGGTAAGAAGTGCCGGAATAATCCCAGACCATTTTGTCTGTATGAAATCAACCTCGACACCCATGTCTGCGGCAAGCTGCTTTGCTACATCAACCTCAAATCCAACGAGATTACCCTGCTTGTCCAGCATCGCCCACGGGACAAAGGTTGATAGACCTACCTTCAGTGTGCCGCGTTTGATTATCTCATCAAGCTGGGCGACATTTTCTGTTTTAGAGTCATTATCCTGACCCCCATCTGCATCCGAATTGCTTCCGCATGATACGAGCGCAAGGCTCATTACTAATACCAGCAGAAAAACAACATACTTGAAATTTGTTTTTTTCATTCACATCCTCCATTCTCGAGAATCTTACTTAAAAACAGTTTTGTTCTTTCTTTTTCCGGGTTAGCGAAAAAATTTTCAACACTGTTTTCCTCTACAATTTTACCCTCATCCATGAAGATGATGCGGTCACCAACTTCCCTGGCAAAACCTATTTCATGGGTAACAACAACCATTGTCATCCCCTCGATCGCTAGATTTTTCATAACCTCAAGCACCTCTCCTACCATTTCAGGATCAAGAGCACTTGTTGGTTCGTCAAAAAGCATGATAAGCGGATTCATTGCAAGTGCACGCGCAATTGCGACGCGTTGCTGCTGTCCTCCGCTGAGCTGTCTCGGATAGGATTCAATTTTGTCGGTGAGCCCAACCCGGGCAAGTAGATCTTCAGTTGTTCTGTCTGCTTCCTCCAACGATGCTTTTCGCACAAACCTCGGACCCGTTCTGATATTCTCCCTGACAGTCATATGAGGAAAAAGGTTGAAATTTTGAAAGACCATACCTACTTCTGTTCGTATCTTGAGCTTATTTCTATGATGCTCATTCAGAGGAGTGTCATCTATAACGATGGCTCCACTGTCGGTTTCTTCGAGCCCGTTAAGACATCTCAGCAGTGTTGACTTACCTGAGCCGGACGGTCCAATTATTACAACCACTTCTTTCTGTTTCACTTTAAGGCTTACCCCCTGCAGTGCCTTTACATTTCTATCAAAGGTTTTACTGACTGAATCCACCGCTATTATGGTCTCGCCGAGTGTTTTATTATGCATTTTTCTGCCTCTTTTTATTCTGCTCAAATATTCTTATGATCATAGAAAGGCATATATTGATTATCAGATAAATTGCTGCTACAGAGAACCAAACCTCAAAGGTCAGAAAAGATTTGGAAATTGCCACCTGCCCCTGCATGGTCAGTTCATAGATTGCTATTGTTGAGATTAAGGCTGAATCTTTGACAAGGGATATTGATTGACTGGCAAGCATCGGCATAACCTGTCCGAAAGCCTGGGGCAGGATTATTCTTCTATAAGTCTGCACTCCGGTAAGGCCTATGCTGTGAGCAGCCTCCCATTGTCCTTTCTCTATCGAGATGATTCCAGAGCGAATTATTTCAGATGTATATGCTCCTTCAAATAGGCTCAGCGCCATAATTGCCGAGACCATACGCCCTATTCCAAGTATGGGCGAAATTACAAAGTATACAAGAAACAGCTGTATCAGCAAAGGTGTATTTCTAACCACCTCAAGGTAGATTCTTGAGACTGCTACAGCTGTCACCGAATCTGAAAGTCTGAATAAGGCTGTTATAAAACCGATCAGGTTTGATAAAATAAGTGATATAGCCGAAATTAGTAATGTAAGGCCAAGTCCTGTGAACAGCGGGCCGGCAATGAACCCGGAATCACTTATTTTATAAAAATAATCAGGCATGCGATACCATTGCCATCGGTAATCCAAGCCGTTTATTCCTTGGACAGCGATAAATACAAGAATGAAAGAGAAGAAAAGGAATTTCAGGCCTTCATAGATGAAAGGTTTCCTTATTTTAAATAAGTGGGCCTTGTGTCGAAGTTCATTCGCTCCGGCTAAGAGACCCTGGACAAAAGTCATATAGGAATAGTAATTGCGTGAGCAGCAATAGTCAAGCAGATTAGACTATTCTTACAAAAAAGCTAAAGAATGAAGTATTTTGAGCTGTCGGCAGTCACAAGTCATTTCTTCTGCTTCATTCTCATAGGATTGAAGTTTTCAGTAGGTCCGCGATAGGGCAGGCTGCCGTCTATGCTTTTATATTTTTTAGTCCGGTAAAGAATAGATTGCGATGGACAAAAGTTGTAGCAGCGCAGACAGAGATTGCATTCACCGTTAAACTCCGGAAAGCCGCCTGTATCTTCAGGTGCAAACTGAATGTTTGAAATCGGACATAGCTTTATGCATAATCCGCATTTTGTACATGTAAAGGGATCAATTGTCATGTCGTTCCGCCATCCGGGAAACATTTTCCTGTAAGGTTCCCTCTGTATCAGCCCCATCAATCTAGAGAGCAAACTGGTTCCAGTTAGTTCCGCTATCTCTGCAGCAACGCTGCGGGACAGCGCTTCAAGTCTCATGTCGGCTTTTGTGAGTATCTTTTTAAGTTTTTCTCTATCATTTGTAGAGCGAAATGGGAATAGGGGAATGGACACATTATTAGGCATTCGCAGGTGGATGGCCCAGTTGATTTCATAACCTTTGTGCTCAATAAGTTCATGCTCAAGCCATGCTCCGTCTCCGGAATACAACATCTGGGTGCATATTATTCCAAACTCTTTTGGCCCCTCGCTGTGAGCTACATCTGGCAGGTGGTTGATGAAATCCTTGACAATCTCTGGTCTGTCCGAACTGTAAACCGGGTAATTAAGAAATACTATATCGCTTTCTAATATCCGTTGCTTAAGAATGTTCTGATCTGATTCAATTGAAAAAGCTTCAGCCTTGATACCCTTTGAGTTAAGGTGTTCGGCGAAGCGATCTGAAGCCCACAGGGTGTTTCCTGTGCCGGAGAAATATAGAATTGACGCAATTTTCATAATTATAGCTTATCATAAAATCTTACGGATGTTATATTGAAAATAATCAAAAGAGAAAAAACAGAGGATGCTATGAGAAAGCAGACGAAGATTGTTGCGACAATCTCGGACAGGCATTGTGAAACAGAATTTATTAATGAAATGATTGCCCGGGGAGTTGATGTATTCAGGTTGAATACAGCACATCAGAGTATTTCCGATTCACTTAAAGTAATAAAAAACATTCGGGCGATTTCTGATTTTACCGGAATACTGATAGATACCAAGGGGCCCGAAATACGTACCGCTGATCTTGAAAATGAAATCGAGGTTAGAACCGGTGACAATGTGGCATTCGGCAGCATGGGCTGCAATGTGAGTGATATGCCCGGCGGGTTTAAAGTAATTCCGGTAAGTTATAAGAGTATTGTACATGATGTTCCTGAAGGCTCACAGATTCTAATCGATGACGGCGAGACCTCGTTCAGGGTTACCGGAAAGGGCGAAAACTGCCTCTTTGCCGAAGCTGAAAATGACGGGTTTGTAAAAAACAGGAAAAGCGTAAACATTCCCGGTGTTCATTTGAACCTGCCGGCGCTTACTGAAAAGGACCGGGAATTCATTAAATTTGCAGCTGAGAATGATGTTGATTTCATTGCTCATTCTTTTGTGCGAAGTCCTGAAGATATAAAAGAAATAAATGAGATTCTTGCGAGTAATGACAGCAATGTGAAAATTATTGCAAAGATCGAAAACCGGGAAGGCGTAGACAATGCTAAAAAGATACTTGAAGTATGTCATGGAATTATGGTTGCCCGCGGAGACCTGGGTATCGAAATACCAGCTGAAGAGGTTCCGGCAATACAGAAAAGACTGATAAAGTATTGTGTTAAACGGGCTAAACCGGTGATTACCGCTACCCAGATGCTGCAGTCTATGATTGAAAATCCCAGACCTACCAGGGCTGAGGTCAGTGATGTAGCGAATGCCGTTCTTGACGGTACAGCCGCACTTATGCTCAGCGGAGAAACCGCTTATGGGAAATATCCTCTTGAGGCGGTCTCAACGATGGTGAAAATAGCAAAGGCTTCGGAGGATAGCCGTAAAGGAATATGGAAGCACGGGCTTTCCGAGAAATCAGGCGAAGTAAGAAAATTCCTTGTTCAGGCTGCTATTGAAGCCTCTGAGAAGCTGCCTATCAAGGCTATAATTGTTCATACCTATTCCGGGTTAACCGCGAGATTGATTTCATCTTTCAGAGGAAAGACACCAATCTATGTCAGATGCCATGAACAGCGAATTGCCCGCGAATTGTCACTTTCCTACGGGCTGTATCCGCGTGTGATAAAGCTACCGGATACTACGGATGATTTAATTGCTACTTCGGTCCGCCCACTGCTTGAGAAGGGTGTGCTTCAAAAAGACGACATGATTGTAGTGCTTGCCGGCAGTCCACCGCTGAAGACGAATGAATCGAATATGATAGAGATAAATACTGTTTCAAACTTTATAATAGACTAAGGGAGGTGTTTATGACTAAAACTAAACGGAGCTATGCATCAGGGGGTGTTATCAACTGCGGATTCACCATCCATTGAGTGGATATGAAAAAGCTGATTTAAGCGCTATTTCTTCACGTGATGCCGACAGGGCTGATGGAAGCCTTCTTGTTCCGCTTTCTTCTCCAGTGGCTGAGGGTTAAGGATATTGTTGATACAGGTGAAATAGGGGACATGACATCATTGCAATGTGTTTTTTTCATATAATATTATAGACCCCGGAAATATCAGAAAACAGGTAACTGCCGGTGGTGTTGTATTGCGGGAAATCGGCTGTTATGGAATAGCTGTGCCACAGCTAAGGCACAGTCTTATTACATATCAACGCAGATGCAGTCAGTCCAGAATGTAAGGATTACAGGAACTGAGGGAAGCATTGAAGTGATTATTCCTTTTAACACATTCAATGAAGCGGTATTGAATAAGGATGAAGTTTTTTTTACTATGATGGAAATATTTTCAAAAAGAAATCAGAAAATGATTGATTCTGTTTTTGAAGCCGGGGATAAGTGATCGAAAAAAAAATACTTACAAAGATTGCATATTACTATTACAAGCTAGAATTGACTCAGAATGAAATAGCGCAGCGATTGGGTATGTCCAGGCAGCGTGTTAACAGACTTCTTAAAAGGTGTAGGGAAGAGGGGATAGTAGAGATTCGCATTGCCGGCTTTGAAGAGAGTTTTGTAGAGCTTGAAGGTGAATTGGAGTCCAAATACGGATTAAAGCAGGTTATAATTACTCCGGAAGCAGAAACCGGGCAGCTCTATGATGTCCTTGGTGCTGCAGCCGCTGATTATGCTGGTGAAATTATCGCGACGCAGTCAATTATCGGTATATCCTGGGGGCGGACTATGTACAGTATGGCTCAGCACATGCCGTCTCGATCTCCAGGAAACCCTGAGCTGAAGGTTGTACAGCTTGTAGGTAATATGGGGGAGCTCAATCGCGATGTACAGCCGGATGAGGTGACGAGACTTTTTGCTTCAAAACTCGGTGCCTCCCCTGTATTGCTGTATGCCCCCGTCTACATTAAAAACAAGGTTGCGAAGTTCACCCTTGTACATGAAGAATCCATAAAATCCGTGCTGGAACTAATGCCGCTATGTGAATCTGTGTTCTTGAGTATTTCCGGTATTCAGAATAATTATACCTGGCTTAATCAGACTGTTATTGAAGATGAGTACATACGGGAATTACGCGAAAAGAGGGCGGTTGGAAATATCTGTCTGAGGTATTTTGACGAAGACGGCACCTGTATTGATTCGGAGCTTCACCGGCTTGAAATAGGAATAACCGGAGAAACGTTGAAATCAATTCCGAATGTAGTTTGTGCTGCCGGAGGTGAGGATAAGTATGATGCCCTTTACTCGGCTATTAAGGGCGGTTTTATAAATACCCTGATAACAGACAAGGCCACCGCCGATTTCCTGAACCGACAGCAGCCTCTATAAAAATTTTAAAAAGTTTTATTTCAGATTTTTACAGAGTCGTTAATCTTTTCAAAATCAGATTCAATGAGCATTTTCAATTCTTCAATTGCTGCATCTTCATCAGGACCGTCTGCGGTAATCTTGATGGTGTCGTTCTGAGATACATTTAAAAGTATCACCTTGATGATTGTTTTTGCATTTGCTGATTTTTCGCCCTTTGAAACCTTAATGTCGGATTCAAATAGTTTTGCAGTTCTGACAAATACATCTGCTGGTCTGGAGTGCAGGCCAGTATCATTTTTTACTACTATATCAAGTTCTTTCATTCTTTATACTCCTTATTATCATCGTTATCATTTTTTTCTGACCGGGATTTTCCTTTTCGTATGATCAATACAATACCCCAGGCCACAACAATTATACTTATTATTAACTGGTACTCGTAAACAAAATTCAGCGCTGAACGCCCCCAGTCTCCAAGCAGTGACTCTGCTATTTTTTCAAACATGCTACCTCATACCATCGTAAGATTAATGCCTTCATGACTGAACGCTTTTTTAATGTTTTTATTGATACCATTGTCAGTTATAATCCTGTCAATCTTTGAGAAACCACAGAGATAATTAAAACAGACATTTCCGAATTTTGATGAATCAGCGAGAAGGATAATTTCTTTTGCTATACCCATCATCCCGTTGATAACGGGAATTCTTGACGACTCAAAATAGGTAAGTCCATATTCTGCATCAATTCCATCGGCCGTCATGAACAGCTTGTCGGCATATTTGATGCCATCCATCGGATCCCTGTCGAAATTTTTAATTGTCGAGTACTGTTTTTCTATTTCGCCGCCAAGCATGAAAAGACTGATGTTTTCAAGTTCGGATAATTCAAGTGATAGGGTCAGCGAATTGGTAATTACCCTGAATTGGAAATCAAGCCCGCTGAAGATTCTACCGGCTAGTGTTGTGATGACTCCTGGCCCGATTATTATTGTTTCCTGTTCTTTTATCAGTGTAGAGCAGTACTCTGAAATCCTTATCTTTTCATTGATAAATTTACTCAGCATTGCTTCACGGGGAGGTCCAGGGTAATCTTTATGATAGAGGACTTCGCCCCCTTTCCCCTGATAAACCTGACCGGAATTTTCGAGGAGTTTTATGTCTCGTCTGATTGTGGCTGTTGAAACATCAAACCTTGCAGCCAAAGCCTGAAGAGTGGTTTTTTCTTCAAGCTGAAGTATTCCGGTTATCCCGTCCAGCCTTAATCTTTTATTCTTCATGCTGAATTCTTTTCTCTATAACAAATGAAAAAGTCCTATTGTTTTCTTTTTAGTAGAAATTTCATTATAAAGTTCAGCGGCTTTTTCTGATTTTTCAACTAAAACTTCAATACCCTTTTCCTCAAGTGCTGATATAGCTGCATCGCTTATTGAAATGGGCATTACAAAGCCAAGTCCTACAACAACCACTTCAGGTTCTGCTTTGAAAACGTCTTCAAGATCAGCCGGTTCAATTGTAGTTCTTGCGGCTATCCACCATTTGGTGTTCATATGATCTGGATATACTATGGTGTCTGAGCGGGAAACCTTGCCCATGAAGGCCATTTTTCCCATTGAAATTGAGTCTATCATTGTTATTCCTTTATGTATGAAATTATCTTTTCCATATCAGCATCTACACCAATGCCGGTAAGAAAAGAAAGGGTCTGAATAACGGGAATATCGCCAACATCACCTACCGGTGTGGTGGTTACTATAAGGTCCACCCCGTCAAGTTTTGAAGGCACTTCCGCAGCCTTGCACTGAATCAAATCTGCTTTTATACCTTTTTCCTGAAGATTTTCTTCAATTTTTCTAAGAACAACTGTAGATGTAGCTACTGCTGTACCGCATGAAACCAGTATTTTTTTTGCCATAAAATTACTCCTGTGTAAAGTTTTCCTGAAGGAAGACTTTAATTTCCTCTTCAGTTTTAAGTTTTAACAGCTTTTCAGCCGCCTTTTTACAGTCTTCATATTTTAAAGACCGGATGATAGACACTGCTTCAGGAAGCATCTGCCCTGTCATACTCAATTCGTCGATACCTAAACCGATAAGTATAGGTAATACTATCGGAATACCGCCAAGTTCACCGCAAATGCCTGCCCATCGGTTATTGGCGTGGGCATTATCAACGGCCGTTTTTAATGATCGAAAGATTGCCGGACTGAAGATCCGGTAATAATCGGAAACATTTTCATTTATTCGATCAGCACAAAGTACGTACTGCGTAAGATCATTCGTACCAATACTGATAAAATCACACTCCTCTGTAAGGATGTCAGAAATCATAACTGCGGCCGGGGTTTCAACCATAACACCGATTTCAATATCACCATTATAATCGAGTTTCTCCGACTCGAGTTCTGCACAGCATTCGACTATAAGTGTTTTTGCAGCGCGGAATTCAGTAAGATCAGCAACCATCGGAAACATCATTTTTATGTTTCCATATGCAGCTGCACGCAGTACAGCACGGAGCTGTGTCTTGAATATCTCCCGATATTTCAGACAAACCCTTATCCCTCTTAATCCGAGAAAGGGATTATCTTCATCAGGAAGATCAAAACATTTTACTTCTTTATCTCCGCCGATATCAAGTGTCCTGATGACGACCATTCCGGGGTTAAGAGATTCAGCGATTGTTTTATAGAACTCAAATTGTTTGTTCTCATCCGGCAGGGAAACCGTGTCAAGGAAGAAGAATTCGGTTCTCAGAAGTCCGACACTCTTTGCTCCGAAACTACGGGCGCTATTCAGATCCTCAATTGAGCCGATATTGGCTGATAGATCAATTTTGCGTCCATCAATGGTTACTGCTTCCAGATCCTTCACAGAATCAAGACGCTGCAGTCTATCTTCATGCTTCTTTTTTTCAATGAGAAAAATTTCTTTTTCTTCTTTATCTGCAGAAAACCAGATTTTGGCCGTTTCGAAATCACGTGAATCAAGCAGGATTTCAGACTTAGGAGAGGTCTTGCCAATAGCTTCTGTCACACCGACTGCTGCCGGAATACCGAGGCTCTTAGCAAGAATTGCCACATGTGAAGTGACGCCTCCCTTCTCAGTAATCATACCGGCAATATTTTCTTTATTCATCAGGGCGGTGTCCGAGGGCATAAGGTCTTCAGCAACTATTATTGAGTTTTCCGGTACACCGGAGAGATCGCCGGCCTGAAGGCCAAGTAAATTTCTAAGGATGCGTTTATAAACATCGGTTAAATCAAGAAGCCTCTGCCTGTTATAATCATCTTCACCGAGAGATGAAAAAAGATCTGAATATCCAGTGAAGATTGTTTTCAGTCCGGCTTCAGCACAAATCTTTTCTTCTGCAATTATATCGGTTATTTCCTGATAGAATTCTTCGTCTTCAATCATCGTCATCTGTGCTCTGAAAATATGACCGAACTCTTCACCGAGATCTCCGCTGAGACTGTTTTTTATATCTTCCAGTTCGAGTTTTGAATTTCCAAAGGCATCTTTAAGCCGCAGAATTTCCTTATCAGGGTCAGAGGTGCTGACTGTTTCAAATGAGAGATCCTGCTCAATATAAATGAAGGCGTTGCCTGACGCCATGCCGGGTGATGCACTTCTGCCTGTAATGTAACTCATTATGATGCCTTAAGGTTTTTACCTACGTTCTCGTGCAGGATATTATAGATTTGAGTTTCATTTTCTGCATCAAGGAGAGCTTTTAGAACCTCGTTATCCTGATATGTTGTAATCAGGGTTTCCAACAGATCTCCGATCTTTTTCTTTTCCTTAAGTGCAAACATAGAAATAAGGCGTACTGGGATTTTTTCTTCAGGAGCGCCCATCACTGAGAATTCTACATTTTCAGGGAGCCTTGCAAAGCATATAATTGACTGGTTTACATGATCGGCATCGGTGTGCGGGATTGCAATCTTTAAATCCTCCATAGGCAGGCCTGATGGATAGTTGGCTTCGCGATCCTGGATAGCCTGTATGTACGATTCTTTCACGTAACCGAGGCTGTAGAGTTTTTCAGCCATTATTTTTAATGCTGTTTCTTTGTCGGATGCATCTACATTACAGAGAATGCAATCAGTTTTAAGTATATCTTCAATTTTCATGTAAGGTATTTCCTTGAAATAAGCAGTATCCCGGACAGTGTGCCCGGGATACATAGCTATTATTTTTCTTCGTTTTCCGGAGTGTATCCGGCGAGTTTATGCATTGCTGCAGGTTTTTTCTTAAGAATAACAAAAAGTAAAGCAATTACTACTGCTACTATGATGTTGCCAACCCAGAAATTCTCAGCAAGCTTAAGAAACATTGCAGGAATCCAGTTGCCGCCGTCACAGATTGAAGTAATGAGGTTTGCGCCTTCCGGAAGTGCGAAGTCAGCTGCAACAGCTGCCGCAGTTGTTCCTTCAGCGAGGAAGTTCATAATATAGATTGATGGAATCATAAAAACAGTTGAAACAACAACTGATCTGAACACGTTAGCTTTTACGATAGGTATAACTATAGCAACAAGAAAGGGGATTACAGCAAGGTCGCCGAACGGAATAACACGGTTGCCCGGTAGAATAATCGCCAGGATTAAGGTTATGGGGACCATTATTAAGCCCGTAGCAATGGCTGTCGGGTGACCAACGATGATCGCTGAGTCAAGACCAATGTAGATTTCTCTATCACCTGCACGCTTCTGGAGGAAGTCACGAGCTGCATCTGAAAGCGGTATAAGGCCTTCCATTAATAACGATACCATACGGGGCATAAGAACCATTACGGCACCTAGGGTAACACCTGTCGAGAGCATTTTTGTAAGCCAGTCGGTCCAGGGGCCATCGCCCATATAAGCAACAGCGGAGAGGATCAGGCCTATTACAACGCCCATGATAAGGGGTTCACCCATAAGACCGAATTTCTTTTTAATAGTATCAGGATCACCTTCGATTTTGTTGAGTCCGGGAATTATATCAATTATCTTGTTGATAATAATTGCAAAGGGAACCGGAGCTGCGGAAAATCCATGGGGAATAGATACCCCGGGAAGTCCCATTGTCTGCTGAACAGCAGGGGCTGTCCAGTCTGCAAAAAACAGCATTGCAGCAGCGAAGAGCAGGGCCGAGATAAGGCCGTACCAGATGTTTCCTGTTGCCCACTGAACAAGTCCGCCGACGAAGGCGAAGTGCCAGAAGTTCCAGATATCAATATTGATTGTTTTTGTGACTCTGGTGAACAGCAGCAGTAAGTTAAGCAGAATTCCTGCCGGGATAATAAGTGTTGAAATGTTTGAGCCGAATGCGATAGAAGCACATGCCGGCCAACCAACGTCGATTATATCGAGTTTCAGGCCGAATCTTTCAACCATCCCCTGTGATACAGGTCCGATGCTGTTAGACAGAAGTCCAATGATAAGATTAAGACCGATGAATCCAACGCCGAACATCAGCGAGGATCGAATTGCTTTTCCCGGTTTCGCTCCAAATATTAATGATAATATAAAGAGAATAATCGGGAGAAGAACGCTTGCGCCCAGTCCGAGAAAAAAATTCACGACTGTTTGTAGTGCACCAAGTTCCATATTGTCTCCTTTTCCAATAATTTTGCTAAGAATATAACGAAAATTGCTATTTGTCAAAAGAAAATTGAAAAAAACGTCATTAATGCTGCAAAAAAATTGCAAAAAGTTTCAAAGATGAGTAATATCATTGAGGAATAATCAAAAATCAGTTAGGTTTATTCATAAATCATCAAAACAACAGGAGAATTGAATGAAAAAATACAAATGGGGAGTGATCGGTACTGGAAAAATAGCAAACAGATTCGCAACCGCTCTGAATAACATAGCCGATGAGGCTGAGTTTTACGCAGTAGGTTCGAGAAATCAGAGCACAGCGGAAGATTTTGCAGCAAAATATAATGCAAAGAAAGCATATGTTGGCTATGACGCACTTATGGCGGATCCGGATCTTGATGTAGTCTATATCGGCACTCCGGGTAAATTTCATCATGATGATGTTGTGAGGGCGCTTGAAGCAGGAAAGAATGTTCTCTGTGAGAAATCACTTACCTCCAATGCTTCAGAAGCTGAAGACCTCATCAAACTTGCACGTTCAAAGAACCTGTTCTTTATGGAAGCAATGTGGACCAGATTTTTTCCAATTCATGTGCGTATCCGGGAACTAATAGCTGATGGAGCCTTAGGCGATGTTAGAGGGATGGTTGCCAATTTCAGCGCTAAAGTCCCCGGCGGACCGAATGATATTAATCGGTTCTGGGATGTAAACCTGGGAGCTAGTGCTCTTCTTGATATAGGTGCGTACGGCATTTCTTTCGCTTCAAGCCTTTTCGGCAAACCGGAAGAAATCAATGGTGTTGCCTACATGGGTGAAGCCGGTTTTGACTATCAGAATTCGTCCTCAATCAGATATGCCGGAGGCCGAATAGCCACTATTATGGCGTCACAGATATCTTATGATGTCAAGGAGACAATCATTTTTGGAACTGAAGGTAAAATAGAGATTGATGACCCTTGGTATAAGCCGGTCTCAATGACATTGACTAAGGCAGGAATGGCTCCTGAAAAAATTGAATATCCTCTTGATGGTTTTAACGGTTATGAATATGAGATACGCGAGGTTCAAAACTGCCTTTCAGCAGGTGAGAAAGAATCAACTATAATGCCGTTGGATGAAAGCCTTGAAGTGATAAGGACAATGGATGAACTTCGTTCACAGTGGGGTTTTAAATTTCCAGGAGAAAAGTAGAGCTGTTGTATGGCAACAATCAAATGTAGAGTGAATTCTATAAAACTCGGTAAAGGGAATAATATCAGAGTTTTTGTTCCAGAAAGCGGCAGGGTCAAGTATCCGGCTGTGTACATGCAGCATGGCCTTGGTGATGATGAGACTACAGCCTGGACCCATTCTGATCTTGAAGCCTATGCCTCGGAAGCTGATATTATCGTGGTTACCGCTGATGCTGAAGCCTCCTGGTTCTGTAATGATTTCAGAAATGGTGAGGAGGGCTCCGGTGGGATTCTCTGGGAAGATTATTTTGCCTATGAACTGCCTTCTTATATAGAAGAAAACTTCCCTGCAGTTTCTTCAGCTGCAGGGCGGGGGCAATGCGGTTTCAGCATGGGCGGTTATGGAGCAATGATGCTGACCCTGCTTCATCCAGAGCGGTTTACTGCGGTGTCGGCACATAGCGGTTCCTTCATGTTCGGTCATGAATACAGGAAGAACAGACCCGAGCGTGCAGAATTTATGAAGGTTGTTGCGCCTCCCGGAGGACGCTATGATTTATTCACACTGCATGAGCAATCTTTTGTAAAAGACGCGAGGATGCCGGCTATAAGATTCGATGTCGGTGATCACGATCATCTACTGGAACATGGGCGGAGATTTAATCATTATCTTGAAGAAAATAATGTGCCTCATCAGTATATAGAAGCTGAAGGCTCACATCTCTGGTCTTATGTTGACAAGCAACTCTCTGATAGTTTTAAATTTTTTGCAGATAAACTTAGTATTTAATATAGCCTTATTATAAACTCGGAGCCTTTTTCCTCTTCCGAGTTTATTTCTATTTCACCATTTAATTTTTTGCAAAGCTGGCGGGCAATAGTAAGTCCCACTCCCAGACCTCCCTGTTGTCGGGTGAATGGATGTTCCAATTGATGAAAGGGGATAAAAACCTCTTTTAGATGACCGGGCGCTATACCCCTTCCCTGATCCTTAATTTTTATCTGGAGATTTCGGGATATCTCTGCCTCAATGGTTATTATACCTTCCTCTGAAAAATCAACAGCATTGAATAAAAGCTGTATCAGTACCTGTTTAAGCCTGCTACTATCTGTTTTCCAGAAGATTTCTTCATCATGGGGATGATACTCTATTCCAATCTGCTTTTTTGCAGCGTAGATTCTCATATAGCTGACTACATTCATGATTACTTCATTTATATTTATACTACTCATTTTTAATTCAAGCTCCGGAGCAGTACTTTCATTGAGATCAAGTAGATCCTGAATGATTTTATTAAGGCTGTGTGATGCCTGCGATGCCAGATTAAGATACAGTTCCTGATCTTTATTTAAGTCAGTATGATTGAGCAGGGTGTGCATTCCCATAATTCCATTAAGAGGGGTTCGGAGTTCATGACTGACTTTTGAAAGAAACCCTGTTTTCAATCTGTCGCTCTCCTCTGCATGTTTTTTTTCGATTAGAAGATCAATTGTAGTTCGTTTCACCAGAAATCTTAGAAGAAGTACAAAAACCAGGGCGGTGACTGCAAGAACTGAAAGGCTAATTACAAGAATAATCAGCCATTGTGGAAGATACTGCTCCTGGTATATTAATCTGTATTTACCCAGTATTTCATAATAGAAACTATCATTATCCTCTTTCGCTTCTCTAAGGGCGTCATCAATTTCCTGCAGCAATTCTGAATTTGTACCCGCTGGAACGGCAAGGTAGGAATTAGATGGTGAAAATACTATGTCTGTAGGTTTTATCTGAAATTCTTCGTTAAGGTATGTGCTGAAATAAACTCCGGCGTCAATTTCGGCCATCACTAAAGCTTGTGTAATTTCATCAAAGTTATTAAAGATTACTGATTCAAAAGAGATTTCAAACGACGACATCAGGTTGATAAAGTTTCGGGCGTTCTGGTCAGCCGCCATAAGACCGATACGCCTATCCCTGAGATCGAATATAGATTCCACAGTACTGCCCTCTGATGTAAAAACCTGACTCCATGCTACAAAGACTGTAGATGTTCCGTAGTCGAATAACTTTTCCCTTTCCGCAGATTTCTGCAGTGCCGGCATGATGTCTACCTTGCGGGATGCTGCAGCTTCGAATGCTTCCTGAAAGGTGTCAAAAACAAGATATCTCACATTATAACCGGCGTCATGAAGTATTATTTCGAGAAGATCCGGATATATCCCCGCAGGGCGGCCGTGTTTATCAACGAAGATAACCGGCTGGGCGTTTCTGAATACTGCTATAGTAATACTTTTATCTTCATCCGGAACCTGAGCTGAGCAGGGCATAATCGCTCCAAGTATTAAGATAAAAAGAATTGCTGTAAAGCTGAAAGTATTTTTATTCATTGGTTGCCTTAGTTTCAAGTATAATGCATTCTAAGATTGTTTCAAGCTTATTAAACTTATCGAGCTTATCTGATTTAAATATACTTGACGTAAGCTATAAACTGCTGTACTTTATACATACTAAAGGCACTTAAATATAATTAAATTTACAGGAGAATTCTATGGCGAACACATATAAAATCGCGGTGATACCCGGAGATGGTACCGGCCCGGAAGTCGTGGCAGAAGGGAAAAAGGTTCTGGATGTAGCAGCGAAAAAATTCGGCTTCAAGCTTGATATGAATGATTTTGATTACGGCGGAGATCGTTTTCTTAGAACCGGGGAAATTCTTCCCGATAATGCTGCTGATGAACTCAAACAGTACGATTCAATCTATCTCGGGGCAATCGGTCATCCTGATGTTAAGCCGGGTATTCTGGAAAAGGGAATTCTGCTTAGACTCCGCTTCGAACTTGATCAGTATATAAATCTTCGACCGGTTAAGCTCTACCCGGGTGTTGAAACTCCTTTAAAGGATAAGGGTCCCGAGCAGATTGATTATGTTGTCGTTCGGGAAAACACAGGCGGTATCTACACCGGCACCGGCGGATTTTCAATGAAAGATACTGAGCATGAGGTAGCAACCCAGTCAATGGTTTACAGCAGACATCAGGTTGAACGTTGTCTGAAATATGCCTTCGAATATGCCCAGCGACACGGCAAGAAAGCACGGGGCAAGGGTGAGGCTAACACACTGGGGCTAGTCGGCAAGACCAATGTTCTTACCTATGTCTTTGATCTCTGGGAAAGAGCGTTTAATGAGCTAGGTGCATCCGATTATGCCGATGTAAACAGAGAATACTACCATGTTGATGCAACATGTATGTGGATGGTAAAGAGTCCTGAATGGTTTGACGTTCTTGTTACAAGTAATATGTTCGGAGATATCATCACAGATCTCGGTGCAATCACACAGGGCGGAATGGGGATAGCTGCTGGCGGTAATATCAATCCTGAGGGCGTCTCCATGTTCGAACCCATTGGAGGATCAGCACCTAAATATACCGGTCAGGGCATAATTAACCCGCTTGCATCAATAGTCGCCGGTGCAATGATGCTTGATACCCTCGGTGAAACTGAAGCCTCAGTTGCTATTGAAAATGCGGTTATGGAAGTTACCGGAACGAAGCTTAAGAGCCTCTCAGCCGGCAGAATGGGTTATTCTACCAGTGAAGTAGGTGACCTGGTTGCAAATCTTCTTTAAACCTGATATATTACTTTAACAGTGATATACTGAATCTAGATTAATTTCGGTTGGATAACTATCCACTGATAATGATACCCCGGGCAGAGGCTCCGGGGCTTTTTTTTGCTCTGTCAATAAATCATTTATGGGCTTTACTTTTAATATCTCAGGATAGCATCAAGGGGGGGGAACTATTACATTAAAGAGATTAAGAACTTATTTATAAATTGAACGTACAAACAAAATAACTTGCAAAACTATGTATTTCTGTGTACTCTTAATAAGAGATTCAAATGTCAGAGGTCTGGAATGATTATGATTCAACCGAGGTCTCTCGCAAATCGGCCATACGGTGTTCCGATGGTTTATGAGGAGGATGACGGAACTGACCACACAAGACAAAAATAAACAAAAATGAATTTCACGGAGAAAATTTATGAAAAGGTTATTAGTTTTAGGCTCAGGTGCTCAAGGAAGTACTGTTGCCAAGAGAATGGATGAAGAACCGAATGTTGCTGAAATAATCTGTGCTGATTATGATGAGAAAGCTGTTAGCGACCTCGCAGGTCAGCTGAAAAAGGGTAAAGCCCTACAGATAGATGCGCGTAATGTTGAAAATATCGTTAAGGCCGCCGTGGGGGTCGACCTGATTGTTAATGCCCTGCCGATGGCATTTGGAAGAATTGTTATTGAAGCTGCTCTGAAGGCCGGTGTAAACTATCAGGATTTTGCAGCAGCGGATGATCCTTCTATGGACTGGGTTGAAGGGATCAGGGTAATGCTCGATGAAACTTCAGCAAAATTCAGGGCGATAGGTAAAACCGCAGTTATCAGCACGGGCTCTGCTCCAGGTATAATATGTGTAGCAGCAAGAGATGCCGTCAGAGAACTGGACAGCTGTGAAACAATAAATATGTATGTATGGGAAGGGGTGAAAGCTAAACGTTTCCTGCCGTTCTGGTGGTCACCTGAAGTCGCATATGCAGATATGAGCGATGAAGCATTTCCCTTTGTAAACGGCAATATCATAGCTTCAAAGCCTTTTGAACTTCCCGTAACGAGAGATGTCCCTGGTTCGGACACGCCAATACGCTTTGTTGAACATGCCCACGATGAAACTGTTTTAATGGGACTGAATTCGGAAAAGTATTTCAAGGGTGTCAGGAATGTATATTTCAAGTATGGTGGTTACGGTGTTGATTTTGCCGAAAACCTTTATAAAATGGGCCTGCTTTCTGAAGAACCGATTGAAGTTGACGGTCAGAATGTAATTCCCAGAAAGGTTGCGTTAAAGCTGACTCCGCCAGCGCCTAAATATCATGATGAAATTAAGGAAATTCTTAATGAAGGACTCATCGATGACAGCGGTGCGATGATAGTTGAGGCTATAGGGACTATAAAGGGAAAAAAAGTCATGGTTGAAACCCATGTTAATTCCCTCAGCTGTGTTGATGCTTTTGAGAAATCCGGTCTTACCGGAGAAACATATTTTACAGGTCAGGGAGGTGCTTTGTTCACTAAGCTTTTTGTTAATGACAAAATCTATCAGAGCGGTCTCATCTCATCAGATATGCTGGAGTATGATCAGATTGATTATTACCTTGAAGAAGCTGCAAAGCTTGATATAACCCTTGATAAAAAGATGATAGAATTATAATGGTTTATTTTTCAGGCCTGTGCACAGCACAGGCCTCTTTTTGTATATTTGACATCAGCTGCTGGCTTGATTATAATTTCAACCAGTGAGAAGGTTTATAAAAATGTCGCTCGGAATAGGAAAGCTTGTAAAAGTTGCTCCTAATATGATGAAGGCATTTATTTTAATAAATATTATATCAATCTCTTTTATTGCGGTTGTTTATCAAATATTGAATATAGATGATAATAACTCGGATGAGTATTTTCGTAGTTTCAATATTTACGTCCTGTCCGTAATCAAATCGGGGGGGAGCCCCGACGACCGTCTTTTGAATCAGTATAAAGAGCTTAATGAATTATTTTATAATCTCAGCCCTAGAATGAGGGCGGGAACAATGCTTAATCCACCTGTTTTTTTTGATGAAGCATCCAGTAACGATTATTCTAATACTCTAAAGGAGCATGCCGCTGTCGTTCGTCAAAATCTTTCGAACGCCGTTGATTTCTCATATGTGATTATCGGTATAATGCTGTTTATATCAGCCTGTGTGAGTATTGCAATGCTCTTGGTTCTATTTTTAGCAGGAAAAGCAGTGAAGGAATACAATGATGAGGTGCACGAAGGACTGGAATATATTGAACGAATACTTACCTTTGAAGCAATCCCCGACTACAGTTCAAAAAAAAGCAACGTTATTGAGGTGAATCAACTAAGTGAAGCTATTTACAATCTTTCCGAGGACATGAGCTTCAACCGGGCTCTCATTGATACTGCATTTCACGGAAATCTTGATAAACTTATGAATGAGCTGTATAACAGTATTTCAAAACGGATGCCCTGTGAGCGTATTGCTCTCGCATTTGTAAATCGTGAAGGCAGCTGTACGGCTGAAACTGCATTTACGTCGTATAAAAAAATCTTTCTTCAACCCGGTTTTTCTGAAAAACTCACCGACACCAGTTTGACGGGGCTGATGGAAACAGGTGAGCCCAGAATTATTAATGATTTAAAAACTTACTCGGCGAATCGGAAAATTTCAAAAGCTACTGCATTGTTGTTAAAAGAAGGTATTCAGTCCAATATTACTGTACCCATGATGTTCGACGGCAGCTGTCTTGGTTTTTTCTTCGTTTCAAGTATTCTTCCGGATGCTTATAACGAAAAGAATATGCATTATATTTCAAGAGTAATTAATCTGATGAAGCAGAAGTTATATATTGAGTATCTTCTACAGGAAGTAATAGCCGGAACCTCGAATTCTTTTGTCGGACTGATGGATGAAAAAGATAACGAAACCGCCGCTCATATTGAGCGGATGTCTCAGTATTCTCATATAATAGCCCGTTCCTACCATGAAAATATTCGTCCGCTGTCGGCAAGGTTTATGCGCGAAATTTTATGGTTTGCGCCGCTTCACGATATTGGTAAGGTAAGTACTCCTGATTCTATCCTATTAAAAAAAGGTCGGCTTAGCGCGGAAGAATTTGCTGTGATGCAGGAGCATGTTGAAGTCGGTGCAAGAGTTATAAAAAAGATGAATCACAGACTGCTTGATGTTGTTTCAACGCCATTAATGCAGACTGCCGTTGAGTTGATAGCTGCTCACCATGAAAAATATGACGGCAGCGGTTATCCTGCAGGCCTATGCGGTGAAGAGATACCTCTTGCCGGTCGGATTGTTGCAATTGCGGATATTTTTGATGCTCTGACCTCCAGACGCCCCTATAAAGAAGCCTATCCGGTTGAAAAAGCGCTTGAAATAATGGAATCGGAAATGAGAGGCAGTTTTGATCCTGAAGTTTACGCGGCATTTAAATCAGGTTTTGAAGAAATCCTTGTTGTATATAATGAGTTGAAAGATAAATAAAACTGGAGGCTTTATGATTAATGCCGAAAGCATTTCTAAATTATTAGAGTCTGATATATTCCGAGGAGTCTCTGCGGCGAGTCTCGAAAGATTCTTCAGGAAAACGCAGACAGTCAACCGGAAATACCCGGCTGAAAAGTTATTGATGCTGCGCGGTGAGGTTGTTGACTCGCTGATGATTCTCGTAGAGGGGCGGCTTCAGGCTCAGATTCAGGGGAAGGGGGGGAAGCTTCTGAGGATAGAGGTTCTAAAAGCCCCCCAGGCTGTTGCGGCCGGTGTGTTGTTTTCTCAGGATAACAGGCTGCCGGTAAACCTTTTTTCGCTTGAAAGTTCAAAAATAATTTTTATTCCCAAAAAGGCAGTTCTCGAACTTTGTGCCGCCGAACAGGTTTTTATGCTGAATTATTTTACCGATATGGGTGATAAAATCTCCATCCTTGCTGAAAAGATTAAAATGTACCAGTTCAATACAATACGGCAGAAAATTTCGGGTTACATTATCGGACTCTCAGGGGCGATGAAACTCAAATCAGTTAAACTTGTCTACAGTAAGGAAGTCCTGGCAGAGATTATGGGTGTAACAAGACCGTCGTTGTCCAGAGAGTTATCAAATCTCTCTGCGTCAGGCATAATAAAAGTCAGCGGAAAAACAATCGATATACTCGACCGGCCGGCACTTGAATCTCTTCTTTCTGAAGAGGAATAGGGATTAATGGCGGATTACGTTGTTGTGCAATTGGAGCTTGTCTCTGCGGAAGAAGCTTTGCATCTGCTGAAAAAAGCCGGCTCTTCCCTTTCGGATACGGGGATTTATCAATGGGATGAAGTCTATTCAGATATTGAAAAAGGAAACGCCTTCGGTTGTTTTATCGATGACCAGCTTACGGCCTATGTATGTCTTAATCAGGTTAATGATGAACAGTATGCTGAAGTGGAATTTCAAAATCCGGCTGCGTCGGCTCTCACCATCCACCGCCTTGCAGTTCTGCCAGAATATCAGGGGCGTGGAATTGCATCGGCGATAATCAGTTTTGCAGAGACCTATGCAGCAAAGAATAATTACAGGAGTATAAGGCTTGATGCATTCAGCCGGAATCCGGGGGCATTGCGGCTATATGAAGACCGGGGTTATATACAACGCGGCATAGTAAGTTTGCGTGGCGGCCTGTTTCATCTATTTGAGAAACAGCTTCCGGGGATTGAATTCCGGGCTATGCGGCCGGAAGACTCAGGTGAAACTAAGAACCTCGCACGCAAATCTTTCCCGTTTTTTTATCGGCTGTTTATCAGGAACTTCAATAATGGTGAAGTGGCGGTTGAAAACGGAAAAATTATTGGAGCCGCAGTCTGGCACCGTTTTAACGCAGGCGGTAAGATCTTCGGATTCCTGGATTTCGGTTTTACCGACAGTGGACACCGCGGCAGGGGGATAGGCCGGAACGCCTATAGGCTTGCACTTGAGAGAATGGAGGCAAAGCATTCAGAATACCTTGGTGCCCTTGTTCTATGTGACAATACAGCATCCTGGAAGCTCCTTGAAGACTGCGGCTGTAGACGGGTGGGATATATCGAGACAGCTCGTGAGTTCGGGATTGCAGGGGCGTTAAAAATCTGGTTCAATTCAGCTTATGCGTTTGCGCCCGGCGCAGATCTCTGGATTAAGGGCATGAAGAAGATGAAACGCAGGGAAGCTTCGATAGCTGAAACTGTCCGGAACATTGCGGTTTTTATCATTCTTAACGCTGTGATTGCTCTTGTTCAGGGGCTGTATTTAAGCGGCCGACCCGATTTCGAGACAGCAGGTCTTGTCGCCGCATTCTGTGCGCTGAAGCTTCTGAGCTCCGGGACTTTCATAATAGGCAGCGGGATGCGGTTTAGATTCCACTTCTGGAAGAGCGGAATGCTGCTCCCGTTAATTATATTCTTCGGTGGCGGTATCTATCCTCTTGGGGGCGGGTATTATCCCGCGGCGGAACGATGGAACTATCATGAAAACAGACTGCGGTTGGGCCTTATAGGTTTAGGCGGCTGGATGGCTTCAATCCTTGCAGGTGCAGCCTGGCTTGCTGCAGCTTATTACCTGCCGGATTCAATAACTCTGCCGTCACATTTTCCCAAATGGATATTTATCAGTCTTATTTTTAATTGCTGCCCATTTGTGATGGAGTCCTGGCCGGGGGCTCGTGTAGTGAAATGGAACCGAAAGGTTTTTGCAGTTCTGTTCTTAATAAGCTTATTATTAATAGTTCTCTTTATACTGTGAAACGCTGGAATCAACGGAGACTAAAAAGTGAACTGAAACGAACTGATCAGGAAGAAAAGATTGAAAAGTGATATAATAAGCACCGTGAAAAAAATAGTTTTTGTGTTTACTGCCACCACAGCCCTACTGCTGCTTACATCAGCAGGCCAGCTTGACAGTGTTGAACTTGATGTCCCTGCTTATATTCAGGGAAAGGACTCCTCATGGGCTGATGACCTGCTCGGAAGTAATTCTGAGGTAACCATCAGAACCCATGGATGTGCACTGACCAGTATATCGATGGTATATTCCTATCATACTGGCAAAAAGTTAACCCCGCCGAAAATGAACGACTGGCTTAATAAAAACGGAGGTTTTCAGGATGCCTGGCAGAATGGAAAATATCTGGGGCGCATAATGATGAACTGGCCGGTCCTGACTGAATACGGGGAGGGCTGGGTATACACTCGATTCGATTGGAAGGCTCGACCGGCGGATTTATTGCTGATAAAGTACTACCTTGATATGGGAGTGCCGGTTATTACAGAGGTAACATATAAATCAGCGCCGCATTACGTTGTTTTGACGGGCTATGATGAAACAGGATTCAGGATGAATGATCCGGAATTTCCGGAAGAGCACAGCTTCATCGCAAAGTATAACATCTCTGATAGCTGGGGTTCCGGTCCTGCCAGGAATATTAATGGCATCAGGGTGCTTTATCCGGAGAACTTGATTGAAAATAGAATTACAATGTTTAATAATGACTAAATACAAAGAATCAAATTACATCTTAACCTTGAAGAAATAATCTTGTTCTGATATACAGAAACAAGGATATTAATCTGATACTCAGGAGTACTTAATGAAGAACGAAAAGGCAATTCTACTGATATCCTGCCTGGATAAGGGCGGTATAGTAGCTGAAATATCGCATTTCATTTCAACATATAACGGTAATATTATTCACTCAGATCAGCATAATGACGACGCCTCTAATACTTTTTTTATGAGAATAGAATGGAATTTGAGCGGATTTACAATTCCCAAGGATAAAATATCACAGGCTTTTGAGGCCATTGCCATTAAATTTGATATGAAATGGGAACTCAAGTTTTCTTCCGAGCGGACAAAAATGGCAATTTTTGTATCAAAATATGATCATTGTCTTTACGAGCTGCTGCTACGTAATCGGGCCGGTGAGCTTGATGCCGATATTGTCCAGATTATCAGCAACCATGAGGATGCACGTCCAATCGCTGATTATTTTGGTGTGCCGTATGAGGTTTTTAAAATAACGAAAGATACCAAGCTGGATCAGGAACAAAAGGAAATTGAGCTGCTTGAATCACGCGAAACGGACCTGGTTGTTCTTGCCCGTTATATGCAGGTTTTAAGTCCTGAATTCGAAGCCCGGTTTAGAAACAGGATAATAAACATCCATCATTCATTTCTTCCGGCATTCATCGGCGCTAAGCCCTATCATCAGGCATATACGCGCGGGGTAAAAATTATTGGAGCCACTTGTCATTATGTTACTCAAGAGCTTGATCAGGGCCCTATAATTGAGCAGGACGTAACCAGAATCAGCCATCGGGATACTGTTGAGGACCTGGTTGCCAAGGGGAAAAATCTTGAGAAGCTTGTGCTGACTCAGGGCGTGAAACTTCATCTTGAGCATAAAGTTCATGTGTATGGAAACAAGACCGTAGTATTTGATTAGTACTAATGTGAACCCCGGATTGTTTCATCTATTCCGGCAGGCCTGGAATGATGAACATATTTTATATGCGTGATATAATAACGCATGCATGTAAATGATGAAAAACATCTGACTTTTGTCTATAAAACAATCAAAGAAAAAATCGCATACAGGAACAGCCTTGAAACTTGTCCGTTCTGCAACCGTGAAGAACTTGAAGATATTATCGAGATAGACGGTCCCTTAATACTGCTGAAGAATAAATTTCCGTCCTTAGCCGATACCTGTCAGTTGGTTCTGGTTGAAACTGAAAATTGTTCTGAGAGTATCTTAACCTACAGCAATGAGCATCTTAGAAAGCTGATTAAATTTGGAATTGATCACTGGCTTGAGATGGAACATTCCGGAGATTATAAATCTGTTGTGTTTTTTAAAAATCATGGTCCATTATCCGGAGGAAGTATGGACCATTCACATATGCAGATAGTCGGCATGAAGAATATTGATTATAAAGAAAATATAAGAGATGAAATATTTGAAGGCATTGAGATACATAAAGAGGGAGCATCTCTAATAAATATTTCAACAAAACCCAACGCCTGTTCAACCGAGATTAACATAATTACGAGACCGCGAGACGATAACTATATAGCAGATCATCTCCAGATTCTGGTTAATTACATTATGAAACAATCCAGCAGCTACAACCTGTTTTTTTATAGCTGGAATAACTCCATCATCTGTAAAATAGTTGCCAGGTGGGTAACCTCGCCGTTTATTATCGGTTACTCTATTCCGCATGACTCAAACCGTATTCAAAAAACAGCAGAAGATTTGCGAGCTTTATTTTGATAATTATAAAATACCACATGCAGCCGCCGGCAAACATGATGTTATCAAACGCTCACGGCAGCCTGTATATATTTATGACTCAATTCAAACGGAGAAAAAAATATGAAAAAAATTGGAATTGTTATCTGCGATCGATATCACAACTGTGCAGGTGGAAAATGTCTTAAATCTCTACGCAACAGGGAAGGAGCCTTTGAACTTTATAAAAATGAAGAAATTGAATTGGTTGGGTACACAACCTGCGGCGGGTGCCCTGGCGGCAACATTGAATATGCGCCTGCCGAGATGAAGAAAAACGGTGCAGAGATTATACATCTGGCAACCGGACTTGTTGTAGGTTATCCGCCATGTTCCCGAATTAAGGCCTTTTGTGAATTTATACCGGAAAAATACGGAATCGATGTAGTTGTTGGTACCCATCCCATACCGCAGAATTATTTCATTACCCATTCGGAACTCGGGACATGGGATTCTGATATCTGGCAGGAACGAATTAAGCACGTCATTAATGATGAAAAAACTCGATTAGCATACGACTGAGCAATAGGAAGAGGGTGTTTCTCCTTCTCGACGGCCTGATAAATAAAAAATAATTCTAACATGGACATCCCTTGTCCACCAATCCCCATCATAATAATCTATCAAATTATGAAGGACAGGTTATGGACGTCTTAACAATTTTGCAGAGAATTATCGAAGTTTTTGGAACAGAGAAAGCGGGAATTGTCATTACATCAATTTCACATTTTATGTTGCTTATTGCCCTGGTTTACACTGTTATCCATCTCATAAAGATGATGTTTGAACATGAAGAAAAAGGAACAGGTTTTGAAGAACCAGTTATAGAAGCTGAAAAATTAATCAGTTGAATTACCTGTATCCTCATCCGGGCCCCCTCCAAGAAATTGCTCAACCCGGATGGGGATACTTTTTAGAAAAATAAATCTGTTGTAATGATCATCTGCTGAGTTTAGTATATAGCCTAAGGGGTATTTAATGAAAAAAAGTCAGCTATCACGCATCTTCTTTATACATGAACAGCTGAAAGCCGGCGGCTATCCGAGTTCGGTGAAGCTTGCGGAACTATGGGAAGGTGTCAGCAGCAAGACCGTTAGACGCGATATTGAGTATCTTCGCGACATGATGAATGCACCGATTGAATATGATGCTTCACGCCGTGGTTATTATTACACCGAGCCTTCATACGACATTCCTTCGTTCATGCTTACTGAAGGAGAACTTTTTTCGCTGGCAATTGGCGAGGTTGTTCTTGCCGACTATCAAAACTCACCCTTTTTCCCTCAACTAAAACAGATTTTCGATCGCATTAAAGTCAATCTGTCTGAGAATATAAATCTTGATTCTCTTGATATAAAGGATATGATAAGTGCTGTCCACTATCCGCAGGTAAAAATAGATCCGGATATTTTTGCTCCGGTTTCCAGTGCGGTTTCATCAGCAAGGATAATCCGGGTTCAATACCAGGTTCCACGGTATTCAGATACGAGGGCTATGACAATTGAACCATACAAGATTGTAGCCCATCGCGGAAACTGGTATTTGATTGGTAATCATATCGAAGCTGAAAAGATTAAGGTGTGGGCGATTAACAGAATTAAGCAGATCAATTTAAATGAGGAAACTTTTAAGATTCCAGCAGATTTTGATCTGGAAGATTATATCGATACCAGCCTGGGGATTTTTATTTCCACCAAACGCTATGAGGTCTCCCTGAAGTTCTCTTCTGCTGTTGCAGGTATTATTAAAGAAAGAAAATGGCACGATAATCAAAAGTTTACTGATCTTGAAGACGGAAGCCTGAGGCTTACCTACACAACAAATCAACTTGAAGAAACCCTGAATTGGGCGTTCTCCTGGGGAGAGAATGTTGTCATAGAAAAACCCGAAAAATTAGTTGCCGAGGCAAAAGAGAAAATCAGAAGGATGATGGAGCTGTATGGTTAAGTTTTAGATCTGGCTAACTGATGTAAAAAGTTTTTAGAAATAGAGCTACAGGGAGGCCTGGAACCATTATGCCTAAAAATTCAATGAAGCAAATGAGTGTTACTGCAAGTTTCTGAGCTGAATAAACAGGCTTCGACAAACTGGTTTGAAATACCCCTACATGAAGAAGAAAAAAACTTGCCTATATCCCTATGTAGGGGTATATTCTATTTATGAATAGTGCTTTTGAGGAAGAGACAGTAGTTAATCTTAAGCTGATGACCATCTTTGCCCGTTTGGGGAAGTCCATCAGCAATAAGGTAGTTCCTGACATTAAAAAATATGGTTTGACACCCAATCAATTTGGGGTGCTCGAAGCCTTATACAATAAGGGTCCTCTGACTGTTAATGAGATCATTGTAAAGACACTTTCCTCCAGCGGGAATATAGACCTTGTAATTAAAAACCTGGAGAAAATGAATCTTGTAATGAAAAGGGTTTCTGCTGAGGATAAAAGATGCCGGAAAGTAGAGCTAACTGAGAAGGGGTGGGAACTGATTTCGACTGTGTTTCCAGAACATGTGCTCTGTGTTGACAATATGTTCAGTAGAATGGGCCTTTCTGAAAAGAAAGAATTATCAAAGCTCATGAAAAATTTGAGCAAAAGTATAGGAGAATTATAAATGAAGAGAGTAGTAATTATAGGCGGCGGTGTAGCTGGAAAGAAACTGGCTGAAAGTCTTTATAAAAATAAAACGGCGGAAGTGTTTCTTGTTGAACCGAAAGAATATTTTGAGGTTCCTTATGCTATGCTTAGGGCATTAGTTGAACCGGAAGAGTTCTCTCCCACAATTAGGGAAAAATATTCCAGCCTCATCCCGGGGGTTAAGCACATAATGAAAAAAGCGGTTGGGATAGAAGCTGATAAAATATTGCTTGATGATAGTACAGAACTTGAATACGACTATCTAGTAATCGCCTCAGGCTCAAGCTTCATAAACTGGCCATATCTCAAAAGCAATGAAACAAAAATAGATTCACGTCAGGCAGAAGTTGAAAATGACGGTGCTAAATTAGAGAAAGCAGGATCTATCCTGATTATCGGAGGAGGACCTGTCGGGGTAGAACTTGCGGGCGAGATAGCCTACAAGTGGAGTGATAAGAAAGTGACTATCATAAACAGCGGATCCCGAATACTTAGCGGTTTGAGTGAGAAAATGACAGTCCGCACTGAAAAGCTTCTGAAGGATATGGGTGTAGAGATTTTCAACAGTACCCGTTTAAAAGAGAATGGAGACGGTACCTGGATTGATGAAAACTCAAAAGTATTTACAGCTGATGTAGTTTATCCGGCTGTAGGGATGAGCCTTAATACCGCCTGGCTGGAAGGTTCAAATATAGAGAGGACCGAAAAAGGTGCAGTAAAGGTTGAAGCAGATCTGAGAGTTAAGGGAGCAGATAACATTTTTGCAATTGGAGATGTAAATGATGTTCCTGAAATTAAACTTGGTGCACTGGCCGGAATTCAGGCTGATTTTACTGCTGAAAATATCAAGAGGCTGGTTAATAACCCGGAGGCTGTATTGAAAGCATATAAACCGGCCAAGCCGATGAGCTTTATTCCTGTAGGGAAAAAAGCCGGGGCAGTCCAGCTTCCCTTCGGCCATCCCCATTTTATGATCTCAATGAAGCAGAAGGATTTGTTTGTATCCAAGTCTTTGAATAGATAGAAAATGGCCAATAGAAGGCGACATGCAGCGGTGCAGCAACTTCGTCCCGCTATACAAATAAAAAAAAGCCGCCACCGGAGAAAAAATCCCGGAGGCGGCAATTATCAGGTCGAATCCAATCAACGAAAGGATTATATTCTTTATGCACCCATGAACATCTTGATATCGTCTTCAACCTCGCCGATACCGGCAATACCGAAGTTGTCAATCAGAACCTTCGCTACTCCAGGGCTTAAGAAAGCCGGAAGAGTAGGTCCAAGGTGAATGTCTTTGACGCCCAGATAGAGAAGGGCAAGAAGGACAATAACAGCCTTCTGTTCGTACCATGCAATGTTGTATGAAATTGGCAGCTCGTTGATATCATTAAGCTCAAAAACCTCTTTCAGCTTCAGAGCAATCACAGCCAGCGAGTATGAGTCGTTGCACTGGCCCGCATCAAGCACGCGGGGAATTCCACCTATGTCGCCCAGCGGAAGTTTGTTGTACCGGTACTTAGCACAGCCCGCGGTCAGAATAACAGTATCCTGAGGCAGCTTTTCGGCGAATTCAGTGTAGTAATCGCGACTCTTCATCCGGCCGTCACATCCGGCCATTACGAAAAATCTCTTGATAGCTCCGGACTTTACAGCATCAACAACCTTGTCCGCAAGGGCCATAACCTGGTTGTGCGCAAAACCGCCTACTATCTCACCTGTCTCAATCTCAACAGGAGGCTCACAGGTCTTCGCCATTTCTATAATTGCGCTGAAATCCTTCTTTCCTGCCTCGCCGCTAATATGCTTAACACCCTCAAATCCGGAAGCACCGGTTGTGAAAACCCTGTCCTTGTAGCTGTCTTTCGGTGGAGTTATACAGTTTGTAGTAAACAGAATTGGACCGTTGAAGGTTTGAAATTCCTTATCCTGCTTCCACCATGCGTTACCGTAGTTGCCTACAAAGTGGTCGTACTTTTTGAAAGCAGGGTAGTAGTTGGCTGGAAGCATTTCAGAGTGTGTGTAAACGTCCACTCCCGTTCCGGCAGTCTGCTCAAGCAGCTGTTCCATATCCTTCAGGTCGTGACCACTGATAAGTATACCCGGATTTGAGCCTACACCGATATTGACGCTTGTAATCTCCGGGTTTCCGTATGTGCTTGTATTAGCCTCGTCAAGAAGAGCCATGGCATCAACACCGAACTTACCGCATTCAAGAACAAGCGCAACCAGATCGTCAGCACTCAGGCTATCGTCAACTGTTGCGGCTAGAGCCTTATACATGAAACTGAATACCTCGCTATTCTCATAACCCAGGTTTGCAGCATGTTCAGTGTATGCTGCAATACCCTTCAAGCCGTATGTGAGAAGTTCCCGCAGCGAGCGTACATCCTCATTCTCGGTTGCAAGTACACCGACCGTTGCACTCTTTATCTCAAACTCAGCTTCGGTTGCGGCAGACCAGACAGCGCAATCCGGAAGTTCGCTGGGGAATTCAATACCGGCATGCTCAGCTGCAGCTTTGATCTGATCACGAAGTTTGAGCCCCTCTTCAACATCCTTTACAAAAACAGCCTTATCAAAGTTGGCGTTGGTAATAGTCCTGAAAAGACCGTTGTAGACAAAGCTGTTAGCAACATCAACATTGATGCCCAGCTTTTCAGCCTCTACCGCATAATATGAAATACCCTTAAGTACAAAAATCAAAAGGTCCTGCATTCTTGCTAGGTCATCCTTCTTTCCACAAACACCGACCCTGGTGCAACCCGTACCCTTGGCGGCTTCCTGACACTGAAAACAAAACATTGACATAAAAGATCTCCTTAAAGTTTATAACCAATTTATGCCCTCAGAGTAATGAAGTACGCAGAATAGATCGGTAACATATGTTACGAAAATGAAGGTTTATATTAAATATTATTAAAAAAGCAAGGAATACGGGCGCCCGGGCGGGTCTTTCGCTAAAAAACATTATGTTTTCATCTTGCTGCGCAAGGAAATTGCGGCAGCCCCTGGCGCGGGGGCAGTTTTACTTATGGGTAAAATAAGCTCCAGCCTTTATAACCGTGAACGGATCACGCAGAACAGACAAATCGTTAAGCGGGTTGTCCTCAGTTAGGATAAAGTCAGCTGAAAAACCCTCCTTAATCAGACCCCATTTGCGTTTGGTTTTCATCCGTTCGCCGATTATAGAAGCGTTAAGGGTTGCTGTCTGCAGGGCTTCAAGGTTGGTGAAACCGTTTTCGGTCAGGATGCGCAGCTCATCGTGCAGTGATAATCCCGGCGCAATACCGTACCAGGAACGTGCATTCCAGTCGGTGCCTGCAGCAACCAGTATGTCTGCGTCATGAAGCAGCTGCAGGACGAGCTTGTTAAGCCTGTTTCTGAAAACAATGTAGTCAGGAACTGTCTCCAGCCTGAAGTGGTCGCCTGATACCCGCCTCGTCATGATCTTGATATTGTCGATAAACTCCGGTAGCCTGTGCTCTACGGCATATTCAACATAAGCATCGGGGTTATCAATCTTTAGTGACGATATCTCTTCAATAAACATACCGGTTGTTATTGCAATATTTTTAGACTTCATTTTAGCAATGATATTTTCAAGTTGCGGACCGAACTCCTGCAGCAGTTCCGTATCGGAAAGTCCATAATAGCTGCTGAAAAACTCATCATACTTAAGGTAGTATTCTTCCTCTTTGAAGTACTCAATGCTTTCGGCAAAATCCTGCGGCATCAGTAGAAGGTCAATCACCGCTATACTTTCGAGTTCATCAAGCCCCAGGCCGGCACAACGGTTGAAATCGCCGATATTATAGACTGCCGCCTTTGTGTAGATATTGTTTTCTTCAGTATAGTTTAAAATGTTGTCCATCTGGGCAGGCGCAACGTAGAAGTTAATCTTTACATATTCTGCCTCGGCTGCCTCCATGTCCCTGCCTATAGATTCGGCATATTTACCGGTGCTGTAATTTGCAGGCAGGCACCAGATGAAATCGGGGCCCGGGGTTTCATTGCCGCGCATTTCCGCCTCGGCTTCGGCAAATGAAGCAGGGAAGTAGTTTGTGGCTCCGTTGCGCAGGTTTGTTATCCCGTATGAAAGGTATGTGTCGCCGGGATGGGTTCCCCAGAACTCAATGTCGGCAATCTTCTTGCCGCAATACACCTGCATGTCGCTAAGCCCAGGGGTAAGGTACATTGATTCACCGTCAAAAACGGTTTCAGCATCGGCCGGCAGTGCCGCGGCATCGGCAATCTGTGTAATCACTCCGCCTGTCATCTCGATATAGCGGTTTTCAGCAATCTCTCCGGTTTCAACGTCAATAATGTGAACGTTTGTGATATACGAAACCTCAGGCTTTTCACAGCCTGCAATAATAAGCAGGCAGGACACACTGCAAATTATCAATAACTTTTTCATCATCCTGTCCTTTTTTACCTCTATTTCAATTCCATTGATAATTTTAACACGATTATTTGAAAATTACTTTATTTTACCGGATGGAGACTTCGTTTATATAGCCTTGATTTATCAGTGCTTTCGTCAGCATGATGATTGTATTTTCAGAGGTACTGAAACTTACTGTCAGCTGTATGAGTCGACATAAATAAAATCAGAGAGCGTTTTTCGATCGGGTCTATTTTCTTCTATTGCTGCCTGTTGTTCGTCTAACAGCTCTTTATAGTTTTCAGAGTGCCTACCTACGGCAATGATGTTAATCAGTTTCATAGATTCAGGAATTTCAAGTATTTTTTTTGCTGAATCCTGATCAAAGCCCGCCATGGGATGGGCCACAAGCCCTAGTTCAACTGCCTGCAGCATAATAAATCCGCATGCTATACCTGTGTCGTAGAGATAGTAGTCTCTGCCGTCCTTCAAACGGCAATCAAGCCCGGCTTCTGTAAATACCGCAATAAGCAGAGAGGCCTCAGCCGCCCAGCTGTTCTTTTCTGAAAGTGCGCTGTTTAATTCTTTGAGCTTTTTACCATCTGAAATAAAAATAAACTGCCACGGCTGCTTATTAAAGCATGACGGAGCCAGTTGTGCAGCCCGGCCGAGTTTTGTGATGATATCATTTGTAATATCAGTCCTTGTAAGAGCGCGGTAAGCCCTTCGTGTTTCTATTGCTTCATCCACATTCATAAAAATCTTCACTCCCTGATAAGATTGATAACAATAATTCCGAAAGCGCTGTTTGCAGGACGAGCCTTATGACATCTGGTAGTTACACAATAGTCTGTCAGTCAGTATCAAGGCAGCCTGATAAAAATGGCTCCGGAGAATTATAAATATAATAATATCAAAAATATCAATAAAAAAAAGCCCGCCGGAACCAACTTCTGGTGTCGGTAAGTTAGATACGGCAAAATCTATGTCAGTTAGCGATATGAAGTGGCATCCTGTTCTTACATTATTTCAAGTCAGCCGTGAAATAGTCATTCCCCCCTGAGATTGATAACCTGTAACCCTGATGAGTCTGTTGCAAGATATGCGTAAGAACCCGCAACTGCGACTCCGGAAACCCGGTAGGGATAATTATAATTACCGATAATATGAAGATTTACAGCTTCAGGGTCATAGATGTCTATTATCTGGAGGCCGGCAGTATTATCAGCAATAAAAGCGTAACCGCCGGCAACGGCAACATCTTCGGCAGTATTGGAGGTATCGCAACTGCTGACAATTGTACAAAAATGATCAGAATTCGGGTCAATATCGATAATCTGCAAACCTGACCAGCCGTCTGCAATATAGGCGTAATCACCTGCAATGACGACATCCCGTGCATCACTTGTAGTGCAGTTTGCTACAATTGTACAGTAGTCACTGGAATAGGGGTTAATATCAATTATCTGCAAGCCTGAGGAGTCGTCGGCGACATAGGCATAGTCGCCTATAACCGCAACACCATAGGCGTAACCGGAGGTTGTGCAGCTGCCGGCGAGAGTTGGCGATGCGGGTTCTGTTATATCAAGTATCACCAGTCCTGAATCCTCGTTTGAAAGATATGCGTACTCACCTGCTACAGTTACGCTATAGGTATAATTGTCAAGTTCATAACTGCCTATTATCGTTGGTGAAGACACCGTGCTGCAGTCGATTATCTTCAGGCCCGATGACTGGTTCACAACATATGCATAATTCCCGGCTATAGCGACGTCAAAAGTCCTGTCAACATCTTCATAATCATAATTATAAGTTTCACAACTGCCCACAAGCATAGGAGATTCCGGGTCAGTTATATCCGATATCTTGAGACCAAAGTATTCATCTGCAACATAGGCATAGTTTCCTGAGACTACGAGGTCATAGGCTTCCGATATGGATTCATCACTTCCTTCCAAAACAGGGGCATCAGGGACAGTAATGTCGAATATCTCAAGCCCATAACTGCTTGATGCAACAAAGGCGTAATTGCCTGATACTTTGATATCAGAAGATCCTGAGGTTGTACATTTCTCCTGGAAAACAGGAGCTGACGGGTCGTTGCAGTTGATTTTCAGAAGGCCGAGATTGGTGTCCAGAACATAAGCGTAATTACCTGACAGTGCGACTCTGGAATTTGATGAAATACCGTCATAGATGCCTGCGATGCTTAGATCAGTTGGATCAGAGCAGTCGGCTACCCAAAGAGTATCCGCATATGTAACATAGGCATAGTCGCCGGATACAGCAAGTCCGTAATTATATCTATATTCATCCCCATCATTGAAATCGCTCATTTTTGAAATGCTTCCCTGGGATGAAATATCGTAGATATACAGGCCTCCATCGAAGTAGTCGCCGGTTGCAATGTAGGCATAATCACCATCGACGACGATTTCATGAGGCTCTCCGCCGGTGAGCGGTCTGGAGGCATCTACAGCTGGATTCTCCGGTTCAGTTATATTAATTTTATATAAATCCTCATCTTCACCGTATACATAGGCATAATCACCAGAGACAGTGATCACATTAATTGAATTTTCGGCAGTGAAGCTGCTTTCAAAAGAGGGTGAGGAGGGCGATCTGCAATCAATTATTTCCAGATAATCGTCTTCCGCGATATAGACGAACCCGTCGGAGTAGTCGATGTCGTAAGCATAAGAGTTTAAGTCATCATACCTGCCCTCTATTGATGGAGATTCCGGGTTACTGCAGTCGATTATACTAAGACCGGAATTCCATCCTACGGCATACACATAATCACCTGATACTGCAATGCCACTAGCTGAAACAGTCTCCAGGCTTCCTACAAGCTCAAAACTGAATCGATCAGGGACCGCGGTTGTATAATCACTGATGATATCAACATAATCAGTAGGCCTTATCCTGTAATAGTAGGTTGTATCATTTTCAAGTGAGCTGTCGGTGTATTCGTTGTTATCTAGATTGCTGCGTACAATACGCCATGAACCGTCGGGAGAAGTGCTGCGCTCTACTGTAAAGCTGTCGATGTCCGAATTTTCATTCCACGTGATGGTAATTGACTTGTAATCAACCTCCTTTACTGAAGGCACAAAGATGCGGCTGTTCAGGGGGATTGTTGTTTCTTCGGATGATAATGCATCATCTCCAATATCGTCCGGAATAACGGCAGTTAACTGAAAGCTGTATTCAAGACCGTTTGTTAATCCAGTCCATGTATAGGTTGTTGACTCAGGATCAAGTTCTACCGTTTCTGAGTAGTCGGATTGATAGATCGAATATGATTCCACATTCGGGACCGGCTCCCAGCTGATCGTAACCTGCTTGTTTCCGGGGGAAAGCGTGAAGCCTGATATGTCGCCGCCGTCATCGGGTTTACAGATATTTACTCTGGCAGAGCCGGTGTTGCCGTTACTGTCTTCTGCAGAAAGTTCAATAACCTTATCTCCGCTGATATCTGATACATTAATCGTTGTTGAGAAGCCTCCGTTATTTATATCTACATCGGCGGTGCCGCTGACGCTTGTTCCCGAGATGCTGTATGTTACCGACAGGTTTGTTCCTTCGGGTAGACTGCCGATAGAATCATCAGCAATATATCCTGTCAGTTCCAGTACAGTGGCATACTCACCATAATCTTCGGGGCTTGTTACTACAATGGTCGGAGCATCCGCGTCGGTTAAAACCGTGAGAATACTGGTGTTAAGCGGTTCGGGGCAGCTCGTCAAAAACAGGCAGAGAACCATCGAGATTAAAGCTGCTGTTATAAGTTGTACTTTTCTATTCTTCATAATTTTATTCCTCAGAAAACATGACAAGGCTGTCTGCTGCATCAGAAGCCCGGGTGATATCTCCGCCGGAGCCCAGGTAGTTGAATGCAACGGCCTGGTCAGGATCCAATCGCTTAGCTTTTGCGTAATAAATACCGGCTTTATCATTTTCATCAAGTGCGTAACATGTTTTACTCATGTTCAGGTAAAGTTTGAATAGTGTCCGTTTAGATGCTTGTGATGTTTCAGCCTCTTGTATAATGGTGTTGTATAAGTTGTATGTTGAGCTGTATTTTCCTGTCAGATAGTAAAGTGAGCCGAGGTTCAGTTTTGCATTCATGTAGCCCGGGTTTATTACGGTTGCTTTTTTGAATGCTGTTTCAGCTTCTCTGTACTCGCCAAGTTTCGCTGCAGCTACCCCGTAGGAATTCCAGCTTCTGGGATTATTTTCTGTCTCGGCTTCAATGCGCATAGGTTTAAGTACCATTTGTGACCATGCCTCCAGATCCTGATAAAAAGCTGACGTAACCGCATCGTTGTCCCCGTATTGCAGGCCCAGGTCTGTCTCACGCAGAACAACCGGGCGGAACAGCTTCTGGGCTTCTGCAGTTTTATAAAAGCCCCTGTGTTCAGGATTACTGTTTAATTCTGCGTACTCCGCATAACCCCTGCTCCAGGCTTCAGCAAAACTGCTCCGGCCTATCATCGTTATTTCAACAGGAATCCATATGCTGCCGTCGATTTCGATAATCATATTTCGAGCCGGATTAACCATCTTGTAATCTGCAGATGGTACACCGGTGTTGAATGCACAGAATATGTGACCGGGAACTGTAACAAGTGCTGTATCAATTCCGATGGTTTCCAGCATTGTGCAGTAGAGCACCGTTAAATCATCACAGTCTCCAGTCAGTCTTTTTAATGTCTCACGCGGGAGATTGATTGAATCTACAACTACATCGTCCCCCTGCATTTTTGTGAAGGGGGATGTTGGATCAATCTGGTACAGGATTCCGATTTCACCGAGGGCGTTGAATGCCTGCATGGCAAACTGCAGGTTGCTGCTGATATATGGTTGAACAAGCTCCCGGTGAATCTGCCGTATATGGCTTGAATAATTACGTACAGCGGAATCCTGGGATGTTATGAATGCAGCCGCCTTGCGATCATCGTCCCAGATTAGCGCATTGCGATCATACAGGTCATAAGTGACTGAATGCCGCTGCTCAATCTCACGGCCCCGAACGGTGTAGTTTGCGATTACCTCCCCTGTAAGCGGTGTCACTCCCTGAGTTGCGAATACATCATTGTTGAAGCTCATCGTAACTGGAATCTCTATACTTTCACCCGGAGAAAGGTTTATATCCCGGGCAATAGGGCTTGGTGAGTCCATAAAGCCGGGCTGCATAAATGACAGACTGATGTCCTCGAGAGTATATTTTTCCTTGTTTGTTATAATCAGGCTTCCTGCCCGATTTTTTACGTAGTATGACTGCATGGCGGCAAACAACGGCGGCAGGTTGAGTTTATCAAATCTAATTGCCTTTATGGTCGACCGTGCTGAATCCGGATCTTCACCATAGCGGTATGAACCGGAAAAACCGACACCCAGAGTGAGGCCGTTATCGTCGGTAAGTTCGCCGAAAGTATGGTTGAAGCCCAGGGTCGGGTTGATTGATATACTGAAGCTGTAAGAGGGATTCAGAGCAAAACGACCCGATAGTCCGGCTATAATATTCTGCTGTCCATAGATTGTTTCCTCATCATCAATATACACCAGTTCGGTGTAGTACGACTGGGCAAAGGCGCAGTAAAAGTCGGCTCCCAATTCGAATTCCCGCGACAGGCGTGAAGTGTAGCCTATACCCGGGCCTGCGTAAATGAAATAATGACTCCAGTCCTGATTATCATCTCCAGTGTAGCTGTAGTTTAAGAAGCCCGCTACAGCCAGAATCTGCAGGTTCGGCCGCCCCGGAAGCGGATATCTTGCTTCTCCGGATAGCTGGTTTATATCAAAATCACTCAATGCATCGCTGGTGATACCGGACATCTGATGATAATAAAATCCGGCTGATATTGGATAGGAATAATATTCATTCAGATTAACATCGCCGCCTTGACTGAAAGCTGTACTGCTGATCAGTAACAGGATAAAGGGAGTCATGAGTTTTTTCATTCTATTATGCTCCATTTTTCTATTTGTTTCTCAAAATCTATCGTATTATGGATAAATGATCGTCCGGAATTATAAATCCGGACGTTTTTATGCTAAAAAATTACAGTGAAAATTTATTGCAGCTTAATATGCGAAGGTTTGTGAATATTAAATCTAAATTCTATAAGTTGAAATAAATCGAAAAATATGAGATTATCACATCAAAACAACCACATTTCGGGGTTTACATTCCCCATATTCTTAAGGAGACAACATGCGGTTTTCCCAGATTTTCGGACATACTTTGAAAGAAGCACCATCAGATGCTCAGGCTGTTTCACATCAGTACCTCATCCGCGGCGGATATATTCACCAGGTTGCGGCAGGGCTTTTTTCATATCTGCCGCTTGCGCGCAGGGTTCTTAATAAAATAGAAGGGATTCTTCATGAAGAGATGGCAATGATAGGTGCTCAGGAGATTACCATGCCTGTTGTACTCCCGGCTGATATGTGGCAGGACTCAGGGCGCTGGTACACAATCGGCTCCGAGATGACAAAGTTCCACGACAGAAAAGACCACGACATGGTTCTTGCAATGACACATGAAGAAGCGCTCTGCGACCTTGCTGCCAAATATATTCGCTCACATAAGGAGCTTCCACAGCTAGTTTACCATATTCAGACTAAATGGCGTGATGATGCCAGACCCCGTGCCGGTCTAATCCGGGTTCGCGAATTCAAAATGAAGGATTCCTATAGTTTGGATACCTCATGGGAGGGGCTGGACAAGCAGTACAGGGCTCACTATCAGAGCTATTTCAACATCTTTAACCGATGTGGACTGGATGTCCTTGCCGTTAAGTCAGATACGGGAATGATGGGGGGAAAGATTGCCCATGAGTTCATGTACCTCACTCCCATTGGAGAGGACACTATAATATACTGCGACAGCTGCGGTTATAATTCAAACCGTCAGGTCGCTGAGTTTGAAAAGCCCGAAGCAGTTAAAGAAGATCTAAAAGATGTGGAGAAGATTGAGACCCCCGATTGCAAGACGATCGATGATCTCGCAAAATTCCTTGATGTACCTGAAAGCAGAACGGCAAAGGCTGTATTCATGGTTGCTACCATTCAGGAAGATAATGAAACCGAGGTCGAAAAGTTTGTACTGGCCATTCTGCGCGGCGATATGGATCTTAATGAAACCAAGCTTGCAAATGCGGTAAAAGCCAAGGACCTGCGGCCCGCGCATGAAGATGAGATTAAGGCCGTAGGTGCGGTTCCCGGATACGGTTCGCCTGTAGGAGTAAAGGGGGCCTATGTGGTTGTGGATGATCTTGCGGCCGAATCAACAAACCTTGTCGGCGGAGCCAATGAAGCTGGGTTTCACCTGCTCAATCTGAACTGCGGGCGTGATTTTAAGGCTGACCTGGTTATTGATATTGCCGCTGCTGAGGCTGGTTATAAATGTGTTAACTGTGGAGCCGAACTCAAGGCTGAAAAGGCTGTTGAGGTCGGCAATATATTCAAGCTCGGAACCCGTTACAGCGAGGCAATGAATGTAACCTATCAGGATGAAAACGGCAAACTACAGCCTGTCATCATGGGTTCGTACGGAATAGGTGTTGGTCGTCTTCTGTCCTGTGTTGTAGAGCAGCACAATGATGAATACGGTATTAAATGGCCTATTTCGATTGCCCCCTTTCAGGTGGAGATTGTACTGCTTCATGATAAGAAGGGGACTGAAGCTCAGGAAGTGGCCGAGAGCCTCTATGAAGATTTCAAGGCTGCAGGCATTGAAGTCCTGTTTGATGACCGAAAAGAAAGTCCCGGTTTCAAATTTAATGATGCCGACCTGATTGGTATACCACTGAGACTCACCGTCGGCCGGCGTGCGCTTGATAAGGGCGGTGTAGAGTTTAAGGTCAGAGGCGAAAAGGATAATGAAATTGTACCTGTTGATGAGGCTGTTGATAAAATCAAGACTGAAATTCAACGGCTGGAAAAAGAACTGCGAGACAGAGTTCAGAAAGTAGAATACAAAGACTGATTAATTATGAATTAATAATTTCAACCCCGGTGCTCATACGAATGGCGGCAAATTAGCTAGATCTCGTCCATTACAAAACTTTATCTGACGGGAGCAGTAATATTTACATCGGCTGTTGAGAATTATAATTTCATGGGATATGGTTTGACAAATTTGTTTACAGATTTAAATATAGTGATGAAGATTACAAAAAAAGATGACTTTTCTCTTGTGGGTTGTATGGGATTAAAATATATATTAAGCAATGCTGATTTTTTGACAGTAACGATTTTACTCATCTTGAATTGGAGTGGGTTTTTGCGTTTTAAGCTTATTCAATATCAGAAAGGGTAACTCCTTCGCCGGACGGGATATCGTTCCGCAGGCGTTTACCGATTAGGTCATTCCAGTGTTCGGGCCGCGCACCGGGCTTCAGGATTTTTTCTGTTCGGAGCAGGGCTGTGTTCTCGGAGGTAAGGATGGTTCCCGCGGCCAGATTAGTAAGGGCATGAACCGAGCGGTTTGTCCGCCCGTAGTTTGCGGCCTCAGACGGGGCAAGGCGTTTGACACTGTCGCCGAGCACTGCTTCCAGGCGTTCTGCGCCGAACTGTTCGCGAAGTGCTGCGAGGGCGGCATCCGTGCCGCTGGTACGCCTAAGCGCGCCTGTATTGCGGACGGCTGCAGTCATTTCCGCGAACTGTTCAGGCGTAAGGGCGATTGGGTCGTCGAGGCCCCCGTCGTCGTTCTTCAAGGTTATATGCTTCTCTATATAACATGGAACAGTGGGGCATATAGCTGCTGCCATGCAGGGAACCAGAAGCGGGTCAAGGCTGTGGTCTGAAACGCCCAAAGCTATATTGAAACGTTTATTGAAGTTTTGATACAGAGTTTGGAGCAGGCGCAGCTTATATTCAGTCTCAGGAGCGGGGTAGGAGGTGATGCAGTGCATCAGTACCGCCGGGGGAGCATCGGAAGGTGCTGATGAGGTGACTGTTTCAAGTGCCGCTTCAATGTCGATCATCTCCGACACGCCGCTTGAGAGTATCAGCCGTCTGCCTGAGGCTGCCGCTGCGCGCAGCAGCGGGAAGTGGTTAAGCTCGGGTGAGGCAATCTTTATGGAATCGCAGTCAAGGTTTAACAGCCAGTCAAGGCTTTTAGTGCCGAACGGGCTTGCCAGAAACTTAAGACCTGCGTCCTCGGTGAGTTCTTTAATACGCGCGTAGAAGTTGAAATTCTGCTCAAGCTCCAGGAATCTGTCGTAAAGTCTGATGCTTCCGCCGGGAAGACTAACCTCACCAGTATTGGGATGAATAATCTCGTCGGCAAAAACTATCTGGGTTTTCACGCAGTCCGCTCCGGAATCAGCTGCTGCTGTAATCAGCTCTTCTGCCCTCTGAAGGCTGCCGTTATGGGAGGTTCCTATCTCGGCAATAATAAAGCTTGAATTCTTGTCAGTTTTTTTCAGAGCGCTCATCAAGCATCCTGAATTTCAGCTCCGCGAGATTATCCGAAAGCGATACCTTGTAAATATGGGGATTGATAAGACGTTTATAGGTCCTGTCAAGTTTTTTTACGTCATCGATGACCTTCTGCCGGATATCGTGAATGGAAGGCAGTTCACAGCAGAGTTTTCCTCCCTCAAGCCTTTTAGTCAGCAGCGGTTTTACAGCATTATGATTAACACTTCTATAGGATTTATATCTAAACATCGGGTGGTTGAATCTATAGGTTTTTTCGGCCTGTATTTCATCTTCGTAGAAGGTCATTAAATCACCTAGGGGTGCATTCTGATCATCGTAAAATCGATAGACCTGTTTGAATCCCGGGTTTGTTGATTTCTCCGGGTTATCGGAGAGTTTAATAGTCGGTACAAGGATGTCCCCCTGCTGTCTTGCCACAAGTTTATAAACACCTGTGAGCGACGAATCTTCACCACCCGTCACAAGCTGAGTGCCTACACCCCATGAGTCAATGGGAGCTTCATCTCGAACCAGCTGCCTTATGATATTTTCATCAAGGTCATTTGATACGGCAATAAATGAGTCTTCAAGGCCGGCATCGTCAAGCTTTTTTCGAACTTTTTCGGACAGGTACTGAAGGTCTCCGGAATCGAGTCTTACACCGAAATTACGGCCCTGCGCTTTAAGTTCCTTCCCGACTATAATCGCATTTTCTATTCCGCTGCCCAGGGTGTCATAGGTATCTATCAGAAGTATTACCTTCTCCGGATAAAGTTCCGCATATTTTCTGAATGCCTCAAGCTCAGATTCGAAGCTCATTATCCAGGAATGCGCCATTGTTCCGGTTACGGGGATACCGAAATGCTTACCTGCAAATGTGTTCGATGTTGCCGTTGCCCCTCCTATATATGCGGCTCGAGATGCTGATAACGCACCGTCAATACCCTGAGCCCTTCTCAGGCCGAATTCCATAATCTGAGCCCAGCCGCTTGCAGTGAATATCCTTGACGATTTTGTAGCAATAAGAGTCTGATAATTGATGATGTTCAGAAGCATGCTCTCAATGAGCTGTGCTTCCATGAGGTTGGCTTTTACCGTAATAAGCGGTTCGGACGGGAACACAATGCTGCCCTCATCCATGGCATATAGATCACCAGTGAACTTGAAATCTTTCAGATAGTTAAGAAAGCTGTCTCTGAAAATTCCGGTACTGCGCAGGTATTCAATATCTTCAGAATTGAATCGCAGTGATTCAAGTCTTTGAAGAAGATCCTGCAGCCCGGCAAAGACTGAATAGCCGCCCTGAAACGGATTCCGTCTGAAAAACATCTCGAATACTACGTCAGGGTTGTTCTGTTTATAGAAATACCCCTGCATCATAGTCAGTTCATATAAATCCGTTATCAAGGCTGAATTGTACATAAAATATCCGTTTATTTCTTCTTAATGATATCGAAACCTGTATACGGTACAAGTTTCTCAGGAATTCTAATCGAACCGTCTTCGGTCTGAAAGTTTTCCATAATGGCGATAATAGCTCGTGATAGAGCGATTGCAGTTCCATTGAGCATGTAAACATGTTTGTTTTTTCCATCGTCATCCTTGAACCTGATTCCAAGGCGTCTTGCCTGATAATCCGTGCAGTTTGAAGTCGATGTTATCTCTCCCCAGCCGCCATTGTCGCCGCGTCCGGGCATCCATGCCTCAAGGTCGTATTTGCGGTATGCGGGTGCTCCGAGATCCCCTGTACATGTATCAACAACCCTGAAAGGGATGTCGAGACTTGAGAAAATCTCCTCTTCAATCCCTCTGATTTCTTCATGAAAATCGTCGGCGTCTTTTGGTTTGCAGAAAATGAACATCTCAACTTTCGAAAACTGGTGCACACGATACAGTCCCTTTGAATACTGGCCTGCAGCTCCGGCTTCCCGTCTGAAACAGTGTGAGATTCCTGCCATTTTAACAGGCAGTTCTTCGGAGTTGATAATCTGGTTGGCGAAATAGCCGCCAAGGGTAATCTCGGCCGTGCCGACCAGGCAGGTGCCGGTATCTTCAATGCTGTAGATGTTTGATTCATCACCCCTCGGGTTGAATCCTATACCTTCAAGAATTTCTTCCTTGGCAATATCAGGCGTTATTGTGGGAGTGAATCCGTGTTTCATTACCATATCTACCGCATATCTGCTTAGAGCCATTTCAAGTATGACTGCTTCATTTTTAAGATAGTAAAACTTGGCGCCGGATACCTTTGCAGCTGTATCGAAGTCAATCAGGTCTAACTCTGTACCTAATTCTATATGATCCCTGGCTTTAAACCCGAAAGCAGGAACCTTTCCTGAGCGCTTGATTTCTAGGTTATCCTTGTCCTCTTTTCCGATAGGAGCATCAGGATGAGCCATGTTAGGAACCTTTGACGCCTCTTCTTTAAGTTCCGTCTCAACTCCGGAAAACTCTTCCTCTATTTTGGCGATATCTTCCTTGAGTTTTTTGCCCTCTTCAATGAGCTTCTGTCGCTCTGCCTGTTCCATGGGGCCCTTCATCTTCTTGGCGTTTTCGTTACGCTTCTGTCGAAGCCCGTCTATTTCTGAAATCAGAACATTTCGTCTGTCATATAATTCAATTACACGATCTACGTCTACTGTCATAAAACGGTCCGCAACATTCTTTTTGACCGCTTCTGCATTCTCTTTGATATATTTTAAGTCCAACATGCATAGAGGATACAAAAGTAAACCCATGAGGTCAATATATGTTATTATGCTGTCATGTATAGAATGAATGCTGAAGAATTTATTGAGAAACTGAATCTTGTACCGCTTCCGGATGAAGGTGGATATTTCAGGCAGACCTGGAGTACAGAGGCCGGTACTGCGATATATTTTCTTATTACCCCGGAATCATGGTCCAGTTTTCATCTGCTTGATATAGCAGAAATCTGGCATTTTTATGCCGGAGACCCATTAAAACAGGTACAGCTTCGGGCTGACGGAACTGCAGGATATTATGAGCTCAGTTCCAATCTATCAGAGGGGGTGGGCCCCCAGCTTATCTGTCCAGGAGACGTATGGCAGGCTACACGGCTTGTCCCCGGCGGAGAATGGGCGCTGGCCGGGACTACTATGGCGCCACCATATACTGAAGAATGTATCAGGTTTCCGGAAACAGATGAGCTTGAGAAATTATTTCCTCAGCATGTAGAATTGATTAAGGAATTCATTTAAGGAGAAAAAATGGCTATAGAAAACGCATTGGGTTCAGGTCTCGGGCTGTTAAATAAAAAAGCTGTCATTACCGGGGGCGCGGTGAATATCGGAGCGGCGATAAGTCGAAGGCTGGCGGAGCTGGGTGTTGTAACTGCAATTGTATATAATTATTCATCCTCGGCTGCCGATAAGCTGGTTGCTGAAATAGAGGAAGTAGGCGGTACCGCTGCAGCATTTCAGGCTGATGTCGCGGACGCAGTCTCAATGGCGGAGTTGTTTGCCGGGATTGAAGAGGACCCTCGATTCGGAAGGGTTGATATAATGGTAAACAATTCAGGAATTTTCAGTATGTCCGAGCAGACTGATCTGTCTGCAGAGGAATGGCAGCGCCTGTTCAATATAAACACGATGGGAGTATTTCTGGGGGCAAGAGAGGCTGCTAAACTTATGAAATCTCAGCCTGCGCTTGATGGAGAGGCCTCCCGCGGCGTTATCATTAATATGGCGAGTATAAACGCTCTGCACCCCGGTTTCGGCCAGACCGTTCACTATGATGCCACAAAGGGAGCTGTCCACGCTTTTACCAGATCGTTTGCAGCAGAGCTCGGCCCTCATTCTGTGAGGGTTAACGCCGTTGCACCCGGGCTGGTTGACTCGGAAGGTTTGCGTGATACAGCCGGCCCGCTGGCTGAAATGGTTGAGGGCCGTAATCCGCTTTCATTAGTCGACGGCAGCAGTCCTCTGGTGAAAGCTTCGGATGTAGCGAATGCCGTTGTATTTCTATCTTCCAGCCTGGCCGCCGCCGTCACCGGTGAAACTCTGGTTGTTGACCGCGGCTACCTGTTAACCTGAGGTCTGAGCACGGTGGCGCAGGAGGTGATCAATAATCACTATTGCCGCCATCGATTCTACAACCGGTACTATTCTCGGCGTAAGGCAGGGATCGTGACGGCCGGTTGTAATTATTTCTGTTTCTTCACCATTTACGTCGATAGTCTTCTGCGGATGTTCGATTGATGATGTCGGCTTAACAGCAATCCGAAATTTGATGTCCTCTCCGGTAGTGATTCCGCCTAGTATTCCTCCGGCATTATTGGTTTCAAAACCGTTTTTACCCATCCAGTCGTTATGTTCACTTCCGAGCATTTTAGCGGCACCGAAGCCTGCTCCGAACTCAATTCCCTTAACCCCGCCTAGCGACATGACTCCCTTCGAAATATCAGCATCTATCTTGTCAAAAACCGGTTCACCAATGCCCGCGGGAATCCCTTGTATCAGGCATTCTACGATGCCGCCCGCGCTGTCGCCTTTTTCGGCGAGCCCGGTAACCTTTTCGGTCATTTTCCAGGCGGCGGCGGGGTCTGCAGCCCTCATGGGATTGTCTTCAACCACGCTTAGGTCAATTGTCTCACAGCGGATACCCGCGGCTTCCAGGGTGTAGGCCTTAATAAATACGCCTTCGCTTTCAAGCAGCTTTTTTGCCACTGCGCCTGCAGCAACACGGCCTGCTGTTTCTCTGCCTGATGCACGGCCGCTGCCGCGATGATCGCGTATACCGTATTTCTGGAGATATGTAAAATCTGCATGACCCGGTCTGAAGAAATCTTTGATATTTGAATATGCATCGGGGTTTGCGTCATGATTGTATAGAATAATTGTCAAAGGAGTTCCGGTGGTTTTTCCTTCAAAAGTCCCCGACACAATAGAAATCCTATCGCTTTCCTTTCGAGGAGTGGTGACGGAGGACTGCCCGGGCTTGCGCCGGTTCATTTCAATCTGTATGTACTCCTCAGAAATCTCTACCCCGGGTATTACTCCGTCTATTATAACACCGACGGCGGTTCCATGTGATTCTCCGAATGTCGTAATTCTGAATGCGCTTCCGAAACTGTTACCTGGCATGGCCTTCCTCCATCAGTTTTTCTATTATCTCATCCCCGATTTGACGGGTGGAACGTCCTTCGGCCTTTATACATATATTACATAGTTTATCGTAAATTGTTGAGCGCTTTTTATATAAATCAAGAAAATCTTTGTAAGGTGAGGTTTTCGACAAAAAAGCAGGGATACCTTTTCTGATAATTCGCTCATACAGAATGTCAGCTTCTTCTTTTATATAGATAAACATGAAACTGTTTCTGAGTACTGCTATGGCTTCGATGTTGTCACAGATTCCCCCGCCTGCAGCCGCAATAATTGAAGATTTATCAGCCCTGTCTTTAATTTTTACAGCTGCCTTGAGTTCATAATCTTCAAATACTGTTCTGCCGTTCCTCCTGTATATTTCCCTTGAGTTCAGATTCTCTCTGTTTTCATCGTAATAAATCTGCTCCGCCTCATCATCAGTATCAAAGAAGGGTACCGAAAAATAACTGGATAATAGTGCAGCAGTACTGCTTTTACCGCAATGTTTGAGTCCAGTTATGATAACGGAATTATATAGTTTGCTCACGGCTAAAAGATAACCGAGACGGGTAATATCGTCAATGATCGGGCTTAGGATTAAGATCCGGGTGAGGGTATACAACACCTATGCGCAATTCAGGCTGTTCAAGCGGATCTTCTGGTCTGAGTTTAATATGTATGTTCTCACGTGGAAAACTGCATGAATCCCTTTTTATGAACTTGGTATCAAGCATTATTTTTTCTTTCGGCCTGTCGGGGTTTTCTATTGTTTTAATAAGTATATCGACGGCTTTCTCTCCGATTTCTTCAAGCGGCTGCTTCATTGTTGATAGCGGCGGGGTGAGGTATCCGGAGTAGGTTATATCATTATATCCGAAAATAGATAGATCCCTTGGAATCTTGAGTTTATTCAATCCAGCCTGGCGCATTATACCAAGAGCCATATGGTCGTTGGCGCAGAATATGGCGGTTGGAGGATCCTTGAGTCCGAAAAAATAATTAAAAGCCCGGACACCGCTTTCAGGATGCCAGTTTCCATAATAGACCAGTCTTTTGTCGACATCAATCTTATTATCTTTCAGTGCCTCGGTATATCCGTCAATCCTGTCGCGTCCGCAGATAAGTGTCGTACTGCCTGTTACCATTCCGATTCTTTTATGTCCGAGGCTGATGAGGTAGTTTACCGCTTCTTTTGCACCCTTCAGATTATCTGCGTCTATATAGTTGATATCCAGCTCTTCATCCCTGCTGTAAACAACCACTGAAGGGACATTATCCGTGATTAACTTTTTCATCAGCCATTGATCCACTGAAGGTGCAAGGACAATTACACCGTCAACCTTGCGCTCCTTGTAAAGCTGTGAATAGTCAGACGCACTCTTGAATGAGCTCGGCAGTTTAAATACGAGATGATAGCCCATTTTGTCGATATTTCGTTCCAGGCTGGATATAAGATCAAGAAAGTAAGGGGCTACATTCATGAATTCAGCATGAGGTATGACAATTCCAATTCCGTCGGTTTTATTATTGTTGAGCGCTCTTGCAGCTGCGTTAGGATAATAGCCCAGTTCTTCTATAGCTTTGAGGACTTTTTGTCTGGTTTCTTCTTTGACGTTTTCTTTGCCGTTTATAACCCTCGACACCGTCATGAAAGATACATTTGCAAGTTTTGCAACATCGGATTGTGAAGGCATATGATCCCTCCGGGTAAAATAATTCAGGTTAAATATTGATTTTTACAAAATATTTATTCATTATACCTTAAAAGGAAGGGTTATGAAAGAAAAAGAGCTAGATGTTATAGAATTTTTAGATAAGAATCATATTAGTCTCGATTCATACAATTTCAGAGAAAACCTGTACCTCTATCTGAAAGAAATGGAGAAGGGGTTGAATGATACTGCCAGTATGCCTATGCTTCCGACCTATATTGAGGACAGCGGTGAGCTGCCGGTGGATGAACCGGTTCTTGTTCTAGATGCCGGTGGAACTAATTTTAGAGCCGCTCTTGTTACTTTTACTGCCCAAAAAGAGCCGGTGATCAGCCGATTCAGGAAGAGGGGAATGCCCGGTTTTGAAAAAGAGCTCAATCGGGAGGAGTTTTTTGGAGAATTTGCTGATTTTATTCTAGAGTTGGCTCCGGAAGTTGAGACAATCGGATTCTGCTTTTCATATCCTATGAGCAAGACCGCCGACAAGGACGGCAGATTGCTCGGGTTCAGCAAGGAAATAAAGGCTGCAGAGGTTGTCGGTGAAATGATAGGCCGCGGTGTGCTTGAAGCCCTTGAAGCCCGGGGGGTAGCCAATATCAGGAAGATTGTCCTTCTTAATGACACCATTGCAACCCTGCTAGCCGGAAAGGCTCAGATGACTGATGATGTAGACGGTTTCATCGGGCTTATCTACGGCACAGGATTTAATGCCTGCTATAATGAAAAAAACATAAATATCGGGAAGGTTGAAGGACTTATACCCGGGGGCAGTCAATTGATTAATATGGAGACAGGATCATGTTCTATCCTGCCGTCCGGGCCTCTCGATAGCCGTTTCCGTGATACAACTGCCAGGCCTGATGCTTATGTGCTTGAAAAAATGATTTCCGGCGGGTATCTGGGCCCTCTGTGGTTTTTTGTAATGAGAGAGGCCTCTGCTGCAGGATGTTTCAGTGATAAATTCAGGGAGGCACTTGATGCTGCATCAAAAAAAAACATGGCCGCTGCTTGCGATGCTTCAGATTTAAGCCGCTTTTTGTCAGACGGTGTTTTACCCGAGCCTCTTGAAGGAAGGGGGAGTAAGCAGGATATTGAAGACGCATTAATATTGAGCCGGGCTATAACCTCAAGGGCCGCTTATCTTGCGGCCCTGGTCATAACCGCAATAATAATTAAGAGCGGAAAAGGCCGGACTGCTGAGAAACCTATAGGGCTCTGTATTGACGGTACAACCTTCTGGAAACTTCACGGGTTAAAAGAAGATGTCTTTAAGAATCTTGAAAAATTCGCTTTTGAAGAGGGCCTGTATTACAAGGTCATCCAGATAGAAAATGCCCCGGTCATAGGCGCGGCTGTTGCAGGGCTGACCAACTAATCGATATATAGTGGTTGGGGTGTTGCTATTTCGTATCCCTGTGCGAAATCGACACCGATTTCTTCAAGCATTTGAATTATCCTGGCGTTACATACGAACTCGGCTATGGTTTTCTTGCCCATGATCTGTCCCATGTTGTTAATGGCCTCAACCATTGCCCGGTTTTCGTCATCTTCATGCATGTTTTTAACAAAAACACCGTCTATCTTCAGATAATCTACCGGAAGATTTTTCAGGTAATTGAACGAGGAAAATCCACTGCCGAAATCATCAAGAGCAAAGGAGCAGCCTGTCTGTTTCAGATCATTTATAAATTCATGAGCTGAAGACATATTTGTGATCGCCGCAGTTTCCGTTATCTCAAAGCAGATTGTACTGGGAGAAATACCGGTTCGTGTAAACTCCTTCTTAATAAACTCCTGTATACTTTCATCCGACATTGACTGGGCGGAAAGGTTGACTGAAAGTTCTTTGATATCAGTCAGTCTGCCATTGGCTATATTTTTTAGATGAAGTTCAATCGACTGTCTTATTACCCATCGGTCAATCTGCGGCATAATATTGTACCGCTCAGCTGCGGGTATGAAATCAGCCGGCATGACAATGTTGCCTTCCTCATCGCGCATCCTTATAAGGATTTCTCCCTTACTGTAATCGGCACTGCCTCCACTCAAGGGGCGTATTTCCTGTATATAAAGCTCGAAACGGTTTTCATCAAGGGCTTTCGAGAGTTTACTCACCCATTCCATTTCCCCTCTGCGCTGTGTGAACTGACTTTCTTCCTGTTCATAAAGCTTTATCCGGTTTCCTCCTTCTTCCTTTGCAAGAAGACAGGCATCGTCGGCTTCAGCAAGCACTTCCGAAACGTTTTTAGAATCTTCCCTGATGAGGGTGACACCTATGCTTGTGTCGAAAGCGAAGACCTTGCCCTCCCAATCCAGCTTGTTTTTGTGAAACGCCTCATGAAGGATCTGTATTTTTTTTGTTACTTCTCTCTTGTTTTTTGCCTTCACAATAAGGCCGAATTGATCACCGCCCAGTCTTGCGCTGTAATCAGCTTTATCTGAAAAGTTTTTGATTATTGATGAGATTTCCTCGAGCATGGTGTCTGCGGTGGAATGTCCACAGGTATCATTTATGATCTTGAATCTGTCAATATCGATGTATGCGAGGGCATATATTTCTTCGCTGTTCTTCTGCTTTTCGATTATTTTTTCAAGGACGAGTGAAAAATTATCCCGGTTTGACAACCCTGTCAGTTTATCATGACTTGTATGATAGGCTACTGCTTCGGATAGTTTTTTGACGGTTGTCATATCGCGGATAGCAAGAACAAGCCCTTCAAAATCCCCGTTCTTATCTGTTATTGATGAAAGGCTTCCTTCTACCTGAAGCTTCTCGCCGAATCTATTAGCTAGATAGCAGCTTTTAAAGGTGAAGGGGCGGTTTCGCTGTATAGATGCTTTTGCTCCCGGCAGAGCCATTTTCGTATGACCGCTCTCGCTCATATCCTCTAGTTCGATGATGTCAGCAATATATTTACCAATTACCTCAGCTTCGCTCCAGCCGGTAATTTTTTCTGCGATGGGATTAAGCAGGCTGATCTTTTCGTCGGTTGACGTGGCTATGATACCGTCACCGATTGAATGCAGAATGGCAGTGGACCATCGCTGCTGTCGTTTCAGTTGCTTATCAACCCTGTACTTGTAAAGCGAAATATCAATGGTGGTGTATAGTTCTTTATCTTTAAAAGGTTTTAGGATATATCCTGAAGGCTCGGCGACCTTGGCCCTTTCAAGAGTTTTTTCATCCGAATAAGCGGTAAGAAATATGACCGGAATGGCGTACTCGTTTTTGATAATTGTAGCGGTTTCGATACCGTCAATATCGCCCACGAGCATAATGTCCATAAGGATGATATCAGGTGAATGCTGATTAACCATATCAATGGCCTGATTACCGGCAGCGGCAATACCAACGACACGGTAGCCGAAGCGCTCGAGACGGCGTTGCAGATCAATAGCGATTATTCTTTCGTCTTCAACAACAAGTATTTTCTCATTTTTCATTTGTTGACCATTCCACTGATAATGATATAAACTTTGATCGCAAAAAGCAATAAAGTTTTCAGGATTTTTTATGAACAGCCTTTTTTTTGAAAATTCTATTCCTAATTCCGAGCTGACAGCAAGGAAAACGTCACGGAACAGGGATCTCCGCACTTCATACTTCAGGGACACAACCGCCATCATTCATTCCTACCCGTTCAGACGGCTGAAACATAAAACACAGGTGTTTTTTTCACCCCACAATGATCATATCTGTACGAGAATAGAACATGTAATGCATGTTGCTTCAATTGCCGCAACCATCTGCAGGGCGCTTGATCTTGATGCAGATCTGGCCTGGGCCATAGGCATAGGTCATGATCTGGGACACACCCCCTTCGGGCATGTAGGTGAGACCATCCTTGCCTCAATGATGAAAGAGCATGGTGGTTTTAAGCATGAAATATACTCGCTGCGGGTTGTAGATTATCTTGCTAATTACGGCAAGGGGCTGAACCTTACCTACGCAGTCCGTGACGGAATTTTAAATCACTGCGGCGAAAAATTTGAACAGTCTATTGTGCCCGACCCTTCGGTCAAGGAGCTCTCGCTTATAAGCAACCGCGAGAATTATCCCGCTACCTGGGAGGGGGTAATAGTACGGATGTCGGATAAAATTGCCTACATGGGCCGCGATTTTGAAGATGCCCTGCAGCTTAAAATTATCAGTAAGGATGAGCTTTCCCGGGATGTGCGTGAGCTTCTCGGAACAAGCAACAGCGAGATTATAGATACAATGGTGAATGATCTTATTACTACCTCGCTTGAGACGGGCCGGGTGGGTTTCTCTGACGAGATATTCGCAGCAATGCTGAAGCTGAAGGAGTTCAATTACAGCCGTATTTATAAAAATCCCCGGTTGTCGTCATATCATCGTTATTTTGAAAGGGTGTTAACTACTTTGCAGAATTATCTGCAGGATCTTTTCGAGGTGGCTGGTGAGGATGATACTGTATATAAGGCGGAAAATAACTTTCTTGCTGCACGATTTAGTGATTATTACCGTAAGATGAAACCATTTTATGAAGAAGTAGACGGCGGAACGGAAAGGGTAGTCTTTGATTATATTGCCGGTATGACTGATAACTATGCCTTAAGCTGTGTTAATGAAATAATGATACCGAGAAAATTCGAGTATCAGTTTAATGAAATATTTCTAAATGAATAATTATCAGTTATTGTATCTGAGTACGCAGTTGATATTAGCAGATTCGAACATTGCCTGAAGATTATCTAGATATGCCGGCTCTGGTGCAAGAACCTCTGAATAAGCCGGATCAAGGGTGTTGCCCGGCCTGAAACCCTGAAGAACATAATCTGTTTCGCCTTCAATTAACTTGATAATATCTTTGATAACATCTTCCGAAACAAAGCCCGGCACAACAGTCGTTCTAAAGTGATGGGCAATCCCCGATTCTTTGATCAGGTTAATTGATTCCTGTATTCTACCGGCAAGTTCTGATGCGTTGCCTGAAAAGCCGAGTCTTCGGTATTGATTAAGCGAGGTTTTTATGTCCATCGCTATGTAATCTGCTTTAAGGCCGCGTAGTTTATCGGGAAGGGTTCCGTTTGTATCCACTTTGACTTCCAAACCTATTGAATGTATATCAGCAATATTTTGCGGAAGATCATCATGTAAAAGCGGTTCTCCGCCGGTGATACAGACTCCGCCAAGTAGGTGAGCACGCTTTTGCAGGTAGTCAGTAATTTGCTTCCAATTATAGAGATCAGGTATTTCCGCCCCTGTAACAAAATCGGGATTATGGCAGTATGGACAGCGGAGGTTGCATCCCCGGGTAAATACCGTTGCGGCAACCTTACCCGGGTAGTCAATTAATGTAGTTTTATTAAGTCCGTAGAGCTTTTCGCTCAAATCGTGACCTTCTCGAAAAGGGTATTGAGTTCGCGCACGTCGCTTGCTCTGTACATCTCTTTGCCTTCTTCATCATGAAATATTACAGTTGGGGATGAGAAAATCTGGTATTCAGCAGCTTTTGCAAACCCCTCTTTCTCATCAACGTTTACTGCCGTTCCTTCAATTTGAAAACCCTCAAGCCAGTTCTTCACCGGGGGGCAGTTCGGGCATGTTGTGCGGAAAAAGTAGTAATAACCTGCGGGTTCTGCTGTTGCTCCGGACAGAACCGCCCTCTGTGGTTCCGGTGCTTCATTGAAAGAGGCTGTACTTATAATTGTTTCTGCCGCTTCTCTTATTGAAGGTTTACCCGGCTGTGTGAATAGCTTTCTCTGATTATATTCATCGCGTTTACCCTTGTTCCAGTTTTTCACGGAACGATAGTATCCCACTATTCTTGTATACACTTCAGTGTCTGTGCCCTTTACAGTCATCATTCTTTCTTTAAGTTCTTTGATCTCGTTGTCAATAATCTCAATAGTTCTCATTTTTTTCTCCCAGTTTATTTTATAATCTCAGTCAGCTGATGTTTTTCTTTCTCAAGAGCCTCTATCTGTCGGGCTATCGCGGCTTTTTCTTCATCGGCGCATTTCGGACAATTGAAATGTTCTCCGGAAAGATATCCGTGTTTGGGACAGATTGAGAAGGTCGGCGAAATTGTGAAAAACGGCAGATGATAATTCGATGCAATTGATTTAACCAGATTCATACAGGATTCCCAGTCGTCGACAGCTTCGCCGAGAAATCCATGAAACATGGTTCCTCCGGTATACTTGACCTGAAGCTCGTCCTGCTGATCAAGGGCTTCAAAAATGTCCGATGTGTAATCGACCGGAAGCTGTGATGAATTGGTGTAGAATGGAGCCTCTTCTCCTGATGTTATAATGTCCGGATACCTCTCCTTATCGTGTTTCGCGAGTCTGTAACTGGTACTTTCTGCCGGTGAAGCCTCAAGGTTGTAAAGATCCCCGGTCTTTTCCTGATAATCCGCAAGGCGGTTTCTCATAAACTCAAGAACTTCAAGGGCGAATTCCCTCCCTTCCGGTTCGACAATGTCTTTACCGAGGAAATTTAAAAGGGCTTCATTCATACCGCAAATTCCGATTGTTGAGAAATGGTTGTTCAGGTGTGACAGATAACGCCTTGTGTAGGGGAAAAGACCCGCTTCCATAAGCCTGTTGACAACCTTCCTTTTTATCTTCAGAGATTGAGCCGCGAGATCCATAAGATCTGAAAGCCTACTGTAGAACTCCTGTTTTGAATTAGACAGATAGCCAATTTTCGGAAGGTTAAGGGTTACAACACCGATTGACCCGGTAAACTCGTCCGATCCGAAGAGGCCACCGCCTCGTTTCCGCAATTCTCTTTTATCCAGCTGAAGCCGGCAGCACATTGAGCGTACATCATCAGGGTTGAGATCAGAGTTTATGAAATTCTGAAAGTTCGGTGTGCCGTACTTAGCCGTCATTTCAAAAAGCAGTTTTGCGTTCGGAGAAGTCCAGTTGAATTCACGGGTAAGATTATATGTGGGAATTGGATACTGAAAACCGCGTCCGTTAGCATCGCCGGTAATCATAAGCTCTATAAAGGCTTTATTGATTATATCCATCTCTTCCTGGCATTCACCGTAGGTGAAATCCTGTTCCTTGCCGCCGACTATTGCGGGTTTGTCCTTCAGGTCATGCGGGACTGTCCAGTCAAGGGTAATATTTGTGAATGGTGCCTGTGACCCCCAGCGGGAAGGTGTGTTTACACCGAAGATGAAACTCTGGAGTCCCTGTTTTACTTCTTTATGTGAAAGCTTGTCGGCCTTGATGAAGGGAGCGAGATAGGTATCGAAGCTCGACAGTGCCTGTGCACCCGCCCATTCGTTCTGCATAATACCGAGAAAGTTAACAATCTGCTGAATAAGGGTCGAAAGATGAGCAGCCGGCAGGGATGTAATCTTGTCGGGCACTCCGCCTAGTCCTTCCTGAATCAGCTGACGCAGTGACCATCCTGCGCAATATCCTGAAAACATGGACAGATCATGAATGTGGAAATCCGCATTCCTGTGTGCTTCGGATATGGCTTCCGTATAAATATTCTTGAGCCAGTAGTTAGCTGTTATGGTTCCGGAGTTATGGAGAATCAGACCTCCCAGAGAGAAATTTACGTTAGCGTTTTCATTAACACGCCAGTCGGACTGCTGCAGATAGCCGTCCATTGTGCCGTTGATGTCGAGCATGAGTTTTTTAGTGTCGCGCATAACCTCATGTCTGGCCCTGTAGATAATAAAGGACTTCGCTACTTCAACTTCGCCTGATTCTACCAGAATGGACTCTATAATATCCTGAATCTCTTCAATAGCCGGTGCCGAATTCGGATGTCTGCTGCTCATGAAGGCAGTGAGAGCCGCTTCAACCTTAGCCGTCAGTTCTTCAACAAGATCAAGATCTTCATGCTTTTTTGCGGCGTTTATTGCTCGCCCGATAGCACTTGCAATCTTCCACCTGTCATATTTTTCGGTGGTGCCGTCACGTTTGACGATCTGACGTACTGCTGTCTTTACAGCAGGTTTTTGTTCAACTCCCAGAAATTCCTTCCAGTCGTTGTCATTCTGCCTGAAATCCACTCTAGCCTCCCAGTTTTAGTGTTTAAGTTTTTTTATCTCTTCTATAAATTCCTGAACATCGGCATAGGAGCGATAGACGGATGCAAACCGGATGTATGCAACATTGTCTATGCTGTAAAGTTTTTCGAGTACAATTTCACCTAGTTCAGCGGCTGATACCTCATGGGAACTTTTCCCGATCATATAAGCCTGATCTTCAATATGGGCCAGAATATCACTTACTGTTTCAGCTGAAACAGGCCGCTTTTCCAGCGAGCGCTCAAGCCCTCTTGCTATTTTTGTTAAATCGAATGCTTCTCTTACTCCGCTGCGTTTAACAACCATTAAGGGTCTTTCTTCAATTCGTTCATAAGATGTAAATCTGTATGAACATGCAAGGCATTCGCGTCTTCGACGGATTGATGTTCCGGATGAAGCCTGTCTTGACTCAAGAACTTTGTCGTTATCTTCACCGCAGCGCGGGCATCTCATTTACTGCAACCTGACCTTTTTAATGTCATATTGAATTTATCGGCGAGAAACAGCTCTATATGTAGTGTTCCCTTGCGATCTTTTATTATTTTACCACGCAATATATAGTGTGGCAATTAGTTAAATTGAAAAAAATAAGAAATATGTTAATAAATAAACAATGAATAAACACTGGTTTCCGGGCAGCAAATTTAAATAATAGCGCAGAGGAAAATACTTTTCAGGATCAATTACGGAAAAATAATTTTTTTCTAAATCAATTCCGCTGCAGCCTTTTCAAAGGCTGCTGAAGCCGGTCTGAATGGAAAACCGACAATAATTCCAAGCCCGCTGTTTATTGAATTGTGCAGGAAGGCGGACAGAAGTTTAAGGTAGACATCCTTCTGAACACCATCAGAATTATTAAAAATGAGGCCTGCAATATTAAATGTTTCAACTACTGCCGCAACCTGCTTCAGGACAACCGGGAAGAGTACGTCGATAAGTCTGAGGAAATCCTTCTTGTAGGATTCTTCTTCATTTACGAGCTGAAGAATCTGACTGTGTTTATCCCTGGACTCTTCACCCCGCTTGTTTTTTTTGACAGGGATGAAATCAATAATCAGGTCGGTAACTGTTTTTGATGCAAGCAGCTTGTACAGGGCGAAATCAAATAGAAGAAGACCGGCTGTGCTTTTTATATACGGGTTGTGGTTATTTCTTTCGGTATGAAGCTTCTGCAGCAGAAGACTGACTCTTTTATCTACAGCTTTAAGGCTTACTGCATCAGACCGGGAGAAGAATAGTCTTGTTGAGTTATTCTGATCATCCACAGCTATTTTAAGCTGTGCCGACGATTTTAATAAATCCGTTAACAAAGGATCATTCTGCATTGAGTCAAGAAGTGTTATGATTTTATCTTTTTCCGAATCCGAGAATACATCTACTGCGCCGTTGATTATTGCCTGATGGTATTCAGCACCTGTGCCGGTAAGCGACTTTGTATTCAAAAGTACGAATATATATTCTGACAGCTTGTTGAATGATATTTCAATGTTTCTGATATACGGATTAAGGTGAAGGTAGTGTCTTATCAGTCCACCCGATCGGCCGGGCAGTGAAATCGAATAAGCAAGCTCGTCTATCCGCTGCTCAATCAGAAAATCAAGTCTTTCACTCATCTGCGCGAGGATGTTCACCGATAGTGAAGGGTTGCTCTGCAGAAGGTCCATCGCAGGATCATGGGGAATAAATGCGGCATCTTTTATATCAAGTTCATCAAAGTTAAATCTATCTTCTTCTGCAACATTTTTGTTGTAATTGCCCGGCAGATCTCCGGGATCAAATCCGGCTACAGTTATACCGGCATATTTATTGTGCCACAGCAGGTATTCTTGTTCGTTTCCACCTGCATGTGCCTGTTTGATATAATGTCCCGATGCTGTATGTGATGTGGGTTCATCGTTGGTTACGATAACCAGTTTTTTCGCGAATTCAAGGAATATCAGATTCTCTTCATAGAGGCTGCCTGCCGGTAGGTCAAGGATGAGTTTATCGTAGTTGTTCTCCAATTCTTTTTTAAACTGGATCAGCTTATTATACGCGCCGGTGGTTCTGTCTTCAAGTTTGGACTCCGGAAATATTAAATCAAGGTTTGGGAGTACCCTGATTATATTGGATTCAAAATCATCTCCCGTACCGGAGAGTTTTTCTTGTTCACCGATATCAAGGAGGGTGGCTGCATCTGAAAGCGGATCAAGATCTATTAGCCCGGTTTTTAATCCACTGCGTGCAAAGTATACAGCAAGGTTCACGCATGTTGTTGTTTTGCCGACTCCGCCTTTGCCAGATGCAACAGCTATCGATTTTTCGTTTATTGATGCCATTATCCCCTCCCGAGGTGTTATAATTATATTATCGGTAGGAAAACTGCTTTTTTCAGTTAAGGATATGGATTATAATGCTTATATGAAGGTTTTTTTCCGGGTTGCAGTTGTTTTTTTACTCTTTCTATCGGCTTCGGCGGTACTTACAGCGGAGGAAGCTGTGGTGGCTGTATATTCCGATGCTTCATCATCGAGATACGGCCGTGCGCTTAATCGAAGCAGGGTTATTACCGTGCCTCTGGACCGATTCAGCGAATCCGAATCAGTTGAAACCGGCGTAAATGGAATAGCTACAGCTGTGATGATTGACGCATCGGTCAAAAAAGCACTTGATGAGCTTTTATCAGAAAGAGAATATGTAATAATAGAAAATTCAGTTTTCAGCAGGCTTCAGGGGTACGAGACCGATGTCTATGGTTTCAGCTGGGACAAATACGGTTTTGACATAGCTTTTTCATTTGATGAAAACAGTAAAGGGCTAACTGACGAAATTGAAAAGGTCTACGGCCGGGATGCCTATCTCTTCGGTGAGCTGCTTCGAAGCTATGATGATAATTATGCACTCAGGATTTTTAAGGCTGAAGATTTATACAAAAACGACGGACCGGTGATAAGCTTCAGGGAGGTGATGATTTCAGCCACTGTAATCGGAAGCACATTTCAGCCTCTGCTGGGGATTCATGACGGAATAGGTGTACTAAATGAACTTGGGATAGCTGCTGCAGGAGCGGAAATTCGTGAAGGCGGTCAGTTTGTCGAATACAGGCAGTTTCAGTCTGCGGGCGACAGGATTTATTCCTTCCTTCATTCGGTAGAAGAAATGGAAGGTGACTTTGTCGACAACCTATATAATTCTATAGGGGCTATAACACATAAACATTCGGAAGACAACCGTATTATGCTGCCGGAAGAATTCTTTGATGAGCGCAGCGGTGACAATACCGACTATGCGCTGTTTTATTATGATATGCTGAAACGGAAGGATTATCAGGTCAGATTCATTGTCATTGACTCCGGTTCCGGCGAGCTTTACAGTACTGTTTTCTTCAGAGAAAAAGGTGCCGATTTGTGGGGTGTAATAGACGGCAATGGCCTTGAACGGGAAAAAGCCTCTAAATGGCAAAGGCTTCCGGCTCTGGTTTTTACAGCATCTGTTAATTACTTTGAACCTGATATCGAATCCATGATGAGCAGTGGAAATATAGAACTTCCACCTCCGTCGAGATGGACGAATTCTCCGTATTAGGCAAGGTAATGAGGCATATACATGGATAATTATTCGTTGAGGCTGTTTTTAACCCTCGCAGAGAATCTCCATTTCGGCAGGACTAGTCAACTCTGTAATATAAGCCGTTCGGCTCTCAGTCGTCAGATCCAGAGATTGGAAGACGAGGTGGGACAGAAGCTTTTCGAGCGCGACAATCGTATGGTATCCCTGACTCCAGCCGGTGTCCGGTTTTCAGAATATGCCTCGAAGGCAGTCGATTTATGGAAGGAGATGAATGAGGAGCTGCTGGAGGAAAAAACTGTATTGAAGGGTGAACTGAGCGTCTACTGTTCAGTCACTGCCTGCTACAGTGTCCTTCCTGATATTCTGGTCAAGTTCAGGAAAAAATATCCTGATATTCACATCAAGCTGAAGACCGGTGATGCCTCCGCAGCAATCTCGAATATACAGGAAGGGAGGGCTGATATAGCCATTGCAGCCCGTCCGGACAGGCTTGCTTCAAGCATCAGCTTTCGTGAAATAGCTGTAACACCGCTTGTATTTATTCTTCCATCAGTGGACTGGGCTTATTCGGACTGCCAGCCTGAACAGCTCCCATGGGATTCCATTCCAATGATTCTGCCTGAGAGAGAGCTTGCCCGGAGGCGGGTAGATGTCTGGTTCAGGAAAAAGGGAATCAGGCCGAATGTTTATGCACAGGTTTCAGGTAATGAGGCTATACTTGCCATGGTTAATCTCGGTTTTGGGGTGGGGGTAATTCCCCAACTTGTTTTCGAAAAAAGGCCCTTCGAGGTAGACGTAAGACCTATAAAAGTAGAGCCCCCGCTGCAGCCGTATTCTGTAGGATTATGTGCGCAGCAGAGGCGTCTTGGATCACCGCTAATAAAAGCGTTCTGGCAGATAGTCCGCCAGGCTGATTAATAGTTAAGCTGATGATTTTCTAAGCTGACAGCCCGGCCAAATCAAAAAACTCTTTTGAGGAGATAGTCTCCTGCTCAAGAAGTTTCGATGTAATTGATTCGAGGGTTTCGCGTTTCTCTTTAAGCAAGCCTATAACCTTTTTATAACGTTCTCTTATTATGTTCGCAACCTCTTCATCAATATACTGCTGTGTTGTCTCTGCATATTCTTTCTGATTCATGCCGGATTCCTGCCCCAGGAAACTTGCCGATCGTTTGGTCAGAGCCATATTTTCGAATTTATCACTCATACCGTACTCGGTGATGAGGCTGCGGGCAATGTCGGTTGCTCTTGTTATATCGTTGGATGCTCCCGTTGAAACTTCTTCAAAGATTATTTCTTCAGCTGCACGGCCACCGAGAAGAACATCTATTTTACCTAACAGTTCCTGCTTGGTCATGAGAAATCTGTCTTCCGTAGGAGTCTGAAGCGTGTACCCAAGGGCACCTATGCCGCGGGGTATGATGCTTATCTTCTGAACCGGATCAGCTCCCTCAGTGTAGGCTGCGGTAATAGCATGACCTGTTTCGTGGTATGCAACAATATTGCGTTCCTTCTTGTTTATAACACGGTTTTTTTTCTGCAGACCCGCCATAGTTTTCTCTATAGCCTCTTCAAGATCTTCCTGCTTAACCTCGGAGCGTCCTGCACGTACGGCAAGCAAAGCGCTCTCGTTGATAATGTTAGCAAGATCTGCCCCTACAAAGCCCGGGGTAGCCTTTGCTATCTCATGAAGATCAACATTGCCGCCCATCTTCACCTCGGAGGAGTGAATGCGAAGAATGGCCTCACGTCCGGTGAGATCCGGCTTATCAACGACAACCTGACGGTCAAAGCGTCCCGGCCGGAGTAATGCTGCGTCGAGCACCTCGGGCCTGTTTGTTGCGCCCAGGATGATAACGCCCGATTTAGCGCTGAAGCCATCCATTTCAACAAGAAGCTGGTTCAAAGTCTGTTCACGCTCGTCGTTACCGCCGGCTACGTTCAGTCTGCTTTTGCCTATTGCGTCCAGCTCGTCTATGAATACAATACAGGGCGCCTTTTCCCGTGCCTGTTTAAACAGATCCCGGACTCGTGCCGCACCGACACCAACAAACATTTCAACGAAGTCAGCACCACTGAGTCTGAAGAAAGGTACACCGGCATCTCCGGCAACCGCCCGTGCAAGCAGGGTTTTTCCGGTGCCGGGACTCCCGACAAGCAGAACCCCTTTAGGAATTTTACCGCCTATGTCGAGATATTTTTTCGGGTTTTTGAGAAAGTCTACAACTTCAACAAGTTCTTCTTTGGCTTCGTCGGCCCCCGCAACATCTTCAAATGTTGTTCCTGTATCACCTTCCGCCACAAGCTGTGCATTATTTTTTCCAAAATTCATTACTCCAGAGCCGCTGCCGCCCATTTTGTTGAACATGAATCTCCATACAACAATAATGAGTGCAAAAGGAATTACCCATCCGAGCAGCATGCTTATAATATTACTGCTGCGTTCTGAGGCTGCACTGTATTTAACACCCATGCTGTCAAGCATCGGAACAAAATTCACATCATCAACCGGAACAGTCCGGTATATAGTATATTGAGTCCCGGGCATTTCTGAGTTACCGTTAATTACTCCGAGATAGTAGTCGTTTCCAATCTGCACCTCAGTTATTGTTCCGTTTGAAATCAGCTCTTTGAAGGTGCTGAATGATACAGTCTCATAGGCATTTGTGTTTACGAATGAGTTAATCAGCATAATTATGATGACTGCTGCTATGAAATACCAGATAGAGAATTTGAACTGCCCTTTGTTGAATTTGAAAATGGGTTCCTGATGATTATTACTAGGTCCGCTGGTCTGTTTTTTACAATCATCATCCCAGCAGCCGTCATCTTTCTTTTTTCCGGCAAGATTCAAATCATCTTTTTCCATGTCATCCTGTGATGTCATTATATTACTCCTATATTCAGAAAATACGCAGGATAAGGGGCAAAGTAAAGTAAAAGCTGTTAAACAAACCGTTTATATTTTATGCTGTTTTGTTCAGAAAGCTGCATGCCTTTGAAAAAACTTCTTCAAAGCCTGCATTGAGTTCCGGATGCTGACTGTTCAGAAGCGGAAAGGGATCTTCATGCCGGTATTCAAAGGGGAAATCCATGCTGCCGACTTCAATATCGATATCTTCATTAAAACCTTTAATTGTTTTTCTTGTGCTTGCAGGCGGGAATACCTTATCTTTGTCGAGTCCAAGAACCATTATATTTCCGCTCATTTTCCTGAGAGATGCCTCTCTGAATGACTGCATTCGGTCATAAAAAAGGAAGCTTTTGAAATTCAGTACCTCTGGAAGATCCTGAAAGAAAATGTCTCTGACCCTTCTGCTCATTTCGGTAACTGATTCAAAAAGAGTTCCAAACCAGCTGAAAAGTTCAGTGTATGCAGCCTTGTCGATAATTGTTTTTGAAACCGGATCAGCGGTGTCCAGGGCCGCTCCCCCGCAGAACAGGAAGGCATTTGAGTTTTCGAAATAATTATTCTGATTGCTCGTAAGCAGAACCTCGGTCAGAGAAGCACCTATCGAATATGAGAAGAAATCGAATTTGCAATTTCTTTCAAGAAAGGGGTGGGTCCCAAGCCGGATTTCATCAATAAGGCTGATAATGTCGTAATATGTCTGCAGGCCAGATGAAAAAAATCTATGCGGAGCGAATTGGATTCTATGGCTCAGCGCAGCATTTAGAAAGCTGGTCTGAGTACCTTCATTCACAAAGTTTTTTCTTTCGGCGGCAACCTTCATCATGTCGCGTGGACTGCCCCATGCTTCCGGAGCCCTGTTCATGTGAAATGCAATAGGAAATAGAATAACGGGTGAATCGGTTTCTTCCATTATTCTTAAGGCCCATGGTAGATACTTTTCCCATCGCTTTTCATTCAGCCCGTGAAGAAGAATGACAGCCCTGTTGAAACGTCTGTTTCCGGCAGGTTTAAAGATCGGAATTCTGAATTTGTTATTTTCCATTACATTTTTATCCGGATTTTCAAGTTCATTGAAAATAAGCTCATTGCTGTATGTGTTTGTACTTAGATAATATTTCAGCAGGGCAGTGAATGTACTTCCCTTGGACGAATAATCACCAGATTCCGGATATACAAAATCAGCGGTACTTTTAAATGGACAGGAAAGAAGATCGAATGACTTATGTCCTTCAATATCAATGGTTTTAAAAGATATATCCAGATCAAAGCTACGGGAAAGGGCATTAAAATCATTGATGTAATCAGTTTTCATCGCTGTAATCCTTTTTAATTCGCTTCTTGTTTTTTTCTCTAAGAGAGGTAATCTGTTTTCGCTGCTTTTTCAGCAGATCCTCCCACCTTCTGATTCCGTTTTTAAGCTGATCTGTTTTTTCAAAAAGATGTTTTATTTCATCATTCATTAGGTTTAGTTTTTGATCTGTATCTTCCGGTGAAATTTTATCCGGGTTTTCTCTGATATTGATGAAATCCCTGAAGTAGTCTGAGATAGTTTTTATTTGATCAAGAGAATAGCCGAATAGCTGCAGATCCTTAATGAGGTTGCAGAATAGTACATAGTAATCACGGTATAACCTGAATCCTCCCTGACTCCTTAGATCCGGTTCGATAATCCCTTTTTCTTCCCAGTGTTTGATGGTCCTTGTACTTACTTCTATCTTTTCAGCAAGATTGCCGACAGTGAGATAATTTTTTTTCTCGTTATTCTTTTTCCCGGCGTTACCTGAATCCGAAGGCAGGCCGACTTTTTTGATGATCTTCTTCACTTCTTCAGGATCGTAGCCGAGATCGATAAGTGATTTAATCTTATCAATCATGACCAGACTTCCTTCAGAGAAAAATGGCGTTGAGTCGCTTGCACGCCCTTCAGGAATGAATATGCCTCTTGCCACCCATTCTTCGATTGTCTCAATTGGTGTATTGCTCTTCAGGGATAGATCATCAATATGATAAAAATTCATTTCCATAAGTATACCTTAACGTACAGTTACAATAAGATGTACCTGTACGTATAGGTTATTACTCTTTTTTTTAATTGTCAAGAAACAATCAATTGTTTTCCTTACAATATATCCTGATTGCCTCTGTCAAAAAGGCAGCGAGACCGGTTTTGATTTTATCAATGTTTTTTTTAAACCTATCATCACTGCTGTACATCTCTCCAAGACCTGCGAGAATCTCTATCTTACACGTGTAGAAACTTTCAGTAATGTGTGCCCTCCATTTTTCTACTTCCATCTGTACAGCTTCGCTTCCCGCTCCTTCATCCATGAGGCTGCCTATTTCAGCTAGTATAGCGTTGCCTTTTTCGGTAACATCTTTCCAATCTCTGTCGGTGTAGGACTCGGTTCTTTTGCTGCTCTCCCTGAATTCTGCCGTGGAACCGTAACGTTTTTTTACTTCATCAGCATATTTCTTTCTATGCTCGTCGATTTTGCTCATATCAAATCCTTCAAAATTTTCTTTTGCGCTCATATCTTTATTTTCCTCCGTCGCTGCTATTGTTTTTTCGAGGGTGTTGATGATGGATTCAAGTCTTTTCTTTTTCAGTTGGAGAAGAGCATGCTGTTTTTTCAGAGCATCAGTTCTATCAAAATGCGGTGAATTCAGAATACTGCTTATATCTGCAAGGCTGAAATCCAGCTCCCTGAAGAACAAGATCTGCTGAAGTCTCTGAAGATCAGTTTTGCTGTAGAGCCTGTAGCCGTTTTCAGCCTTAGTTTCCGGCTTAAGCAGACCTATGTTGTCATAGTGGTGGAGTGTACGTACGCTGACTCCTGCTATTTCGGCAGCTTCTTTTATTTTCATTCCATCATCTCCCTATAGCGAAAATATAAACTATCACGTTACGTAAGGGTCAATATAAAAATATTATTTTTCAGGATTATACCCGCGTGAATACCAGGCATCAGCGGCATCCTCGGTTTTAAGAAGCATATGGACCAAAAGAGGGAGACTTAAAAGCTTTATTGTTTTGACAATATTACCGCGGTTCCTGAACGCTCGGGAGTATCTTGCTGTTTTTTGTTCTTCAACAGTCCTGAAAATTGTCGGCAGGAAGGCAAGAGCCATAACAATTAAATCAGGCAGCTGTTTGATGCTTTTAAAGGGTAGAACAGCGGTTACTTTAGACAGGCTCAGGCGAAGCCTTGAGAGGCGTGTGCTTGAATAGAATAAAACTCCCACGCCGGACATTAAAATCAGACGCAGAGTAAAAAACAGCCCTGCAAAAACAGAGGAATGAGTAAGCCCCTTAACTGCACCTGATAACGCGAAGAAAACGAAGAGTCTCCACATTGAAGCAAACTGAATAAGCACCTGCTTCCCGGAGTTTAGAAGCAGGATGATGGTAAGGGCTGCCGGTATCGGCAGAAATAGTGGCTGAAGGATAGCTAAAAGAATGCAGAGAACTATCATCCCTGCTAGTTTTGGCCCGGGACCTGTTCGATGGAGAATGCCGGGGCCGCCTGTGTATTCAAAAATGCGGTAGTCTTTCATCAGGTGTCCAGGTACCAGCTCATTGACTCAACTTTTACCCCAGCCGGTATCCGCATCCCGTAGGCCGCTGCAGTTTCAAGCATATCTACAGGCGCACCGCATCCAGTAATGCGGCCGTCAGCCATAACAACCAGGGTATCGGCATGTGCAAGTATTTTTTCAAGGTCATGGCTGATTACAATAACGGCTTTACCCGCCTTTCGCAGTTTAAGTATTTTTTCTATAAGCATCCTGACGCCGCGATAGTCGAGGCCGGCGAATGGCTCATCAAAGACTATCAGAGCCGGTTCCATTGCAAGAACCCCGGCTATAGCGGCTTTTTTTTTCTCTCCGCCGGAAAGTCTATGCGGAGATTTTTCGAGTATTGTCACAATGTCCAGGTCGGAAGCTACCGAGCTCACCCGCGCGGATATACATTCACTGTCCAGACCCAGATTCTCTGGGCCGAAGGCAATGTCGTCTCTCACTGTCTGGGCGACAAACTGGGTGTCGGAATTCTGGAATACAAAGCCTATCTTTCTGCAGGCATTTCCCGGATCTTTTCTGACTGAAATCCCGCTGACAGAGATCTCTCCGGCGCTAGGTTCAAGTATTCCGTTTAAATGCCGCATTAAAACCGTTTTTCCGCTGCCGTTTTCGCCGCAAATTACGGTGAAACTATCGGCTTCAATATCAAGATTAATGCTGTTAAGAGCAAGACGGCCGTCGGGAAATCTGTGAGAGAGGCCGGATATTCTTATTAATGGTTGTGAATCCTTTCTGCTGTTCATGTCAGATTTAATCACTCCCTTTCGGGTAGGAGCTCGGGTGCCGTACGGTTTAGAACCTGTCTGATAATCACAGCAGCTACCGCCTTGACTGCATCGCCTGGCAGAAAGGGCAGCATGCCTGCGGAGAACGCAGCAGGCCACTGCATTCCCAGTCTCCATTTAAGCCAGGGCACGCCGATAGCATACAGTACAATGCTTCCGGTTATAACCGCGGCGATGTCTCGAACAGGCAGTCTGCGGTAGGCAGTTTGCGTGCTGCCTGCTGATATTATTCCGCATATGAATACAGCGACAAGGTAAGCTATCAGGAATCCACCGGTTGGGCCAGCGAAAACGGCCGGTCCTGATCCGCCTGCGAAGGCCGGGAAGCCCATCAGCCCGATAATCAGATAAATAAGTACTGACAGGCTTCCTCCGACCGGTCCCAGCAGTAGACCTGCCGTCAGCATGAAGAAGCTTGTAAGGGTGACGGGTACAGGACCTACAGGAATCCGTATGAATGCACCTGCAATCATCAATGATGAGAACAATGCCATTATCAGGCTGCGTTTAATTCTGTCTCTGCTGTTCATATTCTATTTCATCTCCTGAAAATAAGTATTCTCTGTGGCCGTCTCCGGTCTCCATTATGAGGGCCCCGCTCAAATCAAGTCCTATGATTCGTCCTCGAATTTTTTTATCTGAATTTTTTGTTTTTATTACTGCTGCACCAGCCTGAAGAATGCAGTCATTATAAAGAGTTTCAGCGTTTGACGGCGGGAAACTCCCGTCAGCGGAGTCAAGAGCGTGAAGAAGCTCTGCTGCAAGTTGTTTGACCGACACCGGAACACCTGTCAGGCTGCTGAGTGAGGCAGCATTTTCGGGTAGATCAGAAGTCGTATTCAGGTTGAGTCCGATTCCGGCAGCAGCGCCCAGAATCATATCGCCTGAGCCTTTGAACTCCGTAAGGATACCCCCGAGTTTTTTACCGCCCGATGAAATTCCACAAGGCCAGTCCACATAGGCTTCAATTGAAAAAGAGTGTCTAAGCGTTCTTACAGTTACCTCAGCAAGCACAAGGGTATAGATTTCCGAATAAAAGGCTGGAAAGGGGACGGTTCTGATTCTTGTAAGATAAAGCCCCCCGTCCGGCGATACCCAGCTGCCACCGCTCCTGTTTTTACCCTCATTCTGTGTTCCGGCAATGACAGTCGTTCCATCGCTGCAACCTGCATCAAGCAGGCTTGATGCCTTTTTCATTGTGGAATCAAGCTGACTATGATATTCAACCGGTCCGGCCGTGCTGTCTAACTCCCAGGGTAGGGGTTTATCTGTGGAGGCTGTAAGTTTATAGCCGGAATGATTTGATTCTATCCGGTAACCCTTATCTTTAAGGCCTGAAATTATCTTCCATACGGCAACCCTTGATACGCCGAGGACAGCAGCCAGTTCTTCACCTGATACTGCTCTATTCGAGGTTTCGAGAATTTCAAGTATTTGTTTGATTCTTCCGGAATGATTGTTAACCATCTATAAAAATAAGGTTAACGAAACTGGGGAATAGTGTCAAGTTATGGCACAGATTATATCAGCTGCACCCGAAATATCATTTCTTTCTATAAAAGTGTGGCTATAGGCAGTCCCGCTGCCGGCAGCAAGCTTCTGGCGCAAGTGCGTATTTCCGTACACTATCATATCAGCCTCGGCAGCCGGATTCTTCATTTCCTGAATAGATTCAGCCATACCTGTAACCTCAACCCTGTATGCCCCATCAGCTTTGAAGCCCTCCGCTATAATTATGTCGGCTTTTGGAAATAGCGAATAAAGGCCGTTCCCGTCTGCTATTCGTTCATGAAAAAAGACAGTAGTCATATTCTCCGCATTCAGGCATACCGATTCAGCACCGGCGTTGAAGTACCTGTCGCTGTCGCTGCCCGGTTTGTCTATCCTCAGATTTTTGTGGGCATTTTTGGCTGCCGCAACCTTTTTACCGCGTTTACTAAGCTCGCTAATAAGTTTTTCGCAGAATGTTGTTTTCCCTGATCCTGACCATCCGGTTACGGAAACAATAAAAGGAGTGTTTTTTTCCATGCATATATTATATTATCAGTCTATGGCTTTAGTAAAGATAATCAGCGGAGCAAAGGACGCGGGAAAAACCAAAACCGCTGCTGCAATAGTGGAAGATCTGAAGAGGCAGGGCAAGAGAGTGGCCGGTTTTCTCTCTGTTGCCGAAACGGTCTCTAAAAACAGCTATTTCCTTGTTAATATCGAAAGCGGAGAACGGATGAAGGCGGTCTCAATGATTAAACCTGCAGGGGGAGATTGCTGGATACAGTATAATTTCAGCCGGTTCTGGTTTTCGGAGACGGCCTTCACAGCTGCAGGCAGACTTATTGACGAAATTGCCGTAAGCAGTCAGGACCATTTTCCAGATGCTGTTTTTATTGATGAAATCGGTCCGCTTGAGCTTAGCGGCAAAGGATTCATGAATCCGTTAAAAAGGCTGCTGAAAGATTATAATGGTATAGTTTTTCTGGCTGTGAGAGAGAGTCTTGTTGATGTTATTATTTCAGAGCTTTGTTTGAAAACCCCGGAAATTATATCTGCTCAGGCCCAGTAGTTTGCTTTCCGTTTGCTGACCTTCATTCTGAAAATGCATCCTGCAATTGAACATGCCATCTTTATTTCGGCTTCGGGGTCCTTCGATGCAGTAACTACCACTACGCCGGAGTTCAATTTGACGGCTACATCGATAATTTTTGTGTTGCTCAATAGGGCCTTTCGGAGTAGTTCGGCGTTCTGTGCCGTTATATTGTCAACCAGATAGGTGTATGCAGTATTTCTTGCCATACATCCATCATATAAAAAAGGAGATTTTTTGTCAAAAAGCAAATTTTATGAATATAAGATTGATTTAATCGATGGAAGAGGTTAAATTTAAATAAATTGTAATAATTACAAGGAGTATGAAAATGAAAAGGTTTATATTAACAGCGCTTGTTCTTGCCTCTGTTCTGCTTGTTTTTTCCTGTGGATCAGGCAAGGTAGCAGGAGTACCTGATTTTGTTCTTAACCCCCCGATCGCTGATGATGTTATCTACGGAGTAGGCTACGGCAACCAGTCCAAACTCGCTCTGTCGAAGACAGTTGCAGAGACAAATGCGCGTGCCGATATTGCACGACAGATTGAAACTACGATTCAGGCGTCTGTAACTGATTACGCACAGGAAGCCGGTGTTGATGATGGAACACAGGTTATAAGTTTTGTTGAGTCCGTAACTCGGGAAATCACCGATACAAAACTCAGCGGCGCCAAGCCCGTAAAGTTTGAGCAGGATAATGACGGCGGTATCTGGGTTCTTATGCAACTTGATAAGGCTGAATTAAGAGCTGCAGCGGAGGAAGCATTTGTAAGAAATGAAGATGCTGCTTTTGCTGAATTTAAGGCTGCCCAGGCTCTTGATAGACTTGATTACCAGCTTGAAAATAATCCTACGGTATCAGAACCCGTAAGATAATCCTGAATTAAATTAATTATAAAGCTGATCAGTCTTCTGATCAGCTTTATTCTTTTGTAACGGGGGAAATATGTATAATAGAAAAACGCATCGAAAAAACTATCTTGTAATGATGACGACGGCTTTGGCCGCCGTTTTACTGTTATTGGGGGCATGTTCCTCCGCACCGAATACTCCTTCCTGGATAACCGATTATCCCGCTGATAATGCTTATTACATCGGGATAGGCGGTTCTTCCACCGGAAACGAGGCTGAAGATAATGAGATTGCCCGGAAGAGGGCCATGTCGAATCTTGCAGCCGAAATTTCAGCGGTAATTATGAGCGAAGTAAACTATCGCACAACAGAAGACAACAAGGGTAATGTAGAAGAGCAGGCAATGGAAGAGATTACACAGCTTGTTGAACAGAACCTCAAAGCTGTTGAAACAGTCGATGCCTTCTATTCCCCCGAAACTGGTTACTGGTATTATATGAGACTCAACAAGGCTGAATGGCTTGCCATACAGAAGCGTGAAATGGCCGACATTGAAAAACGTGTTAAGAACCTTGTTGAACCGGTTTTAGGGAATAACGGCAGAACAATAGCGGAAATACTTCAAGTATTGGTTGACGGATGGTCAATAGTTGCAGAATCTGCTTACCCCGGAATGATTGATTCTACCCTTCTGGGAGAGCAGGGGAAGCTGATTGATCTGCTTGAGAGGCAGATTGCCATGCATATCGGAGCCCTTTCAATCAGAATAGTAAACGAAGAGATTTCAGCAGAAGCCGGCAGACCCGTAAATCTGCAATTTAATGTTACATCATCTAAGCCCAACAAGGCGGGGCAGTTGCAGATTGATTTTCTTGAACGCAACAGTGATGAATTATTAATCAGCTGTACTACCCCCTCCAGCGGCATGTACGACGATAATATTGATCTGTCCGGTCTCACTCCCGGTAAGAATTTTGTTACTGCAGTGCTGAACACCGATATTTTAGGCTTTGAAGGAAAGCCGATTCAGCTTAATCCTCCGAAATCCGACTTCATGATTGACCTTCAGAAGATTAAAACCGGCCTTGCCCTGAATTATACCGGAGATATTGAAGAGCTTGAAAATGAAACCGGAATATACGGAACGGTAAAGGCCCTGCTGTCCGATACTCTCCCTGTAAAGATTGAAAGTACCGGCGGACACACATTTGAGATTGATTTCAGACTCAATTACCGAAACGCTCCGCCAAATGATTATGGTTTCACCATCATCTATATTAAGGCGAATATTTCGATCATCAGAAACGGCGCCAATGTCTACACCTATGAAACTGAAGAATTCAAGGGTGCGGGGCTGAACTGGACCCAGGCGAACCAGAAGGGGCTTGATAAGCTTTTTGAGGATTTCGGTGAATACTCAGAGTTTGCCGAAGATGCCAACAAGGCATTCAGTATTGATTAAACCGGGTTTTTTTGAGTGAAGAAAGCGGCTGAGGTTTGAACCAAGGAGTTTCACCTGTCATTTGACTATAAGTCTGAACCGGGTGAAGCTGCAGATATTAAGAAGCCGGGGAATATTTAAGAATTACTGTTTTGTGATAAGCCCAATACATCTGATTGAAAAATATCTGCAGCAGCCTTCCGTGCTTCTTTTGTCAAGGAACACTTGATATTCATCTGCAAAACAGTTAATATCTCCATCCGGCGGTCGCAGTTACCCGCCTTAACAAAACGACGGAGGCAAATTCGTGAATATTCTTCTATGGTTTATAATGCTCATTATAAACTTTTCCGCAATAATGCTTGCATACAGGCTCTGGGGTAAACTGGGGCTCTTCATCTGGATACCGATATCGGTAATTGCAGCCAACATTCAGGTAGTAAAAACTGTTGAAATCTTCGGATTTATAGCAACTCTAGGCAACATTGTTTATGCTACATCCTTTCTTGTTACAGACATTCTGAATGAAAACTACGGTAGAAAAGACGCTTCAAAGGCTGTCGGGATAGGTTTTTTTGCATTGATTTCTATGACTGCACTCATGCAGTTTGCGCTGATGTTTGTTCCGCATGAATCGGATTTTGCACATGACAGCATACAGACAATCTTCGGCATTATGCCGCGCATCGCGCTCGGCTCGCTTGCCGCCTACGCACTTTCTCAGCTGCATGATGTATGGTCGTATGATAGATTGAAGGAAAAACGACCCGGGAAGCGCTACATATGGATAAGAAATAACCTTTCAACGATGATAAGCCAGCTTATTGACAGCCTCGTTTTTACCCTGATAGCTTTTGCCGGTGTTTTTGAAACTGCTGTGCTTATGGAAATAATGCTGACTACCTATATGTTCAAATGGATAGTGGCTGCTGCCGATACCCCGTTTATTTATTTGGCCCGCGACTGGAAAGATAAGGGGATTGTATAATAGCTGAGATCAGGGCTGCGAATTTTTCAGCTATGGCATTCCCCACCTCGTTTACCTCTTCCGCTGAAACAGGCTGTTCAAGAATACCGGCAGCCATATTGCTTATGCAGGAGATGGCAATCACTTTTAATCCGGCATGAGACGCTGCTATAACCTCGGGTACGGTAGACATTCCAACTGTATCCGCCCCTATTATCTCAAGCATTCTAATCTCGGCGGGTGTTTCGAATGAGGGGCCGGACATCCATGCGTATACACCTTTTTGCAGACCGATTCCGAGCTTTGCTGCGGATTTCTCAGCTATATCAATAAGCTCCGGAGAGTATGCCCTGGTCATGTCTGGAAATCGCTCTCCAATTGTAATATCGTTAGGGCCTATCAGAGGATTTTGTCCTGTCAGATTTATATGATCAGTAATAAGCATTAAATCTCCGGGGGTAAATCTTCGATTGATTCCGCCGCTGGCATTGGTAAGAAAAAGAGTGCTGCATCCTAGTTTTTTCAGAAACCGTACAGGATATGTAATCTGCTCCATTCTGTAGCCTTCATAATAGTGAAATCTACCCTGTAATATAATTATTTTAATTTTGTTCAGGTAACCGCAAACAAGCCTTGATGTATGTCCCGGAGCGGTTGATTCGGAGAAGCCGGGGATTTCGCTGTAGGGTATTGAGATGCCATCCCTCATTCTGCCGGCAATACTGCCGAGTCCGGAGCCCAGCACCAGGGCGATATCTGGAACTTTTCCGATCCGTGTTTTTACCATATCACAGGCGGAATCAATAATATTATCCAATGGGTTTCTCCTTATTTTGTAAACATAATACTAAGCGATTGACGATTTGTCCTGATATTTTTATATTTATTTGATATAAAAACATCAGGAGTAGAGCATGTCAGACAATCAGCCTATAATTTTGCCGGATAAAAGTATTGAGCTGCCGAAGGAGCTTAAAAAGATCCTGGAAATTGAAAAAGAAATCAGAAAGGTTCTGATAGGGCAGGATAAGCTTGTAAACCGTTTGCTGATAGGCCTTATCTGTAATCAGCACGTGTTAATTGAAGGGGTACCGGGGCTTGCAAAAACCCTCAGTGTGAGCAGCCTTTCTCAAACTCTTGGTCTTGATTTCAACAGGATTCAGTTTACCCCTGATCTTTTACCAGCCGATATAATCGGAACCCAGATTTATAACCCCAAAACTGGTGATTTTTCACCGAAAAAGGGGCCAATCTTCAGTAACATTATACTTGCTGATGAAATTAACCGTGCGCCTGCAAAGGTGCAGTCCGCTCTGCTTGAGTCAATGCAGGAGAGACAGGTTACAATCGGCGATGAAACCTGGAAACTTAATCAGCCTTTTATGGTGATGGCAACACAGAATCCTGTTGAGCAGGAAGGGACATATCAATTGCCGGAAGCGCAGGTTGACCGTTTCATGCTGAAGGTTAATATCAGTTATCCCGACAGAGCTGAAGAACTGCGTATTCTCAGACTGATGGCTAAATCTGCATCCGTACCGGAGATTGAAACAGTTGCATCAGCTGATGATATTTTAAAACTGCGCGATTTTCTTGATTCGGTTCATATGGAGCCTGCTATAGAAGAGTACATTGTTGATCTGATTCAGGCCGGACGGGAACCTGAAGTCTATGGTATTGAAGCCGGCCATCTTATCAAATACGGTGCTTCTCCGCGTGCAACAATTTATCTGACAATGGCGGCTAAGGCTTACGCCCTTCTAAAGGGCCGCATGTATGTAGTGCCCGGGGATGTACTTGATATTGCTTACGACGTACTTAGACACCGGATAATCCCGAGTTATGAGGCAGAGGCAGAGGGACTGTCTTCGGAAAATGTAATCAGGATGATTATTGAAAAGCTTCCAATGCCATAGTGACCGGATACTATTATGCCGATGCCGATAGACAAAGAAATTTTGAAGAAAGTTGAGCTTATCCGCATTATGACCAGGCAGAGGGTTACATCCGTCTTCGCTGGTGAATTTGAAAGTGCATTCAAGGGTGAAGGTCTTGAATTTGAAGAGGTTCGCGAATATCAACCGGGTGATGAGATAAGAACAATAGACTGGAATGTTACAGCACGAACCGGGTATCCCCATATAAAAAGGTACCGGGAGGAGCGGGAACAATCTATTTATTTTCTGGTTGATGTTTCGCCCTCCGGAGAGTTCGGGAGCGGAGGGCGTACGCGTTCTGAGCTTGCAGCTGAAATAGTTTCTGTACTGTCTTTCTCCGCATCAAACAACAATGATCGCACAGGTCTGTTACTGTTCTCCGACAAGCCCGAACTTTTTATTCCTCCTGGCAAGGGTATGACTCATACGATGCACATGGTGCGCGAAATGCTGACCCATAAGCCTGAGGGGCACCGAACCTCGGTTTCAGCAGCTCTCGACTATCTCGGGCAGGTAGCTCACAGGCGAAGCATTGTTTTTATTCTATCCGATTTTTATGATCCGGGATTTCACCGCCAGTTGAGTATTTCAGCAAGGCGACACGAGATAGTCTGTCTGTATCTATATGACCCTGCGGAAAAAAGCCTGCCTGATGGCGGTCTCGTATCTTTTACCGATTCTGAAACCGGAAGGAGTACTTTACTTGATACATCAAGCCGAAGGGTCAGAACAGAATACGAAAGGCGCTTTTATGAGCGGCTTGATATGCTTAGATCTACATTCAGCCGTTACGGTTGTGATTTTCTGGATATTGATATATCGGAAGAATACATACGAAGTCTCTCGGAGTTTTTTATCCGAAGGGAGAAGAGACGGTGATGATTCAACAGCAGGTGGAAACAGTTTTGAGATCCTTTATCCTGACGGGGATATTACTTTTTTCCCTGTTAGGCTGTGATGCGTCAGAAGATCTGACTGTGTCTTCTGATGTAATAACTGATACTTATTCAAGGAACGGCTACAGTCTTGAGATTAGCTACCCGGGCCGCGATATAGAATTTGGAAGCCGCATAAATATAACTATAGGAATTAGCAGACCGGCTGGTAAAGATTACATCCTTCTGCCGCCGGAAACCGGCTCAGCCGAGCAATACGCCAATACTGTCATAACCGGAGTGGAGCAAAGCGGTCCGATTATTGATTCTGATGGTCGGGCTGTAGACACATACAGCTTCTCTGTTGAATCCTGGCTGCCCGGTGAACTCATCTTTCCGCCGGTGAGCCTTAGCTTTGGCGAAGAACTGAGCTCAAAAGAAATTGTGTTTCAGGTGCTTTCAGCCTTTGACGAGGAGGAAGAGGCATCGCTTGAACCAATATGGCAGCCGAAACCGCGAAGCCGGATACCGGTATGGATAGTAATTGCTGCAGTGTTTGTAATCCTTGCCGCGGTATCAGCTGTATTGATACTTATTCGAAGGCGTAGAAACAGAGCAGCTTCAGCAGAGCATGAACCAGGTGCCGCTGAACTGATTGAACTGTTCCGTACGCAATACATAGACTATGCCGGGGAGATTGATCAGAGGGCTGCTTTTGGGGCTTTTGAGAGATTGCCGAACGCCTTTGTCCCGTCGCAGCTGAGAGAGATTGTCGATGCGGCAAGGTTTTCTTCGGCTGGCGTTTCACCGGCAGAAGGAAAAAGAATATTGAACGAGCTGTTTGAAGCCTATCTTGCAGCAGCTGTGGAGCCGGTCGGGGAGGCTGAAGATGATTTTTGAATCCCCATGGGCATTCGGATTTATACCGGTGACGGTCCTGATCTTTATTATCATCATCCTGAAACGCCGGAATCCTGACGGCGTGTTTTTTTCAAGTTCTTATCCGCTTTCAGTCGGGATAAAATCTCTTCGTCAGCGAATAATCTGGCTGCCGGCAGCGCTGCTGTTTCTCGGATGCCTTCTGCTTATTACAGCCCTTGCGAGGCCCAGAGAACGGCTTGATGAGACAAAAAAGGTAACCAATGGAGTTGCAATCGAATTTGTGATTGACCGCAGTGGGAGTATGGCCGCTGAGGTTGAAAACAGAGGTAGTTTCACAAGGCGCATCGATATTGTTAAACAGAATATGCTGGATTTTATAAATGGCGATGGAGAGACCCTTAGTGGAAGGCCGGATGATCTTATCGGGCTGATTGCCTTTGCTCGATACGCTGATACACTTGCGCCGCTGTCTTTATCGCATGATGTGCTGAAGGATTTCACCTCAGGACTTGATGTCGTCACTACAAGGGAAGAAGACGGGACTTCAATTGGAGATGCTCTTGCCCTTGCCGCAGCCAGATTGAAAACGGCTGGAGAGAATAATGATCCCGACAAGGGATATGATATAACAAGCCGGATAATTATTCTGCTTACCGATGGTGAGAGCAATGCGGGAAATTATACTCCAAGAGAAGCTGCCGCGCTTGCAGCTCAATGGGGTGTCAGAATATATGCGATAGGTTTTGGCGGGACAGCATATTATGAAACGGACGGACTCTTTGGTAAACGTAAAATACCTGTCGGCGCATCTGTGGATGAAGCGAGCCTGCGTGAGATCGCTGAAATTACCGGCGGAATATATTTTGAGGCCGACTCAGCTGAAGAGCTGGGTGCGGTTTACGAAGAGATAGACAAGCTTGAGAAAACTGAAATTGTATCTTTTACCGAATACAAATACAGGGAGCTTTTTGTAAGTTTCGCGCTTGCCGCAATCCTTTTTCTGGCCGCCGGCTTAATTCTTGATTCAACAATTTTCAGGAGGCTGCCGTGATTAATGACTTCATTTTTCTGAATCCCGCTGCCCTGACTATGTTATGGATACCCGCCGCTGTTGCTGTTGCGGGTGTTTATGGTCTTACCAGAAGCCGGCGGATTATGGCAAAATTGATGGCTGCAGACTGTGACGGTGAAAAGACCGCCAGAACGCGTGGAACTGATGTTTTCGCTCGGAAAGTAACGGGCCTTGTACTTATAAGTTCTGCGCTGATTTTGATCATTATAGGTGCGGCTCGTCCAAGCTGGAACAGCACCGAAACAATAGTTTCAAAAAAGGGTCGTGATGTAGTCTTTGTAATTGATGTATCCAGAAGTATGCTGGCCGAGGACCTGTACCCTAACCGGCTGGGGAGGGCCAGGCTTGCAGTTCTTGATGCGCTTTCAGTAATGGACGGCGACCGTGTGGGGCTCGTTGCATTTGCCGGTTCATCGGTTGTGAAATGCCCCCTCACAATTGATTACAGCTTTTTCAGGATGGCCGTAGAAGACTTGTCTCCTGACGCGGTATCCATCGGGGGCAGCATGATTGGCGACGCACTGCGTAAAACTGTAGAGGATGTTCTTGCAGGCGGGAGCGGCGGCTACCGGGATATAATTCTTATAACCGACGGTGAAGATCAGGACAGCTATCCTCTTGAAGCCGCTGAAATGCTCGGCGAACTCGATATTAGACTTATTGCGATAGGGCTTGGTGATGAGAATGAAGGCCGGCGGATACCTGTGACTGATAAAAACGGCAATAAGGTTTTTGTTACTCATGAAGGTCAGGAAGTATGGAGCCGCCTTGATGCCGATACCTTGAGGAAAATGACTTCGGCAACACCCGGGGGGAGATATCTGAATGTATCTACAGGCACCTTCGATATGGCTGAAATCTATTCCTCACTTATAAAAACGCGTGAAGCAAGGTTTATCGAAGAAGAAACCTCAATTGACTATGAAGAAGATTTCCAATATTTTCTCCTGCCTGCAATGATCCTCGTTCTCTATTATATCTTTATAAGTTTTGCTTATCCGCAAAAGCAGAAGAGGAGGCGTAAATGAAAGTATTGCGAACTCTATTGGCTTCAGCTTTTATTTTATCCGCAGCGGGTTTGTCTGCAGCGGGACAGTCTGAGGATGATATAGCCCGTGCGCTAGCCGGTGGAATTGAGGCTTTTAATAATGGTGAGATAGAAGCAGCTGCACAGGAGTTTCGTGCGGCTGCCCGCTCTGAGAATGACGACATTGCTGCCGCCGGTTATTTTAACGAAGGGACTCTACTTGCTGCCTCGGCAGAACAGATTGAAGACCCGGAACAGAAGCGCAGCATACTTGAAAATGCTTATTCTTCCCTTCAGAGGGCAGTGGAGATAGGAGCCCTGCCGAAACAGCAGCAGCAGTCGGCCCGGAAGAATATGGAGATTGTCAGGCGTGAGCTTTCAAAGCTTCCTGAGCCCACCGAAAAGCAGCAGAACAGTGAGGGGCAGCAAAGCAGTGAGGGACAGCAAAGCAGTGAGGGACAGCAAAATCAGTCCGGCAGTGATACAAGTGACGGAGGAACCTCTCCAGAGGACATTCTCCAGAAGCAGAAAGACCTCAGCCGCAGGACCCAAGACGGAGTAGGCAACGGTAGCAGTCTTGCCGATGAGCAGAAAAAACTTCAAAGAGCTTCGGAAGAAGAAGGCTTGAATGAAGCTGCAATCAACCAGCAGAAGGCAGCAGAAGCGCTTCAGGAGGGAGACCGCGAAAAAGCGCAGGATTACCAGAAGGCGGCCGAAAAGGCTCTTGCAGAGGCTTCCGGCGGAAATAGCTCTGAAGAAGCGGAGGCCATTCTGGATTCCGAGGCCGAAAATAAGGCAAAACGAAATCGACTTGATATCAAGGGAGGTATAGGTGAAACTGATCGCAACTGGTAAACAAATATTGCTTTTTCTGATATTTTTATTCACAGCATCTGTTCTATCAGCACAGGGGTTGAGTCTTACAGCAGAGCTTAGCGATGATCAAGTTTGGCTCGGAGATTCAGTCCAGCTTATGCTTTATCTGCAAGGCAGTGAAGAAGCTATATCTCCGGAGTTGAATATCCCCGGCGTTAATGTTGAGCCGCTCGGCGGTACGGTTCGAAGCAGCAGATCGGTGACAAGTATAAACGGAAAGGTTACCGAAGATATCAGGAAGGCATATGTCTGCAGTTACAGGCTTACACCCACCAGCCCCGGACGAATTGTAATTCCCTCTATTGAGGTTAATGTTGAAGGTCAGACGCTTAAAAGCAGTCAGGCGGTGTTAGCGGTTCGTGAACCGGCGGCATCGGATGACTTCAGCCTTGAACTGGAATTCGACAGGAATGCTGTTTATATAGATGAACGTGTTTATCTCAAGATAGGTTTCTTTTACGGGCAGAGCCTTAGGACTCTGGAATTAAGCATTCCGGGACTTGAAGGATTAAATTACGAAAGCATGCCGGTTGATGATGAAAGGGAAAGATATGAAATTCTTATAAACGGAAATCCGGTTATTTTCGGTCGGGACGACAAGGGGAATTTCGCAGGTTTGTCGGCACTGATATCGATAAGGCCTGAAATGGCCGGACAGATATTACTACAGAGATCAACAGCGTCATTTGAGAGTGTAAGTGGTTACAAGCGCGTTCAGGATTTTTTTGGACGTATTCAGAATCAGGAAGTATACAGCCGAACTGTAATACCGGGAAACACCACGGTAGTTGATGTCCTGCCGTTTCCAAAGTTCGATCAACCGGAGGATTTTTTCGGACTCTCAGGCGATATTGATATTGACGTTGTAGTCACTCCGCAGGAAGTTCACATCGGAGACCCGATTACCCTGACTCTCAACATCAACAAAATGAATAATCCTGATGTCGCAATTCCCCCTCTCGGCAGGTATCTAGGCGGAGGAATTGATATACCTGATACAAGGGCTTCCGCTGCAATAAACGGTTCTACAAAAACAATCACACAGACTATCCGGATCTCGGAGGACTGGGTGACAGAGATTCCTACTATCACTTTTCCATATTTTGATCCTGATGCTGAAAAATATAAGAATGCTTCATCAGCTGCAGTACCTCTTACCGTACTGGAAACAAAGATTGTTACATCAGCTGAACTGGAAGGAGTCAGTCAGACTGGAGATCCAACCGGTAAGGTTCTGCTTGAGAGAAAGAAGGAGGGGATTTATCATAACTATACAGGAAAAAAACTTTTACAGGATTCTATTCCCGTTATAGAGAGATTGCAGTCATCGTTTTTAATTAAATTTTTACTGCTGGTTCCTCCAGCCGCCTTCATTGCAGTTCTGATACTAACCCGGATTCGACCGCATATTCGTCGTCGTGCGTCTGCAAGGATTGATAAACATAGAGACCTCCGTAAACTTAAAAAGCAGTGGAAAAAGGTTGATTTCAGCAATGTACATGATGTTTTGAAGTTATTTAACAGGCAGGTTTCGGTGTATCTTGAGAGATGGGGCCTGCCGGATGATGACAAGCTGATACATGTTCTTGAAGCTCTTGAAGCAGCTGTATACGGACGAGTTGAAATTGAGCCGTTACAAGCTCAGGAGCTTACAGCAGAGATATTAATTTTACTTGATGAAGGAGTGAAAGATGCGGAATAGAGTGATCTTTTCTATTATTTCAGTTCTCATTCTAATTAACATTGCCGCATCTCTCCAGGCAGAAGATGACGGTGTTGAAGTGCTGCTTGAGAATGCAGAAAAAGCTTTTCGAAAAGGAAACGAACTCCTGGATATCAATCCGGAACAGGCTGCGGAATCATATCGCGCCGCTGTTGTTTTCTATGAGTCTGTGATATCCGGCGGAACAGTAAATGCCGCATTATACTATAATACTGCCAACTGTTATCTGAGGCTGGAAAAAATTGGTTACGCAATTCTTAACTACCGGAGAGCATTGCTCTATGACCCATTTGACAGGCAAATAAGATATAATCTGGACTATGCGCGGGACCTGCAGAAAAATGATTTTGAATCAAGAGCTGAAAATGAAATACTTCGCATACTGTTTTTCTGGCATTACCTCATACCGTTTGGCTGGAAAACAATTGTTCTGATTTCTGCAAATCTTATCTTCTGGACAGCTTTTATACTGCAGCAAATTGGATTGAGACTGCGAAACACCCTGATAATTCCGTTGATTATACTCATTGCGTTCGGTGTTTCGCTGGGATTTGATATCAGAAGTTCAGAGATTGAATACGGTGTGATAACTGCAGACAGTACTATCGGAAGACTTGGCGATAGTCTTAGCTATGAATCTGCCTTTGATGCTCCGCTATACGAAGGGGTTGAGTTTAAAATAAAGCAGAGAAGGGTCGGGTGGATTCTTGCTGAACTGCCGGACGGTGCGCTGGTCTGGTTTGAAGAGGATGATTGCGGTATTGTTGAAGAATAGAGCATGAAAAAAGGGAACTGAAAAACATCAGTTCCCTTTGTAAATTATAAATCCCGGATTTAACGAGGGTCTACGTCGGCTTCGTAGTCGACCCCTGGGACCTCAAAGCCGTGCATATTCATAAAATCAGCGTGATAGCCTTCGATATCACTGAGTGCTTCAATATTATCATCATTGGCTTTATTCCAGATTTCATCTACGGCAGCCTGTACGTCTTCACGCATCTCCCAGTCATCCATTCTTACCCTGTTTTCATCGTCAATTGTAAGATTCCCTTTATACAACCCCCGGAAAAATCTGTCCATCTGCTCAATACATCCCTCATGAATATTTTTATCTTTCATAACCCTGAACAGGATTGAGATGTAAAGTGATATAGCAGGAATCACAGCAGCTGCTCTGGTTACAAGCGCTTTGTTAACCGATGTAAAGGCTGAACCTCCAAGAGCGGCCGCGAGCTTGTTGTCTAGTTTTTGTGCGGTTGCTTCAAGATGTTTTTTCGCGTTGCCGATTGTTCCGTTACGGTAAATCGGCATAGTCATATCAGGGCCAATGTAGGAGAAGGCTGATGTCTTTACACCTTCTGAAAGTACATCAGCTTCAAGAAGAGCATCGATCCAGAGCTGCCAGTCTTCGCCGCCCATAACCTTTTCTGTGTTCGAGATCTCCTCTTCGCTGGCAGGTCCGATTTCCATCGTGATGATCTTGCCGCTCATAGTATCAAGGGCTCTGGATCTATATTCCCCGCCTATAGGCTTAAGTGATGATCTGTACATCGTGCCGTCTGCGGGGTCAACCCTCACGCCTGAGGCAAGACTGTAGATTACAAGGTCTACCTTTCCGAGACCCTCTTTTATTGCTTCTATAGTCTGATACTTTAATTCATTTGAGAAGGCATCGCCGTTAATACTTTTCGAAAACAGACCCGCATCAGCAGCCTCTTTATCGAAAGCTTTCATATTGTAGTAACCCGGGGTACCGGGACGTTTTTCTGCACCTTCTTTTTCAAAGAAAACACCGATAGTAGCTGCACCGCAGCCAAATGCCGCTGCAATACGGCAGGCAAGGCCGTAGCCTGTAGAAGAGCCGATAATTAACGCACTTTTAGTGCCTTCGATTCTTCCATTTTTCTTTACGTAATCTATTTGTCTGTGTACCTCAGCTGCACAGCCTTCAGGGTGCGCTGTGAGGCAGATGTTATTTCTGATTCTGGGTGATATTACCACATTTTCTCCATTACTGCTGTTAAGCAGGAAAAAAGTAAGGCCGGCAAATGCCGGCCGTTAATTATTTCATATTGTCGGCACTGCCTAATAGACAAAGCCAGGTCGCTTCCGCCGCCACATCGTCGCCGACGTAAGCTTTTCCGGTTTGTTTAATCATCGCTTTGGAAACTCTCATGTTCTCCACTTCGACTCTTACAGTGTCGCCCGGTCTTACCTGCTGTCTGAACTTAACCTTTTCTGCTGTAGCAAAAAAGAATATCTGTCCAGGAGGAATAAGACCGGCCTTGCCAATTCCAGCTCCACCGCACTGGGCCATGGTTTCAACCAGAATTACCCCTGGTACAACCGGATAATCCGGAAAATGGCCTTTGAAGAAAAAATCATCTTCGGTGAATTTCCGGTAACCCGTATAGGTTCCGTCCTCATTAACATCTACTGAATCAACAAAGAGAAAAGGCTCTCTGTGCGGCAGTAGTTTTTTAATCTCGTCTGACATATTCTATTCCGTAAATTTTTTGATAATCACAATTGAATTGTGACCGCCGAAACCGAGAGAGTTTGACATAGCAACATTAATTTCGCCCTCAACGCCCTTGTTGGGGACGTAGTCGAGGTCACATGCCGGATCGGGTTCGTCAAGATTTATTGTAGCAGGATAAAAGCCGTCCTGTATAGCCTTTACACAGATAATTGCCTCAACAGCACCCGCACCACCAATACAGTGGCCGGTCATACCCTTTGTTGATGAAACCTTGATTTTGTATGCGTGATCACCAAGGGCGTCTTTAATTGATTTTGTCTCAATCGGGTCGTTAGTCGGTGTTGAAGTTCCATGGGCATTTACATAGTCGATGTCTTCCGGCTTCATTCCGGCATCTTCAAGTGCAAGTTTGATTGCCCGGGTTGCGCCTTCGCCTTCCGGATTAGGTGCAGTAAGGTGGTAAGCATCACATGTGTTGCCGTACCCTGCCAGTTCAGCGTATATCTGTGCACCGCGGGCCTTTGCGTGCTCAAGTTCTTCAAGTACAAGGCATGCAGCACCTTCACCGATAACAAAACCGTCGCGGTCCTTGTCGAAGGGGCGGCTTGCTTTCTGCGGCTCGTCGTTGTATTTGGTTGAAAGAGCGCCGATCACGTTAAAGCCTGCAACACCAAGCTGTGTGATGCTCGCTTCTGAACCGCCTGCAACAATGGCATCGGCGCGACCTGACTGAATAGTCATCATTGCGTTTCCAATAGCATCAGTTGCTGATGCACATGCTGTTGTGACAACCCAGCAGGGCCCTTTCAGTCCGTATGTAATGGCTACATTTCCGGGGATCTCGTTGGATATCAGTTTTGGAATCGTCATCGGCGGAGTTCTCTGAGGACCTTTTTCAAAAAGTGATTTATGAGACGATTCAGTTATCTCAAATCCTCCGATACCGTTGCCGATGATTGCACCGGCTCTTTCGGGGTTGAAATTACCTTCTGTAAGTCCTGCGTCTTTTACAGCCTCGCCTGCCGCTATTACAGCAAACTGAGTGCAAAGAGCCATCTTTCTGGCGTCTTTCTTATCCATCATATCAGATGCCTTGAAGTCTTTTACTTCAGCTGCAACCTTTGTAGAAAGTTCAGTTGGATCAGTACGGGTAATGAGACCTACGCCGCATTTCTCTGATTTTATGCCTGCCCAGAATTCGTCAACATTGTGACCAAGTGAATTAATAGTTCCAAGTCCTGTAATTACTACTCTTCTTTTCATTTTCCTCTCCTTACATTCCCATTCCGCCGTCTATACTTATAACCTGACCGGTAATGTAGGACGACATTTCAGATGCTAGAAACAAAACTGTATTTGCAACTTCTTCGGGGGTGCCAATTCTTCCAAATGGAATCTTAGTTTTAAGTTCTTCTTTTGCTGCATCGGGGATTGCATCAGTCATATCAGACTGAATAAAACCCGGTGCTATAGCATTTACTCTAACGCCTCTTCCTGCTGTTTCCCTGGCCAGACTCTTTGTATAACCGATGATACCGGCCTTGGCCGCTGCATAATTACACTGACCGGCATTTCCGATAATGCCTACTACTGAGCTGACATTGATGATTGAACCGGATCTCTTTTTTGCCATGGATCTTGAAATCGGACGGGAGAGATAGAAAACACTTGAGAGGTTTGTTTCAATTACGTCGTTCCATGCCTCGTCCTTCATCATGAATGAAAGGCCGTCACGGGTAATACCTGCATTATTTACCAGTATATCAACCTGACCCTTTTCCTTGATTATTTCAGTTGCAATCTCATTCATTTTGGAAGAATCACTTACTGAGCCCTGTTTCCATTTAACCTCAGTTCCGGCTTCGTTTGCAAGAGCTTCAAAGCCGGCAGTATCGCCTTCGCTTCTACTTATATAGTAAACTGATGCTCCTTCCTTAAGGAAGAGTTCAACAATTGCCTTGCCGATTCCTTTTGACCCGCCTGTTACAACGGCTGTTTTATCTTTTAATAACATACATTTCTCCTGTTGTTTAACCTGTTACTGTTTCAATCTGTTCCGCAGTACCGCAAAGCTGTACCAATATATCTGAAGTAACGCTCTTCATAAGACCGGAAAGTACCTTTCCCGGGCCTGCTTCAATAATTATATCATAACCGTCAGCAAGAATACTCTTTTCTTCATCAACCCAGAGGACTGATGATACGATCTGCTTAAGCGCGAGTTCTTTAGCCTCAGCGCCGCTTGATGCAAGCTTGCCTGATACGTTTGAGTAAAGCGACTTTGATGGATCCTTGAATGTGAGTCCATCAAGATATCCGGTGAATTTTTCTTTCGCTTCATCAAGAAGGGGGGAATGACAGGGGGCGGAAACCTTGAGTCTGATAACTCTTCTTGCTCCTGCTTCTTTTAAAGCCCCTTCAGCTGCTTCAAGACCGTCCTGCGTTCCGGAAATAACTATCTGTGTCGGTGCGTTCCAGTTAGCCATGAATGCTCCGTCAATAGATTTTATTGCAGCTTCAACCTTCTCCAAATCGAGACCGATTACAGCAGCCATGCTTGAATCTGCACCCTCACCGCAGGCTTTTTCTCCGGCTTCGTGCATATATTTTCCTCTGAGCGCAACCGCTTTGAGAACTTCTTCATCAGTAAGAACACCGGCATCTGCGTAAGCGGCCCATTCTCCAAGACTATGACCGGCACAACCGTCAGAATTTATTCCGAGTGAACCAAGAACGTTCTTTACGGCAAGGTTGACTACAGTGATTGCGGGCTGTGTGTTATCTGTTCTCCCGAGAACTGCGGCGTCACCCTCAAAAATAAGCGCTTCCATGTCCCGTTCAAGGACATCAGACGCAAGTTTGAACATATCTTTCGCAGCGGGATACTTCTCAAAGAGATCCTTTCCCATTGCCGGAAACTGGGCACCCTGGCCCGGATAAAGAAAACAGGTTTTCATCAAAAATACTCCCTCTGTATTAAATATTATATTTTACATGATATTAATACCACTTTTTTACTTATCGGTCAATGACCGATAAGTAAATAGAACCAAATTTATCGGTTAATGGCCGAAATAAAACTTGCAAAATAGAAAAATATGCAATATCCTGTTAACGGACTTAAATAATACTTAAAGAGGTTTAGTGTGACTTATAATGAAAAACTCGGAGAAAAAATCAGGCTTACCCGGGAAAAAAATGATATGTCTGTAGAACAGCTAGCAGAACGAGCCGGAGTTGATGTAAAGATGGTTGAAAGCATTGAGTACGGTGCACTTGTGCCTTATCTTAGCCCGCTTGTAAAGCTTTCAAGAGCGCTAGGTGTGAGGCTCGGAACTTTTCTTGATGATCAGGAACATCTTGGACCGGTAGTAAATAGAAAAGATGATCAAGCTCATATTTCAAGATTCAGGGGGGCTGATGCTGATGAAGATGAGGGCAGAACTTTTTACTCTCTTGCTTTGAACAAGAGCTCACGTCATATGGAGCCTTTGATGGTAGAACTTTCTCCTTCAGATGAGGCAGTAAAGAAGTCATCGCATGAGGGGGAAGAGTTCATATATGTGCTGGAAGGGAATATCGAAGTCAACTATGGTAAGGAAGTTTATAAACTATCTGCCGGCGATAGTATTTATTACGATTCAATTGTAGAACATGATGTAATGGCAGACGGGGCTTCTGCCAGGATTCTAGCTGTCATTCATGAACCGGCGTAAGGCTCTGGGGGAATAATGGAATTAATAGAGAAAACCCTAGGCGGGCTGCTTGAAGAACAGACGGCGGCTTTTCCCGATAAAGAGTTTATTGTTTATTCGGATAGAAACCTCAGGTTTACCTATTCGCAGTTTAACGAAAGGGTCGACAGGCTGGCAAAAGGACTGATTGCAATAGGAATAGGGAAGGATTCCAAGGTAGGAATCTGGGCTACAAACGTTCCGGATTGGTGTACCTTCATGTTTGCAACAGCAAAGATAGGAGCAATCCTTGTAACAGTTAATATCGAATACAAATCGCATGAGCTTGAATATCTGGTGAAACAGGCAGATCTTGATACGCTATGTATAATCGACGGTTATAAAGACAGTGATTATGTTCAGATAGTAAATGATCTCCTTCCTGAGCTTAAAACCTCACAGCGCGGAGAGTTGAAGGCGGAAAAATTCCCTGAACTGAGGAACCTTATTTTTATCGGCCAGGAAAAACACCGAGGTATGTATAATACCCAGGAGCTGCTGCTCCTCGGCCAGCATATTGATGATGCAGACCTGCGAATAGCCTTCGAAGCATGCGACTGTCAGGATGTTGTTAACATGCAGTATACCTCCGGGACAACCGGTTTTCCGAAAGGCGTTATGCTCACCCATTACAACATTCTGAACAACGGTTACAACATCGGAGAATGTCAGAAATTTACTGAAAAGGATGTGCTCTGCCTTCCTGTCCCGCTGTTTCACTGTTTCGGTATTGTCCTGGGCGTCATGGCAATTCTTACGCATGGCGGTTCTATGGCGATAGTCGAAAAATTCGATCCGCTTGTAGTTATGGCCTCGGTACAGAAAGAAAAATGTACAGCCCTCTACGGTGTGCCGACAATGTTCATCGCTGAGCTTAACCATCCTATGTTTGATATTTTTGATTTTTCAAGCCTGAGAACCGGTATAATGGCCGGTTCTCCCTGTCCCATGGAGACTATGAAGCAGGTGATTGAGAAGATGAACATGGCCGATGTTACTATCGCATACGGGCTTACTGAGGCTTCACCGGTAATGACGCAGACCGTTACTGATGATCCGATTGAAAAACGTGTATCAACCGTCGGTCGCGAGCTGCACGGTATCGAGGTAAAGGTTCTGAACCCTGAAACCGGTGAAGAATGCGAGGTGGAAGAGCAGGGCGAATTATGCTGCCGCGGCTACAACAGCATGAAGGGATATTATAAAAATCCAGAAGCAACTGCTGCCTGTATAGACAAAAACGGATGGCTTCATTCCGGCGACCTTGGTATAAAGGATGTTGACGGTTACTTCAGGGTGACTGGTCGCATAAAAGACATGATAATCCGCGGCGGAGAGAACATCTATCCGCGTGAGATTGAAGAATTTCTGTATACCTTACCTGAAATCAAGGATATTCAGGTTGCCGGCGTACCCGATGAAAAATTCGGCGAGCAGGTGGGGGCCTTTATTATTCTCCATGATGGAAAAACGCTGAGGTCTGAAGATGTAAAAGACTTCTGCCGCGGTAAGATTTCCCGTCACAAGATTCCCAAATATGTATTCTTTGTAGATGGGTATCCGTTAACGGCAAGCGGTAAGATTCAAAAGTATAAAATAGGGGAGATTGCACTTGAGTTGATTAAGGACGGTCAGGGCTGATAGCTCTCCGGCAATGCGCCTGTGGGTGTAGATAAAAAAAGGCTCAGCCCGGGTTATTCCGGACTGAGCCTTTTTTATGATGATTACCAGCGGATAAGGTTACCGCCATAGGTAAGGCCTGCACCGAAACCTGAGGTTAGAATCAGATCGCCTTTATTTAGCTCGCCGCGTTCCTGCATCGCGTTCAGTGCAATAGGAATTGAAGCTGCCGAGGTGTTGGCATATTCCTCAATAACAACGAAGAATTTCTCCATCGGAATACTGAGCCTTTTCGCTGCCGCCTGTATTATTCTTATGTTTGCCTGATGTGGGATTATCTTGTGCAGGTCGTCAACAGTCAGGCTGTTTCTGTCAAGAAGAGTATTGATGATAGTTTCGTTTACCCTGACAGCAAATCCGTACACACGGCGGCCGTTCATGCTGATGTAAAGATCCTTTTCCGGTGTATCTTCACAGTGAAAGGGGTGCTTTGCACCGCCGGCTTTTCTCATAAGATGCATGTAGCCGTCACCTTCCGCGCCGAGGAAGTAATCAAGAATTCCCCGACCGTCGCCGCTTTTATTCTTTCCCATAACTACTGCACCGGCTCCGTCTCCGAAGAGAACGCATGTGTCACGGTCTTTCCAGTTTGTAATTCTTGAAAGTGCTTCTACACCAATCACAAGAGCTTTCTTAACGCTGCCCGAAAGTATCATGCTTCTTGCAACCTCAACCCCGTATACAAAACCTGTACACCCGGCAGCAAGATCCATTGCGGCAGTATGTCGTATTTCAAGTTTATGCTGAACAACACAGGCAGTAGACGGAAAGGTTGAATAATCACCTGAAGCAGAAGCCACAATGATCATATCGATTTCCTCTTTATCGATTCCGGCGCGTTCAATTGCGATTTTCGCGGCTTCAACAGCCATATCGGATGTCGTTTTGTCTTCAGCTATAATATGACGTTTGCCTATTCCGGTATGAGAGCGAATCCATTCATCGCTTGTATCGACAGTCTTTGCAAGTTCGTCGTTTGTAATCACGTTTTCAGGGATGTGAGCCCCAAGTCCTAAAATTTCCGCAGTCATAGAACCTCCTTGAGTGCGATTATTTATAATATATCGGTTGCAGACCGATAATCAAGTTAAATTATTCTAAATGGGCTCGAATTCAGCTATGTTAGGGCAAAAAACCGATAATTATTTAACTTTACGCTCTTCTGCCGTCTCTTTTGAATGGATCCTGTATCGTTCAGCTGCGGCATCTATCTCTTTTATATCTTCATCCGTCAATTCTCGAACAACCTTTGCTGGAGAACCCAGTATCAGGGAACGGGGAGGGAACTTCTTGCCTCCAGTTACGAGAGAACCGGCTCCAACAATGCTGTAATCACCTATTTCGGCCTTATCGAGGACTATAGCACCCATTCCAATCAGGCAATGATTTCCAATTGTGCATGAGTGAATGATTGCATTATGTCCTACAGTGACCCAGTCGCCTACTGTGAGCTGCCTATCGACACTTATATGGCATACTGCACCATCCTGAATATTAGTTGAGTTGCCTATTCTGATTGGTGCAATGTCCCCTCTGATAGTTGCACTGAACCATACTGATGACTCCGCCCCTAGTACAACATCGCCGCTAACATCGGCATTCCAGGCTATAAAATTGGCTTTGTCTGTATCTGGGGTTTTGTTTAAAAATTTATTAATCATAATTTATTCTCCATAATAAAATGAAAATGGGCTATAATGATATTAACAGGAATAGAAATTATGAACAATCAGAGAGCTAATACGATATTCATCGGCGTTATTGCCATTGTTGCAACAGTAGCTGCTTTAAAGATAGCAAGCTCCGTTATGCTGCCTATTTTTTTTGCGATTCTTCTGTCGTTTACACTGTCGCCTGTTGTCGACGGTCTTACCCGGATTAAGGTTCCCCGAGGAATATCCATTACGCTTGCAATCCTGATTATTGCAGGTATCGGCTATCTTGTAGGTTTGTTTCTTTTCTCAAGTCTTAATTCCTTTATAGATGAAGCTCCAAAATATTATCACCGGTTTGAAGATATCACCAGTCAGATTTCAGGTGCCCTGAATACCAATTTTGCAATGGAACTGCCTGAAAACCCGATGGCAGAAATAGATTTTACAGCAACCTTTATAAATTCTATCAATTCACTGTCGCAGAACGTTGTGTCTTTTGCGAGCGCAATGGTAATTGTCATTTTATCAACTATATTTTTACTTCTTGAATCACCATATATTCAGGTAACAATCGCAAAGGCCTTTCCCCGCAAAGCCGGAAAGAGAATTATAATCATAATGCGTCATACCATCAGACAGATTGGCCGATATCTTTCGGTAAAATTCCTGGTCAGCGCAATGACCGGTGTTTTTGTGTGGCTGTTTCTTGAGATTATCGGGATGGATTTCTCATTAATCTGGGGCGTCCTTGCCTTTATTCTCAACTTTATACCGAATATCGGCTCTGTCATTCTCATGGCGGTTACGATAATTATGGGATTTATACAGTTTTTCCCGCAGCCTGGACCAATAGTAGCAGTTGTAGTATCAATGATAAGTGTTCAGATAGTAGTTGGGAATTTCCTTGACCCTAGAATGCAGGGCAGACGCCTTAATCTAAGCCCGATAATAATCATTTTTTCTCTCTTTCTCTGGGGCTGGATATGGGGGCCTGTAGGTATGTTCATTGCTGTACCAATTACTGCGGTAATAAAGATTATCTGTGAGAATGTACCGCCATTGAAGCCGATAGCCATGCTTATGGAGAACGGTCGGAAAGTATCAAAAAACCGCCGGTTCATTTAACTGCAACCCATTTTGATTTTTTAATACTACTTGTTTAAAACAGCCTACATAGGTATTATAAATCCATGGAAAGAAAACGCATACTGACGGGTGACAGACCTACCGGAAAACTGCATCTAGGGCACTACGTCGGTTCACTACAAAACAGAGTCAAACTACAGGAAGACTACGATTGCTTCTTTATAATTGCAGATCTGCATATGCTTACCACAAAACCGGATGCTTCTGCTATAGCCCAGATTGGTCAGAATGCCAGAGATATGGTGCTTGATTACATCGCAGCCGGTATTGATCCGCATAAGTCGAAAATTTACCTTCAGTCCGCAGTGCATGAAGTGTATGAAATGAACCTGATTTTCGAAATGATGGTGTCAGTTCCAAGACTTCAGAGGGTGCCGAGCATCAAGGACATGGCCAGAGCCGCTGATATTACAGAGATACCGCTTGGACTGCTCGGATACCCTGTCCTTCAGGCCGCTGATATTTTAATGCCCAGGGCAAATCTTGTTCCGGTTGGTAAGGATAATGTTTCTCACGTTGAGCTTACCCGGGAGATAGCAAGGCGCTTTAACAGTATGTACGATGAGGTTTTTCCCATTCCTGATGTGATGGTCGGTGATGTACCAACCCTTGTCGGGACTGACGGTGACGCGAAAATGTCAAAATCTCTCGGTAATGCGATAATGCTTTCTGATGATGAAAAAGCCGTAAACAAAAAAGTTCGCGGTATGTATACCGATCCTAACAGGGTACGTGCTGATATTCCCGGCAAGGTTGAGGGTAACCCTGTTTTTATTTATCATGATATTTTCAATCCCGACAAGGCCGAGGTAGAGGATCTTAAATCCCGCTATCAACAGGGAAAGGTTGGGGATGTTGAGGTTAAAGACAAGCTTGCTGCGGCAATAAACGCTTTTCTGGATCCCATGAGAGAGAGAAGGGCTGAATATGAATCCAGGTCGGGATTTGTTGAAGAGGTTCTTTTTGACGGAACAATAGCCGCACGAGAGGAAGCCAGGGCTACCCTCGGAGCTATGAAGAAGGCAATGGGGCTCACTGGCGTCTGGAACAGTATCAGTCGAAAAGCTGAGAAGACAAAGAAAAAACGCGGGAAAGAATCGGCTCAAAATTAAAATTTTACTGGAACTAGGCCGGCTGATGTACTAAACTTTATAATAGAACTATAGTTTATCCGGAGGATAAAATGAAGAAGTTTTTAGTGTTAATTTTAGCATTGATGTTATTCACCGGCGTTGCTTCAGTATTTTCAGATGCTGCTGAAGACGCCTTCAACGAGCTGGTGAACACCCTTGTAGGAACGATGGAAGGTGATTTCAGTCTCCTGCTTGACGGCCTTGGACAGGATCTGGATCCTATCTTGATGCAGAATGCGCTTGACGGGCAGAATATCGGGATGGCTGAATTAGGCAGTAAGCGATTCAATCATTTTTATTTCAGCATTCTGCCTACTGTCTCCATAACTGCAGCGAACGGAGTGTTTACTTTCACTGATACACAGGCATATGAGGATTCCCTTGTACTCAAAGGTATGCTTGATTCAATTCTTTTTGATGAGGAAGAAGGTCTTCTGGGAAGTCTGCTTGCTAATGAAGATTATGAGGTTCTGGCGGACGTTTTATTGAACAAAGCCACACCTATTCCTGCATTAAAGCTGAACGCCGGTGCAAAGCTTCCGTCCAATATTGAGCTGCTTCTATACGGAATGTGGGTTCCGCCATTTCTCTGGGATATGATTCCAGCTGATACCATGTCTTCACTTCCCGACGGTTTGATGCCCACCTTCAATTATCTTAATATAGGCGCAGAGCTTCGATATGTTCTGCTGCGCGACAGCAAGGACACCCCGGGTGTTTCCATCGGGCTGGGCGGAGCATACAATCACCTGCTGTTAGGTGTTGGACTCGGAGACTTGTTGTATGAATCATTAGGCGATTCCTTAGGTACAATACCTGCCAGTTTCGGTGCTGACTATAACCCATTTGAAGATGCCGGCATGGAATTCAGTTCAGATACCATTGTTTTGGGAATCAACACGACAATTTCAAAGAAGCTTGCAGTCCTTTATCCCTTTATAAAGCTTGGCGCGTATTACGCTATTACTGATTTCAGCGGCATTGCAACACTGACCGAGACGGCAGTAATCGAGGGGGGAGACGGTCATAATGATATGGATATGCTGGTCAGTACAGGCTTTGATTTAATGCTCGGCCCGCTCGGGACCAATCTTACTGTTGACTACAATCTCGGTTCCGGGGTTTGGGGTCTGGATCTCGGTTCAAGGCTGCAGTTTTAACCGGTTTCGGTTATTTATCAGCCGATTATCTTATAACAGAGAGGCTGACAAGGATTCTTTCCTTGTCAGCCCTTTTTTATGCTGTATGAAGTATCAATATAAAGCCAAACTGATAAGCAGGTTTTGATATCATCCTGCAGTACCTGCGTCAGAACTGTACCTGCTGCCGTCTGCACTTATGAACAAAGCAAATTAAAAAGCCCCCGCCGGACGGCGGGGGCTTGATTCTCCAGTAAATTGATTCTTATTCTGTTTCCCAGTCCAAATCTACATTTGCAGGGCTTACATCAAGTGAAACAAGACCATAGCTTCCTGCTACATAGAGAGTGCTATCGTCCCAGGCCAGTCCTGTTATGCCGTCGTCGTTGAGTTTGCCCAAAGCAGGCAGCCCCTGGTTGAAGGCGACCCTTGCAACATTACCGTTTTCATTGTTAATTACAAGCAGTTCCATCGCGGTAACACAGGCTGTGTAGTCTTCGCTGCAGGCAAGCAGCTCAATACGTTCGCCCTCGGCAAATATCTCTTCAGCTTCCATATCACTTACAGAAGCTTCTGCAGTCATCTTATAGAGGCCGCTGTCGGTTCCTACAAAGAGGTAGTCATTATTGTAGTTACCAAGATTCAAGACAACTCTGTCTTCAAGGTATGTATTGTTAAGGGCAAAGTCGGTAAACATGTTAAGGATGGTATCTTCACCCTCAACATCCTCATCATCGAATGCGCTGTCGTCCAGGCCGTCTTCGTTGAGAGGGATCTGAAATCTGAAGTTGCCTAATTTTGAAGCAACAAATAACCATACATATTCATCACCGTCCGTGTTTTCATAGCTTAATACTGAAAAGCCCTTGAAAAACTCGCCGCTGAGATCAATTTCAAACTCTTCTAAAGCCTCAAGAACCTCAGAGAAGTCAACTGCCAGCCACTCGGTAGCTGTTTCGGTGCCTTCACCATAGTCAAACTCCCCATATACCGATAAAACTATGCCTCCGTCCATCTGGGAAAGACCAAGCTGCATATTCAGATCATCATCATAGAAGATATAGGACGAGAGGAGATCGATTGTTGTATCGCCCGCGTAATCTACACCGAACATTGCTTCAGGTAAATCGGATGAAAAATCAAAATTGAAAACTTCTTCTTCTTTGTCGAAAAGGCCCACTGCCTGGCCGTTGGTAGCCTTTGCAGTGATTATGACATTGTCTTCATACCCTTTGTCCACATCTCTGAGAACTGTGTCGCCGGGTGCAGCTTTTTCATTTATGGATGTGCTACCGTAATAAAGCACTGACCCGTCCGCACCAACCGTATAAACACTGTCATCTATAAAGGCTGCACCATTTACTGCAGTCCCGATTAGTTCAGTGAAGGCAGTTGTCTTTATTTCCTCAGACTGAATTGTTGTTGTGGTTAGCGCGCCCCCGGTAACATTGATTATCCCGTTGGCTGATCTTTCTACAGTAAAAATATCGTCTGTTTTAACACCAAGAGACATGAATATTTTATAGGCCGGACCTACGGGAAGACTTTCAAGTGTTATGGTATCCTGTCCGGTAGCAAGATCGAAGGATTCTTCTCTGTAGAAAGAGTTTGTGCCTTCGATGGCGAGCCAGACCTTCAGGTGATTATAGTCATCACCGACAGCCTTTGACGTTACTGATGATAAATCAATGCTTACATCTTCCGAATCAGCTGTCATTCCTCCACATGAGGATAATAACAGAATTAATGCGGTTAAAAGCAATAATCCTGCTGTTTTTATTTTATTCATTCTATCCTCCTATTCCACCACCGTAATGGATATGTCGCCGTAGAGATCAACTGCTGGTGCTCCACCGGCGTTGCCGCCCTGAAAACTTCCGTTCTGTGCTGTTGAGTTCTCTTTTTTCTCAAGGTTGCCCTGGGTAGTTGATTCCTTAAGCTTTTCAGCAAGCGGGCTGTTCGGTTTACCGCTGCCTGATACAGTACAGCTTTCTCCGGCTGCGACAAGAACTTCCCTGTCTATCGAAGCACTGATGAGTGCAACGACTCCCTTGCTGACCTTGACTGAATTGCCGTCAAAGGTAAACTCGGTTCCGCGAACAGCAGCTGTTGATGAAGGGCTCCTGAGTCTGAAATCATGGCTCAGGTTTTGATCACGTTTTACTTCAGCTTTTACCTTGCCGACTCTGAGAAAGAGTCCGGTAGTCTGTGCTCCCTGGCTCTCGATAAGTTCTTCAAGTTTCATTCTTGTGAGGGCATCAACCGTCAGGGTTGAAGCTCCGACATCAAGAACAGCAGAAGCTCCGAAGCCTGTGGAAATGCTTGCGCCCTTCGGCAGTGAATCACCGACAGAAGCCGTCTGCCAGCTACTTCCGGGCAGTTGTATTTCCACCCTTCCGCTTGTCTCTTTAACAACGGCATTCTCCGCAAACAGCGGCAGCGCTGCTAACAGAACAACCAATATAATCAATAACTTCTTCATTAAGAATGTACCTCCTGTTAAAAACTGAACGAAACATTAAGTTTCGCCATAAATGTTGGATTGGACATATCTGAACCAGCTTCAAAAGCATTGCTGTTAGGCAGGAAGTAACCGACCTGAGCAATTGCGCCAAGATCGGAAAACGGTCGCCAGTTCACTGTTAAATCTATCTCAGAACCTAGATAATTTCTTGATTCTGCCTCAAAATCAGACGAAATACCGGAAATTGAAACCGGTCCTTCAGTCAGTCGGTAGAACTGCAGCAGATTGGCTGAAACCTGCAGATCCTTAACTATCCGGAGCGGCATCCATCCAAGCGGTTTCATTGAATAGCTGGCGTTAGCAGTCAGGATGTTGCTTACACCCGGAGAGAATATTATTCCGCCGCCGCCGGATGTGATCGGAGTAAACTGAGTGTAATACCCCTCCTTATTACCTTCATAATAGTAATCAGCATCACTATCGCCGGTTCCGAAGTATGCGCCCCCGCTGATTCTTGAGTTAAAAAGCCATGGAAGGAAATAGTCGAGGCTGAAACCTGCCATATGCGAAATGATAGTGTCATACTGGTATGAATACCCCTCTGAACTGTTGCCATCAGCCTTATAGCTAAGCGTGCGGCCGGTGCCGAAGTAGTAAAAAACATTATGGTAGAGCGAGCCAATAATTGGTCCGGAAACTCCGGCTCCTATATACTGTGTATCAACTGCGCCACCGCCGTCGGCGTCATAATAGATATCGCCTTCCTGAACCAGAGGATAATCAGTTGTTTCACCGAAATAGTCCGCTGCAACAGCCATCATTGGTCTAAGATCCTCCTGTGCAACCAGTGAGAATGTCAGACTTTGTCTTGCTATAGCCTCAGGAAGACTCAACGTAATTATTTCTACAGCACGCGGACTGTCAAAAATTGTCAAACCATCGGTTCCATCGGGATCAAACAGCTTTTTTGTCAGGGTCGTGGAATTTGAGGTTTGAGCTAAATCTGTTTTCGACATGATTGTAGGTGATGAAGAATTCAGTATACTACCCGATTCAGTAAACATTAAAGCTGTAGTCCCTGCAGTAATTGTCAGTTCAGCTTTCGGATAGTTGAAGTTCATCGTTAATCCGTCCAGCTGCTGTGAAAACACCTTCGATGAAAAATCAGAAGCTGAAAACCGGCCGAAACTGGTTGCAAGGATGGACGGACCGTAATCAAGATCATCCCAGAGCCCGTCTAATTTAAGATAGTCGGGGTTGAAATAAAAGTTAAATAGTACTTCATCCTCAAGCAGATCCTTAGTAATAGCTGCAGTGAGGTCGAATTTCATTTCAAATGAATAATGCTCCCCCTTTCCTGATTCAAGCCAGAGTCCCAGCTGGGCTTCTGTTGAGGCCCCTTCTATGTCCAGGGTGGAAAGGTCCGTTCCTGAAGTTAAGGACCCGCCGACATCAAAGGCCGAGGCATTAACCGCAGCACCCAGAATCAGGATTAACGCAAGAAGCGTTATGGTTAATCGTTTCATTATATTCCCTCCTTGAAGTCTATGGCCCGGGAGAGTATGTTCATAACATCTTCACCGCTGAGATTATCGCCCGGATGAGCCTGTCCTGTAACAATTTCAAGATAGGCGAGCTCTCTAACCGCATATCGCGGAGACGGGAATAGTTTATACATCAGACCGCCCCTGATTTTAAGTGATTTCATAATAATATATGAAACCTCCCCAAGTGAAATTGAATCGTCTGCATCAGCCCGTTTGCTGATCCATTTTTCTTCCGCTGCTGTGCTCATGGCCTCCGATATAGAAGCTGATTCGTTAACAGCGCCGCTGCCGACAGTTATCAGATATACCGCTTCACCGTATTCAGCAACTTCCTGATCAAGCAGGTCATCGATAATATTCATCGACTGGGCGGACAATCCAACCGCCGAGATGAAAATCAATAGCGAGGTTAAAATAAGAAAAACTTTAATTTTTTGCATACCTTTTCTCCATAATATGGACTATACTACTTTAAAAGTATATTACTTACACGCTTAGCTTTCAAATGTTTTTTAAATAAAGGTTAGTTAATTATGGAACGAAAATTTAGCATAAGAATACTGATTGCAATCCTTATAGTAATTGTTTTTTCACTACTCACATACTTCAATATTCTTACTACCCTGGAACATCGGCTCTATGATGTTCTTTTGCATCTTAAAAAAGATATTCCTGAGGACCAGCGCATACTTCTGGTCGATATCGATGATACCTCTATAGAAAAAGTTGGTGTCTGGCCTTGGAGCCGTGATATTGTTGCTAACGGACTGTTGACTATGAGTGAACTTGGTGCTGATTATGCAGTTTTTGATATAGAGTACGTACAGAGCAGCCCTACCGCTGTTGACCCGGATTTTCTGGAAAATACCCTGCCTCAGGCCTTTGCCGATGAGTTTGATATTATTAACGGGAACATTATTGATCTTTTTGGTGCGATTGCAAGCGGTGCAATTCCCGGAGATGCGGCTGAAGAGTATATAAGTCAGCTGACTATGCTTAATGAACAGGCTCGTGATGTTCTTATTTCTAAAGTCGATGAAATTTCACAGGATAATGATGAATATTTCAGCAGTACAATCTATTTTTTCGGCAATGCCTATATGACCGTTAACATGGTTGATGACTACGAGGTTGAGATGAGCCCCGCTTTTGAAGAATGGCTGCGTGAAAATATTGCCTATGATAAACTCAGTGTTGAGACGGAAAAATATCCGAAGGCCGAAAGTCTTGATCCGGCGTTGGCTGAGCTTATTACCATGAGCGCCGGAGCCGGATTTCCGAATATAATAATTGATGAGGATGGTGTCAGACGCCGAATTGATTTCTTCACGGAATACAAGGGTGATTTCTACGGTCAGCTTGTAATTTCCCCCTTTCTTGACTGGGCCGGCAATCCCTCTTTGACTTTGACTGATGATTATCTTTTGATTGAAGATGCATATATACCGGGTGAGGATGGGCCACGTGATTTAAAGGTTCCCAGAGCCGAGGACGGAACATTCCTTATAAACTGGCCGGCAAAAGGATACTGGGAAAGTTTCAGGCATCTGTCATTCTATTATATGGTTTTGCACAACTGGCAGGAAGAGGCTCTGATTGCCAGTCTAGGAAGTCTTGAGGCAGATAATTTCTTTACTTATTACGAAGGCGATCAGGATATTTTTGCCGGTTATGACTATGCAGAATCAATTAAGGCGGAGGTTCTCTCAGGAGGTGACAGAACTTACCTTCAGGATTACCGTGACTCAAGGGAATATTTCTATTCTGAGGTTGGGAGTTTTATTAACGGTCAGAGCGAATCGGCAATAAGAGGGCAGATTCAGGATATTCTGGCTATGGAAGGTTTGTCCGATGCAGATACTGCCTATTATGAGGATACCGATGCCTATGTTGAATCTTCATTTGCCGAAGTAAGGCTGATGTATGAAGATTATATGAAAACCCGTGAGATAATAAGAGAGGCAGTAGACGGTTCTTTCTGTATTATAGGTTCATCAGCAACATCAACCTTTGATAGGGGAGTAAATCCGTTTTCAAAAGAGTATGCAAATGTAGGTACCCATGCTGCTGTATTCAATATGCTTATTCAGGACAGCTATCTTGATGATTCACCACAATGGCTGTCAATTTTGCTTGCATTTGTCATAACAATGCTGCTGTATATTATTATCCACCGGATGGATGCGCTGCCGACAATACTCTGGGGGATCGCGATTATCATTGTTCTTGCCGGGGTAGAAATTGCGGTATTCCTGCTGCTGGGAATATATATTCAGCTGCTGACGCCTATACTTTCAGTGCTCTGTACATTCCTGTTTATCAGTGTTATGAAATTTCTGGAAACTGCAAGAGAACGGTCTTATATCAGGAGCGCTTTCGGTCATTATCTTTCTGATGCGGTTATTGAGAATCTGATAGATGATCCCGATAAACTCAGTCTGGGCGGTGAAAAGAAGTATATGTCCGCTGTATTCACCGATGTAAAGGGATTTTCAAGCATATCTGAAAAGCTTGATCCGACTGATCTTGTAAAGATACTCAATATGTATCTTACCGAAATGAGTAATCTTATTATGGATCAGGGCGGAACAATCGATAAATATGAGGGTGATGCAATTATAGCCTTCTTCGGAGCTCCGGTTGAGTTTGATGACCACGCAAAACGTGCATGTCGGGCGGCAGTCCGGATGAAAAAGCTTGAGAATATTATGAACCAGCATTTTATGGAAGATGAACTTGTTCCTGACCCGCTTCTAACCCGTATAGGAATTAATACGGGCGAGATGGTTGTTGGAAATATGGGAACAGCGCGTAAGATGGATTATACAATTATGGGGAATGCTGTTAACCTTGCAGCCCGCCTTGAGGGGGTGAACAAACAGTATAATTGCTGGAAACTTATCAGTTCAATGACTGCTGATGATCTTGGTGATGAGTTTGTTCTGCGTAAGCTGGACCGGGTCCGTGTTGTAGGAATCAATGAACCTGTTCGATTGTATGAACTTGTAGATGAGAGTGATCTTGCCAATGAGCAGACTGTTGAGGTTGTTGATTTATTCCATACAGCCCTTGAGCTTTTTGAAGACAAAAGATGGATTGAAGCCGGAGCTGAGTTCCAGAAAATTCTGAGTATCGCCCCTGAAGACGGACCAGCTGGAATATACATAAAGCGCTGTGAAGAATACAAGAAGAAAGCCCCCCCGGCAAACTGGGACGGTGTGTTTAATTTAACCACGAAGTAGAGCTTTGCTGATTCACAACCCGGTGTATAGGCGGGTTGTGTAAAAATTGTGTAACATTGAAGTACATACTCTCTCTTATTGTTGAAAGTTTATTAGTGAAATGGTAATTTATACGTCCCGGAGGAATTGTGCTTGAACCATCATTAATCAATGAAACTGCAGAGTTAGTTTCACAGAATTTCAGTGCTGACGAGATAGACAGGATAGGCGGTATGCTGATAAAGGGCTACAGCAGCCATAATATCTGCGGAGAGGCTGAGCATATCACCTTCTCATCGGGCAAAGCCTCAAGAATCCTGATTTCATATATGAACAGCAAGCGAAAGACCTTTGATCTATTAAAGCTTTTAATTGAACTTGACGGGAGTTCTCTGAGCGGTAAGCCCATCGCGCTTAAAGGTCTGGAAGAGTATCTGAATAAGTTAACCCGGACTGGAGTAGTATATGACTTTCATAAACGAAAGATACATCACAGCAGGAAGGATGTTGAAAACCTTGTTAACTGGGGAGCTCTTAAAGAGGGAAAATACTACGGTTTTACCATAATCAGTCTTGATATTGTCGGAAATTCAAAACTGGTTAAGGCTCACGGATTGAAAAAAATGGAAAAAGTCTATTTTCATTTAAGACAGTTCATAACCAATAAGGTGTATGAATATGATGGTAGAATATGGAGTTTTGCCGGAGACGGGGGTATAATTGCGTTCACCGCGAAGGGGAATGAGCAGCGGGCAGTATTATGCGCTTTGGATATACAATCATCGCTGCCTGTTTTCAACCTGCGGCCGGAGATCCCTATAAAGGATAAGATCATACTCAGGCTCGGGCTGGACTGCGGTAAATTCAGGTTTTCAATGGATACAGGCCATATTGTCTCAGATGCAATCAATTATGCGGCCCATCTTGAAAAATCGGGAACCGAACCCGGGCAGATATCAATATCCTCCAGAGTGAAGAAAGAGCTGAATGCTAAAATGGGTAAATATTTCCCTAATCCATTTGAGTTTGAATCTGAACGTTCTTTTACTTCCTGTTTGTAATAATAATTAACGGTTCTTAAACAATATTATCCTTGCCTCAATAATGAATAAATTATTAACTTAATTGTAATGTAAAGTAAGGAGAGTTACATGGCTAACAGAGCATTGAAGATTATTATCCCGATTGCAATCGTGGTAATTCTTATTCTTATCATCTACGGTTCTTTTACCGGAACCTACAACAAAATGGTTACTATGGAAGAAGGGGTCAAGGCTTCCTGGAGCCAGGTAGAGAACCAGTATCAGAGAAGACTTGATCTAATTCCGAATCTTGTTGAGACTGTAAAGGGTTATGCTTCACATGAAAGTGATACTCTGACGGCTGTGGCGGAAGCACGCGCGAGTGCAGGCGGAGTTATGAATATGTCGGATGACCTATTAGATGATCCTGCTGCATTTGAACGATTTCAGGAGGCGCAGTCCAGCCTCGGCGGAGCCCTGCAGCGTCTGCTTGTTGTTACCGAGAATTATCCGGAGCTGAAGGCCAATCAGAACTTTCTGGCTCTGCAGGATCAGCTGGAGGGAACTGAGAACAGGATTTCTGTTGAGCGAAAGAGGTTTAACGACAGTGTTCAGTCATATAACACATATATTAAGCAGTTTCCTAGAATGATAATTGCCAATATGGCGGGATTTGACGAGAAACCGTATTTTGAAGCATCCTCGGGCGCCGAAAACGCTCCCAAGGTAGAATTTTAAGGCGGCATTTAATGGCGGATATTAAATTCAGCGATGAAGAAATAAAAAGAATCAACAAGGCTGCAGCACATGTTGAATCGGTATCGTCCGGGGAGGTTTTGACAGCGGTAATTCGGGAAAGTTCGAATTATGCAGCCGCTGAGCTTCTGTTCTCGGTAATAGGCGGTTTTATCTATTACCTGATAGCGCTCGGGTTTCACAGCGGTATTGAATCTGCAGTATCGAAAATGTTCTGGCTGCCCCAGGCCTGGCATATTACAGCATTCTATGGAGCAAGTACGATAGTTATTATCGGGCTGATATATATTCTGACCAATATTCCCGGTTTTGACCGAATGATAGTTCCTAAGCCAATTATTGCCCGCAGCGTTCATCGGCGGGCACTTGTCCATTTTACAGAATCAGGGGCTGTGAATACCCGAGACCGTACAGGAATCTTATTCTTTATTTCAATGCGCGAACGGCGTGTAGAGATAATTGCAGATGAGGGTATTAACGCGAAGGTTCAGCCCGGAGACTGGGAAGATATACTGAACAACCTTCTTGCAGCGATTAAAGAGGGGAAGGCTGCTGAGGGACTTGAGAAGGCAGTGCTTGATTGTGCTGAAATACTGGGTGAGCATTTTCCCGTTAAGGGCGACGACACGAATGAGCTTCCCGACGGGATAGTTTTTCTGGAGGACTGAGCATGAAGAAAAGAATACTTAAATCCTTAGTTCTATCGTTGGCTCTGTTCGCTGTAGGCAGTACCCAGGCTTTCGCTCTGAATATCCCCAAACTAGACAGCCCGGTTGTAGACAAGGCCGGGGTTATTTCAAATAACGATGAGGCTGTAATTGAGCAGATGCTCTATGAGCTTGAACAGACAACCGGCGCCCAGCTTGCCGTCCTGACTGTTCCGGATCTTGGCGACGAATCACTTGAATCGTATTCAATTGCCGTTGCGGACGAATGGGAACTGGGGCAGGCTGGTGAAGATAACGGCGTCCTTATTCTTCTTGCCCTTCGCGAGCGTAAGGTCAGAATTGAGGTTGGCTACGGGCTTGAGGGAGATTTAACTGATGTTAAATCGGGTTACATTATCCGCGAGTTAATGCTGCCACAGTTCAGGGACGGCAATTATGCTCAAGGTATTTATGACGGTGCATCCGCTGTGAGCGGTGTAATCCTTCAGACGGCTGATATATCTGCTGAGGAGATTGCAGCAGCTGAGCAGGCGGCTCAGCAGAATAACAGGTCGAGCCGAGCTGGAATTCCGTTTAACCTGGTTGTTTTTTTCATTATCATTGTTTTTTCATCCATTAGTAGACTAGGTCGCCACGGAAGATACGCAAGACGCCGCGGAGGCATTCTTCCATGGTTATTTCTGGGCTCTATGATGGGGTCAGGAAGGCGATACGGCAGGGATGACGATTTCAGAGGCGGCGGTTTTGGCGGTGGCGGCTTCGGCGGCTTCTCCGGTGGAGGCGGCAGCTTCGGAGGCGGCGGTGCTTCAGGGGGCTGGTAAAACAAGTCTGATAAAAATAATAGCGGGATTATCCTGGTTTCGATAGTCCCGTTTTTTTTTGCTTTAACATTTTTACATGATTATAGCTTTCACTTGTTGACTTAAATTAGTCATATGACTAATCTACGTTTGTTAGTCGGGCGACTAACAAAATACAGAATATATTAATGAGGTTCTTATATATGGATACAATCCTTAAAGCGGGTCTGGATATCGGATCAACAACAGTGAAACTTGTTTTACTTAATCAGAATGATGAAATTGTTTTCAGCCGATATGCAAGGCACATGGCCAATGTAAAGAGCAGTGTTGCAGATTTACTTGAAGAAGCCTACGGGATGTTTCCCCACAATGAATTAACGATCAGCGCTGCAGGTTCAGCCGGTATTTCAATTGCCCAATGGTTGGGAATACCATTTGTTCAGGAGGTCATTGCGGGGACAAAGGCAATTGAGACTTTTATTCCTGAAACAGATGTAGCGATTGAGCTTGGTGGAGAGGATGCAAAGGTTACATATTTTTCAGGTGTTCCTGATCAAAGGATGAATGGTACATGTGCTGGAGGAACCGGGGCCTTTATTGATCAGATGGCCGTCTTGCTGCAGACAGATGCTGCAGGTTTAAATGAAATGGCTCGATCTGCGACTACAATATATCCCATAGCAGCCCGATGTGGTGTTTTTGCTAAAACTGATATACAGCCTCTTCTTAATGAGGGTGGGGCTAAAGAAGATATTGCAGCTTCAATTCTACAGGCGGTTGTTAACCAGACCATCGGAGGTCTGGCTCAGGGAAAACCAATCAAAGGAAATGTCGCTTTTTTAGGCGGGCCTTTGTACTTTTTATCAGAGCTTAGAAAAAGATTTATTATCACACTGGATTTGAATGATGAGAATGTTATTTTCCCCGAAAATTCTCAGTTCTTTGTTGCTCTTGGCGCTGCACTGGAATCTGAAAAAGAAAAATGTATATCTTTCCAGTCGCTGCATGAAAGGGTTCCAGGGCTTCTGAATGCCAATGTTGTTGAGGTTAAAAGACTTTCTCCGCTTTTTAACGATCAGGCTGAACTTGAATCTTTCAGAGCGCGACATGAGAAGGCCCGGGTTAAAAGGAGAGAGCTGGCCGGGTATTCAGGCAAATGTTATCTTGGAATAGACGCCGGTTCTACAACAACAAAGGCAGCTCTGATTGATGATGAAGGTGCGCTGCTGTACTCCACATACGGAAGCAATGAAGGAAGCCCTCTTAATTCTACAATTAAAATTATTAGAGAACTCTATTCAATTCTTCCGGAAAAGGCTGAAATTGCAAAGGCAACGGTTACCGGCTATGGTGAAAAGCTATTGAAGGCTGCCCTGAAACTGGATATTGGCGAAATAGAAACTGTTGCCCACTTCAAGGCCGCCGCATTTTTTCTTCCCGGAGTTGATTTCATTCTTGATATCGGCGGGCAGGACATGAAATGTCTGAGAATAAAAGACGGTGTGATTGATGAGATACTACTGAATGAGGCATGTTCTTCAGGCTGCGGGTCATTTATTGAAACCTTTGCAATTTCGATGGGTACTCCAGTGAAAGATTTCGCTATAACAGCTCTTACTGCAGAACAGCCGGTAGATCTCGGGTCACGCTGTACGGTCTTTATGAACTCCAGGGTTAAACAGGCTCAGAAAGAAGGGGTTTCCGTTGGTGATATTTCCGCCGGTCTTTCTTATTCAGTAATAAAGAATGCAATTACCAAGGTTATCAAGGTCAAAAATCCGGAGGATCTCGGTGAAAAGATAATTGTACAGGGCGGCACATTCTATAATGAAGCTGTTTTGAGAGCGTTTGAGCAGATATCCGGCAGAGAGGCTGTCCGACCTGATATTAGCGGAATCATGGGGGCATTCGGGGCTGCATTGATATCAAAAGAACGCAGCAGTGAAAATGATAAATCTGAAATGCTTAATCCGGATGAGATTGAATCATTTCAGGTGACAACAAGCCTGAAGAGATGCGGTCTCTGCGGCAACAACTGTCTCCTTACTCTGAGCTCATTTTCTGATGGACGGGTCTTTACTTCTGGTAATCGTTGTGAAAGAGGCGCCGGTGTTGAGAGGTCAAAAAAGGATAAACTTCCTAATCTTTACGATTACAAATATAAAAAACTATGTTCCTACACTCCTCTAAAGAAAGAAGATGCTGTAGCTACAGTCGGGATTCCGCGTGTTCTGAATATGTATGAAAATTATCCTTTCTGGTTTACCTTTCTCACAGGTCTTGGTTACAGGGTAGTTCTCTCAAAGCCATCGGATAAGAAGCTTTTTGATTCGGGGCTGGATACAATACCGGCCGAATCAGTTTGTTATCCTGCCAAACTTGTTCATGGACACATAGTAGATTTAATGAAGAAAAATGTAGATATGATATTTTATCCTTCAATTCCTTTTGAAAAACAGGAGGATGAGGGTGCAAATAACCATTATAACTGTCCAATTGTGGCAACATATCCCGAAGTAATACGAACCAATATGGATGATGTCGCATCGGATAACGGCCCGGAGTTTCTGGCGCCATTTTTGAGTCTTAATGACGCGGAAAAGCTTGGAAAGCGTCTGAAGCAGATTTTTGGTGAACGTGGATTCTCAAGCCAGAAGATAAAAGATGCCCTGACCCGGGCAATGAAAGAGCGGGAGAGTTTCAAGAAGGATATTCAAAAGGAAGGTGAAGAAACACTTGAGTATATAAAGCAGAATAAAATACAAAGTGTAGTTCTTGCCGGGAGACCCTATCATGTGGATCCTGAGATTAATCATGGAATTCCTACTCTCATAAATGAAATGGGGATGGCAGTACTATCAGAAGATTCAGTTTGTCATCTGGCAGAAGTGGACAGACCACTGAGAGTTGTTGATCAATGGGTTTATCATTCCCGTCTTTATTCAGCGGCCCGCTTTGTTGCTTCTAATCCATACCTTGAAATGGTTCAGCTTAATTCATTCAGCTGCGGTATCGATGCCGTAACCACCGACCAGGTACAGGAAATACTTCAGGGATATGGAAAGATTTTTACTGTGCTGAAGATTGATGAGGGTAATCAGCTTGGTGCAGCACGAATCAGGCTTCGTTCACTCAAAGCTGTTATGGAAGAACGAGAATCTACAACCGGCAATCCTGAAAGTAAGGCTAAACCGGCGGAAAGGGTCGTTTTTACCAAGGAGATGAAAGAAAAATATACAATTTTAGCCCCACAGATGTCTCCAATTCACTTTCAGTTTGTTGAGGAGGCCTTCAGGTTATGCGACTATAACCTTGTCATACTTCCATCGGTAGATAAGGCAGCAGTTGATTACGGACTGAAATATGTAAATAATGATGCATGTTATCCATCAATTATTACAGTTGGACAGATACTGGAAGCTCTAGATTCAGGGGATTACAATAAGGACAGGGTTGCTATAATGATAACCCAGACAGGCGGGGGCTGCCGAGCCACTAACTATATTGCATTCTTAAGAAAGGCGTTGTCCGATGCGGGTATGTCGCACATCCCTGTTGTTTCTGTGAATGCCCTGGGTATGGAAAAGAATCCCGGTTTTTCATTTTCGATGAAGCTGATAAATAAGAGCCTCCAGGCTCTGGTTTATGGGGATACCCTTATGAGGGTTCTTTTGAAAACCCGTCCGTATGAATTATTTGAAGGAAGTGCTGATAAACTTTATAACAAATGGGTTGCTGTTTGTAAGAAATCCTTAAGTGACGGCAGTAGAAAGACTTTCCGGCGAAACCTGAAAGGAATAATCCAGGATTTTGATAATCTGGAGCTGAGCGAGCAGATAAAGCCACGGGTCGGACTTGTAGGTGAGATACTTGTGAAATTTCACCCTACTGCTAATAATAATATAATTGATGTAGTTGAGGCTGAGGGCTGCGAGGCAGTTATGCCGGATCTTATCGATTTCTTTCTTTATACTGCTTATAACAGTGAATTCCGCTATCACTTCCTTTCTGGCAGTTATCGTTCCATGATGCTTAACCGGATAGGGATTTCTTTTATTGAATACTACCGGAAGGATATGAAAAGATATTTAAAGAGCAGCAGGCGTTTTGATGCTCCAGAAGCTATTCAGAAGTTGGCAAAAAAGGCGGAGCCCGTTGTATCTCTTGGAACACAGATGGGAGAGGGGTGGTTTCTAACGGCTGAAATGATAGAACTCATTGAAAGCGGTGCTGATAATGTTCTATGCATGCAGCCCTTTGCCTGTCTTCCTAATCAGGTTACGGGCAAGGGGATGATCAAAGCTTTGAAAGAACGTTATCCAATGTCCAATATAGCCGCAATTGACTATGACCCCGGTGCAAGCGAAGTTAATCAGCTCAACAGAATAAAGTTAATGCTTTCCGTTGCTTTCAGGAAAATAGAAGACGAGACAGCTGAATCCGTATCTGCTGAAGATGATTCTGTATCAATCAGAGCATGAAAAAGGTTGATGCTAAAGATAAACTGCTGGAAGCTGCGGAACGATGTCTTATGGAGAAGGGTAGTCATGCGGCTAGTGTTAAAGCTATTGCCGCAATGGCTGATGTTAATCACGGACTTGTTCATCATTATTTTGGATCAAAGGAAGGTTTGTTTATTGAGCTCGCAAAGGAGCATCTGAAAATTACAACCCCTCTGAAAACTGTAGCCACAGAGAATGAAGTAATAGATTTTTTAGAGGAGACTGTTTTCTTTTATTCGAGAATGATGGTAGAACTTAGAGCCCTGTCATATCAAATGCCGGAGCTTAATAATGTATTAATAAATATTCTGAAGGAACGAAGAAAGAACCTGCAGGAGATTCTTAATATTGATGATGAGCAGGCTGTTATTCTTATTTCATCAGTTGCCGGCCTGGCTTTTCAAGCTGGTCTTGATACCTCCATGAAACTCAAAGACGCCTTGAGGAAGGTTTTTAATCTTATAAACTGAGCGTGTTGTGCCGCAGAAATTCTGAATGATGGCTACCTGGAAGCGGAAACAGGTTACGGTTTTTTAGATGACGGAAGTGTCGTAGCGGCAAAAAAGGTGTTTATGCCTGAGGTGACGCCGGATATGATAGACTGCTGGTTCAACTGGCATCCTTTCTACCGCAGATTTATCAGGAGCAGGATGGAAAAATTGTATAGTCAGGTTTAATGAAAAAAGACTTTCCCAAACTAATGAGAAAAACTCTCGCGTTCTTTCTTCGGCAGCTTTGAAAGAACCAGTTCATATGAATGATCGATCAGCCAATAAAGCTTTTCAGTAGTCAGGCTGCCTTCCATATTGATTGTGTTCCAGTGTGTTTTATTCATATGAAAGCCCGGCTCTATATCTTTGAATGAATCACGGAGATTCTGTACCATATCAGGATCACATTTTAGATTAATTTTAAAGGGTTTTTTTGAAATGCTGCCGCAGGCGAACATTTTTGTTCCAACCTTCATTACGAGGGTTTCTTCACCAAAAGGAAAACCTTCGCTGACACCCTTTTTGGTATAACAGTATGTTTTGAATTCTTCGATTGTCATAATCTTAATATAGCATACATCAGCTAACTTGAAAGTGCATCTTCGGATGCTGCTCTCAATCCGATATGGGATCTGGTTTTAATCTATATGCCGGCAGCCATTGCTACAAGCGCCCTCTGCCAGTTGAGGAGCCGGTGCATAGCTTCTGAATTGCTGCTTTCGATATCAGTCATTACCCTGAAAACCGGTTCAGTGCCTGAGCCTCGCATCCAGAGGTAAGCCTTATCGACTATTGCTTCGGTGCCGTCTTCATTTTGAACGGGACCGGTAAGCATGATCTTAAGACCTCCGGTTTCCTTTCCACTGCGGAACGCGGGACCGACACCTTTGCGTGCTGATGTCCCTTCGTAATTGATCTCATACCAGCCTGTTATGCCGAAATCTGCTTCAAGCTCAACCTTCCTTTTTTCGAAGGATGCAGGAAATATTTTTTCGTAATTAGCTTTAAGTTCCGCATGACTGATACTTCCAATCTGCATCTTGGCCTCGGATTCGTAGGCGCTTGTGGTTGAAAAATCCGGAAGTGATTCGACTGCTTCTGTTAAGGAAGAGTAGCCGCCGAAGATCTGCAGCTTTACAAGCGCAAAGATGGTGTTTAGCGGATCTCGTACCGTCGCGGGATGGGTGATGTTGCCGCCGTTTGATCCCTCTCCGAGGATTCGAACCTCGAAGCCTTCTGACCGTTTTTCAGCTGCAAGGTTTACAACGTTTGCTTCACCGACCTCTGCCCTGAAAACCTCTGCCCCGAAGGCTTTGGCTATGCGCTCAATCCGCATGGAGGTAGGTCCGTTAACCGCAACAGCGAGTTTAGCGCCGGGATTTGTTTGCTGCATGAAAGATAGTTCTGATTTTACACAGAGGGCGAAAACTTCCTGGGCTTCAAGTATCTCGGCGCAGTGAGTTCGCTCGTTAATGTAAACAATATTGCCGCGGTCACCGTCATTGTCGGGTACGTATCCCATTATAAAGTCGTTGTCCTCCGCATTGGCTTTTTCAAGTTCTTCGCGGCACAGGTTCAGCGATGCTCCTTCGGGAACAATCGCATGCACAACCTTGCCCGGATTGTCGTTCAAAAATCTGGATTTAAATCCAAAGCTTTCAAAATAGTCCTGATCTATACTGACACCGCGTGCTGAACCGTTAAGCTCGGCAATAATCCCGATGCCTGCTGCGGCAGCCTTGATTTTTCCAAGAATAACATCCTGTTCGTCTTTGCTGCCTGAGGCGCTTATCACCATGTTTGAAAAAAAGCGATAAGCAACCTCGGCTTCAGCCTTATCGGCGGAAGGGTCCGGCAAAGCTGATGTATCGGGCTTTTTTTCACCCGAGAGCAGCTCTGCGTATTTTGCATGCATGTCTTCATCAATAACAGCCGCAATAATAGCGGAGATAAAATCTCTGGAATCCCTGCCTCCTAGTACAGCACCATCTGAGAAACCGAATTTAAAGCCGTTGTGACCAAGAGGGTTGTGGCTTGCGGAGATGTAGGCAAAAGCATCGATGTCGGCGCTGGTTTTAACCCATGCCATCAACTCAGGTGCTGCAGTAATGCCTGAATATCTTACCTCGAAACCTAGGGCCTCAAAGGACGATACCATAACCGAGGCAATTGCCGGTCCTGTGGGTCTGGCGTCCATTCCGACTGCAATTGTCATCACGCTGCTGTCTGGATTACGCTTTTTTACAATAGAGCCGAAAACATCAGCTATGATTGCTGATGCAGTTGCATCTTCAGCTGTGATATCGACTGAAGCGCTGTCTTCCTGAGCTGTTTTTCCGTATTCCGCGGCAAAAATCTTCCTGAAGCCGGAGGCAGAGAGGATAAAACTGGAAAAACTCTCCTGAAAAGAATTGAAATCAGCCATGCTATTTTAAAGCCTTTTCAATTCTGCCCATTGCCTCGTTAACATTTTCCAGTGAATTGAACGCACTGATTCTGATAAAGCCTTCACCGCATTTTCCGAATCCGCTTCCGGGAGTACAGACAACCTCTGCTTTGTTCAGCAGGAGGTCAAAGAAGTCCCACGAGTCCATCCCGCCTTCTATCCATATATAGGGTGAGTTTTCACCACCGTAGCAGGTGTAGCCCAGAGCTTCCATCTTGCCGCGGATTATTTTTGCGTTGTTCAGGTAGTAGTCGATAAGATCTTTTACTTCTTTTTTACCGGCTTCAGAGTAGACCGCTTCAGCAGCACGCTGAACGGGGTAGGATACACCGTTGAATTTTGTGCTGTGACGTCTATTCCATATTGCATGAAGCTCAATTTTTTCACCTGATGCGCTGAAGCCCCTGCATTCTTTGGGGATTACAGTGTAAGCGCAGCGGGTTCCAGTGAATCCTGCTGTTTTTGAGAAGCTGCGGAACTCAATCGCACATTCGCGGGCTCCGTCAATTTCGTATATGCTGTGAGGAATTTTTTCATCACGAATAAAGGCTACATACGCCGCATCAAAGAGGATGAGCGCGTCGTTTGCCAGGGCGTAGTCGACCCAGGCTTTCAGCTGTTTCTCAGTTGCGGTTGCCCCGGTGGGGTTGTTAGGAAAGCAGAGGTAAATTACATCGGCTTTTTCTGCCGGGGGAGCCGGAACAAAGCCGTTTTCGTTGGTTGAGTCAAGATAGACCAGACCCTCATAGCGGCCGTCGCGCCAGATCCCGGTACGTCCTGCCATTACATTTGTATCCACATAGACGGGGTAGACCGGGTCGGGAACAGCAATTACGCAGTCGGTAGAGAATATCTCCTGAATATTACCGGTGTCGCATTTTGAACCGTCACTGATGAATATTTCATCTGCGCTGATATCGCAGCCGCGTGAACCGAAGTCATTAATAGCAATTGCGTCACGGAGAAAGGCGTACCCCTGCTCAGGGCCGTATCCGCGGAAGGTTTCTTCATTGGCCATATCGTCTACAGCCCTGTGAAATGCTTCAAGACAGGCGGGGGTAAGCGGCTTTGTTACGTCGCCTATACCGAGTTTAATTACTTTATTATCAGGATTGACATCCATATAGCCGGATACACGCTTTGCTATATCCGAAAAAAGATAGGATGCCTTTAGTTTTGCATAGTTTTCATTGACCTTAATCATTGTGTACCTCTCTGTAGGGGTGATTTTGACTAAGTATACAGGAAACACCGGGTTATGTGAATGAGGAGGACAGATCTAATGAACCACAGGTTTTATTCAATTCTAACGATCTGCCTGAAATCGAGTCCTGAAGGACTCTGGTAGACCGCCAGCTCGAAAGTTGAAACTGATGCCAGAATATGATCAAATATATCGGCCTGGATTTCTTCATAATTTGCCCAGATTTTATCTTTACTGAATACATAAATCTCCAGAGGAATACCCTTGTCGGTTGGCTGAAGCTGCCTTATTAAAAAGGTCATGTTCTTGTTAATCATTGGATTATCATTCAGATAGTTTCCGATATACTTTCTAAAAACACCAAGGTTTGTCATTCGCCGGCCGTTTATCAGCTGGTTAGTATTTATTTTTTTGACTGTATTGTGTTCATCAATCTCTTTCTGTCTTTCTTTGATGTAATCTTCCAGGAGTTTGATTTCTTTCAACCGGGCAATAAGTTCATCTGAACAGAACTTCACTGAGTTTATGTCGATATTAATATGTCTTTTTATTCTTCGTCCGTCTGACTCACTCATTCCTCTCCAGTTTTTAAATGAGGAGGATACAAGGCTGTAGATTGGAACATTAACAATCGTCTTGTCGAAATTCTGGATTGATACAGTCTGCAGTTTGATGTCTATTACGTCACCGTCTGCGCCGTGGGCAGGGATGCTGACCCAGTCGCCGATACGGATCATGTCATTGCCGGATAATTGAACGGCGGCCACCAGACCGAGTATGGAGTCCTTGAATACCAGCATAAGTACGGCGGACATTGCTCCTATCCCGGTAAGAAGACCTATAACTGATTGATTAAGTATAATCGATATAATGAGGACAGTGCCTATTATAACCAGAAAGACCTTAACAATCTGAAGGTAACCCTTAATAGGTCTGTTTTTAGATATTTCATAGGTGGAATAGATGGAGTTTACGGCTGTTAATAACGAAAACAGAATTGATACAATAACTGCTGTAAGGTAGGCGATTATTATGCGTTGAATGAATTCCTCAGCGGAATCCGCTCTTTGAAAAATAACAGGAAACATGAAATACAGAAGAATGATTGGAACTATCTGTGCAAGCCTTGAAAACAGGCCCGTTTTCAATAAGGCGTCGTCCCATTTGGTCCTTGTCTTTTTTATTACCCTGGTAACCACTGATAAAAGAATTTTTCTGGTAATTATATCAACCAGTATACTGAATAGAATAATACCGGCAATTAGAATTATCATAGCGTAAAAAACTGCCCATGATTCGGATATTCCCAGTTCCGTAAAAAAATCAATTATAAATTTGTCCAATTATATACTCCTGTTTTATTATTACAACAAATCGCAAAAAACATCACCTCTTTATTGAATCTTCCGCAACTATCATCAGATTTGTGCGAAAGGGTAAGTGTAGGATTTCAATAGCCAGGATATGCCTTAAGATTTATCGGTTCCATAGGCGCTTTTTTAAATCACAGCATTTCGATAGATTCCAGGATTCTCCCGGAGTAATATTACCAGGTGGAGCACTGGTTTCCGAATCAGGATTACAGTTTCTTACAAAGAAGAATCGGTTAGTGAGATCTATATTCCAGTTTCTTAGTAATGATTACCAAAGCGTAAAAAAATGATAGAATCAGGTATGAATATCAATCAGGACCTTATAATAATCCTTCTTGCAGCGTTAGTTGCAGTTATAACAGCTTTTCGACTTGGCCGCAGGACGGGCCGGCGTGCTGAAGAACGTGACTGGGAAAGGAATAAGCTTGAAGTAATTGTGCGGGACCGAATTAAACGGTCCAGAGCTGTTCTCGGCGGCCAGTTTGCCGAGCAGCTGGCTCCATTCCTGCCGGATTTCCCCTATAATCCGAACGAGTGCCGTTTTATCGGAAAACCGATAGACCTGCTTGTTTTTAAGGGGATGGATGATGGCCGTATCGATGAGGTAGTTCTTGTCGAGATTAAAAGCGGCAAGGCGAAGAACCTGTCGGGGATAGAACGCCAGCTTCGGGATGCAATTAATAATGGAAGGGTAAGCTGGCAGCAGTATGATGTGCCCGATCGAATAGTGGAAAATAAAGGATAAACGATGGTGGAAGTATTTGATCTTGTAGATAAAAACGACAATGTTATTGGAATTGCCGACCGTGATGAGGTGCATGGAAATCCGGATATGATTCATAGGGTTGCACATGTTCTGGTATTCAACAGCGCCGGTGAACTCTATCTTCAAAAACGTTCGGCTGATAAAATGGTGCAGCCTGGAAAATGGGACACCTCTGTCGGCGGGCATGTTGATGCAGGCGAAACCTATGACAGTGCTGCTGTTCGAGAAACAGCAGAGGAGCTGGGTATAAGCACAGCGATAGCTTCGTTTGATTTTCTGTACAAGTATCTCCACCGGAATGATTTCGAATCAGAGTGGGTTACAACATACCGGATAGTCTGGGATGGCAGCTTGAAGATTCAGGAATCTGAGATAGATGACGGCAGGTTCTGGAGTCTCGAAGAAATAGAATCCAGTGATAAATCAATATTCACACCCAATTTTCTTGATGAGTTGGGGCGTTACAGAGGCTTTACGCAAGCCCTGTAATAATAAGCAATTGCGCGGCAATATAGGTTGCTACAATAAGGGTTCCTATACCGCGAACCTTTCGTTTGAAATTCCTGTATCCAATCAGGCTGTCTGATGCAATAAAAAGAAGGCTGCCCATGAATGTCGGCAGGAATTCGGATATGGGCAGAACCCAGACCCTCATCAGTGAACAATAGCTCATCAGCATGAGAATTGAAAGATAAAAGCCTGCAGCAAGAAGTACAGATTTAACATTATGACCGAACAGCTTTCGCATAAAAAGCAGGAAGCCTATGTAAGGCAGCAGCATCAGGATGGAGAATATCGGGTGTTGAATAAACACTTCAATCCCTCCGGAGCTTCGGATGAACACTATAATATAAAAGATATGACCTATCAGAAAAGAAAATGCCCCGGCGATAAACCAGCTTTTCCGACCGCGCATAAGCAGTAGGTCGCCAATCCATCCGAAGAAGAGGGCGGTAAGAATTAAAGCCTCAGGTGTTTCAGCTGCTAGAAGATAAATCACAGTAATTGCGGGTACCCAGAAGGGTTTGGTTATCATTTTAAATTTATGCAGGGTCATACTAGTCTCTCGTATTCTGTCGGTAAAAAGTTTAACATAAAATATGTATAGACTCGAAAACGGTCGGCGGGTATAATTTAATTGATGAATGATATAATTGTTACAGGCCACAGGAATCCGGATATGGATTCCGTCTGCGCGGCTCACTGCTACGCGGAATTTAAAAATATTACAGACAGGAGCAACAACTATATTCCAGTAAGGTGTGGAAATCTGAATAACCAGACCAAGCAGGCTTTTAAGGCCGCAGGTGTAAAGCCGCCGGTTTTTATCAAGGATGTTAGCCCCAAGGTAAGCGATGTTACGAGGCGCGATATAGAAAGCCTCGATATTAATGAACCGGTTTTCAATGCTATAAAGGTGCTGGATGAAGAAAATATCAGCTGCATCCCTGTTTTTGAAGACGGTTTAGAGTTCCGGGGTATTATTACAATTCATCAGATAAGCGGTTTTCTGATTTCCGAGAATCTGGGCAGGCGGCCGGTTTACAAATTCAGGATAAATAATTTTCAGAATGTGCTGCCGGGTTTCTTCTATAAAAGAGGTAGTCAGTCCGAATTTTCTGCACCGGTTATGACAGGTGCTATGCCTATTGAGGTGAGCCGCGAACGAATTGAGGCTCTGAAGCCGGAAAAACCTGTACTAGTTGTAGGACTGCGTGATGACTTGATTAATTTTGCCATAGAAAATGAGTTCCCTGCAATAATTCTGACCGGAGTAGATGATAAGCGCCTGAAATTTGATTTTGACGGATATGATGGTACAGTTTTTATATCAAAGGCTGATACGGCAGAAACAATCAGACTGCTGAGGTTAAGCGCGCCGGTAAAGGTGATAATGAACCCTGAGCCGGAAAAGATTAATGCTGAAAGTGCATTTGATGATGCAAAGAATTTACTGGTTAACTCGAATTATCGCGGGCTTCCCGTTTTTAATGGCGAGAGTTTCAGCGGAATTGTGACCAGGCGGTGTTTTATAGAAAAACCGCTTAGAAAACTGATCCTGGTTGATCATAATGAAACTTCACAGTCGGTAGCGGGTGCTGATCAGGCGAAAATTGTTGAGATAATCGATCATCACCGTATTTCTCCACAGCCAACAAAAACCCCAATCTACATGAATATAAGGCCTGTAGGAAGTACCTGTACCATAGTTTATAGTCATTTTGAGGCAGCAGGCCTTGAGATAAGCAAAGAAACGGCTATGCTGCTTCTGTCCGGTATTTTATCGGATACTGTAATCCTTAAGTCTCCCACTACAACGGATGAAGACAGCACTGCTGCGCTGAAACTTGCCGAGCTGTGCGGCTGTACTGTCGAGGAATACGGCAGCCAGCTTTTTGCTCAGTCGGCGGTTATAGACAGCATGCCGCCTGCGGAGATTATCGGGGCTGATTTCAAAGAATATTCCGATGCCGGCCTAAGCTTCGGTGTCGGGCAGGCTGAGGTTATCAATCTGGATGGTGTTAATCGTCTTAAGGATGAACTTGTCGCGCAACTTGAACGAACGGCCAAAACACGAGATCTGGACTGGGCCATGCTGCTTATAACTGATGTGATTAAGGAGCATTCAGTGCTGCTTATGACGAATATGCCGGCAGCGGAAAAGCTACTTGTTTATAAAAAGCTTGAGGATAATCTTTTTGACCTACCGGGGATTCTATCAAGAAAGAAGCAGCTTCTGCCCGAACTCCTGCGTGTTGTGGAAGAGCTTAAAGTGAGTTAAATTATTTATATTCAAATGATGCAGGATGAGTGTTGCTTTTCAGATAATTTATAAATGGACCGTCCCGCCAATACCGGAAGACGGTCCAAATAAAGACTCTATCCCTCTTTAATCTGTATTTTACGGGGCTTTACTGATTCCTTAAGGCTGAGGATTAGCGTTACCACCCCATTTTTTACACTGGCATCTATATTTGTTCTGTCAATTGTATCATCAAGAGTATATTTCTGATAATAATCAGCATTACGAATTTCCCTGATAATATAATTTCCATCTTCAGACGGCATCAGTTTTTTTCCACTGATTATCAGGGTATCATTGTCAATACTGATATCAAGGTTTTCTTTTGGAACCCCCGGCATCTCAAGCTTGAGGATAACCGTTTCTTCGCCGTTGAAGATATCACAGCATGCTACTTGATTATGTTTTTTTGTATCAATGTTTTTTCGTCTATCCATTTAATTTTCCTCCTACTTTACTTTTACTGCAATTTGTTTGGGTTTTGCTTCTTCTTTTTTGGGCAAAGTCACGCGCAAAATCCCGTCTTTCAGTTCGGCACTGATTTTTTCGGGGTCAATAGATCGGGGTAGCGGCAGAGTTCGCTGGAAAGTCCCTGACCATAATTCTTTTCGAAAGTACGTTCCTTCTGAACTCTCTTTTTCTTCATTCTTTGTACCCTTGATAGTGAGTACGTTCGAAGCGATACTCATATCAATATCTTCCTGACTCAAACCCGGCAGCTCGCAAACGAGAAAGAACTCATGGTCCTTTTCTATAAGATCCATTCCAGGTGAAACATTTCGCTCAAACAAACCTGTGTTAGAAGGGTAACTATTGATGTCAAAAAGGTCGTTGATTTCACTCTGCAGGCGTTTAAGTTCCTCCAGGGGATCATATAGATTATGTTTTTCTAATTTAGTGATTGCCATAACAGCACCTCCTGTATTTTGTTCATAAATATATCTGCATAAAGTGTGCCAATAAATATTGATTTATAAAATTATGTAAATAGTTGCATTATAAGGAGTTATAGCATGGGTAAAGGGTTGGGATGAATCGTTTAGTCTTAAAAAAATGGTATCAAATTGATACAGAAAATCTATCTTCTAAAATCATAATGAGTCAATTTGCACCATTTTATACGTGCAAAGGACATACTGACACAATTATTTTTCAAAGATATCTGGCGTGTAAATTTTTAGTTTTCTGCGTTTAGCTACCGGGGTGTTGCCGGGAGCTCAGAAGTGAAATTATTCATATTTACGTGTTTTTACCTCTTGTTCCCTGCATCAAGCCTTATAAAAAAACCGGCCATTTCTGCCGGTGTCCGAAATACTTCATCGGCGCCGCAGGCTCGAAGCTGCTCTTCGCTGTGGACGCCCCAGGTTACAGCGCCGCTTTTGAGTCCGGCAGCCTTTGCCGCATTACAGTCTGTTTCGGTGTCGCCTATATACCAGCAGTTTTCAGGTCTGGCGGATAATCCGGCGCAGGCCTGAAGAATGCCGTCGGGGGCCGGCTTGCTCGCCCTCACGTTTTCCTCGCCGAGTATGATTTCAAGATCATAGGCGTAGTGCAGATGTGCGGCAGCCTTTCTTACGAAGAGCCCCTGATTGTTGGTGACCATTCCCATCGAATACCCGTACCCGGCCAGTACGTCAAGTGCTTCGCGAACACCCGGGTACACTTTCAGGTGCTCTATTCCAATCCCGTTCATCAGTTCGTAAAACTTATCAGCCATTAACTTAGCTTCAGCGCTGTCGTCTGATTTTGTGTGATATAAAAATCTCTCAGCTGTAGGATAGGGAAAACCGTCCAGGACCTCCTCGTTTGTAAGCTCGTGAAAATCCCATTGCCTGAGAACCATATTTGTACAGAATGCAACTGAATCAATTGAATTAACAAGTGTTCCGTCGTGATCAAAAATAATTGCTGCCTTTTTCATAGACTTTTATACCATTTTATTACATTCCTTGGTAACAGTTCGTTATTGGAAATTGGTTAAAAAGGTGCTTATTGATTGGACAATGTAATTATAGATTGTTATCTTTATTAGTGAGAAATAATTAGCCTTATAAAAAAAACAAGGAGTCAGTTTTGGCTATCGTTGAACTAAAAGAAGTTAAAAAAGTATACCCCCTCGGAAAAACAGAGGTTCATGCGGTTAAGGGCGTCAGTTTTGAAATATGCAAGGGTGATTTTATATCTATTGCAGGACCTTCGGGCAGCGGTAAATCAACAATTTTAAATATGATTGGATGTATCGATGTTCCCACAGAAGGGCAGGTTCTGATAAACGGAACTGAAACCGGCGGATTATCAGACAGAGATATAACGGATCTGCGGCATGAGGTCCTTGGTTTTATTTTTCAGTCGTTCAATCTGATTCCGGTATTGAATGTATATGAGAATGTAGAGTTTCCACTCCTGCTGGGTAAATCCAGAATGACTAAGGCAGAGAAATCTGACTGGATTGACATGCTGATTGATGAAGTTGGTCTTCAAGAATGGCGAAACCATAAACCCAATGAGCTCTCAGGCGGGCAGAGACAGAGAGTTGCAATCGCGCGCGCTCTTGTCACCAAGCCTGAGATAGTCCTGGCCGATGAGCCGACAGCTAATCTGGATTCAGTAACCAGTGAAGCTATTATAAATCTGATGAAAAAAATTAACCGTGATCTGGGGACAACCTTCATCTTTTCAACCCATGATCCTACAATTGTCGATGTTGCAGATCATATAATCAGACTCCGGGATGGTCTTATCAGTGATAATTACCGGCAGGACGATGCCAGGGCATGCAGGGAGTAGCGCATGCCGGTACTGTTAAGAATAGCTGTCCGAAACCTTCGGCAGCATAGTTCAAAGAGCCTGATTATAGGCATAATCATGGCCGTTGGGGTGATGATCCTCGTAGTTGGCAATACCCTTATAAACACGATTGATACCGGTATTGAAAGATCTTTTATCGATAATTATACGGGTAATATAATGATTACCGGAGAGACAAAAAACGACCTGTCCCTTTTCGGTGTGCGTTCACCAAGCGGTCTTGAGGAAACTCCTACGATACCTGATTTTGAAATGATAAAGAATCATTTAGATGAAATTCCTGGTATTGTATCGGCTGCAAACCAGATTACCGGTTTCGGAATTATCAATATTGAGAAGGTTGATGAAGACAAGGGGCCGTATATGGGCTTGCTCTTCGGTATTGAGCCTGAGCAGTACAGAGAGATGTTCTCCAATACAATCATATCCGAAGGGCATTTCCTTGCGCCGGGAGAAGAAGGCATCCTCATGTCGCGTTCCAACGTTGATACGATGAATGAAATTTTTGAACTTAATCCCGGAGTAGGCGTCGGTGACAAGATTCTGATAACAGCTCCCGGGTCCGCCGGTTTTAAAATCAGAGAGGTGGAAATTAAGGGTATTTACACCCTTGAACATGAATCAGAGGCTGCCGGCTACATTTCGTATATTGATGCTCAGACCCTCCGGGTTATGAAGGGGATGAACCTGGGAAATCAGGGCGAGGTTGAGCTTTCTGATGAAGAAACATCACTGCTTTCGGATGATAGTTTCGATGCGATGTTTGAGGTGGATGCATTTACCGGTGAAGCAGAACTTGATTTTGAGATGACCGAAGATAACCTCTTTAGCATCCTTGATCTTGACAGTGCCGGGGATGAGGCGGTGATTAATGTTGAGGATATGTTCTCTGAAGATGATGCAGGGGCGGTTGATACTGAAGTGCCGGCTGAATCCTTCACCTGGGAGTATATTCTGCTTAAAACCGAAAATCAGCGCTCAGCTGCAAGAATAATATCTGAGCTGAATATCTGGTTTGCCGATAACGGTATCAGCGCGACCGCTCAGGACTGGAAGGCAGCAGCGGGACCATTTTCGACTACTGCAGATGTGATTCGGATCGTTTTCAACATCGCAATTATCCTTGTTGCAATTGTCGCAATTATTATCATGACCAATACCCTTGTTATAAATGTCGTTGAACGGACGGCTGAAATTGGAACAATGCGGGCTCTGGGTGCGCATAAGGGTTTTATCAGAAGAATGGTGACCACAGAGGTTTTTACAATTTCTGTAATATTCGGATTTATCGGAATGCTGGTTGGTGTATTCGTGCTGGTGATAGTCGGCTGGATAGGATTTGAAGCGACAAATCCCTTTCTTGAAATCCTTTTCGCAGGGCCGATTCTCAAGCCGGTGTACTCTGCATCATCGGTTTTCGGTTCATGGGTAACCGTGATAATAATCGGTATGATTGCAAATATCTATCCGCTCCGGCTTGCATTAAAAGTACAGCCTATTAAAGCGATGATGAGTGAGTGAATGAATGCTTAAATCATATCTGTAAGATTTAAGCATTTAAAAGTTTGAGAGAGCAAACTTTAGAAAAAATAATCCGCCATCCGTGGCGGCTATTATAGGGATTAAAATGAGAGACGTAAAAATTGCCTTTAGAAATCTGACCCGTCAGAAAAAACGAACTATCCTTCTTGCAGCAGCTATTGCATTCGGAATATATATAATTACTATGATCAACGGTTTCACTGGAAGCTTTATAGAGAATGTAAGTGAGAACTTTTCGAATCTGTTAGCGGGTCATATATTTATAGAGGGTGTGGAAAAATCAGAATCCGGCAGAACTTTATCCCTTGTACGTAATGATGATATTCTGATGGATGCTATAGAAGATAATGAAGTTCCATGGAAATACATTACCAAACGATCGGATATGAATGCAACCCTGATTTTTGAAGGGGAAACAGCACAGCAGACGGTAACCGGTGCGGACTGGGATCAGGAAGAATACTTTAAGGAAAGAATTATCCTGACCCAAGGTACTTTTGAGGATCTTCAGGCTGAAAGGCAGGGGATTATTATCAGCGAAAAGGTAGCGGAAAAGATAAATGTCGAAATAGGCGACAGGCTGCTGGTTAAATGCCGGACTTATACCGGTCAGCAGAATGTGGGCGAGTTTGTTATGACTGGAATGCTGGTTGACTCCAGCCTCTTCGGAGGTTCGACAGCCTATGCGAATATTTCATATGTGAATGAACTGCTTAATCTGAAACCCGGTGAATATATGTCCATGGGAATCTATCTTGAAGACCCGGATATGATTGATGAGACAGCTGAAAACCTTTATGAAGATTTGAAAACTAGGGTAAGCATGTTTGAACGAAACACCGGGGATGATGATGAAAACCCGATAATTGCAATGCTTGAGCAGGAAGATGAAGAGGAGTGGGAAGGTCTTCGTTTCAGATTTATGACCCTGAATGATATAATGAAGGAGGTTCAGCAGATAGTTGATGTTCTAAATACCGCAGCGTTGATTATTCTTCTTGTTCTTTTCGGAATTATAATGGTAGGTGTAACGAATACTTTCCGGATGGTTTTAATGGAGAGGACAAAGGAAATCGGAACAATGCGTGCTGTCGGAATGCAGCGCGGAATTGTGCGAAAGCTATTTCTCTATGAAGCGTTTTTTATTGCAGTAATCGGTGTTGCTGTCGGATTAATTCTTGCGGGAATTACAATGCTGATACTCATGCAGATTAACTGGGGGCTTGATACGCCTGCGTTTATGCTGATGAAGAACGGTTATATGACATTTAAGATGCCTGTTTGGCAGATATTTTTAAACTTCGGAATTGTCAGCATTCTGACGCTGTTTGCAGCCTTCTTTCCATCGAACAAGGCTGCCAAGCTTCAGCCTGCAGATGCTCTGCGAAGTACAAAATAGAGGTAGGTTTATGAGAAAGAATATAATTTTGATTATGACGACAGCAGTTCTATTTTTTGCATCACTCGGATTCGTATTCGGAGAACCGGATTTTGATAAAATGCTTGAAGAAATTGATGAGCTTGGAAGTTTTGAAGATTCCGATTTTTCCTGTGTCTACACATTTGTATCGGAAAAACCGGGTGAAGAAACAGAAGTAACCCAGGCCCGAATGTTCAGGCGGGATGCAAATGAGCAGTTTGTCATGCTTATCCTGAAACCTGAGTACCAGAAGGGACAGGGCTACCTCAAAGTGGACGACAATGTCTGGTTCTATGATCCGGAGAGCCGGAAGTTTACTCATTCGTCAATGAAAGAGAATGTCCAGAACTCGGAAGCGAGAAATTCTGATATGGACGGACTCTCGCTTGCCGAGGATTATGAGGTTGACAGTTGGGAAACCGGGAAACTCGGTAATTTTGACAGCTACATACTTACCCTCGAGGCTCTTAATAACGAGGTCACATATCCGAGGTTGAAGATATGGGTACGAACCGATGCTACTATAGTATTGAAAGAAGAAGACTACAGCCTGTCCGACCGGCTGATGAGAACAACATACTTTCCTAAATATGTGAAAGTCGGCGATAAATATGTGCCGTCTCAGATTCTTATTGTTGATAATCTGCAGGAAGGTGAGAAAACCCAGCTTACAATGAAAAATCCCTCAACTGCAGAGCTTCCTGATTCCGTGTTTTCAAAAGCTTATATAGAGAGGGTCAACAACTGATATGAAAAAAGGGCTTCTTTTACTGCTTTCAATTTTAATGATATCGGCTTCGGTCGTTATTGCACAGGATGTGGAGCCGGAAGATCCCTTTGCGGACGCCTTTCTTGATCCCTTTGCTGATCCGGAGTCTGAAGTTGATGCTGAAATCGAATTAGAAGAGGACCCATTTCTTGATCCGTTTGCTGATCCTGATGCAGGTGATGAATCCGTCATCATAGATGATTTGGACTCTATGTTTGACACCGAATCAATGGTAGATGAGATAGATGAAGAGCAAGCCGCTGCCGAGACCGGAGCAGTTGATGAGTTTCTTGTAAGTGAGGGCGTTGAGTTCGGCGGAAGTTTCAGCGGGAGCCTTTCTTCAGGCTTTGACTACGATTATCTGTGGACGGATGATTTTGATTTCCGGGATCCGGAATCTTCTCTTGTCCCGTCGGTAAGTGCGGATCTCTATTTTGATGCGAGACCTGAATCGGACTACCGCGTATTCGGTAAACTTTCTTTCAGCTCTGCTACTGGAAGTGATGATGATATTTCCTCCTTGATACCAGACAGCGGACTTACCTTTGAAACAGGTACTGATGAAGATGGCAACATAACATTTACAGCGGTTGATGCAGAAGATGTAGATGAGGATGATCCTGATCAGACAACAATTACCCAGGATGATGCAGAAACCCTGACCGATGATACCTCAACTGCAATCAACATCAGTGTTCCTGAGTTGTTTGCCGACTTCGACTGGGACGACACTCTCTATTTTCGCTTCGGTAAAAGTTTTATTAAATGGGGGGTAGGTTACTTCTGGAGCCCCTCTGACGTATTGAATCTGACATTAATAGATGTCGAAGACCCCACTGCAGACAGAGAGGGTCCGGTATCTTTTAAAGTACATTATCCGTTCGATATTCATAATGCATATCTGTATCTTATAACTGATGATGTTGAAGAGCCGCTTGATACTGCAATTGCATCGAAGATGGAATTTGTCGTTGGAGATACAGAGATGAGTATCGGCGCATATTATCAGAGAGATCTTTCCCCCCGGGCTGCTGCGACATTTTCTACTACGATAGGTGATTTTGCTGTGTTCGGCGAAGGGGTCGCAAGCTGGGGGTCCGACCGGGTTTTTGTCCGGGTATCTAAAGACCAGTCTGCAGCTGAGGACGATGAAGAAGATGATCTGGAGCTTGTCCTGGATACCTACACTGTAGACGACAGCTTCTTCTTTCAGGCTACAATTGGTACTAATTACATCTATAATTTTGAAGAAGCAGGAACTTTCATGATGATAGGTCAGTATTATTTTAACGGCGAAGGTTATGACGATAGCGAATCAGGGCTTCTTGAGGCTGCTTACAGGCTTTTTCTGAATTCAGATGAGAACGGACTGGCTCTTGATGATGATGATCAGCCGGATAATTATGAGGATCCTCCCGCGCTAGACACCGACGATATAATGAACTTCGGAAGGCATTATGTCGGTGGAATAGTTTCATGGAGCTCAATCTTCGACAGCGACTTGAGTTTTTCAACCCTTGCGATAGCAAATCTGAGCGATATTTCCGGTATGATAATACCGACATTCAGCTATAATATTATAGACTATATTTCTGTGTCAGCCGGAATGCGTATGACCTTCGGAGAAGAAGGTGACGAATATACGAATCCGACTGCGCTTCTCGGTTTATCCGGGGACGATGCCTGGATGGGGCCGACAATGAGCTTTACGCTTGAATGTTCAATAGGCGGAGGCAGTTTCTAATGAAAAATACACTGATAAAAAGAAAAGCACCCGCAGCGGCATTGCTTGCCATACTGCTTTTTGCGTCCTGCGGCTCTGCTGAGCTGACCGCTCCGACGGATTTGACTGCTGCTGACGGTAACAAAGATAATCCGATGCGGATTGAACTTAGGCGGCTGCCGGCTGAAGGTGCCGATATTTACTATGTTTACCGAAGTGACACTGAAAACGGCAGCTATGATGATGCCGGATTTTCAATTACATCATCGAACGTTGAAACCGACGACGGTGGAGAAGAGCTCCGCTATCTTTTTGTTGATAACATCGATGACGGCGAAGGTGGTACATACTGGTACAGGGTAACCTCTGCGGCGAACGATGATATAGTAAACGAGAGTGCGATGAGTGCTGCAGCTTCTGCTGAAACCTATGAAGGGACCTGGAGCGACACTGAAGAGCTCGGTGATGCTGTGCAGTTGAAGCTTGCAGCTGACACGAGTGCTCTGTATGCAGTTTATGTTGACGATTTGGTTGACTCAGGTGAGCTGAAGGTGAAAAAATATGCCGAGCAGGAGGATTATGAGGGTGAAGATGAAACCCCTATGGACTGGACTGCTCTTGAAGATTCGCCGGGGACTACCGATGAGTCAGCCGACGGCGCATTCTCAGTTTTTATCAGCGGCGGAGAGTTGTACACCGCCTTCAGAGATGCTTCCGGAACTGATACGCATTTTGTAACAATGAAATATTTTCATGATTCCGGGGATGAAGAGTTCTCTTCGTTCGCCTGGGAACTAGTAGGTGCAGAGAAATTTAATACCGCATCCACCGAGGCTGTGAGTGAAATCTCTGCTTTAACTATCGGCTTAGTCGGGCCGATATATTCAGCATTCACCGAGGGTGGTGCTCCAAAACTGTATGAATATAATACTACAACAGAAACCTGGTTTTTACGAATTGATGCTACAGGGGATTCCCCTGCAACAGGGGATTTCCCTGCAACAGCTGATTCTATAAATCTGTTAAATCATAACAATACATTGTATGTTGGTTACCAGAAAACTTCTCCAGCAGTTGGTTTATATTTACGGGCATATGATGATTCCGACTTGCAGGCGGGCGGTCTCGTAACAGCCGATGCTGTTGCCGACAGCAATGCTGTTTTCGTCTCCGGCGGCGGTGATATCTATGCTGTCTATATGCCGGCAGGCGGAACTGAGGTAATAGTAATGCAGTTTGCCAATGACACCTGGACTGCAATTGAGACTGCTGGTGATCTTGAATCTGCTGATAATAATGGATTCGGCACTCTTGATGCTATCTGGTTTGACAATGCGCTCTATGTTTTCTACCTCGACAGCAGCGACAGCGATAAGGGCTGGGTGAAATACTATGACGGGGATGAGGGGTGGCAGACTGCCCAGAAAAACCAGGCTGAGGCGGTTACAACCGGCGGCACTGTAACTAAACTGCAGCTTGCATCGTCGCTTGGCAGACTGTACGCCGGCTGGGTTGAAGATGGAACAGCCTATGTGAGAATTCTGGAGTAAGGCAGGCAGTCTGCTCCGGAAATTGATGCCGGGCTGTGCTTGAAAAAAATCAGACGCCGGTCTACAGTAACAGTTATGGAAAATAAAGAACGTCAGATAAAGGACCTTGAGAAACGTATTCGATTAAGCGAAAGCGCACTCTCTCTTCATTTTGAGAAAATCGGTGAGATTATCCTAGCGGCGGATGATGAAAAAAAGGAAGCGTCCCTGACTGCAGGATTGCTGAAGCAGATTCATAATCTCGATTCGGCTATTAAAACAGAGCGAAAGCGAATTGATAATATTCTTTCGGCTGTAGAGAGAGCCGATGAAATTGAAGCACTGCGAAAGAGCCTGACACAGAAAATCAGGTCAATTGAAAAAGATAATGTATCCAATTACGAAACAATTGGCAGGGCAAGCTATGAAGCCTATAAAGACGGGGAGCTGCCTGCCGATAAATATTCCGGAATCTTCGCTGAAATCGTTAAAATAATGTTGAAAATTGATCAGGCTGAGGATGAACGCGACAGGCTTAACAAGGTAAAAAGCGACAGCAAGTTTTTTGACCGTGTGAAAGCGGGGGCAAGAAGCCTGTATCTGAAAAATGCCGTGTCGAGTTATTATCTTCAACTGCAGAGACAGTATAAAAGAGCCGGTGAACAAATCTGCCACTCGGAACTTGTCATGAATCTTGAGGCTGAATCAGTTGAGAATGCTCTGAAACCATTTAAGGAAAATCTTGAGGGAATTGAGAAGCTTGAAAAAGAAGATGAGAAACTTACGTCAGAGACTGAGAAACTGCAGGGAAGCCTTGAGGGGCTAGGCGTTGAGAGTAATCCTGTAAAAACAGTCAATGAAATAGAAAATCAGATTAATCTTCATTATGAACACCGGATGAGACTGCAGCGTGAAGCAGGAGAGATGGTATCGCTCAATCGTAAAGATGTTCTGGCGAAACCTTCCGCAGTAAAAGCGATTCTCAAAGATATTGATAAGGAAAATACCGAGATCGCTGAAATGCAGGAATTAGTTAAGCGGTATAAAGCTGAACTTGAAATAGAGCGTCAGAATCAAGAAATTAATGAGCTTAATAAAAAGATAAACGGGTTTGAAGAAAAAATATCCAACTACAGTATAGAGGCTGATCAGCTTAAAGAGAAAATTCAGGCAGCTGAAGAAAACATCAGGAAGCTTGAAGAAGCTTCAAACAACAGTGAGGATGAAAATGACTAAGATAGGAATCATCGGCGGAAGCGGTCTTGATAACCCAGAGATCCTTAAGAATGCCGCAGACAGAACGGTAAGTACCGGATGGGGGGACCCCTCATGCCCCTTGAAAGAAGGAACAATTGCAGGGACTGAGGTTGTCCTGATAGGCCGGCACGGCCGTGAACATACAATACCGCCCACCCGGGTGAACTACAGAGCCAATATACAGGCATTGAAAGATGCAGGCTGTACACATATTCTGGCGACTACAGCAGTCGGTTCTCTTCGTGAGGAGATAGGCCGCGGACATTTTGTTGTTCTTGATCAGTTTATTGATTTTACCAGACACAGACCTATAACCTTTTTTGAGACTTTTGAACCTCATACTCCGGTACATACTCCGATGGCGGAACCCTTCGACAACGCCATGCGCGGGCTTTTAATTAAAAAGTCCGAAGAGCTGGGGCTTGACTACCACCCGAAGGGTACCGTAATAACTATTGAGGGTCCGCGTTTTTCGACAAAGGCTGAATCTGCGATGTTCAGAGCCTGGGGGGCTGATGTCATAAATATGTCGATTGCACCCGAGGCAATACTCGCTGTTGAAGCAGGTGTTCCTTATGCCGCTGTTGCCATGAGTACCGATTATGACTGCTGGAAGGAAGATGAAGAGCCGGTAAGCTGGGAAGCTGTTCTTGAGGTTTTTCAGAGCAATGTTGAAAAGATGATCAGTCTCCTTACCTCGGTTATTCCGGAGATAAAATGATTGCTCTGTCGGCGGCAATGCGCCCCGAAATAGAGCTGATAAAGAAATCGATCGATGACCCTAAAATCACCAAATGGCATGAGCGGGAGTTTATTTCAGGCCGTCTCTGCGGCAAAGATGTTGTAGCGGTTCAAACCGGGGTGGGTAAAATACTCGCTGCTGCCGTCACCCAGAGGCTGATTGATCAGTTTGAGCCCGAGGCATTGATTATGAGCGGCATAGGAGGCTCGCTAAACCCGGATTTCCGCAGGGGCGATCTTGTGATAGGGCTCGAATGTCTGCAGCACGATTTTGATTCAACAGCTTTCGGTTTCAAGCGCGGCGAGATACCCTATACAGATTACAGTGTAATCCCTTCAGATCCGGAGCTGGTTGAGACTGCCCTGCGATGGAGCGGGCAGCTTAAAACCGGCCGGATTCTAACCGGAGATCAGTTCATTGACGGTGCACATAAGCCTGAATACAGCTATCTGCGAGAAGAGCTTGAAGGCGATATTGTCGAAATGGAGGGTGCTGCAGCTGGTCTTACAGCCATGATAAACCGGGTTCCATTCCTAATTGTCAGAGCAGTATCAGATAACGCCGACGGTGAAGCAAGGGGCAGCTATAAAAAATTCTTGAAGAGTGCTTCAGATAGAAGTTTTGCGCTCATAGAGTTTTTATTAAAGGAAATAAATTGAAAAAACTGAATATCCCTCAGAGTACTAAGGCTGAAGGGGTGCTGGCATTTACAGCCCTTCTATGGGGCATGACATTTATAGTTACCAAACGGGGGCTCGGGGATGCTTCTCCTCTCATTTTCCTGAGTCTTCGTTTCAGTACTGCATTCATAATTTATTTTATCATGACAGGAAAGCATTTTCGTGGACTCAGCGCAAAGACAATAAAAAGGTCGATTCTGTTGTCTGTGTTTTTTTTCAGCGGTTATGCCTTGCAGACCGTGGGGCTGAAATACACAACGGTCGCCAAATCGGCACTTTTTACCTATATGTTTGTGGTTTTTGTGCCTCCGCTCCAATTTTTCTTTACCGGAAAAAAACCCCGGCTTCTTAATGTGGCGGCTTTAGCGGTAGTATTTACAGGTATGCTGATATTTACCGCGCCAGGGAATTCTTCACTGAACATCGGAGACTGGCTGAACCTCGGGGGCGCGATTGGTTATGCATTTTTTATAATCTTTCTTGACCGTTATACAGGGCAGGAAGATCCGGTGGTTCTCACGGGAATGCAGTTTCTTGTAAGCGCGATAATTGCTGCACTGATGTCAATTTTTCTTGAGCAAACCTATGTTATTCCGACGCTTAATCTTACTGTATCCATTCTCTACCTTGCAATTCCCGGCAGCGTTATAGCAATATTTCTAATGAACCGCTTTCAGGGGATGACTACGCCGGTAAAAGCCTGCATCATTTATGCCCTTGAGCCTGTTTTTACTATAATGTTCGGCTGGTTGATTCTGCGGGAGGCTTTGACCGGTTCAGAGTTTTTTGGCGCCGCTCTGATCCTTGGCGGTGTAATTTTCTCTGAGTTGATCGGGGCCATTCGCTCAAGAAAAAAAATATCCTGAAAATTCATTATAGAAAATCACATGTACGTTTAATCCTGATATTATAAAAGATTTACTAATTTAGAAGCACATAGGAATTCGTAAGAAGTTCTTCAATAACAGTGTAGTTGCCATGAGACCTCTGTACGCTGACAATTGGGATGCCGGTTCTGAGAAAATCAAGCTGGCAAATTTTATATGTAAAATACTGCTATGTTGACTTTTTCATTTATACTGGTTATATTGACGAACCGGAATACAACCGGGATTGTAAGGAGATAATGATGTCAAAAGCACATAGAGGTTTTGGTGTACGTGAACTTGTAAGCAACGGTAGAGGCGAATGTCCCGTTTGCGGCAGAACCGGTATAAAGGTTCTATATGAATATGAAAAAGACGAAAAGAAGTTCATGATCTGTAAGCAGTGCAAGGTAGCCATTGCCCGGGGCAAAAAGGCTGACGCTGTAGCTGCACTTTAGTATCCGTTAAAACGGAAAAATAAAGAAACCCGGCCAATGAGTCCGGGTTTTTTTATATCTATCTGTCCTTAATGACGGTATCAGGTTCCTGGAGCAGATCTGCTACAGTAGTATTTCCCAGTGCTTCGGTACCTGCCTCATAAAACTTATTGAGTTTTAGCATAACCGGTGAGGTGCTCATAATTAACTGTTTAGAAGAACTGTATACGGATTCAAAGAGTTCGATGGTCCTGATTTTATCCAGGCTTCGTGCCGGAATCCATGCCTTACCGTCCTCACCGGCGGGTATAATCATTTTTCTGTCTGAAAGAATCGCAGTCATTTCAACCACATCCATTAAAGAGACAGAAAAAACATCAGAGAGATCAATTGAATTGGGCGGTGTACTGCCTTTATTATAGGATTCTGCAATATACATGAACAATCCTAAACCGAAGTTCAGCTGTTCGGAGGGTCTCATTTCCGTGAGTGTTGCGCCATTCCATGCATTGTCCTTATGCTGCAGAACCCAGGCTATCTCAAGCGCAAAAATAATTATCAGCCAGATAATGTAGATCCAGAATAGAAAAATAGGAATTATCGCGATTGTTCCGTAGATAACGGACATCCTGAGAGCCCAGCTTGATAGGGTAAAAAATCCGAACTTTAATAATTCCCAGAAAACTGCACCCAGGGCTGATACAAACAGCAGATAACGAAGCTGGATTCTGCCGGAAGGTGTTAAACCAATAAGCAGCATAATAACCAGAAAATCAAAAATGAATGGTGCAAGAGTCATCAACATCTTGATAATAAATTTCAGGTTTTCATTGGGAGCAAATGAGAATCTTGATGTCAGGGTAGTAGAAGCTGCAAGCAGCAGTGAGCCGAATATGATGACCGAGGCATAGGTTGTGAATTTGTTCATGAAATTGGTTTTTACCTTGCTGCCCCAGACTGCATTCAGATTGATATTAATGCTGTTAAGAAGGGCTATACTGGTTATTGAGAAAAAAACCAGTCCCACCACACCGAGAGTGTTGGTATTTTCCAGAAACTGATTTAGTATCCCTGTTACTTCCGCCTGCCTTGTCGGCAGAAGCATCCGGAGCATAAAATCCGTAACCTGATCCTTAACGGTATCAAGAGCACCGAAGGCTGTCATTAGTGAAAGAATAAGTGCTGCGAAGGGTACAGCTGCTGTCAGCGTACTGAACGCGAGGTTTCCCGCACGGGCAAGCCCCGCGTCGCGCATAAACTTTGTATATACTTTTACTGAAAATTGAATTAGATTTATAACCCACGAAACCGGTCGATTACAGGCCGCTGTATCAAGCTTCATAATTTTACTCATATCATTATTATATCGGTAATAAGCTCCATTATCTATAAAGTGAATCAGATTGAATTAAATACTCAAATACACTATTATTGGGTCATGAATGACAAATTTCTGCCCGAACTAAGCGGTTCGGTTATTTATTTTGTAGGTATTAAGGGGACAGGAATGACGGCCCTTGCCGAAATTTTACGTGCCCGCGGAGCGTTAGTTACCGGTTCCGATATTGAAGAAAAGTTTTATACTGATGAAATACTTCTTGAGTTGGGAATTCCCGTTCATGAGGGATTCAATGAATCTAATTTACCTCAATCGGCTGAGCTGCTGATTCATTCCGCGGCTTATTTACCCGATACTCATCCTGAAATTCTAAAGGCAAAAGAGCTCGGCATTAAAACTATGAGTTACGCTGAGGCTCTTGGAAGTATTTCCCGCGAACCGCTGGCCGCCGGTATTTCCGGTGTGCACGGTAAAACAACTACAACCGCAATAGCCGGAACCATCTTGAAGGAGTTCGACCTGCCTGCCTCAGTGCTGACGGGCTCTGCTGCCTCCAATTTCGGCGGCAGATCTACCTGGGTTCAGGGCCATAAGTACTTCATAGCTGAAACCTGTGAATATAAGCGAAACTTTCTGAACTTTCATCCGGACTATCTTGTGATTACCAGTATAGAGGCTGATCATCTTGATTATTACCGAGATTATCAAGATGTGCTTTCAGCATTTGTTGAATACGCCGGGCGGCTGCCTGAGGGCGGTAGTCTTATTTATTGTGCCGATGATAAAGGTGCAAGCGAAGCTGCGGTGAAAATTACAGGCCTGAGGCCTGATCTGAATATGATCCCCTACGGCTTCACTGCAGACGGCGAATACAGGATCAGCGGATATGAAAAAAAGGCTGGTGAGCAGCGATTCAGCATTAAGCGCTATGGTGACTACAAGTTTTTGCTGAGGGTCCCGGGCAGACATAATGTCCTTAACTCAGCGGCATCCGCAGCATTGATTCAGGCAATGCTTGATAATGAGGGGTATTCAGGTGATACGGCCGGAGGGATTGCCGACGGTCTGGAGAAGTTCCGTGGTACACGGCGACGAAGCGAGATTGTCGGTGAATCAGGCGGGGTTGTGATAATTGATGATTACGGTCATCATCCGGGAGCTATAAAGACAACAATAGCAGGCTTGAGGGATTTTTATCCCGACCGTCGCATCATAGTAGACTTTATGAGTCACACCTACTCTAGAACGGAAGCCCTTCTTAATGATTTTGCCTCCGCCTTCGTTGATGCTGATTTGCTGCTGCTGCACAAGATTTACGCATCGGCAAGAGAAGCAGTCGGAAGCATTAGCGGCAGGGTTTTATATGAAAAAGCAGCAGAACAGCATAAGGCTGTACGCTATTATGAAGAAATTATGGATGCATATGATGATATGCTTAATGAACTAAAACCTGGTGATCTTTTTGTCACCATGGGAGCAGGGGATAACTGGAAGCTCGGCTACCGCCTGTTTGAAAAAATCAAAGAAATTGAAGGTGGCTGCAGCTGATGAAAAGCATGACGGGTTATGGTTACTCTGAGTATCAGGATGAAAAGATTCATCTGATTCTTGAGATGAAATCATACAACAACAGATATCTTGATATTATTATAAACCAGCCGGTTTTCTTAAACGCGCTTGAACCGGAGTTTAGAAAGTTTATAAGCGATAGAGCCGAACGAGGCAGAGTGGAGCTCTACCTGAAGGTTAGGGAATTAGAAGAAGACATTCAGTTCCATCTCGATAGAAGCGCTGCCGAAAGCTATGCAGATATTCTCCGTGAGCTTAAGGATACAGCAGGGCTTGATGAGCAGATCAGCCTGTCTCATCTTCTTTCGTTTGAAGGAATACTTAAAACAGAAAAAAAGCGCGATATCGACGTTTACAGAAAAAGCCTGTTACCTCTGCTTGAAGAATGTTTTTCTCAGTGGGATAAGTCCCGAATTAAAGAAGGCTTTGAAACCGCCCGGGATATAAAGAGTAATCTTGCCGTGATATATGATGCCGTAGAGCTTTTTAAAAAGCACGGAGATGAAATGGAAAACCATATCAAAGACAATATCAGAGCCAAGTTTGAAGATGTGCTCGGTGATTCAATAGATGAGCAGCGTGTGCTGGCCGAAACCGCAGTTCTGCTTGTGAAGTATTCAATAAATGAAGAGATTATACGACTTAAGGGACATCTTGACAGCTTCAGCACTGCAGCCGATTCCGGCGGTGCCGTCGGTAAAAAGCTAGATTTCATATGTCAGGAAATAAACCGTGAGGTTAATACTATAGGTTCGAAATCTTTTGTCATGGCGATCAACCAGAAGGTTGTAGAGGTCAAAGATGCTCTTGAGAATATTCGTGAACAGTTGAGGAACGTTGAATAGAATGAAAGAAGGAATGAAAATAGCCATATCGGGTAAAAGCGGCTGCGGAAACTCTACCGTAAGCAGGCTTGTGGCTGAAAAGCTGGGATTTGAGATGATTAACTTTACCTTCAGACAGCTTGCAGAAGAGAAAGGACTGGAGTTTCGTGAATTATGCGAGGCTTCAATGACTGATTTTTCATATGATAGAGAACTGGACAGCCGTCAGGTTGAAATGGCTTCAGGCGGGAATTGTGTACTCGGCAGCAGGCTTGCTGTCTGGATGCTCAAGGATGCGGATCTTAAGGTTTTTCTCAATGCCTCAGCAGAAGTCCGGTCAGGAAGAATTCAACAGCGAGAGGGTGGAAGTCTTAATGATGTGCTTGCCGTAACTGAAAAGCGCGATAAAAATGATTCATCACGGTACCGTGAAATATATGAAATCGACAATAACGAATTTGGCTTTGTTGATCTGGTGGTTAGAGCCGACAGGCTTGATCAGTATCAGATTGCAGATATAATCGTCGCAGCTGCGAAATCTATTGAATAAGCAGTAGGTTTTTTGTTATATTATGTTATTCTATTGATAGATATTCAGGAGTTTGCGAATGATTCTTCCTCTTTCTAAGCTTATTGACCTGCAGGACGACGTCTATGCTTGTACATGTGCAATCATCAAGCGAGCCCAGCAGGTTACTGTAGCGGGTGATGAAGAGCTCGATAAAAACAACGGAAAGGTTGTTTCAACAGCCATTGATCAGATTTTAACAACAAAAGTTGAATACGAAATCGAAGACTAAGACAGTCCTCATTTTTGGACCTACGGCAGTCGGTAAAACCGCTCTGCTGGAGGCTCCGGTTTTTCACAATTCAGAAATTATTAATGCCGACTCAATGCAGGTATACCGTGGTATGGATATAGGAACAGCCAAGCCGGGTATGGATCTTTTATCGAAGGTGAAACACCATCTGATTGATATCCGCAGTCCGGAAGAGCAGTTTCATGCAGGAGACTTTGTCGCGCTCGCAGATGAACTCGTGACAGATATAAACGGGCGTGGCAAGATGCCGGTTATCTGCGGCGGAACAGGTTTTTACTTCAAGAATTTCATATACGGGCTGCCCGACGCGCCCCCGTCGGATGAGGCTGTCCGTAAACACCTGCAGGTTGAGCTGGATTCAGTCGGCCCTGAGCCGCTTAGGAAGCGTCTGGCAGAGGTTGATCCTGTGTCCGAGGCAAGAATAAGCGCAAATGACAACTACCGTGTGCTCAGGGCGCTGGAGGTTTATGCCGTGTCGGGCCGGCCGCTGTCGGATTATGAGCTGCCGTCGAAGCCTCGCGCGCAGTATGACTGCCTGCTGATAGGGCTTAACCGCGAGCGGGAAGTGCTTTATGAACGGATAAACCGCCGTGTCGATATAATGTTCGAACAGGGAGTTGCCGAAGAGGTCGCCCGGCTGCGCAAGTCCGGCTGCAGAGCCGGCGACGGCGGGCGACGGGGCTGCCGTGAGGACGACCCCGGCATGAAGGGCATCGGCTACCGCGAATTCTTTACTGCAGAGAATGAGGGCCTGTCGGATGAGCAGTTGCGTGAGCTGATTAAACGCAATTCGAGGCGATACGCCAAGCGGCAGATTACCTGGTTCCGGCAGCTTAAAAACATCAACTGGTTTGCTCCCGACGATATCGACGGAATCAGCAGCTGTGTGGAGTTATTTCTCGGCGAAAATGACAGCTGAGAATATCTCAATCATCGTGTTTGGATCCTTCCAGGCATCCGTCGGCAGTCCGGATTTCATGCAGGTATGTTCCACAAAGCTTTGAAGATCCCATCCCTGTTCGGTTGCAACCTGGGGCAGCAGAACCCCTGATTTGTAACCCCGGCTCATATAAATTCCGTGTTTACCGATTTCTATTTCTGATATGCTGCTGATTTTACGCAACGGCGAGAGCACTGAAATCTCAATATCTATATCCCCGAACTCATCTGGACTCAAGGGAGGAAACCTTGGGTCTTCGAAAGCTGCAGCATGAGCCATATTTTTTATGGTCTCGATTAGAGGTCTTCGTCCGATTATATTGCCGATGCAGCCGCGTAGCATTCCGCTGTTATGAATTGTCACGAAAGCCCCGCATATTTCATTGAGTTTGTCAGTGGACGCAGGGTATGCAACACCATCTAATCCGAGTTTTTCCCGGATTCTTTCCCGAGCGGTTTTTAGAAGAATATCTTTTTCCTCTGCTGATAGTGAAAAATCCATAAATCCTCCTTTAGCTTCTGGTTTTCAGTCCTCAACCCCCATCATGCGGTTGAGACGCTGTTGTTCGAGGGTAATAGTAAGGTTCTTCTCCTGTGTTGGAAGGACAAGCCCCCTGGGGCCGTCCTTTGCACGTCGAAGATATTTCACCTGAGTGTAATAGAGCTCGCCGCGGCCGGAATTTCTTCCTTTACTGTAAAAAAGAGCGAGATTTCCTGCATCGAGAAGGTTTTCAAGCGGGACACTTTTACCCTTGATGGTTTTTATGAATACATATCCTCCGGGATAATCTCGCGTGTGAAGCCAGACATCATTTCCACGGACCCAGTTTCGAAGCAGTTTGTCATTTTCAGCAGCGCTTCTTCCGACAAGGATTGTGTAAGGCCCTGATCTGTAGCTTAGTCCGGGTGCTCTTTCCTTGATGTCTTTTGAAATCTGTTTCGGGATGGAATTCAGAAATTCCTTTAGAATGGAGATGTCTTCCTCGGCTTCCATACGCTCTCTGTCGGATTGCAGATTTCTGATTATCAGTTTGTGATTTGCAATATCCTGTTCAACTTTTTCGATTCCTGATTTTGCCTTGCGGTAACGATTGTAATAATTTTCCGCATTCTTTTCAGGACTCAGGGTCTGGTCAAGCTCTATCTCAATTTCAGCATTGTCTTCATAATAGTTATAAACTTTTACCCATCTATCTCCCTTATTTATAAGATGGATGTTACTCATTAGCAGATCGCCGGTTTGTTTATAGGATTCAAACTGCCCGTACTGAGAGGCTTTTTTCTCTAGCTTCTTCAGGGTAGATGCAGCCTTTGCTTCATCGGCTGAGATTTTTTTCAGTACCTTTTCTCTGAACCTTACAAGATCCTCTGTATGTTCATCAGTTTCATAGAAGCTGCATATCTTTTCATTAAAGCTGCCTTCGCCCGGGAGTTCCCTGATGCTGAATTCTCTCGTGAGTGGTTTAGGTTCGGGAAGATTGAAGGTTCCGCCAGATACCTCGCCCCGTCCGGGCCGTCTGTAAAAGGCATCGAGGACAATACCCTTGTCGTCTGTAGCAATAATATTGGCTGCACCGCTCCACAGCCTGAACCATAGAACGAGTTCTTCGCCTGCACGGGTGATATTCATTTTCACAATACGATCGCTGTTAATCTGTTCCATGGAACAAACTCTGCCGCCGCGAATCCTTGAGCGCATGAACTGTGCGAAACGCTGCAGTTTAATTTCATTAGCCGGGGCGCCTGGAACAAGGTGCAGTCTGGTCTTTCCTGGAGCCAGACAGATGTTGATACCGAAACGGCCTCCCGGCTTATAGAACTCAAGATAGAGAGTGTGAAAGTTGGGCTGCTTTATTTTCTGCAGATGCGAGTTAACAATATCAATTTCAGAAACTATACAATCAATTTCTTTATAATTCAGCGACATAGCTGGATTCTATACGGACATTCTGCTCTTATCAACTGCCTGGTTGAAACATTCGAGATCACTTTCGGAAAAAAATACGAGCTTGACCTGTCGGGGCAGACTGTTTCTTCGCAGATGTTCCTGAATTGTTTCGAATGCAATTACCGCAGCAAGTTTTTTGGGAAAACCGTATATGCCCGTTGAAATTGCAGGGAAGGCGACTGTTTTGATCCCTGTTTCAGAGGCCAGTTTAAGCGAGTTGCGATATGCGTCAGCTAAAACTTCTCTTTCATCCGTTTTTCCACCGTGCCAGATAGGGCCTACAGTATGAATGACGTAGTCGCAGGACATATCGCCTGCCTTCGTGATGACAGCCTTCCCAGGGGGCAGACCGTCAGGATAGCGATGGCTTCTTATGTCGCGGCATTCTTCAAGAATTGAAGGACCCCCTGCGCGATGGATTGCTCCATCTACTCCGCCTCCGCCGTAAAGACTCGAGTTGGCAGCATTTACTATTGCGTCAACATCCATGGAAGTTATATCACCGGTTGAGACTGTCAACCGATCCGACAAGAACTGCTCCATAAATCCTCCGCTACAATAATAGGGGTGATCATGCCTTCTGTCTACAAAAGAATTGTAAAATGATTTAAGAAAGAGATCAGAATGTTTTTATGGCAGATAAAAGAGTTTCCATCTCTTCATCGGTACCTATAGTGATTCTTACAAAATCGGAAATCCCGGGTTTGTTGAAAAACCTTACAAGAATTTTCTGTTTCTTAAGCCTTGTATATATTTCCTCACCGCTTCTGCCGGGTTTTTTTGCGAATACAAAGTTGGCCATTGACGGGAGTATTTCCCAACCGAGAGCAGAGGCCGCGGCTACGAACCTTTTTCTTGTGGCAATTATACGTTCTGCTATATCATTTCCGTATTCCGCATCTTTAACGGCCAGTTCGCCGCATTTCTGGGTTATGTAATCTACCGGATAGGAATTAAAAGAATCTTTTGCGGTTGTGAGCGCCTGAATAAGTTTTTCATTGCCCAGGGCGTATCCTAGCCTGATCCCTGCAAGCGATGAGCTTTTCGAAAATGTTCTGATTACAAGAAGGTTGTCGAACTCGTTGATAAGTCCTGCGGCGGACTCTCCACCGAAAGCAATATATGCTTCATCTATCGCTACAAGCCTGTCGGACGGGAATCGCTCTAAAAGTCTTCGAATCTCATTGATAGGAAGATAAACCCCTGTCGGTGCATTCGGATTAGGGATAATCATGCCCGTTGTCTTTCTATTAAGATAGTCTTCAATATTTATGGAGAAATCGTCTTTGAGGCTGACCTTTGTAAAAGGAATATTATAGAAGGCCGAATACACAGGGTAGAATGAGTAGGTGAACTCGGGAAAAAGCACCGGGCCGAAATCAGCATCGAAAAAGGCGTAAAATATAAATGACAGAACTTCATCAGAGCCGTTGCCTGCAAAAACATTATCAGGTTTTAACCCCTCGGCTTCAGCAATGGCTGTTCTGAGCTTAACAGAAGTCGGTTCCGGATATAGTTTGAGGTTTGTAATATCCATTTCCTTAAGGAATTTGCTGATGGCCGGGGCCGGCGGGTAAGGGTTCTCATTGGTGTTAAGTTTTATATATTTCCCGTCCTGGGGCTGTTCGCCTGGAACATAGGGAGTAAGGCTTTTCATCCGGTTTGCAATCATCTGTTTCTCCGTGTTCAGTTATTTCGTCAGCATAATCATTTTAGTTAAAAAAGTAAATAAAAGCCCCCGGCGGGTAGAACCGGGGGCTTGGTGTAAAATATTTAGAAAGGAGGTTATTCCCGTACTCCATAGTTGTCGACGATGAAGTCGATGTCTTTGTCGCCGCGTCCGCTCAGGTTGACAAGTATTGATTCTCTCGGTTTTTCCTGTGCGAGTTTCATGGCGTATGAAAGTGCGTGTGCACTCTCAAGCGCCGGTATAATTCCTTCTTTTCGGCTGAGTGTATAGAAGGCATCAAGACAGTCTTCGTCAGAGGCTGTTACATAATTAACCTTGTTCTGATCATTGAGCATGGAATGCTCAGGGCCTACACCCGGGTAGTCAAGTCCGCTTGCAATTGAATAAACAGGTGACGGGTCGCCGTTTTCCTCCTGCAGAAGATAGCATTTAAAACCGTGTATTATACCGGGTTTACCGTATGTAATAGTTGAAGCATGATCCCCGGGTTTGAATGAACGGCCTGAGGGCTCAACGCCGTACAGCTGTGTTTCATCTTCATCAAGGAATGCCGAGAAAATACCCATTGCGTTCGAACCGCCGCCTACGCATGCAACCACATTGTCGGGCAGTTCGCCCGTCATCTCCGAGAACTGTTCCTTTGCTTCAACACCGACAACCCGCTGAAAATCACGAACCATCATTGGAAATGGATGCGGGCCGACAACGGAGCCTATACAGTAAATAGTTGTGACTGGATCTTTAAGGTATGCTTCAAAGGCTGAATCTACCGCTTCTTTAAGTGTTTTGAGACCGTGAGATACAGGGACAACCCTGGCACCGAGAAGCTTCATCCTGATTACATTGGGATGTTCCTTGGCAATATCTACTTCACCCATGTGAATTTCACATTCAAGCCCAAAATAGGCTGCTGCAGTAGCAAGTGCTACGCCGTGCTGGCCGGCTCCTGTTTCAGCAATGAGTTTTTTCTTGCCCATATATTTTGCAAGCAGAGCTTCGCCCATGCAATGATTGAGTTTGTGTGCTCCTGTATGATTTAAATCTTCACGCTTAAGATAAATTCTTCCGCCTAACTCTTCGGAAAGAGTTTTTGCAAAATAAACAGGGGTAGGTCTTCCCTGAAAATGTTTTCTGATACTGCGCAGTTCTGATATGAATTGATGTGACTTACTAATTGAATAGTATGCATCAGTAATCTTATTCATTTCATCCTGCAGCTGGGGCGGTATATAACTTCCGCCGTATTCACCATAATTACCCTCTGAATCTGGCATTGTTTTAAAATAGTTTTCCATTTGTTTACTCCGTTTATGATGATAATAGAGTACAACGGGTTTTTGTTTCTGTCAATAGAAACGTTACTATGTGTAGAAATATTTTAGATTGATGCTATTTTTCGTCAGGAAGGAGGATTTTTCTTATCTCAGCGACCATATAGAATGAACCTGTCACAAGAACCGCAAGGTCTGTAGCAATTGCAGCAGATAAAGCGTCTTCAGGGGATTTGATAAGTTGAATATCAGGACTCTCAGTTTCAGCTGTACCGTACAGGGCTTCTTTTACTATTTTAAAAACTGATTCAGGGCTGCTTTTTTTAAAAGTGCCCGGAGTAGATATAATTATATGTTTAAATCCCCTGAGCTCCACAGCCATTCCCTTTATGTCCTTGCCCTCAACTGCACCGAATATCAGAGCCGCTTCTTTATCTGCGTCCGCTTTATTCAGCATCATGAAGGACCGCACTGCCGAACGAACTGATTCAACCGTATGAGCGCCGTCCAGGAGGACGGGCTGCTTCATTTCTGAGGTTCGGATCATTTCCATTCGTCCGGGCAGAACTGTTTCACTGATACCGGCATCAGCGATGAAGCCGGGCTGCATGATTTGATTTAATACCCTCACGGCAAGCGAGGCGTTCTTAATCTGGAACTCACCGGCAGCTGCAAGCTCAATTTTGAAGGTGGCATCATTCTTAAGAACAAGATTATAGGCCTGGCTGCATCCTGCCGCAGGGCTGACAGGGCTTATGGATTTAATCTGATCTTCAGGAAAAAATATCTCTGAGCCGGCATCAGCCGCGCGGCAGCGGAATACGGCTTCGGCCTCGGGTTTTACGGCGGCAGAGAAAACCGGAATGCCTGGTTTTATTATTCCGGCCTTTTCACCGGCAATATCAGCAATTGTATCTCCAAGATATTCTGTATGCTCAAGCTCAATTACCGTCAGCACCGAGGCCTCAGGTACTATCACATTTGTCGCATCCAGCCTGCCGCCCAGACCGGTTTCAAAAACGGCCCATTCGCACTCTTCTTCCCTGAAAATCAGGAATGCAAGGAGGGTCAGGAATTCGAATGTGGTGGGCGGACCGCCGGGAAAATTTTCTATATCACCTTCTTCTTCAATTCTTTTAAACATCATTTCTGCTGTTTTTGCGTATGTTTTATCCTCAAAGAAATCACCCGACAAACTGATTCTTTCCTTATACGTGGTCACATGCGGTGAGCAGTAGAGGCCGGTACGAAAACCATTCGCCTTAAGTGCTGCCGCAATATATGCTGCGGTTGAACCCTTGCCCTTGGACCCCGCTACATGTATCGATTTAAATTCCTTCTGCGGGCTGTCGAACAGCTCAAGCAACACGAACATCCGGTCAAGGCGGTATTCCCTTGCGGTCAGGTTCGGGGTCTTTTCAAGATTAGTAAATGATTCTATATAGCTGAAGGCGTCATCGGCCGTATTGAATATCATTCAGTAATTACAGGCCGCGTTGTTTAAGTGCGTTTCCGTGGGTTATAAAGCCTTCATAGTCGGCAAGAGCCTTAACATGGGCTGCAGCACCCTTCATGCCGTTTTGCGTGGCATATACTACAGAGGAGTATTTGATGAAGTCTCTAACCGATACTGCAGAGTAAGTCGCTGCCCCGCCGCCTGTTGGAAGAACCGCATTGGCGCCTGTTGAGTAATTGGCGATAGAGAATGGGGTGTTTTCACCAAGTAATATTTCACCTGCGTTTTTGATCAGGGGCAGGGTGTCAAAGGGCTCTTCGCTCTGAATCTGAAGATGCTCGGGAGCAAACTGGTTTACTATGTCCGCAGCTTCTTTTATGTCCCGGGTGATAATTATGCCGCCGTATCCGCTCATAACGTCTTCTACAAATGTTTTGCGGGGTTCGGGCAGGACTGCGGTTTTTTTCGCTATTATCTCAGCCGCCTTTTCTGCGAGTTCGGCTGATGGTGTTATAAGCAGAGCCGAGGAATCTGACCCGTGTTCGGCTTCTATCATCAGATCAAGGGCCACCTTCACAGGGTCGGCACTTCCGTCGGCAAGAACAATTGATTCTGATGGGCCTGCGGGCAGTCCCGGATCAACCTTCGAAGACAAAAGACGTTTTGCGGCTGTCACATACATGCTTCCCGGTCCTGATAGTTTCTTTACGGGTTTGATTGACTCGGTACCTACCGCCAGAGCGGCAATGGCCTGTGCCCCGCCGATGCGGTAGACCTCGTGCACGCCGCACAGTTTTGCAGCATATAGACAGGCTGGCTCTACTGTTCCGTCAGGGTTGGGTGGTGTTACTACTACAATGCGTTCAACCCCGGCAATAGCTGCGGGAACCGCAAGCATGTATAGCATGGACGGAAAGCTGCCGCGACCCCGGGGAACATAGAGCCCAACCGATTCAATAGGCATCGGTTTTTCGCCTGCAAAAATACCCGGGCGGATTTCTGAGAAACTCATATCCTGAGGTTTCTGTTCCATATGGAATTTCTGAACATTCTCGATTGAGTATTCTACTGCCGCCTTAACCTCCGGACTTATAATTTTTTCAGCAGCAGCATACTCTTCCTCTGAAACCAGAAGCGGAAGATTGCTGATGTCAGTTTTATCGAACTGCAGGGTGAATTCCCTGAGTGCCGCATCTCCCTTTGCGCCAACCTCAGCTATTATTTTTGCAACTGAATCGGAAACCCCGGATATATTAAGTTCCGAGCGTGAAAAAATAACGGATTTAGCCTCTTCATTAAGCTCTTTCCAATTTCTGATATTTATCTTCATAGCAGTTCCTCGCGAATTTTTGTATTTTGAACAGGAAATTTTATCAGTATTATGGTGCCCTGATTATTCACGAAGCTAATCGAGCCGTCTAACTGCGTAATCAGGTTTTTCATTATATCAAGGCCAAGGCCTTCAGCAGTTGAGAGTGTAATATCATCGGGGTGAAATCCTCTTCCGCTGTCGAAGATCCGGATTTCGTATTTGTACTCCCTGTTTTTAAAACTGATTGCAACTTTGCCGCGCTCGCCCTCGTCGAATGCATGATTGAATATATTGGAAAGGGCTTCATTCATCAGCAGTCCGCAGAGTACGGCCCTGTCCAGATCAAGTGTGATACTTTCAATATCAAGTTCAATTTCTATGTTCTCATCAGCTATCTTCTGATCTCTGTAATGTTGTATGAGACTAATGATGTAATTTTTTACATCTATTGAAGGCATCAGGTTTGTGTCATAAATATTGTCATGAACAAGAGCCATGGATGTGATTCTATTCTTGATTTTCTGCAATGATTTCCTGTTGCTTTCTTCATTTTCGAGACCGGACTGAAGATTGATAAAGCTTGATATTACCTGAAGGTTATTCTTAACACGGTGGTTTATTTCGCTTAACAGCAGATCTTTCTGATTTACAAGGGTTTTAAGTTTCTCTTCAGCTTCCTTCTGCTCTGTAATCTCGGTAAGTATTCCGTCGATTGATACAGTAAAGCCCTCAGAGTTGGTAATCACAACACTTTGCTGAAAGAGCCATTTTGTCCTGCCTGTTGCGGTTACTATTCGATACTCAATACCATTACCCGAACTGCGTCCGGTGACAAGGCTTTCAAACTGTGAAATAAAGTCTTCTTTTTCAGGAATTTGCAGTAATTTTACCATATCTATAAAACCGCTGCCTATGAGATGCTGTCTTCCATACCCAGTAAGATCGACGAATGCATCATTAACATAGTCGAAGGCGTCTGCTTCAATTGAAAAAGAGAATATTACAGCCGCAGAATTTTCTGCGAGGTTTTTATATCTTGTTTCACTAAGATGAAGTGCTTCAATAGATGTAACGGTTTTATTTACCTCAGCATAAAAGGAGGACATGAGCTGCCCCATCTCCTTGTCTTCTCCGATAAATGGTGGTTTAACCTTGTTATGCAGAGATAATATGCCTTCAATATTGCCGTGATGTCCGGGAATGGGGAAGATCATGAATGAGGAGTCTTTATAACCGCTCCAGCCGCTCGTACTGAGTTCTTTTTCTGATTCAATATTATTTACAAGCATTGATTTGCCTGTTTCAAGAACCATCCTGAAGGGGGATTTCTCATTGAGAGGAAACGGCAGGAAATCAGGTACATGTTTTGTCTCAATTGTATGAGCCAGTCTGAGGCCGCTGTTTTCTCTAATATAAATACTGCCCCCGCTTGCCTGAAGGTGTGCCCCGAAATCATTCAGAATGTCCGGTCCCAGATCAGTCAGATTTTTGGGGCCTTCTTCTCTATTTGAAGCTGAAGTCATTCTTTCGAGATTTTTATTGAAATTCTGCAGAAGATAATTCTTTCTCTCGTTTTCCTCAGTTTTTCTTTTCAGTTCTTCTTCAAGGTGGAGTGTATACAGCCTGCTTTGCCTATTTCCACGGCTGATTCTAAGGCAGTTTTCAATCGCAGAATCAATAAGAACAGGATCAGTAAGCGGCGTCAGAATGTAGGACGCAGCTCCCTGATTCAGTGAGTTAACGGCTTTTTGAAAATTCTCCTGTTCGGTTACTGCAATTACAGGGATATTGAACCTGAGTATGCTCTGCAGTGCTTCATCAGTGGCGGCGGTGATATTGAGAATAATAAAATAAGTTGAATAGGCTCCGGTTCTGTCCTGATTTTTTAACAGTTTTACAGCCTCATCCACACTCTCAATTTGAACCGTTCTGAATCGGTATTCCTTGAGGTGACTGATAATTTCTGTTGCGACAATATCATCCTTTTCGATGATTATAGCGGAATATCTGTATCCTGAAGTCTGATTCACATTTATATTGTAAAGTATTTGTAAAGCTTTGTCATCAAGAGTCATTATTTATTGATAAACCTCAGAATGGGTAATATATTCAAAACATGACTAAACAGCTAAAGTTATTTGCAGCCTTTATTCTTATTCCTCTTCTTGGTTTATTAGGTTTAACCTCCTGCAAAGATGCTGACGACGGAATATCCGAGTGGACAGTTATGGTTTATATGGCCGGTGATAATTCACTGTCCAGCTATGTTTATCTTGATCTTGATGAGATAGAACAGGGGCTGTATAACGCTGTTGAAGCTGGTAATTATTCTGTAACGGGTGATATAAAGGTCCTTGTCCTGACGGATAAAAGTGACGGCGATGATTCAATTCTATTTCTCGCTTCACCGGATAATGATGGTTCAGAAATTGCTTCTACGGTGATTGAAGACGGTATTTATGGAAGGGATTCTGAGTTTAACATGGCTGATCCCGACACCTTGCAGGCTTTCATAGAATACGGTATTGCAAATTATCCATCAACATACACATCTCTTATCTTATGGAACCACGGGGGCGGAGTAAAGGGCACTGATAATTCAGGCTCGATTAATAAAGAGATCCTGGGCGATTCAGATGACAGCGGTGATGAGGTCTACATGTATCTCAATGAGGTGCAGACGGCTGTTTCAGCTGCGATGGCTGATGAGAAACTTGATATAATAGGTATGGATGCCTGTCTTATGGGCGAAGTTGAAACTGCCTATGAGATGAGCAGCATCGCTGATTATTTTGTCGCCTCAATGGCTTCAGAATGGGGAAGCGGATGGGATTATGAGGAGATTTTCAGTGATTTCGACGCCGGGGTGCCTGAACCGAAAGAACTGGCTGTAACTTTTGTAAACCAGTATTACGATTCAACAAATGATGCGGGAACAGGATATCCAAATACAATGACCGCAGTTGATACATCAATGCTTGCAGATCTTAAAGCAGAAATAGATGCGCTGGCAGAGCTGATTTATGTTTACGATTCAGGTACGACAGCACAGGATGAGTTTCAGGCTCTGCGTGATGAATCGGCTTATTATTACACGTTAGTTGATGAAAATAATCCTTACTACGAACTGTATATTCTTTATTACCCCTATTATGATTTATATGATTTCTGCACAAATATTGCCGCTTCCGGGGTGTTCGATTCTGAGATTCAAAGTCAGGCCGGCACAGTTTTATCAGCTCTTGATAATGCCGTTATTGCAGCTTATGGAGACAGCGGCTCTTCGGATGCCTCTTCTTCCGCTCCTCTTAACCTTGACTATTATGACACTGACGATGATTCGGCAGTACGTGGTCTGTCTATATTTATTCCGCATGGTGATATGGAAATAGAAATTTCTGAGGATGAATTTATATCACACTATGCGTACTACGACGGCTGGTATATTGAAGACCTTGTTTATGATAGCTCAGGGGATGAGCTTGGTGGACTCGATTTCTGTACATATGATGACGACGGGGTTGTCGAAACATGGCGTGAACTGCTGGAAGCCTGGTATGATAATTATCCGGATGAGGGCGATGGCGACGGCTACACAGTAGGTAACTATTAGAAAAAAACTGCGTGAGAAGGACACTGCGCTCCGTGTTCAAGGCCCAGCAGGTCTCTGCCGAAGTGGGTTGCAAGCTCAGAGCTGTACCATGGTCTGATTACTGTAAGCCGCATTACCTCTATGCGTTTCGGGTCGCCGAGACATGTGAAGAATTCGTCTGCCATACCGCGGGCTGAACGGGATTTAATTCTGTGATCAGCCGCTCATCCAATAACGATGAACCGTGATTTCCATGAAACCATTATCTCTGAGTCTTCAAAAAATGAAAAGTATATTGAAAGTTCATCATTCTTGTCATGAGAGTCGATTATACTTTTACTAACCCCGATTCCTATGAAATAGTCATTCATTCCCTCGTCAATCTGCTTCTACTTCAGGATCATGATTGGGGTGTATACCATCATTTGCAATGGTCTGAAGAATCGCCTCCCGGGTAAGATTCTCATAATCCATCCGAGGAAGCAGCTTCGGTAGGATGAAAGCAGAAAAGAAGACGGTTTCAAGGTTCGGATTTCTGAAAATGTCCGTGTTGTTGAAAGTCCATAATATAATATGCCTGATCTGGATGAGACCGCCGAAGCATCTGATGAAATGAAAGAATCAACCCGCGGCGTCAAGATATCTTTCACCTCTTACTTGAACGGAATTTGCCCGGTTATCGGTTTGAATTCATAGAAAGAAATAAAATCATCTAAATAATCGGGCGAAATCCTTGCTTCTATTCCGCCGGCAGAAACCCAGATCCATTCAGCGGGAGTGCAGGTTTTTATCTCATCATTCGGGGAGAGATACCATCCGCGTTTCAGTTCGTTTCGTGTCAGCGCATCTTCTACTGACGCCGGCGCGATACTGCTTCCGGTTTCAATATAACCTGAAGCATCCCAGAGTTGGATCATTGGTTGATATGTAAAAACAAAGCCGTCAATGATGATAATATCGAAAACCGGCGGGACTTCAGTGTAACGGAAAAAAAGCCTGCTTATTGATCCTTCGCTTCGACTGCCCGGATTTGTGATTTCCGTCTCATGACTCCAGCCGTAGGGTAGAACCTTTTCGCTTTCAGTTGACGCTTGCTCTGCCTGAGCTTGAGTAGATGCCTCTTCTGGTTTTCCAAGCGAATTACAGCCGGAAATAATTGAAGTCAAAAAAACAAAAGTAAGTATGTATACCGCCTTATCTCTCATACCTAAAGCATATCAAATAGATTGTTGTTTGTCTTGATTTATTAATCTATAATGATGTGATGCAGATAAAATTAGCAGGTGAAAGGACGCTTTCAACTACAAGAAATTCATTTGTAATGGGAATCCTTAATGCGACACCGGACTCTTTTTATTCGGAAAGCCGAAAGCCGGATTTGAACGCAGGGCTCGACTCAGCCCGTATGATGATTGATGAGGGTGCTGATATAATCGATATCGGTGGAGAATCAACCAGACCCGGCTCCGCTTACGTGGAGGCCGCTGAAGAGATTAAAAGGGTTGTTCCCCTGATAGAGGGGATAAGGAAATTTTCTGATATTGCAGTTTCAATAGACACCAGGAAGGCTGATGTAGCCGAGGCCGCAATCAAAGCGGGGGCCGATATCGTAAATGATGTATCAGGACTCAGGGATGATGCACGTTTGGGTTTTGTTGTTTCGCAGCATGATGTGCCTGTTATCCTGATGCATATGCGGGGAACACCTGAAAATATGCAGCGTAATCCTCATTACACCTATGCCGTGGAAGAAATTATCAACGAGCTTGAAATTTGTATCAGCAGGGCAAAAAGCCTGCAGATCCCTTCAGAAAAGATAATTATTGATCCGGGTATCGGATTTGGTAAAAGACTGGAAGATAACCTTTCGATACTGAAAAATATACACCGGTTCAGAAACCTGGGATATATGCTCCTGATCGGTCTATCTCGAAAATCATTTATCGGCTCTGTGACGGGTGCAGATGTAGATTCAAGACTTGCCGGAAGCCTCGCTGCAAATATGTATGCAGCGGCTGGGGGTGCCGAAATCCTGAGGGTTCATGATGTAAAAGAAACCGTTTGGATGCTTGATATGCTGGCTGCAATAGAAGGAGCCGGATGATATGAGTAAATTGAATGAATTCTGGGTTTTTAATGATGTTATAAGACCCTTTCTTGATATCGCCATTCTTTCTTTTCTGATCTATCAGATGTACAAGATCCTGATCCAGACACGAGCTTTGCAGCTTCTTCGCGGTGCTGTAATAATTGTTGCTATTTATGCAGGAGCCTACCTTCTTGAGCTTGATACCCTTAGATGGATAATGAACGGTCTTGCCACAGTTATAGTAATAGTACTTGCAGTGGTTTTTCAGCCTGAACTTAGAAGTATTTTTACCAGGATAGGTCAGCGAGACTGGTTTAAATCGAGCTCGGGGGCGAAGCCGCGGCAGATCGAATCAGTCCTGAATGCTGTTGATGTACTAGCCGGCAGACGCAGGGGGGCCCTTATTGTTTTCTCGCGAAAAATGGGGCTTAAGAATATTCAGGATACCGGAACACTTCTCGATGCCGAACTGTCTTCAAGTCTGATTCTTACAATGTTCAGCTATGATACACCTCTTCATGATGGAGCAGTCATTATTCATGGTGGAAGGATTAACTCCGCAGGTTGTTTTCTTCCGTTATCGGAGCAGACCGATATAAGACGATCGTTTGGAACAAGGCATCGTGCTGCCCTGGGGCTGGCGGAGGAAACAGACGCAGTTATTCTCATCGTTTCAGAAGAAACAGGTGCGATATCGCTCGCATATGATGCAAACCTGTTTTATGATCTTTCAATCGAAGAGGCGAGGCGTAAGCTGAAATACCTCCTTAATTCTCGTGAAGATGTGATAGTAGAGGAGGAAAATAATTTTGCGTAGCAGATGGACAGGCATAATTGAACGAAATTGGCCCGCAAAAATAATTTCTGTAGTGGCTGCAATAATTCTTTTTTTGTTTTACAGGGCTACAAGCCTTGAAGAACGGTTTTTTTCGGTTCCTCTAAATATTATTATTAATGAGAGTTATGCTCTTACCTCGACTGTTCCAAGCAGCGTTAAGGTAACCCTAAGGGGAGCAGAAGAAAATATTTTCCTCATTCTCGAAGATGATATTGAGGTTTACGCCGATTTCTCGGACCACGCTTCAGAGGGACAGTTCCGGGCTCCTGTAAAGTTTACCAAAACCGGTTCGGCCAGAAGTATCGAAGAACTTGAAATACGAATCGAACCTCCTGAAATCATACTGGAGCTGGAACGTAAACTTTCGAAGCCGGTTATTATTGAACCCCTGCTGACAGGATATCCTAAAAACGGATATGAACTTGATCAGTATATTCTCAGTACGGAGGTTGCAATTGTAGAGGGTCCTGCCAGCCATGTTGAGCAGCTGGAATTTATCCAGACAGAAGAGATAAGCCTTGATGGACGGGATGAGGATTTTTATGTGAGAACAAAACTTGATGTCAAGGATCCGTATCTGTCATTTTCTTCCGGCGACTCAGTAGGTTTTCAGGGGGTTGTTACCGAGACAGTTATTTTAAAAACTTTTGAAGATATTGGATTAATCTATATTGATCTTCCGCCTGAGTTGAACGTTACCGGCGAGGATATAACAGGAACCATCAAGGTTCAGGGTAAGCTACTGCTGCTTGAAGAAACAGCAAGTTCCGACTTCGCCCTGATTGCCGATTGCTCCGGGATCGAGAGGGCAGGTGAGTTTGTTGTCGAGGTTTCCCCGATAGTGCCGGCGGGAATTGCGGTTCTTCGCTATTCTCCTGATACTCTCAGGCTAAACGTTCAGAGGATTGAAGACGAATGATAGTTGGTATAGGTGTTGATATTGTACATGTGGACAGGATGAAGCGATGGCTTGGTGTTCCGGGAATAGTTGAACGGTATTTTCATCCTGATGAAATACATGATGCCAGGGCCAGAAAATCAGCACTGCATCTCTCTCTTGCTGCGAGATTTGCTGCAAAGGAAGCCCTCGGAAAGGCTTTTGGTTCTGGACTCAAGGGGATTAAGCTTAAGGATATTCAGGTTGTAACGAACCATAACGGGAAGCCTGATATTTGTGTGCACAGTACCGCATTAGCCGCATTAAAGGCTTCAGGTGCGGAAACTATTCACTTATCACTTACACATGAACATGAAAATGCCGTCGCAATGGTTGTGTTGGAGAAATAATATGTCTGAAGGCGAAAGCAAGATTACATTCTGGTCTAAAAATGAGATTATCTGTCCGATATGCGGTCACAGTTTTAAAAGAGAAGAGCTTTTAACCGGCCGGGGCCGGCTGATTGCAGGTGAACTGACCGGGGAACTCCGCAGGCTATATGAGCCCTCACAAAAATACGGTGATGTCTGTCCGCTGGTTTATCCAATTACAGTATGTCCAGCCTGCCTGTATTCAGCGTTTTCCTATGATTTTGAGACACCTCCGGGGGAGAGTATCGCCGCGATTGCTGAGGCGGAAGATTCACGTAGAGAAAGCCTTAACAAGATCATGCCTGATCTGGACTTCAGTATTAATCGAAGCCTGAAGGAAGGAGCTGCAAGCTATTTCCTTGCAATAAGCTGCTACGAATTCATGCCGGCAAGGCATTCTCCGACCATCAAACGAGGTATAGCTGCATTGCGGGCTGCCTGGATATTCAATGATCTGCATCGCAAATATCCTAATGAGAATTACGATTATCTGGCTAAGATTTTTTATTATAAAGCTCAGTTTTTTTACAGCCAGGCTGTAGAATATGAACAGGACGGATCCGAAAGTCTGGCTGAGGTACCGCATCTTGGACCTGATTTAGACAAGAATTATGCCCACGACGGTGTATTTTATCTCGGTGGTCTGCTTGAGTTCAAATTCGGCGATAAAAGCGATCCTGAAATGCGCAAGAAGAGGCTTGAGTTTGCTAAACGTGCAGTTGCCAGATTATTCGGAATGGGCAAGGCGTCAAAAAGCAAACCCTCGGCCCTGCTTGATAACGCGAGGTCGCTCTATGAAGAGATGTCCGCAGAGGCCGGTGATTAAACACAGATGAAAAGAAATATTAAGCTCGTTATTTCCTATGACGGTACTGATTTCTGCGGCTGGCAGATCCAGAAAAATGGGCGTTCAGTGCAGGGCGAGATAGAAAATGCATTAAAGCAGCTGCATTCAGCCGATCTACGGCTTACAGGCTCGGGGCGAACGGACTCAGGAGTTCATGCAAACGGGCAGGTTGCGAATTTTTATACTGACTCGTCAATCCCGACCGGGAAATTTGTGCCGGCGTTGAATTCAATTCTGCCTCAGGATGTAAGAATACTGGAAAGTTCACAGGCGGCAGAAGATTTTCACTCGCGCTTTGATGCAAAAATTCGAATTTATCGTTATTATATAAAGGCGGCCGATGTCTGTCTGCCGAGTCAGAGCAGATACTGCTGGCGGGTGAGAACCAAATCGGATATTCTAAGGCTGAATAAAATTGCTGCGCCTCTTGTGGGCGTACATGATTTTACAGCATTTGCGGCTGCTGGAGACCCAAGCGAGTCGAAGACACGGCTGCTGTATTCGGCTGTTTTCACCATGGAGAGGGGATTTATAGTCTTCAAAATTGCAGGTAACGCCTTTCTGTGGAGGATGGTTCGAAGTATAGTCGGTACAATAATTGAGATTTCAAACAATGGGGGAAGTGCTGCTGATATGCTGAGCATCCTCGATAGCAAGGATAGAAGCAGGGCTGGAGCAACAGCACCGCCACAGGGACTTTTTCTGGACAGGGTTTTATATGATGAACAGGCAATTATTTGAATTAATCGAAATAATCAATGATACGGAAGATCTGAACAACGGCGGATGGAGAACTGAACATCCGCCGGTTGAAATCAGATTGAAAACCAGGCCGGCAGCCGAAGGGCAGCAGGGCAGCGAAACCCTGGAACAGATCGCAACTGAGATTATGGCCTGCAGAGCCTGCGGACTCTGTGAGAGCAGAAAAATACCCGTACCGGGAGCTGGTGTTCTAAGACCGGCTGTGATGTTTATAGGCGAGGGGCCGGGGGCTGAAGAGGATAAAACCGGTATTCCATTTATTGGAAAGGCAGGGCAGTATCTTGATAAGTGGCTTGCCGCTATAGATCTGAACCGTTCCGAGAACTGCTTTATTGGAAATATTATTAAATGCCGGCCTCCCGGGAACCGTGATCCGCATCCCGATGAGATTACGGCATGCAGACCCTTTCTGATCAGACAGTTGAATATAATAAAACCGGATATAATTATTACCCTGGGTCGCTTTGCCTCTCAGGTGATCTGTAATAGCGATGAGGGAATAGGGCGCCTTCGTGGAAAAACTCACAGTTATCATGGAATACCCGTAGTCCCTACCTACCACCCAAGTGCAGTGCTCAGGAATTCCGACCTGCGCGGCTCAGTTTGGAATGATCTTAAAAGAGCAAAAGATCTGCTGAATGAAATTGAACGAAACCGCTGATCCGGCTGCTGCTACACAGCCTGTATATATTGAAGTAATTTTCAATTCTCCGGCCCCCGGCCGTTATACCTACAAGCTTGCTGAGGGAATGAATCTCTCGGTAGGAATGAGAGTCAGCGCACCGTTCGGAAGAAGGAAGATGACCGGTTACACGGTTTCCGTCGGTGTTGATCCCGGTGAAACAGACTTTGAAATTAAAGCAATCGAAAGAATAATTGACAAACAGCCTATTTACGGAACCGCAGAGATTGCTCTGGCGCGCTGGCTTGCTGATATGTATTACTGTACCGAGGGCGAGGCTCTGGCAACAATGTTGCCCGGTGGGAAGCGTGAAAGCAGAATGCCCGCATTTGAGGAGTTTGAACTGCCGCCGGTACAGGAGATTACACTATCCGATGAACAGCGCAGGGCTATTGACGGAATAATGGCTGATGATGGCGGGGTACACTACCTGTACGGGATTACAGGCTCCGGGAAAACTGAAGTATTCCTTCGGACGGCTGCGGCTGTTATTGAAAGCGGCGGCGGGGTAATTTACCTTGTTCCCGAGATTTCGCTGACCCACCAGCTTACTGACGAGGTTAGAATGCGCTTCGGTAAGGGGGTTGCCGTCCTGCACTCTGCGCTTACTCCCTCGCAGAAGCTTGTTGAATGGCAGAGGATCAGAAGCGGCGAAGCGCGGTTTGTTATTGGTGCCCGCTCAGCTGTTTTTGCGCCTGTCCCTGATCTCGGGCTTATCATAATTGATGAAGAACACGAGAGCGCGTATAAATCTGGAAGCAAACCTCGGTATCATGCCCGCCAGGTTGCAATGCACAGGGCCGGTGAAACAGGCGCCCGAATGATTATGGGCAGTGCCACGCCCTCGCTTGAAGCCTGGTACCTTGTGAAAAGCGGCAGGATAAAGGGTGAAACTTTAGGTAAACGGCTATCCGGAGGTGCCGTGCCCGATATTGAGCTGATAGACATGAAAAAGTATAAGGGCTGCATCTCAAAGCCCCTTGAAACCGCGATACGTGAAACAGCGGCAGAGGGCCGGCAGACAATCCTTTTTCTGAACCGTCGCGGATTCTCATACTTTTTTCACTGCCGCAGCTGCGGGTATGAATCGCGATGCCGTAACTGTTCAGTCTCACTGACCTACCACAAGCACCGCAACAAACTTATATGCCACTACTGCGGCTACTCTGAGGAGCCCAAACAGGTTTGTCCCGAATGCGGGTCGCTTGATGTAGGTTACTCCGGGTTCGGTACCGAGCTGATAGAATCCGAACTTAACAACCTTTTTCCCGATTTAAGGATTGAAAGGGTCGATACTGATTCGGTAAAACAGAAGGGGAGCCTGCGTGACCGTCTTGACCGATTTAAAGCCGGAGAAATAGACCTGTTGCTGGGTACACAGATGGTAGCCAAGGGGCTGAATTTCCCCGGTGTGAAGCTTGTCGGTATAGTTCTTGCGGACACAAGTCTTCATCTGCCGGATTTCAGGGCACATGAGCGCACATTTAACCTTATTGTGCAGGTAGCCGGACGTGCCGGCAGATTCTTTCCTGATGGCAGGGTAATGATACAAACATATAAACCCGACAACGAGGCTGTTAAAATGGCAGCAGGCGGAACTATAGACGCATTCTATGAACGTGAGATAGAAATCCGTCGCGCACTTGAGTTTCCTCCATTCGGCAGGCTGTTCAGGCTTGTTTTCCGCGGTAAGAACGCAGAGCGGACCGCCTCAGCGGCAGAAAACTTCGCTGCCAGGTTTGATACAGAAATACTGCCGAAGGAGTCAGGGACTGAGGTCCTTGGTCCTGCGGAATGTCCGCTTTCAATGATATCGGGCAACTACAGGTTTCAGATTATTATTAGAACGGATAATTTCAGGCTGGTACATTCGCTTTTTCGGGGTGCGCTCAGTCAATTTACACCCCCGTCCGGGGTTTATCTTGAGGCTGATGTAGATCCTGTAAATCTGCTGTAGTTTTTTGGAATGAATCAATGTTCGGTAATACTTTTCATCCGGCGATATAAATAGTATTATATTAATATGATAGATGTAGTTACTATAGGTTCAAACGAAGAAGAAATCTTATATAAGCAGGCTGCTACTGTAGCTGATATTGATGAAAGAATAGTACGACTCACACAGGAAATGATCGATTCTCTGGTTGTTCATAAAGGCATCGGTCTTGCAGGTCCTCAGGTAAATGAGCAGCTGAGGCTGTTTGTTACCCATGCTCAGGGCGATATTCCGCGAGTTTTTATAAATCCCGAGATTATTATGACGTCAAATGATCTTGTACCTTATGAAGAGGGGTGTCTGAGTGTTCCGGGTATTTATGCTGATGTCATGAGACCGGAAGAAATCCAGATTCAGGCGTGGAATGAGAAGGGGAAACCTTTTACGCTCGATGCTACTGGAATTCTGGCCAGAGTCATACAGCATGAGTACGATCATCTGCGTGGAAAGCTCTTTATCGACAGGCTGAACGAGAAAAAACGCGAAAGACTGCTTAAGCAGTACGCAAGAAAGAACGGACAATAACTGATGAAGGTGTTTTTTGCAGGTACACCCGGTATAGCTGTGCCCGCCCTGGAGCGTCTGCATAGGGACCATGAAATTGTAGGTGTTTTAACTAATCCTGACAGAGGCTGCGGCCGGGGACGGGAGATTGCCTGCTGTCCGATTAAGCTTGAAGCAGATGATCTGGGTATCAAAACATTTCAGCCCGAGGTTCTTGATAAAGCCTTTATAGACGAGGTGAAGGCCCTTGGAGCAGATATCCTGGCTGTTGTCGCATTCGGCAAGATTTTTAAAAAGGATTTCATAGACATCTTTCCGCAGGGCGGTCTGAATGTTCATCCGTCTCTTCTGCCTAAATATCGCGGTGCCAGTCCCATTCAGTCTGCACTTCTAAGCGGTGATGCAGAGAGCGGGGTTAGTATTCAGAGACTCGCTTTGAAGATGGATAGCGGTGCTATTCTGAGACAGGAAAGATATACCTATAAAGGTGATGAAACAGGAGAATCTTTAACCTCCTATTTTGCACTTAGGGGTGCTGAATTACTTTCAGAGACTATTACAAAAATTGAAAACGGGACATCTGAAGAATGGGAGCAGAACCCTGATGAAGCAACTTACTGTTCATACATAAACAAGTCGGACGGGGAGATTGACTGGAATGAATCTGCATCAGCAATTGAAAGACGTTTGAGGGCCTTTACTCCCTGGCCTGGAATATTTACATATTTCGGCGAAAGGAAACTTAATATTATTCATGCAACAGTATATAATTCAGAAACTGAATCAACCGCTCCGGCAGGAACGGTAATTGGCTCAGATAAAAAAGACGGTATTCTTATACAGACCGGGGATGGAGTTCTGTCAGCGCAGAAACTGCAGCTTCAGTCGAAGAAGGCGCTTGACTGGAAATCTTTTATGAATGGAGTAAAGGATTTTAAGGGCGCTATACTTGGAGGTTAATAGTGGGACCGCTTGGTGAGAAATTGAAAAACCTGTTATTCGGAGGCAACACCGATCCGGACAGAAGGTTCTACCGAACCTTTATGGTCTTTGCCATTGGAACAATTATAATAATGATTATTGCCGGTTTGACTACCTTTTTCCTCAGTTTAAAAGGAGTTGAACAGACGATGGTGCCGGATATAACCGGTATAGAGATTGAAAACGCGCTGGTCGAGCTTGAGGAAAAGGCTCTATATTCCAGTGTTCAGCTGCGCTATACGCAGAATATTGAAGACAAAGGACTTGTTGTGGGGCAGGATCCCGCACCCGGAACAAGCGTCCGGGCCGGCTCACGGGTTGTGCTGAAGGTCAGTAAGGGCTCAGCCGTCGAAAAGCTCGACGACTATGTCGGATGGAACATTAATGACCTGGAGGCCCATATAAAAAGTATGGTCTCTATCTACGGGCCGCTGCTTTCAATAAAGGAGCCTGTAACAAGGGTCTACGATAATGCCGCCACAGGTACTATCCTTGCTCAGCGCCCGGAACCCGGCACTGATATTACCGCCGCTACGGAGATTGAACTTGTAGTCAGTAAGGGTCCGATGGGTCAGAACCGTAAGGTTCTCGATTATACTGATCTTACATTCGGCGAGGTACTCGAAAGCGTGGCAAAATCAAATATCCGTTTTGTATTCACAACGAAGCCGGCAGGTCGAAACGATGTGCCGGGTACGGTTGTAAGTCAGTCTCCGGCAGCTGACGCTGTAGTACCGAATGATACAATTATGCAGTTTGTTATTGCTGCGCCGGACAATCCTCCTGAGGGCTATGTTTTCGGTATACTCGAGCGAACCCTGCCTGATTATCAGGTGCCGGTTACACTTGATGTTGCGGCAATCACCCCCGACGGAGAACGGAAGGAACTGTTCAGCATGAAGCATGCCGGCGGCCTTATTACAATTCCGTACCTTGAAGAGGAAAATACCCTGCTTAAGGTAAGTGTTGCCGGAAAGGAAATAATCACCTACGCCATCAGGGCTGTGAGGGAAGAGTAGTTTTATAGTTGTAATTCGCTTTTAAAAGACCGTGGTTTTGCCGCGGTCTTTTTTTTTCAAAAAAAATTTGAAAAATATAAGTTGATAAACAGTGTATTCTGACGGATAATAAATCTCGAATTTTGCTTGTTTGGAAATTTAGAGGTCAATTTGAAAAAAACATCATTCCTTTTGATATTCATTATCATTGCAGCAAACGGCTGGTCCCAAACTCAGGCGACTATAACCGTCATGGATTTGGCCGGAATGGGTGTTTCTGAAGCTGAGATAAATAAGTATTCTGATGTTTTAACCGAGATAATCGCAGGTTCCGGAGATTATAACGTAATTGACAGGCTAAGCAGGAAAAATCTTCTAAAAAAAACCAGGTTTATATCCGGATGTTTAACTTTGGAATGTCAGCTTGAAGCAGGCCGATACTTAGCTGCAGATGAAATAGTAACCGGCGGAATCGGGATGATGAATAGTCAGTTTGTAGTAAATTTATGCCATGTCGATATGCGTAGTGCTGAGGAATTCCGTGCGGTTACCATGCGATACGATGATTTTAATGAAATTCTTAATGGTTCAGTTGATATTTTAACTGAACTATTTGGTATTGAAGACGAGCAGAAAATCGGTTTTGAGGAGAATAAAAAATATACCGGTGCAGAATACTCGATGGATGAAGAACGGATTGAATTCGGATCGGACAAACTGGAAATAGTCTATGATAATAAAAAGAGAGATTATTTCTGGAACGGTGAGATCTACAGCAATGACGGCGAGTGGGGACCATTCAACGAATTTGTTGAGGATGTTATGGCGTTTTACCCGCATGAGACGGAATTAATAAACGCTGGCGAGAAGTATCTTGACAGGAAACGCAAGGCAAAGATTGCGGGCTGGTCAGGTTTCCTTGGAGGATTCGGAGGAGCCATGCTTTCCACGCTTCTGGTTCTGATTGACACGGATATGTATGAGCTCAGTATGGGGTTGATTACGATTGGAACTACAATTGGAACTGTTGCACCTGCAGCAGCATATATCTGGTATGCGTCCGGTTACAGACCAGATGATTTCGTAGAATACTACAACGAAAATTACCCCTTCTAAACCTCAGTAAATCATCACATCCAAATTGCAACTTTTCATATAATTCGATACTATACTTCCATGTTTAATACCCGCCCCTTAGTGAAATTCAGTGTAAACCATCCTTGGATAATAATAATCGGCGTTCTGGCAATAACGATTGTTTTTGCCCTGCCGCTTGGCAGTCTTAAAATACAGGCAGATGTGGCAAGTCTGCTGCCCGAAGAGATAGACGGGTTTGGCTCCGGAGATGAGTCCGTCGCTGCCTCAGATCTGCTGCTGATTATGGTAAAAGGCGATAATTTGTATACTGTAGAAAATTTGCAGTTGTTGGAGGCTACGGTTCAGGAGATCTCCGAAAAGCTGCCTGTTCTGGATACTGTCGATCCTTTTTCAATGATGACAATTGAGAAGGCTGGTGCAAGGCTTATGGCTGTCTCGATGTCGCCGGGAGGGCACGCGCCGGCAACTCCGGAAGAGCTGGAGGTATTCAAGAACAGGCTGGAAGCTTCACGTTTTGCAAAAGGTGCGGTGGTTTCAGAAGATAGCGACGCCCTGGCTTACTACCTGATGGTAGAAAAATCCGATGCTTATCTCGCTCAGATGGAGGCTGTTGATAGAATAATCGAACCGCTTGAGCAGTCGCTTGAGGTTTCAGTAACCGGAACCTCACCTTTTTCAGCTGAAACCGAAAGATTTCTTACTACTGACTTTGCTAAACTGCTTATTTTTGTAATAATAACAATTCTTATCAGTTACTTTATCGGCTTCAGATCAAAGCGTGCAGTATTTCTACCGATTCTGCTGGTTTTAAGCGGAATGGTCGTGTCATTGGGTATAATGTCCCTTGCAGGTTTTGAGCTTACGATGGTCAGCATTCTTTCGCCGCCGCTTATTTTAACTTTGGGTTCCTCGTATAGCATCCATGTGATGAATGCATATTACAATGAAGCTTCAAAGGGTGCAGGTAAAGACAAAAAGAAAATGATAATCGATTCTGTCAGCGGTATAAGCGGTACGGTAATGCTTGCCTCGCTTACAACCCTGATTGGTCTTGCAAGTCTTCTGCTTGCAACCATTAGTCAGACTCGTGAATTTGCAATCGCAACGGCTTTAGGTATTTTCTTTTCGGCGGTCCTCTCCGTGACCCTTCTTCCCGCGTTTCTTTCACTGCAGAAGATTCCTAAACTGAAAAGGCTCAAGGCGCTGAATAATGATCCGCTTTCAAGATTTCTAAGGCGTTTCGGGCCGGGTATTGCAAAAGCAGGAAGATTGACGGTAATTGTAATAGCAGCAGTGATTGTTCTGTTTATTTTTATTACGCCCCGACTTGAATTTAATACAAGCCCATCGAAGTATTTTCCCTCATCATCTCCTGTTATCGTGAATCTGAATAACTTTTTAGGTGAGATGGGCGGATATGAAGAGCTGGAAATCAAGCTTAAAGGGCAGGAAGAAGATTATTTTCTGAGTCAGGATGTGCTTGAAAATGTAAATAAAATTGAGCAGCAGCTTGCTGCTAATCCTAACATAAGTTATATATTTTCATTCCCGCAGTATCTTGAATATGCCTCGGGGATAATGACTGGAATGGATAATAATTTCAGTTCGAAAGGCCTGAACAGGTTTGTCTCAAGAATATTCAAGACGGTGGATGAGGGAAACGTCTACGCTGCGGAAGATTTTTCCGAGATGAAGATAACTATTCGTGTTTTCAACGCGGCTGATATGATGCCTGTCGACGAGAAAGACACAAGGCAGCTAAAAGAACAGCTGTTCACTATGCTCAATGCTGGTCTGCTTGAAACAACGGAGTGGGAGCTTGAGGGATCGAGTCTAGGGTTTTTAAAACTCTCAGATCAGATGAGGCGTGACTTTCTTGTGTCGACCCTCGCAGCACTGATTCTGATAGCAATAACCGGAGCTATTACCTTCCGTTCTGTCGTGAAGGGACTTTTGACTATAGTTCCCCTCCTGATGGGGATCTGCTGCAGTATGATTCTTATGGTTATCTTCGGTATACCGCTTGATATGACGACTATCATGGTATCCTGTTTAACAATAGGAGTAGGGGTGGATGATGCTATACATTTTCTGCTCCAGCATAAAAAGTATCAGGCTGAATCAGATGATGCTGCTGAAGCTGTGCAGCAGACCCTGCTTCATGCCGGAAGACCCATTGTTATTACAACGTTATCAATTGTGGCTGGATTGATATTTCTGGCTTTTGCCCAATTTCAGCCGATAAAATATTTCGGTCTGTTAATAGTATTCACATTATTAACTGCCTGTCTGTCGACAATACTGCTGTTGCCGTCATTGACAAGATTAACAGTAAGGAAGAAAAATGACTGATTCAGTTCCCAAATTTATACCTGTAGATAATGCTGCTCAAATATTTGTTTCGATTTACTCACATAAAGAGACGACAATGTCCAGAATTGCCGTAAATCTAAAAAAACCGATAGATAAGGTAAAGCTTACAGCTGCGCTTGAGAAAGTGATGAAGCGGTTTTCGTTCTACCAGGTGTATTTGAAAAAAAGATTTTTTGATTACATTTTTGAACGCACAGATGATTTGCCTGTAATTGAAGAGGATACGAAGTGGACTAACAGGCATATTGATTTTGAAGACAATAATTTCCCGTTTTCAATAAAGATCGAAGAAAATACACTGGCGGTGG